>CAVXMR010000030.1:0-113009 GCA_963762765.1 uncultured Actinomycetota bacterium
GCCACGAACACGTTGTCCAGGCTCGTCTGGAAAGCCTTGTCCCGCGCCACGTTCCCGCGCGGGTCCAGCTCGACGCCGAGGGCGTCGAGCAGGCCCTGCTTCTGCGGCCCGAGGAAGCCCATCGCCAGCAGGACCAGCTGCGCGGGCAGCTCGCGTCTCCGAACCGGGCACCGGGACGAACTTGCCGCCCTCGTTGCGCACCTCGACCAGCTTCAACGCGCGGACCCGGCCGGACGAATCACCCAGGAACTCCTGCGTGTTCACCGAGTACATCCGCTCGCCGCCCTCTTCGTGCGCCGAGGAAACCCGGTAGATCATCGGGTAGGTCGGCCACGGGTGCGCGTCCGAACGGGACTCCGGCGGCTTCGGCATGATCTCCAGCTGCGTCACCGAACGAGCGCCCTGGCGGTGCGACGTGCCGACGCAGTCCGCGCCGGTGTCACCGCCGCCGATCACGACGACGTCCAGGCCGGAAGCGTCGAGAGGGAGACGCCTCGAGGTCACCGGACGCAACCCGGTTCGCCGGCGGCAGGAACTCCATCGCCTGGTGGATGCCGGTCGAGCTCGCGGCCGGGGATCGGCAGGTCGCGCCAGTCGGTCGCGCCACCCGCCAGCACCACGGCGTCGTAGGCCGACTGCAGCTCGTCGACGGACAGGTCGACGCCGACGTTCACCGAGGTGCGGAATTCCGTGCCCTCGGCCTCCATCTGCGCGAGACGGCGGTCGAGCCGGTGCTTCTCCATCTTGAACTCGGGGATGCCGTAGCGCAGCAGCCCGCCGATCTTGTCGGCCCGCTCGAGGACCACGACGCTGTGGCCCGCGCGCGTGAGCTGCTGCGCCGCGGCAAGTCCCGACGGGCCGGAGCCGACCACCGCGACCTTCTTGCCGGTCTTGGCAACCGGCGGCTGCGGTGTCACCCAACCCTCTTCGAAGGCCCGGTCGATGATCGAGATCTCGACCCGCTTGATCGTCACCGGATCGTCGTTGATGCCCAGCACGCACGCGGTTTCGCACGGCGCCGGGCACAGCGTGCCGGTGAACTCCGGGAAGTTGTTGGTCGCGTGCAGCCGCTCGGCCGCGTCACGCCAGTCCTCCCGCCACACCAGGGTGTTCCACTCCGGGATCAGGTTCCCGAGCGGGCAGCCCTGGTGGCAGAACGGGATGCCGCAGTCCATGCAGCGGCCGGCCTGCTTCTGCAGCTTCGTCGAGGCGAAGTCCTCGTAGACCTCGCGCCAGTCCATCAGCCGGAGATCCACCGGACGGCGCTTCGGCTCTTCGCGGGTGGTGGTCAGAAAGCCCTTGGGGTCAGCCATGTGCGGCCTCCATGATCGCCTCGTTCACGTCGCGCCCGTCGCGCTCGGCCTTGGCCTGCGCCGCCAGCACGCGCTTGTAGTCCTTCGGCATGACCTTGCCGAACCGGTCGAGCAGCGGAGTCCCAGTCGGCGAGCAGCTCCCGCGCCACCGCGGATTCCGTTTCGTCGTAGTGCTTTTCGAGCGTTTCCCGCAGGAAGTCCACGTCCTCGGAGTCGAGCGGGTCGATGTCGACCATCTCCGGGTTGACGCGGTGCGCGGGCAGGTCGAGCACGTAGGCGACGCCGCCGGACATGCCGGCCGCGAAGTTGCGCCCGATCCCGCCGAGCACCACCATCCGGCCGCCGGTCATGTACTCGCCGCCGTGGTCGCCGACGCCCTCGACGACGGCCAGCGCGCCCGAGTTGCGCACGCAGAACCGCTCGCCGGCCTTGCCGCGGATGAAGATCTCGCCGCTGGTCGCGCCGTAGCCGATGACGTTGCCGGCGATGATGTGGTCCTCGGCGGCGAACCGCGCGTCCTTCGGCGGCCGCACGATCAGCCGTCCGCCGGACAGGCCCTTGCCGACGTAGTCGTTGCCGTCGCCGAACAGCCGCAGCGTGATGCCCTTCGGCAGGAACGCGCCGAACGACTGGCCCGCGGTGCCGGTGAAGGTGACGTCGATGGTGTCGTCCGGCAGCCCTTCGCCGCCCCATCGCTTGGTCAGCTCGGAGCCCAGCATGGTGCCGACGGTCCGGTTCACGTTGCGCACCGGCAGTTCCAGCCGCACCCGGTCACCCGAGCTCAGCGAACCCTCGGCGAGCTGGATCAGCGTGTTGTCCAGCGCCTTCTCGAGGCCGTGGTCCTGCAGCGTCTGCTGCAGCCGCAGCCCGCGCGGCGCCATGTCGGGCACGTGGAAGATCGGCGACAGGTCCAGCCCGGACGCCTTCCAGTGGTCGACCGCACGGCGCTTGTCGAGCACCTCGGCGTGCCCGACCGCCTCCGCGATCGACCGGAAACCCAGCTCCGCCAGGTACTCCCGGACCTCCTGGGCGATGAACTCGAAGAAGTTGACGACGTACTCCGCCTTGCCGGTGAACTTCTCGCGCAGCTTCGGGTTCTGCGTCGCGACGCCCACCGGGCAGGTGTCGAGGTGGCAGACGCGCATCATGATGCAGCCGGACACCACCAGCGGCGCGGTCGCGAAGCCGAACTCCTCGGCGCCGAGCAGCGCCGCGATGATCACGTCGCGGCCGGTCTTGAGCTGGCCGTCGGTCTGCACCACGATCCGGTCGCGCAGCCGGTTCGCCAGCAGCGTCTGCTGCGTTTCGGCGAGCCCGAGCTCCCACGGTCCGCCCGCGTGCTTGATCGAGGACAGCGGCGACGCGCCCGTCCCGCCGTCGTGGCCCGAGATGAGCACGACGTCGGCGTGCGCCTTCGACACGCCCGCCGCGACCGTCCCGACGCCGACCTCGGACACGAGCTTCACGTGGATGCGCGCGGCCGGGTTGGCGTTCTTCAGGTCGTGGATCAGCTGGGCGAGGTCCTCGATCGAGTAGATGTCGTGGTGCGGCGGCGGCGAGATGAGGCCTACGCCCGGCGTCGAGTACCGCGTCTTCGCGATCCACGGGTACACCTTCGCGCCGGGCAGCTGCCCGCCCTCGCCGGGCTTCGCGCCCTGCGCCATCTTGATCTGGATGTCGTCGGCGTTGACGAGGTACTCGCTCGTGACGCCGAAGCGTCCAGAAGCGACCTGCTTCACCGCGGAGCGGCGCTCCGGGTCGTACAGGCGCTCCGCGTCTTCGCCGCCTTCGCCGGTGTTCGACTTGCCGCCGAGGCGGTTCATCGCGATGGCGAGGGTCTGGTGCATCTCCATCGAGATCGAGCCGTAGGAGATCGCGCCGGTGGCGAACCGCTTGACGATCGAGGAGACCGGTTCGACCTCTTCGATCGGCACCGGCTGCCGGTCGCCGTACTTGAAGTCGAACAGCCCGCGCAGCGTCAGCAGCTTCTCGGACTGGTCGTCGACCGCCTTCGTGTACTCCTTGAAGACGTCGTACTTCCCGGCCCGCGTGGAGTGCTGCAGCTTGAACACCGTCTGCGGGTTGAACAGGTGCGGCTCACCGTCGCGGCGCCACTGGTAGTCCCCGCCGGTCTCGAGCTCGCGGTGGCTGGCCCGGACGCCGTCGGCAGGGAACGCGTGCCGGTGGCGCTTCGCGACCTCGTCCGCGACGGTTTCGAAGCCGATCCCGCCGAGCCGCGAAGTCGTTCCGGTGAAGCAGTTTTCGATGATTTCTTCGCCGAGCCCGATGGCTTCGAAGATCTGCGCGCCGGTGTAGGAGGCGACCGTCGAGACTCCCATCTTGGACATCGTCTTGCGCACGCCCTTGCCGAGCGCCTTGATCAGGTTCCCGGTCGCCTCGATCTGGGTGACCCCGGGGATCAGGCCGCGGAAGGCCATGTCCTCGACGGTCGCCATCGCCATGTACGGGTTGACCGCGGCGACGCCGTAGCCGATCAGCAGCGCGATGTGGTGCACCTCGCGCGCGTCGCCCGCCTCGACGATGAGGCCGACCTGCGTGCGCGTCTTCTCGCGGACGAGGTGGTGGTGCACCGCGCCGGTGAGCAGCAGCGACGGGATCGGCGCGTGGTCGGCGTCGACCCCGCGGTCGGACAGCACGATCAGCCGGGCGCCGTCCTCGATCGCCTCCGACACCTCGGCGCGGATCTCGTCGAGACGCCGGACGAGCGCGTCGCCGCCGCCGTGCACGTTGTAGCGGCCGAGCACGGTGACCGCCTGGAACTCCGGCAGTGTGCCGTCGTCGTTGACGTGCACCAGCTTGGCGAGCTGGTCGTTGTCCAGCACCGGGAACGGCAGCGCGATCCGGCGGCAGCTGGCGGCGTCGCCGGTGAGCAGGTTCGGCTCGGCGCCGATCTGCGTGCCGAGCGCGGTGACCAGCTCCTCGCGGATCGCGTCCAGCGGCGGGTTCGTGACCTGCGCGAACAGCTGGATGAAGTAGTCGAACAGCAGCCGCGGACGGCTGGAGAGCGGCGCGAGCGGGGAGTCGTTGCCCATCGAGCCGATCGGCTCCGCGCCGGTGCGGGCCATCGGCTCGAGGATGGCGTCGAGCTCCTCCTCGGTGTACCCGAACGCCTGCTGGCGGCGCACGAGCGCGGCGTGCAGCGGGACCTCGCGGTCGCGCTCGGGCAGGTCCTCCAGGCGCAGCAGCCCGGCGTCGACCCACTCGTCGTACGGGTGCGCGGTGGCCAGCTCGCCCTTGACCTCCTCGTCCTCGATGATCCGCCCGGCGACGGTGTCCACGAGGAACATCCGGCCCGGTTCGAGCCGGCCCTTGCGGATGATCGTCGACTGGTCCAGCTCGAGCACGCCGACCTCGGAGGCGAGCACGACCAGGCCGTCGTCGGTCACCCAGTAGCGGCCGGGGCGCAGGCCGTTGCGGTCCAGGACCGCGCCGATCTGGGCGCCGTCGGTGAACGCGACCAGCGCGGGGCCGTCCCACGGCTCCATCAGCGTCGAGTGGAACTCGTAGAAGGCGCGGCGCGCGGGGTCCATTTCCTGATGGTTCTCCCAGGCCTCCGGGATCATCATCAGGACGGCGTGGGGCAGCGAGCGTCCGCCGAGGTGGAGCAACTCCAGTACCTCGTCGAAGGACGCCGAGTCGCTGGCGTCGCGGGTGATCACCGGGTAGATCCGCTTGAGGTCACCCGGGATCAGGTCGGTCTCGAGCAGCGCCTCGCGGGCGTCCATCCAGTTGCGGTTGCCGCGCAGGGTGTTGATCTCGCCGTTGTGCGCCACGTAGCGGTAGGGGTGCGCCAGTGGCCACGACGGGAAGGTGTTGGTGGAGAAGCGCGAGTGCACCAGGCCGATGGCGCTCTTGACGCGCTCGTCGGTCAGGTCGGCGAAGAACCGCTCGACCTGGCCCTCGGTCAGCATTCCTTTGTAGACGATGGTGCGCGAGGACAGACTGGGGAAGTAGACGTCGTCGTCGGCCAGCTCGTGCTCGGCTCGCTTGCGGACACAGAAAGCGGCTCGTTCCAGCGCGAGTTCGTCCGCGTCGCCCGGTTTGGGGCGGCGGGTGGCGAGGAAGAGCTGGGTCATGTGCGGCATGGTCTCGGCCGCGGTCGGACCGCAGTGTTCGGTGTGCACCGGCAGTTCACGCCAGCCGAGCACCCGCAGGTCCTCCTCGGCCGCGACGCGCTCGATGGTCGTCATCGCGCGGCCGCGGCGTTTTTCGTCCTGCGGCAGGAAAGCGGTGCCCACGGCGTAGGCGCCGGGTTCGGGCAGTTCGAATTCCGTAACCTCGCGGTAGAACTCGTCGGGGACCTGGATCAGCAGCCCGGCACCGTCGCCGGTGTCGGGCTCGGCGCCACGCGCCCCGCGATGTTCCAGATTGCGCAACGCGACCAAGGCTTTGGCGACGATCGCATGATCGCGGCGCCCGGTCAGATCGGCGACGAAGGCGACACCGCAGGCGTCGTGTTCGTACTCACTCCGATACAGACCATGGGCTTGCGCGTTGCGGAATGCCTCCCCCTGCGGGGGGATGGAACTGGCACGGTGGGTCACGGCTGGCCGCCTCCCAAGGCGTCGGCGCGACCGGTACTCACTCCATCGAGTGGTTCGCACTGAACCGGTTAACGAAGTGGTCCGGGACCGCGATAGTCAGTCGAGAACTGAAAATCTCTTGTGTGGTGCGGATGCCGCGAGAATTCATCCGGTCCGTCCGGAGGATACGGAAGGCCGGATTCGCTGGCGTGCATCGAGAGGCCGCACAGCACTGGGCAGCCGAACATGTCGGTCGTGCGCACACGCCGGGTTCCGGTACGGCCTGGGTGGTGGGGGCCGTCGGGGCGCGTGGTGGTACTCCCGGGTTCGCCGGGTCTTATGACGATAGTGTGAATTCGCTGTTATCGACATACACCGTTGCGCGCGGGTGGGAAATGCCACGCATACGTTGACGGGGCCCAGGGTACTCCCATATGTCGGACCTTAGCTCCCGTTGACCGGTCGAAGACCACGCTGACCTGCGAAAACAGGGTGCGCACCCGGCCTGTTCGGTGCCGGTGAGGGATGGCAGGCTGGGTACATGGCGGACTCGGCCGATGACTGATCGTTATCTCTCCGTGGCACGTGAGGGCGGCCACGAGATCGAGATCAAGCGCTCCCGCTTCCTGTGCGCGCTCGCGCCGGTGACCTCCGCGGACGCCGCGCGTGCGGTGATCGCCGCGCGCCGCAAGGCCGAGCCGTCGGCCCGCCACCACTGTCACGCCTTCGTCCTCGGGCCCGACGGCCGAACGCAGCGCTCCAGCGACGACGGCGAGCCGGCGGGAACCGCGGGTACGCCGATGCTCGAAGTCCTGCGCCGCCGTGAGCTGACGGACACGGTGGCGGTGGTCACGCGGTACTTCGGTGGCGTGTTGCTGGGTGCGGGCGGGCTGATCCGGGCATACGGGGCCGCGGTCGCGGAGGCGATCGACGCCGTCGGCATCGCGGAGTACCGGCGGCTGCGGCTGGTGGAGGTCTCGGTGGCTTACGACCGCGCCGGCCGCCTGGAGAACGATCTTCGCGCGTCGCCCTACGCCCTGCGGGCGACGCGCTTCGACGACCGGGCGCACTTCGAGGTGGGCCTGGCTGTGGGACAGTCCCCGGCTTTCGAGACGTGGCTGGCCGACCTCACCGGCGGCGAGACTTCGGCGACGGACCTGGGTGAGAGCTGGGTCCGGGTGAGCTGAAGGGGACTTTCCTCACGCGGGACGCGATGAAAGTCCCCTTCATCCCGCGGGACGCGACGAACGTCCCCTTCAGCTCAGCGCGCGGGCCGCCCGCCACTCCTCGCGGGTGATCGCGTACTCGACCTCGCCGTGCTCGCTGCCCTCGGCGCGCTCGTGCTCGGGGATCTCCATCTGGAAGGTGCGGAGGAACTTCATCCCCACCTTCTCCATCACCCGCCGGGAGCCCGTGTTCACCGTCATCGTGTACGCCGTCACCCGGCGCACGCCCAGCTCGGTGAAGCCCTTCTCCAGCAGCGCGGCCGACGCCTCGGTGCCGTAGCCCTTGCCCCAGGCGGCCTGGTGCAGGCGGTAGCCGAGCTCGGGTTCGTCGACCGGGTCCTGAGCGCGCGGGCGGAAATGGAACCAGCCCAGGAAATCGCCGGAGGACTTCTCGATCGCGGCCCAGAAACCGTAACCGGGGAAACGCTCGTAGTAACCGAGGAACGCGGGGATATCGAGGGTGACGATCTCGTTCCGATCGGCGGGCAGGCCCCCATTGAGATACCGCATCACGTGCGGGTCGTCGTAGAGCGTGAACAACGCGTCCGCGTCGTCCTCGGTGAACCGGCGCAGGATCAGCCGCTCGGTTTCCAGGAATACGTGCATCGGCCGATGCTCGCAGTGCGCCCGCACCGCGGCAACGGATTTAGGCGGCGGCGCCGGTGGCGGCCGCGACGGCCCCCAGCGCGAGCGTGCCGGACTCGGTCAGCACCGCTCGCACGCGTTCACCGCATTTGCCCTGGTGGGCGGGGGCGATGAGGCCGAGCCGGGCGAGCCGGTGCACGGTCGTCTGGTCGCAGCAGCTCAGCCCGTCGATGAACAGGTCGGGCTCGCAGCTGCAGCTGATCTCGGCATGGCCACCGGCCACTGCTCTCAGGGTGGCCCGCTCACGATAGTTGAGTTGGTCGATCATGGCGGCGCCTCCTTTCCTCTCCTCGTACCTCATTAAAAACCTCACCACCGACAATTTCCGTCTCCGTCCGTGCCGTGTCGCGGATTTCCACCCGAAAAAACGCGGCCACCTCGACAAAGCGAGGTGGCCGCGCCGCGGGAACGAAATTGGTTACTTCTGGTGAGGCGCCACGTACTCCTTGGCTTCGGGAGCCTCGAAGAGCGGCTTCACATAGCGGATGCCGCCCTCGGCGGAGGCGTCCGGTGTCGCCGCGTACACCTGGCGGGTCGCCGGCGTCCCCGGCTTGGAGAAGTCGAGCGCCGCGACCAGGTTGTCGGTGTTCGCGGAGGTCGTCTGCTTCAGTGCAGCGGCGATGCCGTCGCGGGTGAGGTCCTTGTTGTCACAGGCCTTCTTGAGGACCGCGCCCCACACCTCGCCGACCGCGTAGCCGTAGGGCACGCCGCCGTTCGGGGTCTCCTTGTAGGCGGCCTTGTACTTCGCGGCGACGTCCTTGGCCTTCGGGAGGTCCGCGGAGAAGGGCACGCTGCTGGCCACCACGGTCAGCTTGTCGAGCGCGCTCGCGGCCGGGCTCTTCAGCAGTGCCGGGTCGAACGTCGGGTTGTTGCCCAGCACCGGCACGCCCAGGCCCAGCGCCTTGTTCGCGGCGACCGCGGAGCCGGTCTGCGCAGGCGTGGTCGTCAGCACGATGGCTTTGACGCCGGCGCCCTTGAGCCCGGTGACGACGTTGGTCAGGTCACTGTCGGTCGAGGTGATCTTGACTTCCTTGACCGTCATGTTGTGCTTCTTGCTGTAGAACTGCGAGCCGCGCAGCCCGTTCTTGCCGTACTCACCGTCGATGTAGACGTGCCCGATCGTGTCGCCGTCCTTGATCAGCCCCTGCTCCTGCAGGTAGGACAGGCCGTCGATGATCTCCAGGTCGTAGGTCGTGCCGACGATCATCACGTACGGGTTGTCCAGCAGCTCGGACGACCACGACGCGGGTGCTGCGACGGCCTTGTCCGTGGCGAGGTTCTGCTTCAGCGCGGCAACGACCGGCGAGCCGAGCAGCTGCACGAACCCGAGCACCTTCGGCTCGATCTGCGGGTACAGCGTCTTCGCGGTGTCGGCCTTGTAGCCGTGGTCGACCTCCTCGAGCTTGACCTGGCGGCCGCAGACGCCGCCGGCGGCGTTGAAGTCCTTGGCCCACAGCTCGTTGCCCTGCGTGACACCGAGGCCGAGGTTCTTGAACACCCCGGACTTGTCGGTCATGACACCGAGGGTGACTTCGGTGGGGGTCACCCCCTTGCCGGTCTTGACGCCCGAGCTGTCCGCCCCCGAGGACCCCGCGTCGTTCGCTTTCGTGCTGCAGGCGGCCAGGACGAGGAGCGCGGCCAGTGCCGCGGCCAGGTGCGTTCGCTTCATGTGTCCTCCGGGGTGTGACGGCGGTTGGTGCTCCGCCGGAAGATCCGGCGGCCGATCGCGGCGAGCCCGCCCGGCTCGAACAGCACGACCAGGATGATCGCGGCGCCGTAGACGAACGAGCTGACCAGGATCGGGGTCAGCGCGCCGTCGCCGGTGCCGGAGAACCAGCCCAGGTCGGCCGAGTAGAGCGAGAGAATCTGCGGCAGCCCGTTGACGATCAGCGCGCCCACGAGTGCGCCGGACACCGAGCCGAGCCCGCCGATGATCACCATCGCCAGGTAGGCGATGGAGACGTTGATGCCGTACGTGCCGTATTCGCTCTCGTCCGGCTTGAGGATGTCGAACCACAGCACGGTCATGGCGCCCGCAAGCCCGGCGTAGGCCGACGACACGGCGAAGGCGCCCGCCTTCGCGCGGATGACGCTGACCCCCATCACCGCGGCGGCGGCTTCGTTGTCCCGCACCGCGCGCCACGAGCGTCCGACGCGGCCCTTCACGGCTCCGCGTGCGACCACGAACGCCAGCACGGTGAGCAGCAGGAATAGGTACCAGGTGCGTTCGGCCTGCCGGATCGGCACGCCGAGCACGGTGATTTCGGGCCCGTCGTTGGTGAACGGGAA
Organism: uncultured Actinomycetota bacterium; assembly: GCA_963762765.1. GTDB lineage: Bacteria > Actinomycetota > Actinomycetes > Mycobacteriales > Pseudonocardiaceae > Amycolatopsis. The sequence continues at coordinate 10,018 of CAVXMR010000030.1, forward strand.
CCCGAACAGGGAGAACGGCGTAGGCGTGCGCCCGGTGGACGTGCCGCCGGTCAGCTCCTCCGCCGACTGTCCGAAGTAGAGCCCGAGGAACACCAGTGCCAGTGAGGCGACGCCCAGGTAGATTCCGCGCAGCCGCCCGGAAACCGGGGCGAAGGCCAGCCCGAGCAGCGCCGCCACGACCACCGCGCCGATCAGCGAGAGTGCCGGGTCGATGCCGAAGCCGAGCACGCGGTCGTCGTCCGTCGGTCCGGAAAGGACGGTGTAGGCGGTGCCGCCCGCGAGCAGGAAGAAGGCGTGGGCCAGGGAAAGCTGCCCGGCCTGGCCGGCCAGCAGGGTCAGCCCGATCGCGCCGACCGCGCCGATCATCATGTACTGCCCGGCCTTGAGCCAGGCGGCGTCGAGGTACAGCGGGAGCGCCAGCAGCACGACCAGGATGGCGAGCCAGCCGGCGAGGCGCAGCAGACGTACCGGGTTTCGGCGCGCCGGTGGCCGCGGCGGGGCGGCGGGCGGGGTTTCCACGGCGGTGTCAGACACGTGTTCGCTCCCTCGTGCCGAACAAGCCGGACGGCCTGGCCACCAGGACCACCAGCATCACCAGGAACACCGCGCTCTTGGAGAAGTCGAACGAGACGTACTGCGCGGAGAGCGCTTCCACCAGCCCGACCACCAGGCCGCCGACCACCGCGCCCGCGGTCGAGTCGAGCCCGCCGAGGATCGCGGCGGGGAACGCGGCGAGCGCGATCGAGTGCGTGCCGCGGGACAGCCCGGCGCCGGAGAAGTCCTGGGTGGCGATGAACAGCACGGCCACCCCGGCCAGCAGCCCGGCCACGAGCCACGCCGTCGCCGTGACGCGCGCGCTGTGGATGCCCATCAGCGCGGCGGCTTCGCGGTTCTCCGCCTGCGCCCGCATGGCCACGCCCCAGTTCGAGTACTTGAAGGCCAGCGAGAACGCCGTGATCAGCACCGCGGCGACGCCGAGCGCCACCAGATGGGTCCGGAACAGCGTGATCCCGCCGAGCTGGAACGGCTGGGCGTCCCAAGCGCCGCCGAGGAACGGCAGCGTGACGCCGAGCCGGCGCACGATCTCCTCGGTGACGATCACGTCGACGCCGATGGTCAGCAGCGCCAGGGCGTTCGCGTCGGCGTGGCGCGGCCGAGACAGCAGCAGCCGTTCCAGCACCAGCCCGAGCAGGCCGGCGGCGAGCACACCGGCCAGCGACCCGCCCACCCAGCCGAGCGCGTCCCGCGTCACGACGACGATGTAGCCGCCGAAGAGCACGAGTGAGCCGTGCGCGAAGTTGACCACTTCGGTGGCTTTGAAGATGATCACGAACCCCAGGGCGAGCAGCGCGAAGACCGCGCCCTTGCCGAGGCCGTTGACCACGAGCTGCAGGAAGGTGTTCACGGTGCGGCCTCCGTGCCGAGGTATGCCTTGATCACGTCGGGGTCGGACTGGACTTCGCTCGGGGTACCGTCGGCGATGCGGCGGCCGAAGTCGAGCACGGTCACCCGGTCGGCGATGCCCATGACCAGGCCCATGTCGTGCTCGACGAGCAGGATCGAAATGTCGAGCTCGTCGCGGATTTCGCGGATCGTCCCGGCGAGCTCCGCGGTCTCGGTGGCGTTCATCCCGGCGGCGGGCTCGTCGAGCAGGAGCAGCACAGGCTCGACGGCGAGCGCGCGGGCGAGGTCGACGCGCTTCACCGCGCCGTAGGGGAGCGCGCCGACCGGGACGTCGATCACCGCGCCGAGGCCGAGGAACTCGCAGATCTCGCGGACGCGGTCGGCGTGGCGCCTCTGCTGTTTCATGGTCCACGGCAGCCGGAATCCGGCGGAGAGGAAGCCGCCCTTCGTGAGGGCGTGCCTGCCGAGCATCACGTTGTCCAGCACGGTGGAGCCCGCTGACAGCGCGGCGTTCTGGAACGATCGGCCGACGCCGAGCCCGGCGAGCCGGTGTGGGGCGAGCCCGGTCAGCTCGGTGGTGCCGAGCAGGACCCGGCCCGCGGTCGCCCGGTAGAGCCCGCAGATCACGTTGAAGCAGCTGGACTTCCCGGCGCCGTTCGGCCCGATGAGCGCGTGCAGCGAGCCGGGCGCGACGGTGAACGACACGTCGTCGAGGGCGCGGATCCCGCCGAAGTGCAGCGAGACTCCCTCGATTTTCAGCTCTTTCATCCGCCCCACCTCGTCAGCGTTCGGCCGGCGAGGCGCTTGCGGGCGGTCGCGGCTTCGGCGTCCGCGGTCTCCTGCGACTCGGCGTGCCCGCCGAGGTAGAGCCGCTGGACGTCGGCGCTGGCCGCGAGTTCCGAGGCGGTCCCGGCGAGGGCGACCCGGCCGACCTCCATCACGATCGCGTGCTCGGCGACGTTGAGCGCCATCACGGCGTTCTGCTCGACGAGCACGACCGCGGTGCCCTGCTCGTGGATCTCGCGGATGATCTGGCCGATCTGCTCGACGATCTTCGGCGCCAGCCCCAGCGACGGCTCGTCGAGCAGCAGCACCTTCGGCGCCGACATCAAGGCCCGGCCGATGGCCAGCATCTGCTGCTCGCCGCCGGAAAGCAGCCCGGCGCGCTGCTTGGCGCGTTCCGCGAGGACCGGGAAGAGCTCGTCGACGCGCTTGCGGGCTCTACTGCGTTCGTCGTTGGTGCGGGCGCCGATCCCACCGGCCCGGAGGTTCTCCTCGACGGTCATCCTGGCGAAGACCTGGCGGCCTTCCGGCACCCCGACCACGCCGAGCCGGACGATCTTGGCGGGATCGAGCTTGCCGAGCGACCGCCCGTCGTAGCGGATCTCGCCACTCGTGACGGCGCCACGGTGCATGCGGAGCGTGCCCGACACGGCACGGAGCAGGGTCGACTTCCCGGCACCGTTGCTACCGAGCACGGCGAGCACCCCATCGGGGGAAACATCGAGGTCGACGCCGTGCAGCGCGGCGACCGACCGGCCGTACCGCACCTCGAGACCGCGGACCGTCAGCAAGACCCACCTCCGTCCGGGTGACGTGAGTCACCATCGGGTGGCGGTCATCCTGCGTTCGCGCCCGGTGATCCGATACCCCCACGTGGAGAGGTCCACGGACACAAAACGGACTCTGTTGGTTTCGCGCGCGCTGACGAAAACGCGCCGACGGGGCGCTCGTTCGCAGGTCAGGTGCGGTTTTCGGGAGTTGGCGCCCCGGCGTCGCGTTTTCGTGGGGCCTGGCGGCCCCGAAAAGCGGCGCGCGCGGTGAAGTCTTCGTCGGCGCTTGCGCGCCTTCCGAAGACCATGGGCCGGCGCCCCGGTGGCGTGGAGCGACGGGACTCCTTCGCTCCGCTCAGTGGACTGAAGGCGTCCTTCAGTCCGGCAGCTCAGGCGGCGGCGCGGAGCGGGTGGGCGTGACCGCGGGCGGCGGCCAGGCTGGCGCGGCAGGCGGCGACCAGGCGGGTGGTGGCGGCGCTGCCGCCGTCACCGCAGCGCGGGCACGACATGGTGACGTCCTGGCCGAGCTCGTCGACGGCGACGGTCAGCTCGGTGCGGCAGCCGCGGCACCAGCGGTGGCGGGTGATCTGGTTGACGTGCAGCGGCGAGGACACGCACTGGTGGATCCAGCGGCCGTGCACCGCGCAGGTCAGGCGGTCGTCCGGCGCCAGCAGGCCGATGTCCTCGGCGTCGTCCTCGGTGGCCAGCACCACGGGGAGGCTCCGCGGTGCCCGGTGCAGCTGGTGGATGCTCGTCGTGGCAGTCATTGCGGGTCCCCTTTCCGGTCTCTGCCCCTACGTCGAACCACCCCGCCCCGGATCGACACCCCCGCCGAAGATCTTTTCCCCGGCCCCCGAATACCCCAATGCCGCATTGGGGTGCTTCAGAGCAGGCCCGCTTCGGAGGCCTTCCCGATCGCCTCGACCCGGTTCCGCGCGCCGAGCTTGTGCAGCGCCGACTGCAGATACGTCTTCACGGTGTTCCGCGCCAGCCCGGTCGACTCCGCGATCTCCGGGTTGGTCTGGCCCTGCGCCGCCAGCCGCAGCACCTCGTACTCCCGGCGAGTCAGCCCGCTGCGGGCCAACGCGTCCGAGCGCTGGTCGTCGTCGGGCAGGATCCGCGGGTCGACCACGCGCTCGCCGCGCAGCACCCGCCGCAGCGCCGCCACCAGATCCGTCCCGGCGACGTCCTTGAGCAGGCAGCCGTGCGCCCCCGAGTCCAGCGCGGCCACCACCCCGCGGTGGTCGCCGTGCGCGGTGAACACCACGATCCGCCCGGCCGGATGCACCCGCCGCAACTCCGCGACGACCTCCGGCGCCAGCATGTCGGGCAGCCGTAAATCCAGCAGGATCAGGTCCGGCCGCAGCTCGGCGACCTTCCCGATCGCCGCGTGCCCGGATTCGGCCGAACCCACCACCGTCAGGCACGGGTCCGAGCGCAGCAGCAGGCTGACGCCGTCGCGGACCACCGGATGGTCGTCGACGACCAGCACGCTCACCGTGGTCACGGCCGCACCAGCGGTACCCACGCGCGCAGCGTGCAGCCGTCGTCCTCGTCACGGACCAGGCTGACCCGGCCACCGAGCCGGGTGGCCCGGTCGGACAGCGTCCGCAGACCCATCCCGGTGCTCGGCGCCTCCGCGGGCGGGCGCCCACCGTCGTCGGCGACGACCACCTGGACCCCGTCTTCGCTGGGCAGGAGGCTGACGATCACGGACAGCGCCCCGGCGTGTTTCTCGACGTTGAGCAGGCCTTCCCGAACCGCCGCGACGAGCAGCGCGGTGCGTTCGGCGTCCAGCGGCGGCACCGCCGCGAGCTGCACGAACCGCGCCGAGACGCCGCAGCGCGCCTGGAAGGACCGGCAGTGCTCGGCCAGCTCCACCGGCAGCGCCCGCTCCGGGCTGGACTCCGAGAGCGCGAGCAACGACTCCCGCAGCGCCCCGGCCGCCGCCGAGACGTCCCCTTCGAGGCGACGCAGCCTGGCCGCCAGCATCGGGTTTTCGCTGACGTCGGAGTGCAGGTCACGCACTTGGACGCCGATGGAGAACAGCAGCGCGCCGACCGAATCGTGCAGGGCGCTCTGCATCCGGAGGCGTTCGCTGGACACCGCGGTCGCGCGGCTCGACTCGGCGAGCCTCGCCAGGTGCAGCGCGGTCCCGGCCTGGGAGGCGATCTCCTCCATCCGGCGGACGGCGTCGTCGCCGAAGTTCGCTGGCTCGCGCATGGCCGCATAGGCGACCGCGACCGTCTCGTGCCCGCTCTCACCCTGGGTGATGATCGGGACGGCGAGCAGCGCGGCGAGGCCCTCGCCGCGGACCTGCGCGTCGAAGTGGTGAGTGATGGCCTGCGAGCTGACGTAGTCGTTGACCTGCGCCGGCCGGCCCATCGCCAGGACGCGCCCGCCGAGCCCCTGCCCGACCGGCACTTCGAGGTCCTGGAGGGCGTCGGTGCGGTTGCCGGACATCCAGCGGATCACGGCGAGCCCCGGCGCGGTCAGCTCGCCGACGAACCCCGAATGCGCGCCGACGGTCTCGCGGATCAGGCGGGCGGTGCCGTGCAGGGCGGCGACGCGGTCGAGGGTGCCGAGCAGCTCCTCACGCTCGCGCAGGAGCTCCCCGAGCACCACACTGCGCTCGAGCGCCTCGTCCCCCGCGACGTGCTCCTTTGCCGCCACGTGCCCACGATCGCACACGGGCCGCGGTTTCGGACATACCCGACTGGAGAGGGTCGTATTGAATAGAGCCGTGGAGATCCTCACCGACGCCGCCACGCTCGCGCTCTACACGACCGACGCGTCCAACTACCGCCACGTCCCGCGGGGCGTGGTGCTGCCGGAGACGGTGGACGACGTCGTCGCGGCGGTCGCCGCGGCCCGCGAACGCGGCCTGCCGCTGATCCCGCGGGGCGGCGGCACCAGCGTCGCCGGGAACGCGTGCGGCCCCGGCCTGGTCGTCGACACCTCGCGATACGTCCACGGCGTCCTCGAGCTCGACCCGGCGCGGCGGCTCGCGCGCGTCCTGCCCGGCACGGTGCTCGACGACCTGCAGGCCCTCGCGGCGCCGCACGGGCTGCGGTTCGGGCCGGACCCGTCCACGCACAGCCGCTGCACGCTCGGCGGGATGATCGGCAACAACGCCTGCGGCTCGCACTCGGTGGCGTGGGGCCGCACCGTCGACGCCGTCCGGGAGCTGGAGGTGCTGCTCTACGACGGCACGCGCTTGCGGGTCGGCCGGGATCCCGACGCTCGGGGTCGTGTTTTCGACGAGCTGCGCGCGTTGGTCCGGGACAACCTGGCGTTGCTGCGCAAGGAACTCTCCACCTGGCCGCGCCGCGTCTCCGGCTACGGGCTCGAGCACCTGTTGCCGGAGAACGGTTTCGACGTCGCCAAGGCGCTGGTCGGCAGTGAGGGCACCTGCGTGACCGTGCTGGAGGCGACCGTCGCGCTGGCCGAGCTTCCGAAGCAGAAGGTGTTGGCGGTACTGGGTTTTCCCTCCGACATCGCCGCCGCGGACGCCGTGCCCGCGATCCTGCCGTGGTCGCCTTTGACCGTCGAAGGCGTGGACGCCGAGCTGGTCGCGATGCTGCCCGGCCGGGTGGCGGACCTGCCGCCGGGCGGCGCCTGGCTGTTCGTCGAACTGGCCGGGGACGAGGACCGGGCGCGACGGCTCGCGGAATCGCTGGAACTCACCGGGTTCGCGGTGCTTCAGGACCCGGTGGCGCAACGCCGGTTGTGGCGCATCCGCGAGGAGGGCGCCGGGCTCGCGACCCGGCTCGCCGACGGCGCGGAGGCGTGGCCGGGCTGGGAGGACGCCGCGGTCCCGCCCGAACGGCTGGGCGCCTACCTGCGCGAGTTCAAGCAGCTCATGCGAAAGCACGGTCGCCGCAGTGTCGTTTATGGACACTACGGCGAGGGCTGCCTGCACATGCGGCTCGACTTCGACCTGCTGTCGGCGCCGGGAATCGTGCAGTTCCGGCGTTTCCTGGAGGAGGCCGCGGACCTCGTCGTCGCGCACGGCGGTTCGCTGTCCGGCGAACACGGCGACGGCCAGGCGCGTTCGGAGTTGTTGTCTCGGATGTACAGCCGCGAAATGCTCGATGTCTTCGCCCGGTTCAAGGCGATCTTCGACCCAGCTGGGCGGATGAACCCCGGCATTCTCGTCAACCCGCGGCCGATCGACGCCGATCTGCGGCTGCGCCCGGCGCCCGTCGATCTCGAGGTCACGCTCGGCTACCCCGAGGACAACGGCGATTTCGCGCAGGCGATGCGGCGCTGCGTCGGCGTCGGGAAATGCCGCAACACCAGCGGTGGCGGGGTGATGTGCCCGAGCTACCGCGTCACGCGGGAGGAGGAGCACTCGACCCGCGGGCGGGCGCACCTGCTGGCCGAGATGCTCAACGGCGAGGTCGTCAAGGGTGGCTGGCGCTCACACGAGGTTCGTGACGCGCTCGATTTGTGCTTGTCCTGCAAGGGATGTCTCTCGGACTGCCCGGTGGACGTCGACATGGCGACGTACAAGGCGGAGTTCCTTCATCAGCACTACCGGGGCCGGCTGCGCCCTGCGTCGCACTACTCGATGGGCTGGCTGCCGCTCTGGCTGCGCGGCGCCGCGCGGGTGCCCCGGCTGGCGAACTTCCTCGCGCGGCACGCGGGTCCGCTCAAGCGGCTCGGTGGGATCGCCCGGGAACGTGCCATGCCGGAGTTCGCCGCGGAGCCGTTCACCAGCGCCCGCGCGGACTTACGCCGGTGGGCGTCGGGGGAGCGGCGCGTGGTGCTCTGGCCGGACTCGTTCAACAACTACCTCACGCCGGACGTGCTCGACGCGGCCTACGAGGTGCTGACCGCCGCGGGTTACGAGGTCGTGCTGCCGGATCACGGAGTCTGTTGTGGACTGACCTGGGTATCGACCGGGCAGCTCGGCGTCGCGCGGCGGGTGCTCCGGCACACGCTGAACGTCCTCGAGCCCTATCTCGACGTCGGCTACGAAGTGGCCGGGCTGGAGCCGAGCTGTACCGCGCTGTTCCGTGGTGACCTCAAGGCGTTGCTCCCCGATGATCCGCGCGCGGAGCTGCTGGCCTCGCGGACGTTCACCTTCGCGGAGCTGCTGGCGCGGGCACCGATCCCGTTCGCGGCGCTGGACGTCGAGGCGATCACCCAGGTCCACTGCCACCAGCACGCGGTGCTCGGCTTCGACGCCGATGAGTCCGTCCTGAAGGCGGCCGGGGTGCGGAACACGACGCTGGACTCCGGATGTTGTGGCCTGGCCGGGAATTTCGGGTTCGAGCGCGGGCACTACGACGTGTCGGTCGCCGTCGCCGAGGACCGGATGCTCCCGGCGATCCGGGCGGCGTCGCCGGAGACGGTCGTGGTCTCGGACGGCTTCAGCTGCCGCACCCAGATCGCCCAGCAGTCCGGCCGCTCGGCCGTGCATCTGGCCGAACTGCTGCGCCGCGCCCTGCCCTGATCAGGGCTCGCTACGTTCCAGCAAGGTCTTGGTGGCCTCGAGTACCAGCCGGCAGATGTCGTCCGGATCGGCGCTGGCCAGTGGTTCCTTCGCGGTGACCTCGCGGACCAGGCCGATGCCGAGCAGCCAGGCCAACGCCAGGTCGGCGCGCAGTTCGGCGTCGGGGGCGTCGGTGAGCGTCGCCAGCGCCTGGGCGTACTCCGTGCCGATCTGCTGCCGGATCGCCGCGGCCGCGCTGTCGCTGCCGGTCGAGCGCAGGTAGGTCTCGAGCGAGCGGTTGCGACGTCCGTGCTCGTCGGCCTCCAGCATGCTGCGCAGGGTCGCGCCGAAAAGCCGTTCCGGCGGGGTGGTCGCCATGTGCTCGCGCCCGCCGCGGGCGATGACCTCCTCGAACAGCGCCTCCTTGCTGCCGAAGTACCGGAACAGCAGCGCCTGGTTGACCCCGGCCTCGCCGGCGATGTCCCGCACGGTCGTCCGGTCGAAACCACGCTCGGCGAACAGCTTCGCCGCGGCGTCGAGCAGGGCCGCCTTGGTCGCCGCCGAGTCCCGCCGGCGGCCTTGCACTTCGGTCATCGGCCCTCCATTCGCCCGAAAGGCTAGCCGCACGACCAGGCGTACGCGCATTGACGCGTACGGTCACCGTCGCTAGCTTTGTAAGCAGGTGCTTACAAACACGATGACGGGGGTTGGCATGACCACCACACATTCCGAACCGCTCGCCTATCCCTTCAACGAGGAAGAGGGTCTCGCCCTCAACGAGGCGTACGCCGCCGCGCGCGAGACCGAGGGCATGATCCGGGTCCAGATGGCCTACGGCGAGCCCGCCTGGCTCGCCACGCGGTACGCGGACGCCCGATTCGTGCTCGGTGACCGGCGGTTCTCGCGGGCGATGGAGAAGGAAAAGGACGGCCCGCGGATGTCTCCGGGGCAGCGTGACGGCGGCATCCTGCAGATGGACCCGCCCGATCACACCCGGCTGCGCACCCTCGTCGCGAAGGCGTTCACCATGCGCCGGGTCGAGCTGCTGCGGCCGCGGGTCGCCGACCTGGCCGCCGGCCTCATCGCCGAGATGAAGGCGGCCGGCCAGCCCGCCGACCTGGTCGACGCCTACGCGTTGCCCATCCCGGTCGCGGTGATCTGCGAACTGCTCGGGGTGCCGGTGGCCGACCGGCCGAAGTTCCGCGCGTGGAGCGACGCGGCGCTGTCGACCAGCGGCCTCACCGTCGAGGAGTTCGAGCGCAACCGCGAGGAGCTGCGCGAGTACATGGCCGGGCTGATCGCGCAGCACCGGGCCGAGCCGCAGGACGACCTGATGACGGCGCTGATCGAGGCCCGTGACGTCCGTGACCGGCTGACCGAGCTCGAGCTGGTCGACCTGTGTGTCGGCATCCTGATCGCCGGGCACGAGACGACCGCGAGCCAGATCCCCAACTTCGTCTACGCATTGCTGGACCAGCCGGAACAGTGGAAACGCCTGTGCGCGGACCCCGGCCTGGTGCCCGCGGCGGTCGAGGAGCTGCTGCGGTTCGTCCCGCTCGGCGCCGGTGCCGGGTTCCCGCGCTACGCCACCGAGGACATCGAGGTCGGCGGCGTGCTGGTGCGCGCGGGCGAGCCGGTGCTGGTCGCGGTCGGCGCGGCGAACCGGGACCGGCTGCAATTCGACTCCGCCGAGCGGATCGACCTGGACCGCGGCGACTTCCAGCACCTCGGGTTCGGCCACGGCGTCCACCACTGCCTGGGCGCGCCGCTGGCCCGCCTCGAGCTGCAGGAGGCGCTGAAGGCGTTGGTGACCGAGCTGCCGGGGCTACATCTGGCCGGGGATATCGTGTGGAAGACACAGATGCTCGTCCGCGGACCGCGGTCGATGCCGATCGGATGGTGACGATGAGCTGGCACGTTGAGGTCGACGAGCACACCTGCATCGGTTCGGGGATGTGCGCCGGGCTGATGCCGGAGATTTTCGTGCTCGACGGTGCGGTCGCGCACCCGGTGACCGAGGAGGTCGCGCCGGACGAGACGGTCCTCGACGCGGCCGACTCCTGCCCGGCGATGGCCATCCTGGTCACCGACGGCGGCCGGGAGATCGGCCCGCGGCCCTAGGGCTTCAGCCTGCCGTGTTCGGTGACCACCGCGGTGATGAGGTTCGCCGGGGTGACGTCGAAGGCCGGGTTGAAGACCTCCGCGTCCTCGGGCGTGATCGCGCGGCCCGCGAACTCGCGTAGTTCGCCGGCCGCGCGTTCCTCGATGGCGATGTCCGCGCCGGTCGCGATCGTGGCGTCCACTGTGGACGAAGGGGCGACCACCACGAACGGCACACCGTGGTGGCGCGCCGCGATCGCCAGCGCATACGTGCCGATCTTGTTGGCGACGTCGCCGTTGGCGGCGATCCGGTCCGCGCCGACCAGGACGCAGTCGACGAGCCCGCGGGCCATCGCGGCGGCCGCGGCGCTGTCGGGCTGCACGCGATAGGGCACGCCCGCCTGCGCGAGTTCCCACGCCGTCAGCCGGGCGCCCTGCAGCAGCGGGCGGGTCTCGTCGACCAGCACCGACTCGACCAGGCCGCGCTCGTGCAGGTGCCAGACGACGCCGAGCGCGGTGCCCCAGGAGACGGTCGCGAGGTGGCCGGTGTTGCAGTGGCTGAGGAACCGCAGCGGCCGGCGCTCGGTCTCCTCCAGCACGATCTCGGCGGCGAGCTTCGAGGCTTTTCGGTTCAGCTGTTCGTCCTCGTCGAGAAGCGCTTGCGCTTCTTTCAGAACAGCATCGGGTCCTTCATCGAGCTTGGCCAGCGCGCGGGCGACGCCCCAGCTGAGGTTGACCGCGGTGGGCCTTGCCTGCGCGATCTTGCCGGCCTGCGCTTGGACGTCCTGGTCAGCGCGGGCGGCCAGGGCCACGCCGAGCGCGCCGGCCGCACCCAGCGCGGGGGCGCCGCGCACGGCAAGCCGCTGGATGGCGTCGATCAGCTCGTCGACGGTCTTCAGCTCGAGGATCCTGTACTCGGCGGGCAGCGCGGTCTGATCGATGATCGTGATCGCGCCGCCGGTCCAGTCGATGGTCCTGCGCACGGGCCCTCCCTGAAATCCGGTGGCCGCGGCCCGGCCGGGATGGCCAGGATGCGACGTGACCATTGGCCTGCCCCCCGCTCTCGTGAGTGGTAAGTAGGGTTAGAACCCGACTTACCACTCACGAGAACCCGACCCCTTGCTTGCTGAAGGGGACTCTCCTCGCAGCGCCTGCTTCCTACAGGCCCGCCATCAGGTCGGTTTCGGTGATGCCGGGGCCCTGGCCGTACCGGATGAACCATTCGGTGCCGAACGCCCAGGCGAACTGGTCCTCGGGCATCGCCAGCATGAACATGTCCTCGCTGATCTGACTGGGGTGCGCCCGCATCGCCGCGCGCTTGACCGAGACGTACTTCGACACGTCGACGGCCGCGGTGATCTCGGCCTCCGGCTTGCCGAACTCGACGTTGTCCGGTGGCCGAGGTGCCTGCTCGGCGTCGATCAGGCCCTGCTCGACCATGGTCTCGAACCCGCGCCGCATCGCCTCGCGGTTGAACGTCGCCTGGAAGACCCGCTCGACGCCGGCCAGCTCGGCTGCCCGCAGCCCGACGCGGTGCACCTGGATGTGGTCCGGGTGACCGTAGTCGCCGTTGTCGTCGTAGACCGTGAGGACCTCCGCCGATTCCTCGCGCAGGATCACGGCGAGCTGCTGGGCAGCCTGCTCGACGTCGGCCTGCCAGAAGCAGGACGGTTCGTCGTTCGTCGGCTCGCCCATCATCCCGGAGTCGCGGTAGCCCAGGAACTCGACACGTTTGACGCCGATGACCTCGGCAGCCGCGTGCGCCTCCTGGACGCGCCGCGCGCCAAGCTCCTCGCCGTCGGAGAGGAACCCTTCGGGTACCTCGCCGACCTCGCCCTTCGTGGCGACGACGAGGACGACCCGGTGACCGTCTTCGACGGCTTTGCGCATGACACCGGCGGTGCGGATGCACTCGTCGTCCGGATGGGCGTGGAAGGTGACCAGTGTTGCCATGTCTTCGACGCTACCGGGTCCCCCCGACAAAAACCGCCGCACGAGCGCGGCCTTGATCGCGACTACCGTGTCTGTGTGACGAGCGCACTGCTGTTCCTCGATGTCGACGGGCCCCTGATCCCCTTCGGCGGGACATCTCGGGAGTACTCGGCTTCGGCACTCGAGGAGAACTCCCATCCGCTGCTGGCTCGGATCAACCCGGCGCTCGGACCACTTCTGCTGGCCTTGCCGTGCGAGCTCGTCTGGGCGACGACCTGGATGGACGATGCCAACCAGTCGGTCGGCCCCCTGCTCGGTCTGCCGACGTTGCCGGTGATGACCTGGCCGGATTCCGACGATGATCAAGACGAGAGGATCGGGCTGCACTGGAAGACGCGTCCGCTCGTCGACCGGGCCGCGGGGCGACCGTTCATCTGGATCGACGACGAGATCGGCGCGGCAGACCGGGCGTGGGTGTCCGCGCACCACGACGGACGAGCGCTGCTCCACCGCGTTGACGCCGGCCTCGGACTCGCCCCCGGCGACTTCGGCACCCTTACCGCCTGGCTCCGCGTCGCCGCGTTGTCGTGAGTGGTAAGTGTCGTTCTAACGACACTTACCACTCACGAGAGCCGGGAGCGGGCCGCTCGTTCGAAGTCGTCCGGGAAGTCGCGGCGTACTCGTTCTTCGAGCCACCGCATGTACCGCAGGTCGCTTTTCGCCGACGCGATGAGGTGCGTGTACCGCTGGCCGTGGGCGATTTCGTCGCTGAACGTGTCCTGCTGCGACCGGAACACGCATTGCACGTCCACCTTCGCGCCGCTCCAGCACAGCGCGCCGAGGAGGTATTGCTCGACGACCAGGTTGTACTCCTCGAGCGGTGCCAGCCGCTGCCAGCCTGCCTGGTTCTCGGCCGACTCCACCAGCCGGATGGCGAGATCGGCGTAGTGCCGAAGCAGTGGAACGGCAAGCCCGCCGACGATTCCGGTGCACAGCGCGGCATCTCCGGATCTGGAGAGGTAATCCGAGAGTTCGCGTGGGATGAATCCGCCGGTATTCCGCAAGGCGGCGGCCATCGTCGCAGGCCGGTAGTAACCCGCCTCCGAGAGTGGCGCGTGCTCCGGGTTCTGCGCCACCACGTCGCCGGACAAGCCCTCGGCCGGGAAGCCTGGCCAGAGGAACACGTCGTTGTCGATGTGGAGGAACGGTTCGGTCTGCTCTCGATAGGTGTACAACTTCCCGAGTGCCCACCACGCCGGTTCCTGCGAGGAGATTTGGTTCAACGAAAGGGTTACGTCGTCGAATGGCAAGCGCAGCTGTTCGACGAGCAGCTCGTAGCCGCGCGTGTCGGTCACCAACGCCGTGGTCGGGAAGAGTTGCGAGGCAAGGCGGAACGACAGGATCCACGAAAGCGAGTGGTAAAAGTCGTTCACCCAGTGCCGTCCGCTGCGCTGGAGATAAGGGGCGCTCCAGAAGGACCACACGGCTCGACGGATCGGTCGCGACGATTTGTCACCGGGACGGACCACGCGTACTTCCGGGGGAAGCCAAACCTCGCCCGGCGACCCGTAGGCGTTTCCGGTACCGGGTGCGGGGCCGGGGGCAGTGCCCGCCAGCAGCGAGCCGCCGATGGCCGTCGCGGTATACGGACCGTACCCGTAGTGCGCCGAGGCGAAGTCCATGAGCGAGGCTAGCAGCGGACCGGAAAAGGGTTGGACGGGGTGAAGCGCGGGCTGTTAGCTTACCGCTGACCGTGACGTAGCCCGAGGAGGTGAGACCCATGAACGCTGTATCGATGTGGGTGCTCCCCCTCGTCGTCACGGTCGGGCGACTGACGTAGGTGTCGCCGGGAGCGCCTGGGCAAAGGCAATCCCGAAAGGCGACGCCATGAATTCTTCAGATGTAGGCAAGAGAACGGTCCTGATCACCCGGGTCGCGGAGCGGCATTGGCACGCTCTGGAGGACGACCGGGTGGTCGGCCGCGGCGAAGCATCGCCCCGGGCCGATGGGCGGATCTTCCTCAGTATCGACGCCTGGCACGGCGCGGTCTTCGACCAGCTCGCCGGGGCGATGCTGCCGGACCTGCCGAAACCGCTCTACACCGTGGTCGACGAGGCCGACCTCGACTTGATCTCCCACTGGGAGCGCGCCGGCTTCACCGTGCGACGCCGCGAGTGGGAGTGCCTCATTCCCACCGGTCCGCGGGTCATCGGCTCGCTCCCGCCGGGCCTGGAAATCGTCGGCCTCGGCGAGGCGGAAGAAGGACCTCTGCGCGAGCTGGACCGAGTGATCCGCGCTGAGGTCGAGGCCACTCTCGGGTGGCAGGAGATGCCGGCGGAGGTGCTGCTCCGCCCCGACGGCGACACCATCGTGGACCCGTCGAAATACGCGGTGGCGGCACTGGACGGCGGCTACGTCGGACTGGTTCGGGTGACGCAGATCGCCCGGCTGCCGCGGATCGGGCTGATCGCGGTCCGGGCCGGCCACCAGCGCCGCGGGATCGCCCGAGCGCTGCTCGCTCACGTGCTGGATGCGCTGCACCGCCAGGGGATCGAAACGGCATCGGCCGAGGTCAACGAATCCAACGTGGCGGCAATGGCGCTCTTCGAAGACGCCCGGCGGGCGGGCAGCAACCTCGAGCTGGTGCTCCGATGACCACCAAAGCGGGCGGTATCGAAATCGAGGGCACCGTCGTCGAGTGCCTGCGTAACGCCACCTTCAGGGTGGAGCTGGAGAACGGGCACAAAGTACTGGCGCACATCAGCGGGAAGATCCGGCGGAACTACATCAAGATCCTGCCGTTCGACCGGGTGCTGGTGGAGTTGAGCCCGTATGACCTGACCCGGGGGCGGATTCTCTTCCGGTACCGCTGAGGTCAGGGTCTCGTGAGTGGTAAGTGTCGTTAGAACGACACTTACCACTCACGAGACCCTACCCCCACCAACTTCAGCCCTTTCGACAAACCGGGGTAGTACCAAGGACTTCCCGCACCGCGCTCAAGCAGGTCGAGGGCGATCAGCGTGTCCCGGGCGGTCTTGCACTCGGGATGTGCGGCGCTGAACTCCTCGACCGTCGCCCTGGCGCCGAGCGTCCATTCGCGCACCGGGGTCGCCTGGTCGTCGGTGAACCACCAGGTGAACCAGTTCTCCTCACCCCAGAGCAGATCCATCGCCCAGTAGCACGCTAGCCGGACGACACCGCCCTGCGCGGCCAGACTGACATCGGGGTCGAGGCGCGCCAGCCACGGCCGCAGATCGTCGTAGGCACAGGCCAGCCCGCCGAGCAGTTTGGCGAGTTCGTAGGACGACCAGTGCTCCAGCGCCTCGGACAGCATCGCGCCCAGCGCGTCCTCGAGGGCGCGGCGCTGGTCGTCGGGCCAGCTCGCGAGGTCCGAATAGGACCGGCCAAGCGCCCGCGTCGTCAGCGCCGGGTCGATCTCGCGTGTGCGTACCAGGGAGACGAGCCGGGGCGCGAGCCGCTGGTACAGGAACTGCCACTGCTCGCGGGACCAGTGGTCGACGGCCTCGGAGGCGACCGCCCTGACCAGGTCGTCGGGCACGGCGCCGGGGTCGCCCGCGAGGACGACAAGGTCCTGCTCGGTGTAGCAGTACAGGCAACCGTCGGAGAGATCCACGGCCGCATCATGTCAGGCTCGCGCGGCTGAACTCGAATGGAATAACAGGACTGTTTCTCGCCGAGGGAGCGGACGCGGGGAAGACGACCGTTGCCGAGCTCCTCGCCGTGGACGCGGACGTTCCGACGGTCCACCTGGCGACCGACGTTCCTGCCGAAGCGCAGCAGCAGAACGAGGTGGTCGTCGAAGCGATCGGCGGCGCCGAAGTCCGGCGTGTCCTCGCATCGGGCAGGTACCGGCTCGGTTCCCAGCGCCGGTCAGGCGGAAGCCGCCCTCAGCGACTCGGAGAGGGTGACCAGCTCGCGGGCGTCGTCGTCGAGGCCGCCGCCATGGGGGACGGCGACGGGCATCCCCTCCGCGGGAACCGGTTCACTGCGGGCGTGGGCGCGTAGCGCCTGGGTGAGCCGGTCGGCCAGCGGACCGTCGTGGTCCAGGTGCGCTAGGTACGGACTGATCCGGACCAGCCCGTCCCGGCATTCGATGATCCGCCGGTAGTAGCGGCGATGCACGCCGCGCAGGCTCAGCGCGTCCTGCCACGGATTGAGCGGCGTCCGGCTCAGCGCGTCCTCGGGGAACGCGTGGTGCAGTCGTGTCCACAGTGGACCAATCCGGTGGTACGTCCGCAGGTGCTGCCACCACACGCGCGCCGCGGCCAGCCGGGTGGAGACACCGGGATAGGACAGGCCCACGACGAGCAGGATCGCGCTCGGGAACACCAGGAAGACCGTGGCTTGCACCAAAAACGAGGGAATGGCCGCGCCAACCCAGTGCACGAGCACCACCGCGACCAGGGTCGCCCCGCCCACCGCGCCGAAGGCGAAGCCCACGGACGCCACCAGGAGCCCGCGTGCCAGCGCGGGCGCGGCGCCTCGTGCGTAACGCCGCGCGAAGAAGCACGCGTTCGCGATGCCGTAGGTGAGATACAGATCGGCCGCGAGGTAGAAGACCGAGACCCCGGCGCGGGGGTAGGACTCCGGCGGGACGTCGGGCATGAGCACCGTGACCAGCGTCATCACCAGGATCGCGGCCCCGAGCGGCACCGCCTCCTGCCAGGCCCGCCGTCGTGCCTGGGCGGGCGGCAGCGCGGAGACCAGGAAGAAGCAGGCCAGGGAGTAGACGAGCCCGCAGAGGAAGATGTGCTGGAACAGCAGCGGCACGATCCGCCCGGGATCCGGCTGGTTCACGTCTCCCGCCAGGAGACCGAGCGGGTAGGAAGCCGCGAAGCAGGCCAGGCAGGCCGTGACCATCCAGCGCGCCACGTCCTTCGGCGCCCGGGTGAGCTGGTGGATCTTCCACAGCAGAGCCGGGTAGAGGATCACCCCCTGGGCCACGATCAGCGCGATCTTGCTGTTCACAACCAGCCCAGCCGTTCGCCCAGTGCGGTCTCGATCCGCTGTGCGGTGGCCTCTTCCGACGACTTCGGCGCGACCCGGTCCAGCACGGACGCCCACTCCAGGATGATCGTCGCGACCGTCTCGGCTTCCCGCTCGTGGTCGGTGTCGTAGGAGGTTCGCTGCAAGGCCCGGCGGACGGACTCCGGGTCCAGGTCCGGAGACCGCCGGGGCGTCAGCGCGGCGACCAGGCTGTCGTCCTCCGCGGTGGTGCTGTGGCCGGCCAGCATGTGGCCCAGCTCGTGCAGGATGATGTGGCGCTGGTGGGCTTTGCTCGTGTCCTGCTGGTACACGACGTAGTCGGCCCGGCCGGTGGCGATCCAGGCGCCGAAGGGGCCCGGCACCGGGATCCGGTGTTCGATCAGCCGGATCGGGCGGCCGCGCTGTTCCCCGACCTTGTGACAGAGTTCGAGGACGTCGAGCGGCGGCCGGATGCCCAGGTCGTTCAGCAGCCGCCTGCAGCGGCGCCGTAACTCGCGTTCCTTCACCAGCCACCTTGTTGTCGGTATGAGTGGGCCGTTCCTCACGGTAGACGACGTGAGGCCGGTTCATAACCAACTGTCGCGCTCAGAACATCGCGTGCTGCAGGAACGCGGTGGTCTTCTCCCAGGCCCGTGCCGCCGCTTCCGGGTGGTGGAACATCGGTGCCACGTGGTTGTGGAACGCGTGCCCGGCGTCCTCCTGGACGTGGATCTCGGCGCCGGGGTGAGCAGCCACCGCGGACTCGACCGTGGCCACGTCGGACCGCGGGATGTACGGGTCCTGCCCGCCGAAGTGGAACTGGATCGGGCAGGTGATCTTCTCCAGGTCGGTGATCTGGCCGGGCACGGTGGAGCCGTAGAACGACACCGCGAAGTCGGGGTCGCTCGTGGCCGCCGCCGCGAAGGCCAGCGAGCCGCCGAGGCAGAAGCCCAGAACGCCCGCTCCGCCTTCGACCTCCGGCAGCGAACGCAGGTGCGCGAGCGTCGACAGGACGTCCGAGACGCCGAGGGCCGGGTCGAAGCGGCTCGAGACGTCCATCGACGCCGCGACGCCGACCTCGTCGTGGGTGGACACCCAGCCCGGCTTGACCCGCCAGAACAGCTCGGGCACGGCCACCACGAAGCCCAGCGCGGCCAGGTCCGCCGCGACCGAGCGGAGGTAGTCGTCCAGGCCGAAGATCTCCTGGATCAGGACCAGGCCGGGGCCGCGGCCCGATTCGGGGAGCCAGAGCGGGAGGCCGACGGTGCCGTCGTCGAGGCGGAGCTGATCGGTTCGCGTAGTCACGCCGCCACCGTAGCGAGCATGACTGGCCTCAGCCACGGCCGCGTCCTATGTTCGGATCGCCGACCCTAGGAGGCGCGATGTCCGAACGCACGAAGTTCATCCTGGACGAAGCCGATCTCCCGACCCAGTGGTACAACGTCATCCCCGATCTTCCTGAGCCACCGCCCCCGCCGCTGCACCCCGGCACGCGCGAGCCGGTCGGGCCCGAGGACCTCGCGCCGCTGTTCCCGCAGGCGCTCATCGCGCAAGAGGTGACGACGGAGCGATATATCGACATCCCGGAAGAGGTCCTGGAGGTCTACCGGCTCTGGCGGCCCTCGCCGCT
Organism: uncultured Actinomycetota bacterium; assembly: GCA_963762765.1. Taxonomy (GTDB): domain Bacteria; phylum Actinomycetota; class Actinomycetes; order Mycobacteriales; family Pseudonocardiaceae; genus Amycolatopsis. The sequence goes on from CAVXMR010000030.1 coordinate 29,063, forward strand.
GTTCCGCGCGCGACGGCTGGAGAAGGCGCTGGGCACGCCCGCGCGGATCTACTACAAGTACGAGGGCGTCAGCCCGGTCGGCTCGCACAAGCCGAATACCGCTGTGCCGCAAGCGTTTTACAACGCTGCCGAAGGCGTCGCGCGGCTGACGACCGAGACCGGCGCGGGGCAATGGGGGAGCGCGCTCGCCTTCGCCTGCGCGCAGTTCGGGCTCGAGTGCGAGGTCTGGCAGGTCCGCGCCTCCTACGACCAGAAGCCCTACCGCAAGCTGATGATGGAGGTCTTCGGCGCGACGGTGCACCCGAGCCCGTCCGAGCTGACCGAGTCCGGCAAGGCGATCCTGGCCGAGCACCCGGACTCGACCGGCAGTCTCGGGATCGCCATCAGCGAGGCCGTCGAGCAGGCCGCGCAGGACCCCGACACGCGGTACGCGCTGGGCAGCGTCCTCAACCACGTGCTGCTGCACCAGACGATCATCGGCGAGGAGGCGCTGCTGCAGTTCCAGCAGGCCGGCGACACCCCGGACCTGCTCGTCGGCTGCACCGGCGGCGGCTCGAACTTCGGCGGGCTCGCGTTCCCGTTCCTGCGGGAGAAACTCGCCGGGCGCATGGACCCGGTGATCCGCGCGGTCGAACCCGCCGCCTGTCCTTCGTTGACCCGCGGGAAGTACGCCTACGACTTCGGGGACACCGCCGGGCTGACGCCGTTACTGAAGATGCACACCCTCGGGCACGACTTCATCCCCGACCCGATCCACGCCGGTGGCCTGCGCTACCACGGGATGTCGCCGCTGATCTCGCACATCTACGAACTCGGCCTGATCGAGGCGATCGCCATCGGGCAGCAGGAGTGCTTCTCCGCCGGAGTCCGCTTCGCGCGGGCGGAGGGCATCATCCCGGCGCCCGAGCCGACGCACGCGCTGGCCGCGTGTGTCCAGGAAGCGTTGCGGTGCAAGGAAACCGGCGAGGAGAAGGTCATCCTCACGGCGTTGTGCGGGCACGCGCACCTCGACCTGCCCGCCTACGGCGCCTACCTCGCCGGGGACATGGTCGACGACGAACTGTCCGACGAATCCCTGGCTCAGGCCCTGGCGACGCTTCCGTAGCTGGTCGCGGCTCGTGAGTGGTAAGTCGGGTTAGAACCCGACTTACCACTCACGAGCCGCTGGGTTAAGGGACCTCCGGGCGGGCCAGCTCGGTGCGGTGGCCGGTCGCCAGCACCACCTGGTCGCGGCCGCGTTCCTTCGCCGCGAACACCGCGTCGTCCGCCGCCTGCAGCAGGATCGTGTAGTCCTGGGCGGTGTCGGGGTAGACGGCCGCGCCGATCGACGCGGTCAGCCCGCCGATCGTCTCCGGCTTGCCCGCCCGCTTGACCGGCACCGTGACCTCGATCCTGGCGATCCGGCCGCGGATGCGGTTCGCGATCGACACGATCTCCGCGCTCGTCGCGCCCGGCAGCAGCACCACGAACTCGTCGCCGCCGTAGCGCCCGACGTGGTCGCCGCCGCGCACGGTGTGCTGGATCTCCGTCGCGATCGCGCGCAGCACCTCGTCGCCGGCCAGGTGGCCGTTGGCGTCGTCGATCTCCTTGAACCGGTCGACGTCGATCATCAGCACGCCCGCGGTCGAGCCGATCTGCGCGGCCCGCGTCAGCTCCCGGCGGGTGACCTCCACCCAGAACTCCGGCGCCAGCAGGGACGTCTTCGAGTCGGTCCGCGCGGCCATCTGGAACTGCGGCAGCAGCAGCCCGACGTGCAGCGCGACCGGCGTCACCATGAGCACCGGGAGCAGCCACGGCCGCAGCGTCACCACGAGCGCGATCCCGCAGCCGACGCCGACCGCCGCCAGCACGATCAGCACGTCCGAGGGGTTGCCGAAGGCGTTGCGCGCCGGTTTGTCCGGGTTGCTCATGATGATCGCCGCGATCACCAGCAGGTAGTTGAGCCCGAAGTAGACGACCCCGGCCACCAGCAGCGCGAGCATGCCGACGAACCCGTCGAGGTGCGGCATGTAGGGTGCCACCTCGCCACCGGTGCCGACGGTCAGCACCGTGCCGGCCGCCGCGCACGCGAGGATCACCGTGGCGCCGGAGAACACCTTGCGGTGCACCACCCCGCGCCGCCGATACACCCGAAGCCATGAATGGGTGTAGCTCACCACGATGACAAGGGTCGCCAGCGGTGGCGGAAGCAGCAGCAGACCGGCGAAGATCCAGATGGACTGCAGGTGCATGTGCGGGCGGCCCTCGGCACCCAGCTCGCGGAGCCGCTCGATGCGTTGGGCGGCTTCGAGATGGACGATCTCCCCGGCGACGATCAGGCCGCACCACAGCAGGGACCTGCTGGTGATCGGCACGAGATCCGCGGTGCCGAGAACGACTCCGAGCGCGCCGATTTCGACCACGGAGAGGAAGAGCAACACCGGCGGTGACAGGGTCCACACCGCCCAGTCGCGCGGATGGAGACCTGATCGTGGACGGACTGAGCTGGGCAGACGTCTTCGGGACCCGGACAATCCCACGAAACGGCCCTCTTCCCGAGACGGATCTCTTCGCGGAGAACCGTCACTGTAATCGCATGAACGCGGTGTGTCACTAGACCGTGCGGCTTACGACTGGTCACGCTGCGTACTTGATCCGCAACCGCAAGGAGATCTCATGTTCACTCCCCGCCAGCTCCCGTCCTTCGGCACCGCCGTGCCCGCGCGCCGTCGTGCCCAGCGGCCCACCGACTGGACCCGCCAGCTGCCGACCGACTGGAACCGCGACGGCCTGCGCCGCCTGCCGACCGACTGGACGCCAGTGGCCATCCCGACCGACTGGTCGCCGAGGGTCCTCCCCACCGACTGGACACCCGCCACGCCGTTGCCCCAGCTCCCCACGGACTGGACGCGGTAAATCGATCCGGGTCGTGACCGGCCTTTCGCGAGGCCGGTCACGACGTCACCGCCGCGCGGCGCCAGAGCCCGCCGGCGCCCATCGCGGCCACCACGCCGATGACCCCGGCGGCCGCGACGACCCAGTGCGGATCGAGCCCCTCGGCCGCGAGCCCGGCCAGCACCACGCCGAGCCCCTGGCACACGCGCAGCGCGGTCAGCGCGATGCCGAACGCCTGCGCGCGATGACTCTCCGGGGTGAGCTGCACGAACGTCGTCGTGGCGATCAGGTTGTAGGAGCTGGCCATCCCGGACACCGCCAGCACGATCAGCGTGCCCGGCAGATCGGGCCGGAACGCGCAGACCGTCAGCGGTGCGCAGGACAGCACCGCGAGCGGGGCGAGCAGCCACGACCGGTGGCGGTCGGGCACCCACGTCACGAGCGCCATCCCCGGCACGTTGCCCAGCGCGAACGCGCCGAGCAGCAGGCCGACCGCGACCGGCCCGCCGCCGAGTTCCGCCGCGTAGGGCGCCGCGATCGCTTCCCCCGCGATGTAGATCCCGGACACGCAGCCCAGCGCCACCAGCGCGCGCCGCCGCGGGTCCCCGGCGACGGTCGTCCAGCCCGTGTGCAGGTGCTGCCACCAGCGCACGCCCACTGGCGCCCGGCCGGGCCGCGCCCGCACGCCGAACGTCAGCAAGACCGCGGACGCCGCGAAACTGGCCGAGTCCACCAGGAGCGCGCCGCCCGCGCCGATCCAGGCGACCAGCAGCCCGCCGGCGGCGAACCCGGCGACCTGCCCGGCCTGCACCAGCATCATCAGCAGGCTCATCCCCGGCACGAACTTGTCGCCCGGCAGTACCTGCGGCAGCAGCGTCGCGCGCGCGGAATTCCAGACGGGGTTGAACAACTGCACGCCGACCAGCAGCACGGCCACCAGCTCCAGCGGCAGCCCCGGCATGGCCATCAGCGCCACCCCGGCCACCCGGACCAGGTCGGCACCGACCATCACCGCGCGCGGCGGGTGCCGGTCGGCCAGCCCGGACAGCAGCGGCCCGCCGAGCAGGTCCGGCAGGAATGTCAGCGCGTAGGCCGCCGCGGCCCAGCCCGCCGAGCGCGTCCGGTCGAAGACGAGGATCGAGAGTGCGACGCGGGCGAGCTGGTCGCCGGCGACCGAAACCAGCTGGGCGGCGAACAGGGCACGGAACTCGGCGACGGCGAGTGCCTCACGCAAGCCCGTCGCCCGTGACACCACAGCCGCTCCCCGCCTGGCACGGGCCCTGCCGGGCGGCCCGCCATGATATGACGGTAAGCACTCGGGTACAGCGTGTCACTCCGCTGTCGGGACGACCGCGCGGTAACCGTGCGTGCGGTTGCGGCCCGCCGTCTTTGCCGCGTACAGCGCGCGGTCGGCCGCTTCGAGCAGTTCGTCGATCGTTTCGCCGTGGTCGGGGAAGGTCGCCAGGCCGATCGACACCGTGACGGTCTCGGGCAGGTCGGCGACCTCGGTCAGGGTGCCGCGGATGCGTTCGGCGATGGCGTGCGCGTGCTCGGTGGCCGTCCCGGGCAGCAGGACGACGAACTCCTCGCCGCCGAACCGGCCGACCAGGTCGCTGGCCCTGACCTCGGCACGCAGCACGTCGGCCAGCGCCACCAGGTACCGGTCACCGACCAGGTGCCCGTGCCGGTCGTTGATCTGCTTGAACCGGTCGAGGTCGAGGATGAGCACGCCGATCTGCTTGCCTGCGGCCCGGCCGAGCTCGGCGGCCGCCGCCTCCCGCCAGGCCTCGGCGTTGAGCAGACCGGTCTTGGCGTCGCTGCGCGCCTGCCGCCGCAGCTGCCGGATCAGCACGCTGCGGTGCAGCACCAGGGTGATGCCGACGATCAGCAGCAACGCCACCGGCCAGTCCGCCAGCGTCCAGGCCAGCAGGATGCCGAGGCCGATGGTGGCCGCTTCCAGGCTGTACTCGGCGGGCCCGGCGAGCGCGTCGCGTACGCGTCCGTGCGGGGTCCCGTAGTAGACGGCCACGGTCATCAGCGCGGTGTTGACGAGCAGGAAGATCAGCCCGGCCCCGACGACCGTGGCGAAGCTCGGCACGTCGCGGGCCATGTCCGCGAACGGCTGATCGCCGACCAGCCGCAGGAACACCGCGGCGGCGAATCCGGCGACCACCGTGGCCGCGGTGGAGAAAGTCCGCCGGAACAGGGGGTTCCGTTGGACCCGTAGCCACCGGTAGAAGAAGGACGCCGCGATCATCAGCGCCGCGAGCCCGGGATGCACCATGAGGATCGCGGCGAACATCCACACCGTGTCCAACCCGATGTGCGGAGTTCCGGCGAAGCGCTCACGGATCTTTTCGATGGGTCGTGAAAGTTCCGTGTAAAGGACAATGCAGCTCACCAGAACTACGGCGGGGAACAGGTCGCCGATGTGGAGCGGGGTGGTGGCGAACGCCACCGCTGTCCCGCTGAGCGCGACGAGGTCGATGAGAAGGACGTAGCCGATGAGCCCACGATTCGGCAGCTGCCACAGGGCCCAGCCGCGGAGCGCGGCCAGGCCGCTTCGGCGTTCACGGGGCGCCGTAGCATCGGGCCCTTCGGCGCGTGATCCCCCTGCCACCCCGGCAATGTAGCCGACCACGTACGACGTGTCATTCGGCTGTTAGGGGCAGCGCTATGGGCTGCAACACCTTGCGTGAGCAAAAGAAGGAGGTGCGCACGATGCGTAGCCAGAACTGGTGAACCAGCGTTAACAACAGGGTCCGTGGCGACGCCGGGGAGGTGACGAGGATGCGCAGTCAGAACTGGTGAGCGGCTTGCACGGGACGATTCGGGCGGTCGAGAGGAGGTGTCTCGCGATGCGTAGCCAGAACTGGTGAACAGCAGCTGTCGAAGCGGCCGGACGGCCGAGAGGAGGTAGCCCTGATGCGCAGTCAGAACTGGTGAATGAGCGAACGAAGAGCGGCCGGAGAGGAGTGAGGAGGTGTCAGGCATGCGGAGCCAGAACTGGTGACCAGCGACGGCAGGAGGACACGGAAGGTGCTGAGGAGGTGCCACCCATGCGTAGCCAGAACTGGTGAGCGGGGACGTCAGAGCCGCGTCGGACGGACGCGGTGCCACGCGGTCACGGCCGGAATCGCGGTCGCGACCCCGACCGCGGCGAGCAGTGCCACGGTCAGGGCGACAGAGCCCACCACACCGACCAGGACGCCCCCGGCGATCAGGCCGAGGCCTTGGACGGCGATCAAGCCGGAGCCGGCGAGGCCGAACGCCTGGCCTCGCTCGGCATCCGGCACGAGCCGCATGAACGTCGTGCTCGCGGTGACCTGGTAACCGGCGCAGGCCCCGGAAACCAGCATCAGCACCAGCGTCACGGCCAGGCCGGGCCGGAAGGCGAAGCCGAGCAGCGGGACGATCGCGCCCGCCGCGAGCAGCCCGGTGATCCGCAGCCGGACCACGGGCGGCACCCACCGCCCGAGCACGAACACCCCGGTCACGATGCCCGCCGGATGCGCGGCGAGCAGCAACCCGGCGGCGACCGCGCCGCCGCCGATCTCGGCCGCGTAGGGCACCGCCAGGCCCTCCGGCACGATCACGAACCCGGCCAGCCACGCGAGCCCGACCAGCGTCCGCAGCCGCGGGTCGTGCCAGATCGTGCCCGCGCCCGCCTTCAGCCTGCGCCAGGTCGACGTCACCACCGTCGGTGTGTGGACGACCGGACGGGCCTTCACGCCCAGGCGGATGACCAGCGCCGACACCGCGAACGTCGCCGCGTCGATCGCCAGGCCGCGCCCCGGCCCGAGCGTGGCCACGATCGCGCCGCCCGCGGCGAATCCGGCGAGCTGGCCGATCTGGTTGGTCATCTTGAGCAGCGACTGGCCGAGCGGGTACCGCTCACCGGTGAGCATGGCGGGCACGATCGCGGCCTGCGCGGCGGAAAACGGCGCGTTGGCCAGCTGCACCACAACCAGGACCGCCGCCAGCACCGGCAGGGACAGGCCGGGGATGGCCAGGACTCCCACCAGCAGCGCGCGGAGGACGTCCGCCGTGACCAGCACGGCCCGGCGCGGGCATCGGTCGGCGAGCCCGCTCAGCAGCGGGCCGCCCAGCAGGTCGGGCAGGAACGTCAGCGCGTAGGTCAGCGCGGGCCAGGCCGCCGAGCCGGTCCGCTGGAACACCAGCACCGAGAGCGCGACGCGGGCGAGCTGGTCCCCGAGCACCGACTGGAGCTCCGCCAGCCACAGTGCCCGGAACTCGCCGACCGCGAGGACGTCGCCGAACCTCGCCCTGCCCTCGATCACTACTGTCACGCCCCCGCCGAACCATCGAAGCACACAAAGTACCTCGGTGGACGCGCTGCGTGAACGTTCTTTCGGCGGTTTACTCCGTGCCGCAGGTGATCTTCGGCTGCGGGTTGTAGCGCACAGTCCGCGTGCTGCGGCTGATCTCCCGGCCGCTGGCGGCGTCCTTGAGCACGCGCGTGTCGGTCGTGGTGAAGCCGGGCGCGCCCGCGGAGGCGTGGCAGTTCTCCGCCGGGCCCGGCTTGGTCGGCTGCTCGGTCGGGTTGGACCGGCTGCCGGGGATCGACTCGACGGTGTAGCGCTTGGTGCCCCAGAGCTTCACGGTCAGCGAGGACGACGTCCAGATGGTCTGGATGGCGATGCCGTTCGGACTGTCGTTGGTGAACTTGAGGTCGATCACGCTGGAGCCGTTGGGGTTCTGGAACACCGTCGCCTCGCGCGCGGCGGGGTAGCGGCTGATGTAGTAGCTGTGTTCCTTGTGCCCGGCGTCTTTCATGCCGGCGAAGTAGGCCGCGTTGTAGAGCGTGGTCGCGAACTGCGAGATGCCGCCGCCGACCTCGCGGGCCGGGGCGCCGTTCTCGATCACGCCCGCCTCGACGTAGCCCTGCGGGGTGCCGCGCGGGCCGGTGAATCCGTTGAGGCTGAAGGTTTCCCCCGGCTTGACGATGGCGCCGTTGACCTTCTGCGCCACGGTCCGGATGTTGACGCCGGAGTCCGCCGCGAAGCCGCCGGTGGTGAACTCGCCGACGACTTCCTTGACGCCCAGCTGGTTCGCCTGCTCGGTGGTGACCTTCGCCGGCGCGTCCTTGTAGATCGCGTGCACCTCGCGGCCGTCGGCCTTCTTGAGGACGTCCGGCAGCGGCTTGAGGCTCGGGTCCCAGTCGATGACGCGGCCGTTCTCGGACGGCTTGACACGGTGGGCTTGCCGCCGTCGAAGACGACCTCGGCTTCCTTGCCATCCTTCTCTGTGGTCTTCAGCTGTGGGCCTGCGGCTTCGGCGATCTTCGCGTTGTCGATCTTCGGGTTCAGCGCGCCGCCCTCGGCGGGTTCGAAGGCGAGCGCCGCGGCGATCGCCTCCGGCTCACCGTCGCGTCCTTGCCCTCGCCCTTGATCTTCAGCGGGGCGGAGACGGCGGGCTTGGCGAACAGGTCGAGCGCGGTCTGGACGCCCTCTGTGGTGGTCCGGACCCAGTGGTGGCCGTGGGCAGCGCGAGGTTCTCGCCCTGCGCCCACTTTTCGAGCACCGCGGTGGTGGCGGCCGGGACGTCCAGCTTCTGCCCGGTCTTCGGCGGCACCGCGACCGGCTTCGCGCCCTCGAACTTGATGGTGCCCTCGACGGGTTCGCGGTCGACCTTGGTGCGCAGGTTCTCCAGCGCGGAGGTGAGCTTGGCATCCTCGGCGTGGGTGACGACGCCGACCTCGCGGTGCGAGAACAGCGACGAGAGCCGGGTGAACGGGTTCAGCGGCTGCTCGCCGGCCTGGTCCAGGGTCTGCGGCCAGTCCAGCTGCAGCCCGGCCTGGGTGGGGGACAGCGTCGCCTGGACGTCGCCCGCGGTGACCGGCAGCGGGCGGGTCAGCCGCGGCTCGATGCGCCCGCGCAGCTCCTGCTCGGCCGCGGTGCGGTCCATCCCGCCGACGTCCACCCCGGCGACGGTCACCCCACGGGGGACGCTGCCGTGGCTGGCCAGCAGGTCGATCGCGTAGACCGAGACCAGCAGGCCGAAGACGCCGCCGGCGATCCAGCCCGCTTTACGCAGGTTGCGGGGTCGCTTGGCGGGCTCTTCGAGACCCGGCTCGAGGTCGGGTACGACGACCGGCAGGACGTCCGTCTGCTCCCCATGCGAGTCGGGCCAGCGCGGTTCGTGCGGCAACTCTCCACCCCTTCACGGCGGCGCTCGGGTCGCGCCAGTGACCGCGTCAGACTACGGGGCAGCCGGACAAGCCCGACGACTCGCCCTAACGGGGGATAAACCGGTCACGAACGGATGATGTGATCACCGTGCGTCCGGCTCGGGGTTGTGGCCCGCCCGGGCGAGGAAGTCGAAGTCGCAGCCCTCGTCCGCCTGCGTGATGTGTTCGCTGTAGAGCGCGCCGTAGCCGCGCTCGTACCGCGGCGGCGGCGCGGTCCAGGCCTCGCGCCGCCGTTCCAGCTCGGCGTCGTCGACCTCCAGTCGCAGTACCCGATTGGGGACGTCGAGGGTGATCAGGTCGCCGTCGCGGACCAGGGCCAGCGGGCCGCCGACGTACGACTCGGGGGCGACGTGCAGGACGCAGGCGCCGTAGCTGGTGCCGCTCATCCGCGCGTCCGAGATCCGGACCATGTCGCGTACCCCTTGCTCCAGCAGGTGCGCCGGGATCGGCAGCATGCCGTACTCGGGCATGCCGGGGCCGCCGAGCGGGCCGGAACCGCGCAGCACCAGCACCGAGTCGACGGTGATGTCCGGGTTGTCGATCCGCTTCTTCAGGTCGCCGTAGTCCTCGAACACGACCGCCGGGCCGGTGTGCGTGAGCAGGTGCGGCTCGGCGGCGATGTGCTTGATCACCGCGCCGGAGGGGGCCAGGTTCCCTTGCAGGACAGCCACTCCGCCCTCGGTGGCGACGGGGTTGTCGCGCGGCCGGATGACGTCGTCGTTGTGCACGAGAGCGTTTTCCAGCGTCTCGCCGAGAGTGTGGCCGGTGACCGTGATCCGGTCGGTGTGCAGCAGGTCGGTCAGCCGGGACAGCAGCCCGGGCAGCCCGCCCGCGTAATAGAAGTCCTCCATCAGCCACGCGCCGCCGGGCCGGATGTTCGCCAGCACCGGCACGCGCCGCGCGATGGCGTCGAAGTCGGCGAGGCTGAGCGGGATCTGGCTACGCCCGGCCATCGCGATCAGGTGGATCACGGCGTTGGTCGACCCGCCGAGCGCGAGCACGGTGGTGATCGCGTCGGCGTACGCGCGCTTGTCGAGCACCTGCGTGATCGTCAGGTCCTCCCAGACCATGTCGACGATCCGGGCGCCCGAGGCGGCGGCCATCCGGTGGTGGGCGGAGTCGACGGCCGGGATCGACGCGGCGCCGGGCAACGTCAGGCCGAGCACCTCGGCGGCGCTGGTCATGGTCGACGCGGTGCCCATCGTCATGCAGTGCCCCGGAGAGCGGGCCAGGCCACGCTCCAATTCGGACATTTCGGCGTCGCTCATCAAGCCGGCACGCTTGTCGTCCCAGTACTTCCACATGTCGGTGCCGCTGCCGAGGACCTCGTTGCGCCAGTGCCCGCGCAGCATCGGCCCGGCGGGCACGAAGATCGCGGGCAGCCCGGCGCTGGCCGCGCCCATGAGCAATGCCGGCGTCGTCTTGTCGCAGCCGCCCATGAGCACCGCGCCGTCGATCGGGTAGGACCGCAGGATCTCCTCGGTCTCCATGGCCAGCAGGTTGCGGTACAGCATCGGCGTCGGCTTCTGATACGTCTCGGAAAGCGTTGCCACCGGGAACTCCAGCGGGAACCCACCCGCCTGCCAGACCCCGCGTTTGACCTGCTCGGCGCGCTCGCGCAGGTGCATGTGGCAGGGGTTGATGTCGCTCCAGGTGTTGAGGATCCCGATCACCGGCTTGCCCAGGTGTTCCTCCGGGTTGTAGCCCAGCTGGCGGCTGCGCGCGCGGTGGCTGAAGTTGCGCAGTTCGTCTCCGCCGTACCATCGGTGGCTTCGGAGCTCCTCGGGCTGCTTCATCCGACCAGTATGGCATCTGATATATGATCAGCCCAGCTGCGCGCCTCGTGAACGTTCACGACGTCGGCTTGGTTAAATGGGCCCAACGCGATTGACCTGCCGATGCGGAGTGCATGATGCCTGGGACGTTCAGTTTGCCCGCCTCCCGGACCGAAGTGGTACTGGAGGAGATTCGCCGCGGCATCCTGACCCGCGAGCTGCTGCCGGGACAGCCACTGGTCGAAGCCGAGCTGGCGCAGCGCCTCGGCGTGTCGAAGACGCCGGTGCGCGAGGCGCTCAAGGTGCTGTCGAACTCGGGCCTGGTCACCTTCAGCCCGTACAAGGGTGCTTCGGTGTGCGTAGTCGACGCCGAGCTGGCGAAGTCCGTGTACGACGTCCGGATGGTCCTCGAGCCTGAAGCCGTGCGTCGCACTGTCGAGAGCCACGACACGGCACTGCTCGATGACGCGGCCGAAGCGCTGAAGGAGGCTTCGGCGGCCATCGCGGAGAAGGACCAGGCGGCGTTGAGCCTGCTCAACCGGCGCTTCCACCGTGCTTTGTATCGCGGCTGCGGAAACCCGCTGCTCGTCTCCATCCTGGACGACCTCAAGGACCGCGCGGCGCTGATCAGCGTGGTCGGCTGGGAGGCCAACCCCAGCTGGAAGAAGGAGTGGACCGAGCACAAGGCGGTGTTGGCGGCAGCGAAGAAGGGCGACGCCGATGGTGCCGCGGAGCTGCTTCGCAACCACATCGGCGGTTTCCTCGAGCGGGTCCTGTCGGCCATCGGAGACTGATGGATCTGCTGCTGATCGCGGACACGCACCTGCCGCGGCGAGCCCGTGAGCTGCCCGCTCAGGTGTGGCGCGAGGTCGAGGCCGCGGATGTCGTGGTGCACGCCGGGGACTGGGTGGAGGTCGGCCTGCTCGACGAGCTGGAAGCGCGCAGCAAGCGGCTGATCGGCGTCTACGGCAACAACGACGGGCCGGCGTTGCGCGCTCGGCTGCCGGAGATCGCCTTCGCGGAGCTCGACGGCTTGCGGCTGGCCGTGATCCACGAAACCGGCGCCGCGCAGGGCCGCGAGCGGCGGTGTGACGCGCAGTTCCCCGACGTCGACCTGCTGGTCTTCGGGCACAGCCACATCCCGTGGGACACGCTCACCCCGGCCGGGCTGCGGCTGCTCAACCCCGGTTCGCCGACGGACCGGCGGCGCCAGCCGTTCTGCACGTATCAGACCGCGCGGATCTCCGGCGGCGCGCTGGTGGACGTCAAGCTGCACGAACTGCCGCCGAGGGGGTAGACAAGACCCATGGATCCGGCATGGGCCTTGCGGGAGATCGCGTTCCAGCTGGAACGCGCGGGGGAGCCGACGTATCGCGTGCGCGCGTTCCGGAACGCGGCCGCCTCCGTCGACAAGCTCACTCCGGAGGAGCTGGCCACGCGCGCCTCCGCCGGCACGCTGACCGCGTTGCCGGGGATCGGCAAGGCGACCGCCGGCGTGATCGAGGACGCGCTGGCCGGCCGTGACCCCGCGTACCGGTCGAAGCTCGTCGAGAAGGAACTGCCCAGCGGGGAGCCGCTGCGCTCGGCGTTGCGCGGCGACTGTCACACGCATTCGGACTGGTCGGACGGCGGCAGCTCGATCGGCGAGATGGCCGTCGCGGGCCGCGAACTCGGGCACGAGTGGATGGTGCTGACCGACCATTCGCCCCGGCTGACCGTCGCCAACGGGCTCTCGCCGGACCGGCTGCGGCTGCAGATGCAGATCGTGGCCAAGGCGAACGAACTGATGGCGCCTTTCCGGCTGCTGCACGGCATCGAGGTCGACATCCTCGACGACGGCAGCCTCGACCAGGAGGAGGAGCTGCTGGGGCAGCTCGACTTCGTCGTCGCGAGCGTGCACTCGAAGCTGCGGATGCCCGCGAAGGAGATGACGCCGCGGATGATCACCGCGGTCCAGAACCCGCACGTCCGCGTGCTGGGCCACTGCACGGGCCGGCTGGTCGTGGGCCGCGGGCGTCCGGAGTCGGAGTTCGACGCCGAAGCCGTGTTCACCGCGTGCCGGGAGAACGGGGTGGCGGTCGAGATCAACTCGCGCCCGGAGCGGCTCGACCCGCCGATGCGGCTGCTGCGAATCGCGGCCGAACTGGGCTGTGACTTCACGATCGACAGCGACGCGCATGCGCCGGGGCAACTCGACTGGCTGGGCTACGGCTGCGAGCGGGCGATCAAGGCGGGCATCGGCCCGGACCGCATCCTCAACACCCGCACGGCGGAGGAGCTCCTGGTCAAGGACTCGTGAGTGTTGCGGCCGGTTCTAACCGGCGGCAACACTCACGAGTCCCTCAAGCCTTGATGCCGATGTCGATCACCGGGTGCTTGGCCGGGTCGAGCCAGCGCATCACGGCGTCGAGGTCGCCGGTCGGGATCGAGACGCAGCCCGCGGTCGGCTTCCCGGTGCTGACGTGCAGGAAGAACGCCGAACCCTTGCCGGGCACCGCGGGGAAGCGGTTGTAGTCGATGACCGTGGCGTGGTTGTAGGCGGTGCCCGCCTTGCCGAGGTCCTCGCCTGCCGCCTCGTTGAAAGGGCAGGTGCCGGGCGCGCAGACGTAGTGCTTGTTGTAGTACGGCGACTTCACGTCCGAGACCCACCAGTCGGACGTGGTGGCCCGGAAGTACGGCAGCTTGGTGCCGTTGGTCGCCTGGATGCCGAACGCCTGGGTCAGGTTCCACACCCCGGCCGGCGTGTGCGAAGTCGTCTCGCTGGCCTGGCCGACGCCCTGCTTGCCGACGAAGGCCGAAACCGGGCCGTACGCGGCTTTCCAGGTCGTGCCGACGCGCTGCCACGCGGTGAGGGTCGCGGTCGTCGCCGTCGCGGACTTGGCGACGACGGTGATCACCTGGTTCGCCGTACCCGAATAAGGCAGCGGAAGCGAGGACGTGGTGCTCGCGTCCGCGGGCACGGCGACGGCGGTCAGCGCGCCGATCGCGACCAGGACGGAGAGCACGGATCTGTTGGCCATGGGCGCGATCCTAGGGGGCGCCCGGGCGCGCCGCAGGGATTTCGAACCAGGTCGAAACCGGCTCGGGGACGCCACGCCCCCGAGCCGGTCCGGGTCACTTGATCTCGTAGGAGTCCGTAGACCTTCCACCGACGGGGCCGGTGCCGGAACAGAAGCCGATGATCCCGGCGGTGTACCCGCGGCCGTCGCCGTTGTCCTCGATGTACTTGTACGGCGTCTTCCAGTTCAGCGAGGAGTTTTCCGCGCTGGAAACGAGTTCCATCGCGATTTCCTTCTTCTCCGGGCTGGCGAGGTCACCGCCGGAGGCGAGCACCGACGCGGGCTGCGCCGCCACCGCGGCCGGAGTGGCGATCACGATCGCGGCGACGGAGGCGGTACCGAGCACGCCGACGAGAACGGGCCGCAACTTCTTGCCTGTGCTGAAGGGGACGTTCGTCGCGCCAGGCGCGACGAAGGGGACGTTCATCGCGTCAGGCGAGAGGAAAGTCCCCTTCAGCTCACGCGTTACCGGGCACCGGCGAACAGGCGGATCACGTCGGGCAGCACGCTGACCGGGATCGACGGGTCGATCGCGCGCTGCACGCCGAGGCCGATTCCCAGGCTCAGCAACGCTGTCGCGGCGTCGTCGGCCGACATCGGCAGCGTGATCTCGAAGCGTTCGGCGTAGCCGGTGAGCAGTCCCGCGATGGTGTCGCGGATGGCCTTGTCGCGGCTCGCGAGTTCGGCGCGGACGCCCGGGTTGTGCCGGGCGTTCGTGGCGAACTCGACCTCCAGTGCGGTCCAGGCCTCGTCGCCGATGCTGCGTTCGGCCCATGCCTGGAACGCCGTGAGCAGCCCTTTCATCCCGTCGGCGCCGGTGAGCGCCTCCGCGACCAGCGTCACCTGCTCGTCGTGGATCCGGTCGAGCACGGCGAGGCAGAGCTCGTCCTTGTTGCGGAAATTGGAGTAGACCGCGCCCTTCGAGTACCCGGCTTCGTCGGCGACCTTTTCCAGCGAGGTCACCGAGTAGCCGTCGCGCAGGAAGAGCTCCTTCGCGGTCTCGATGAGCTGCTCGCGGGTGCGCGCCTGGCTTTCCGCGCGGGTGAGTCGGGCCATGGGGTCACTCTAGCGACTCCTCGATTCGGGGTACCGTCGGTATTGAGATACTGTTAGTCTTCGAAAATGGAGCAACGCCACTTCGCGGTCCTCGTCATCGGCGCCGGGGCCTCCGGGCTCGGCGCCGCCATCCGCCTCGGCCAGGCCGGGGTGGACGACCTCGCCGTGCTCGAAAAGGCCGGCAGTGTAGGTGGAACCTGGCGCGACAACACCTATCCCGGTTGCGCGTGCGACGTGCCATCCGCGCTGTACTCGTACTCTTTCGCGCCCAATCCCGAGTGGACCCGAGCCTTCGCCGGGCAGCCCGAAATCCGGAAGTACCTGCAGGCCACGGCCGATCGGTTCGGGGTCACCGGCCGGATCCGGTTCGGCGTCGAGGTGACCAGGGCACAGTGGAACGACCGGGACGAACGCTGGGAACTCGAGACGTCGCAAGGGCCTTACAGCGCGCGGATCCTCGTCGCGGGCACCGGCCCGTGGCACGAGCCGCTGATGCCCGAGCTGCCCGGCCTGGACACCTTCCCCGGCGAGGTCTTCCATTCCGCCCGCTGGAACCACGACTTCGACCTGGCGGGCAAGCGGGTCGCCGTGGTCGGCACCGGCGCGTCCGCGGTGCAGTTCGTGCCGGAGATCGTGCCGAAAGTGGCGCGCCTGCACCTGTTCCAGCGCACCGCACAGTGGGTTCTGCCCAAGCCCGACCACTACGTTCCCTGCCTGGAACGCTTTCTGCTACGCCGGTTCCCCGCGTTGCAGCGGGCGTTGCGCTCGGCCGAGTACGGCGCCATGGAGGCGCTCGGGCTCGGCTTCCGGCACCCTTGGCTGCTCAAGCAGGTCCAGCGGATCGGGCTCGCGCACCTGCGTGTCACGGTGAAGGATCCCGCGCTGCGCAAGGCGCTGACCCCGGACTACACCCTCGGCTGTAAGCGCTTGCTGATGTCGAACAGCTACTACCGCGCGCTCACCAAATCCACTGTGGACGTCCACCCGACGGCGGTGGCCAAAGTCGAGGGCAACCGCGTGATCGGCGCCGACGGCTCCACCGCCGAGGTCGACGCGATCATCTTCGGCACCGGCTTCCACATCCTCGACATGCCGGTGGCCCAGCGCGTCTTCGACGGCGACGGCCGCTGCCTCGACGACCATTGGCAGGGCAGCCCGCAGGCCTACCGCGGCACCACGGTGGCCGGCTTCCCGAACCTGTTCCTGCTGCTCGGCCCGAGCCTGGGCACCGGGCACACATCCGCGTTCATGATCCTCGAAGCGCAGCTGCGGCACACCGTCGCCGCGATCACCCGGACCCTGCGCGAGGGCTGGTCGAGCGTGCGCGTGCGCCCGGGCGCGCAGGCCGCGTTCAACGCCGAGGTCCAGGCCGCGCTGCCGGGCACGGTCTACCAGAGCGGCGGTTGTTCGAGCTACTACACCGATGTCAACGGCCGCAACAGTTTCAGCTGGCCGTTCTCCAGCGGACGGCTGCGGGAGCAGGTCGGCGAGTTCGCCGAAACCGACTACGAATTCTCGAAAGCGAGGTCCCGTGTTGTTCGCTAGCCGCTACCCCGGAATCGACCTCGTGAGCGTTCCGGGCGGTTCTAACCGCCCGGAACGCTCACGAGTCCTCAAGCCGTGGTGAAGCGGATCCCGGCCTTCTGCAGCCGGTCGATCAACGCGTCGCCCATCGCCACCGCGGTGGTCACCTGGCCGGCGGTCTCCGGCAGGTCGTCGGTCGCCAGGCACATCGCCGACTCCGCCAGCATCTTCGCCGTCTCGTCGTAGCCGGGGTCGCCGCCGGACACCTGCGTCTCGACGCGCTCGCCGCCGCCCTCGCCGAGGAACCGCACGGTGAACCACGACCGCGCGCGCCGCTCGGGGCTCGGGCCCTCGCCGGGCGCCAGCAGCTTCGTCAGCCCGCGCCGCACCGGCGGGACCTGCGCCGCCGTGAACAGCGCGCCCAGCCCGAGCGCTCCGCTCGCGAGCACCGGCAGGTGCGCGATCGCGGCGTAGTGGCGGTAGGTGAAGTCGGGCCCGTACCGCGCGGACGCCGCCGCGGACCGGCCGACGATCTTCGGGTCGATCGTGGGTAGCGGGACCGCCCAGTGCCCGGTGCCGGGCGCCCGGTGCGGACGGCCGGGTCCGACCTGAATCCTGCGGCCCGAAGGTCCGGGTTCGGCGGCGGCGCGCTGCTTCGCGACCCGCGCGGCCGTCGGAAGCCGCGAGAAGATCGTCAGCGCGGACGAGAACGTCCCGCCGGACGGCATCCCGTTCGCCCGGACGTAGCCGTCGACGTGCACCGGAACGCCTTCGGGCAGCTGCTTCACCGTGTACCACGCCCCGAGGTCGTGGGGGATCGAGTCGAAACCGCACGCGTGCACCAGCCGTGCCCCGGTTTCGCGTGCCTGCTTGTCGTGCGCGAGGTACATCCGGTCGGCGAACTCCTCCTCGCCGGTGAGGTCGAGGTAGTCGGTCCCGGCCGCGGCGCACGCGGCGACGAGCGCCTCGCCGTGATGCAGGTACGGCCCGACCGTGGTCGCGATGACCTTCGTCGACTCCGCCACCGCGCGCAGCGAAGCGGGGTCGCCCGAATCAGCCAGGAGCAGGGGGACGTCGGCGTGGCGTTCGTCGATGCGGGCGAGCCGCTCGCGCACCGCCTCCAGCTTGGCCTTGCTGCGCCCGGCCAGCGCCCACCGCAGGTCGGGCGGCGCCGTTCGCGCGAGGTATTCCGCGGTCAGCCCACCGGTGAAGCCGGTAGCGCCGAACAGGACCAGAGCGTGTTCGCGAGCCAAGGCTGCCTCCTGACGATCGTCGACGCGGCCTAGGCTACTCGCGAGTCACTTCCGGTCGCCGGTGTACACCACCGCGGCCGACACGGCGTCCACGCCGGAGATCACGTCGGCGATCTGCCGAGGCAGCGAGCGGTGCGTGTCGTCCATCCAGGCCCGCAGCTGCCCGCGGCTGAGCTCGGGCTCGCACAGGTCGTCGACGCCGGCGGTCCACGCCAGCAGCGCGAGGCACGCGGCGTGCGGGTCCGGCTGGTCGACGCTGAACACCGCCGAGCGCGCCTTGCTGCGCGCGGCCGTCGAGACGAGAAGGTCGATCGGGGGATAACGATAGGTGCGCCGCAGCAGCAACCGGTCCGATTCCCGGTGCACCAGACCGAGCGCCACCAAATTGCGCCCGGCGATGTCCGGTATCGATTCCCGCAGGTGGTCGACCCAGTCGCGGACACTGTGCGCTTCGGATTCCGCGAGAATCTCGGCGAACACGCGGTCCACGGTCGGAATACCGGGCGGTCGATCGGTGAGCGGGCGGACCTTCTTGCGGGTCACCGTGATCCGGTCGGTGAACAGCAGATCGCACAGCACCGCGCCGGCCAGTCCGACCCCGAGCGCGGTACGGCCGAGTATCGCGCGTCCGGTGAACTCGTCATGGCCGAGGAAGAAGAACGAATCGACCAGCGTGAGCCGACGCATGACGAATTGGCCCCCTGCGGGATTGCGGGCGAGGTGATCAAGATAGCGGTACCCGCTCCGGCTGCTTTCACGACCATGCCCGGTACGCCCGAACGGACGTATCGGGTGCCCGTCGCTGCCCCTAGTCTGTGGGACGCGCCAAGATCAAGAATCTTTGGCACATATGTGAATTTTTCGATCCTAGTCAAGGAACGGTGCATGGGTACCCACACCCCGGGACGGCGGACTGGTCTGGGCAACCGCCGGCTCGGCGCTACGCAGATCGTGTTTTTCGTGGTGGCCGCGGCGGGTCCGCTGGTCGCGATCGCGGGCGGCACGTCGACGACGTATGCGGTGACGAAAAGCATCGGCGTGCCGTTGTCGTTCGTCCTGATCGCGCCGGTGCTGGCGCTATTCGCGGTCGGATACGCCGCGATGAGCAGGTACGTCACGAATGCCGGCGCGTTCTATCCCTACGTCGCCAACGGCATCGGCAAATCCACCGGCGCGGCCGTCTCTTTCGTCACGCTGATCGCCTACAACGCGATCCAGATCAGTGTGTACGGGCTATTCGGCTGGTCCGTCTCGGAGTGGCTGGGCACGCTGACCGGCACGCGTCCGCCGTGGTGGCTGTGCGCGCTGGTGATGGTCGCGGTGGTCGGCGCGCTCGGCGTGCTGCGCGTGGACATCAACGCGAAGGTGCTCGGCACGGCGCTGCTGCTCGAAGTCGCGACGATCGTGGTCATCGACATCGCCCTGATCGGGCATCCGGCGGGCGGGACCACGTCGTTCGCCTCGCTGGCGCCTGGAAATCTCTTCACCGCCGGCGTCGGCGCGGTGTTCGCGTTCTCCATCGCCGCGTTCACCGGGTTCGAGGGATCGGCGACCTACGGCGAGGAGTGCCGCGAGCCCAGCCGCACGGTCGGCCGCGCGACCTTCGCGGCCATCGGCCTGACCGCGGTGCTCTACACGGTTTCGGCGTTCGCGATGGCGGACGGTCTTGGCTCGGACGGCGTCGTCCCGGCCGCGCTGGCCGAAGGGCCGGGGATGGTGTTCAGTCAGAGCGAGCGCTATCTGGGCCTGGCGTTCTCCGATGCCGCGTATGTCCTGTTCCTCACCAGTCAGTGCGCGTGCCTGCTCAGCTTCCACAACGCGGTCGCCCGCTACTTCTTCGCGCTGGGTCGCGAAGGCCTGCTGCCGGACGGGACGAGCCGCACCAGCAAGCGCACCGGCGCGCCGATCGGCGGCTCGCTGGTCCAGACCGTGCTCGCGACCGTGGTCGTCGCGGCGTTCGCGCTCGCCGGGCGGGACCCGGTCATCGACCTGTTCACCTGGCTGGGCACCACGGCTTCGACCGGTGTCGTGATCATCATGATCGCGGTCTCGCTCGCGGTGATCGGCTTCTTCCGGCGCAACCGGTCGGCGGAGACGGCGTGGCGGCGCTGGGTCGCGCCCTCGATCGCCGCGCTCGTGCTGACCGTGATCCTGGTGCTGATCCTGGCGAACTTCGGCCTGCTGCTCGGCCCGTCCGGCACCGATCCGCTGCTGCGGTGGGGGTTGCCGGGGCTGCCGCTGGCGGCCGGGCTCGCCGGGTTCCTGCGCGCCGAAGCGCTGCGCACGCGCAGCCCGGAGGTCTACGCCCGGATCGGCGGGCGCGCGCCGGTCGATGAGGACGAGGAGCCGGAGCCGGTCCGGCTGAGGGAGGGGCGATGAGCGAGTTCCGCGTGGCTGAGCAGTCCGATGTGGACACTGTGGTGGGGATCCTGGTCACGGCGTTCCACGACGACCCGATCAGCCGCTGGGTGTTCCCCGGCGACGAACGCCGCCGCACCGGCGCGCACCCCGCGTTCTTCGGCGCGGTCGTCGAAGGGGCGTTCGCCGGTGGCCGGATCGACATCGCCGAGGATCTGTCGGCCGCGATGGTCTGGTCGCCGGGCGGCGACCACGGCGACGACGAAAATCCGCCAGGGCTGACCGAAGCCGAGTCCGGCCGGATGGACGTCCTTTTCGGACTGATGGGCGAGCACGCGCCCGAGGAGCCGCCGCACTGGCACGCGCAGTTCCTCGGCGTGGTACCGGGGCGGCAGCGCGAGGGCGTCGGCGGGCGGCTGTTCCGCTACGGCCTGCGGCGCTACGACGCCGAGGGGCTGCCGACCTACCTCGAGGCGAGCTCGCCGGAGAGCGCGCGGCTCTACCGGCGGCTCGGCTACCGGGACTTCTGCCCGGCGTTCACCCCGCCGGGCGGGCCGCCGATGCAGCCGATGTGGCGCGATCCGGCCTGAGACGCCGTGGCCGTTACCGGCGAGTACAGTGCCGCTTCAAGCGCGAGGAGGCGGACGTGACCGAGCGGTTCGGCGGCTACCAGAACGAGATCTACCTGCAAGGACTCGGCGGCCAGTTGCCGCCGTGCTCGACCGACGCCACGAAACTGGAGGCCTCGGCACAGCAGGTGATGGCGCCGGGACCGTTCTCCTACGTCGCGGGCGCGGCGGGCTCGGGCGCGACAGCCCGCGCCAACCGCGAAGCCTTCGACCGCTGGCGGGTGGCGCCCCGGATGCTCACCGGCGCCACCGACCGCGATCTGGCCACCACCGTCCTCGGCACGCGCGTCCCGGCGCCGGTGCTCGTCGCGCCGGTCGGCGTCCAGTCGATCGTGCACGCCGAAGCCGAATCGGCCACCGCCCGCGCCGCCGCCTCGGTCGGGCTGCCGTTCATCCTCTCGACCGCGTCCTCGACGAGCATCGAGGACGTCGCCGCGGCCAACGGCGCCGGGCCCCGCTGGTTCCAGCTGTACTGGCCGGGCGACTCCGACGTCTGCGCTTCCCTGCTGGCGCGAGCGAAGAGCGCCGGCTACACCACGCTCGTCGTGACGCTCGACACGTGGACGCTCGCCTGGCGACCGTCCGATCTGGACCAGTCGTACCTGCCGTTCCTCACCGGCGAGGGGCTGGCCGTGCCGTTCACCGACCCGGTGTTCCGCGGCCTGCTGGAAAAGACGCCCGAGGAGGACGCGCCGTCGGCGATCCTGCGGTGGATCGGCATGGTCACCGGCACCGACCACACCTGGGACCAGCTGCCGTTCCTGCGCGAGCACTGGGACGGCCCGATCGTGCTCAAGGGCATCCAGCGCGTCGACGACGCCCGTCGCGCGGTCGAGGCCGGGATGGACGGCATCGTCGTGTCCAACCACGGCGGCCGTCAGGTCGACGGTGCGATCGCGTCGCTGGACGCGCTGCCCGGCATCGTCTCGGCGGTCGGCGACCGGATCGAGGTGCTCTTCGACTCGGGCATCCGCACCGGCGCGGACGTGCTCAAGGCGGTCGCTCTGGGGGCGCGGGCGGTGCTGGTCGGGCGGCCGTGGGTGTACGGGCTGGCGCACGCGGGTGAGGACGGCGTCCGGCACGTGCTGCGCAGCCTGCTCGCCGACTTCGACCTGACGATGGGCCTTTCCGGCCATCGCACCCTCGCTGACCTGGGCCCGGACTCACTTCAGCGGGTTTGAGATAACGAATCGGGAATTTCTGCGGACAACCGGCGCCGAGATCGCTACCGTTCGGCTTTCACCAGGCCGCTCGGGGACGTGCCGGTGGTTCACCTGTTGCTTTCCACGAGGGGTTTCTCATGCTCAGGCTTGGTGTCTTGTTCACCGTGCTCGGCTTCGGCTCGCTGCTCATGGAGCTGACCGACCGTCAGCTCATTCTGCTCATGTGGGCCGAGGACTTCCAGCCCGCGATCGGCATCATCGTCGGTGTCGTCGGCCTGGCGCTGATCGGCGTCAACGTCGTCCGCGACCGCAAGGCGGCTTCGGCCGCGACTCCGCCGCAGGCTCCGGCTCCGCAGCAGCCCGGCCAGCCCGGCT
Source organism: uncultured Actinomycetota bacterium (assembly GCA_963762765.1). Lineage (GTDB taxonomy): Bacteria > Actinomycetota > Actinomycetes > Mycobacteriales > Pseudonocardiaceae > Amycolatopsis. Next base: position 51,340 of record CAVXMR010000030.1, read on the forward strand.
GACGTCCATCGTCCGTGAAGGCTCCCTTACCGGCTCTCACAGCTGGTGAGGGGGCCTTCACGGCGTTTGGTCACACTGGGCGGATATTCGGACGACCTCGTCGTCACGCACGGCTATCCTTGGTCCAAGTATGTCCACTCCATCCCCGCTCGAAGCGCTGCGCGCGCGCCTGCCCGAGTTGATGCTGCGTGACGCGCATCGGCTGAGCAGGCGGCTCGACGGTGCTCGCCGCGCCCGCAACCGTGACCAGATCACCGAGCAGATCGCCGCCGAAATCGACGCCGCGCAGCTGCGGGTCGAGCGGCGCCGCGAGAGCGTGCCGAAGATCGACTATCCGGCCGAGCTGCCGGTCAGCCAGCTCAAGGACGAGATCGCGGCAGCGATCGAGAAGAGCCAGGTCGTGATCGTCGCGGGGGAGACCGGCTCGGGTAAGACCACCCAGCTGCCGAAGATCTGCCTCGAGCTCGGACGCGGGATCCTCGGCCAGATCGGCCACACCCAGCCCCGCCGCCTCGCCGCGCGCACGGTCGCGGACCGGATCGCGAGCGAGCTGAAGACCGAGCTCGGCGACACCGTCGGCTACAAGGTGCGGTTCACCGACCAGTCCGGGCAGGACACCCTGGTCAAGCTGATGACCGACGGCATTCTGCTGGCCGAGATCCAGACCGACCGGATGCTGCGCCAGTACGACACGCTGATCATCGACGAGGCCCACGAGCGCAGCCTCAACATCGACTTCATCCTCGGCTACCTCAAGCAGCTGCTGCCGAAGCGTCCCGACCTCAAGGTGATCATCACCTCGGCGACCATCGACCCGGAGCGGTTCTCGAAGCACTTCGACGACGCGCCGATCGTCGAGGTCTCCGGCCGCACCTACCCGGTCGAGGTCCGCTACCGCCCGCTCGTCGACCCGGACGACCCCGAGGCCGACCAGGACCGTGACCAGACGCAGGGGATCCTCGACGCCGTCGACGAGCTCTGCGCCGAAGGCTCCGGCGACATCTTGGTGTTCCTTTCCGGTGAGCGGGAAATCCGGGACACCGCGGACGCGCTCAACCGCGCCGACCTGCGCAACACCGAGGTCCTTCCGCTCTACGCCCGGCTTTCCGCGGCCGACCAGCACCGCGTGTTCCAGCGCCACACCGGCCGCCGGGTCGTGCTGGCGACGAACGTCGCCGAGACGTCGCTGACCGTGCCGGGCATCAAGTACGTGGTCGACCCGGGCACCGCGCGGATCTCGCGCTACAGCCACCGGACCAAGGTGCAGCGCCTGCCGATCGAGCCGGTGTCGCAGGCGAGCGCCAACCAGCGCAAGGGCCGCTGCGGCCGGACGTCCGACGGCATCTGCGTCCGGCTTTACGCCGAGGACGACTTCGACGCGCGGCCCGAGTTCACCGACCCGGAGATCCTGCGCACCAACCTCGCCTCGGTCATCCTGCAGATGACCTCGCTCGGGCTCGGCGACATCGCCGCGTTCCCGTTCGTCGAGCCGCCGGACCGGCGCCAGGTCACCGACGGCATCGGCCTGCTGCAGGAGCTCGGCGCGTTCGACGGCACCAGCACCGCGTCCAACGACCGGCGCCTGACCGACATCGGACGCAAGCTCGCGCAGTTGCCGGTGGACCCGCGGATGGGCCGGATGGTCCTGGAAGCCGCGCGCAACGGCTGCGTCCGCGAAGTGATGATCATCGCGGCCGCACTGTCCATTCAGGACCCGCGTGAGCGGCCCGCCGAGAAGCAGCAGGCAGCCGACGCGCAGCACGCGCGTTTCGCGGACCCGACGTCGGACTTCCTCGCCTACCTGAACCTGTGGGAGTACATCTCCGAGCAGCAGAAGGCGTTGTCCACCAACCAGTTCCGCCGTCTCTGCCGCAACGAGTACCTCAATTACCTGCGCGTGCGGGAGTGGCAGGACATCTTCAGCCAGCTCCGCCAGCTCGCGAAGCCGCTGGACATCGCGCTCAACACCACCCCGGCCGACCCGCAGCACGTCCACACTTCGCTGATCGCCGGGCTGCTCTCGCACATCGGCCTCAAGGACCCGGCGAAGGGTGACTACCTGGGCGCGCGCGGCGCCCGTTTCGGCGTGTTCCCCGGCTCGGCGCTGTTCAAGAAGCAGCCGCGCTGGGTGATGTCGGCCGAGCTGGTCGAGACGTCCCGGCTGTGGGCGCGGGTCAACGCGCGCATCGAGCCCGAGTGGGTCGAGCCGCTGGCCGGGCACGTGGTGAAGCGCAACTACTCCGAGCCGCACTGGGAACGCAAGCAGGGCGCGGTGATGGCGGTCGAGAAGGTGACGCTGTACGGCGTCCCGCTGATCGCCGACCGCCGCGTCAACTACGGGAAGATCGACCCGGAGATGTGCCGTGCGATGTTCATCCGGCACGCGCTGGTCGAGGGGGACTGGCAGACGCAGCACAAGTTCTTCGCCGAGAACCGCGCGCTGCTCGAAGAGGTCGAGGACCTCGAAAACCGGGCGCGGCGCCGCGACATCCTGGTCGACGACCAGACGCTGTACGAGTTCTACGACGAGCGCGTCCCCGCCGATGTCGTGTCGGTGCGGCATTTCGACAGCTGGTGGAAGCAGGCCCGGCGCTCGGAACCGGACCTGCTGTCGTTCGAAAAGTCCATGCTCATCAACGAAACCGCGGGCGGGATCCGGGAATCCGACTACCCCGACTCGTGGACGCAGGGCAAGCAGGCCTTCAAGCTCACCTACCAGTTCGAACCCGGTGCGGACGCCGACGGCGTCACCGTGCACGTTCCGCTGGCGGTGCTGAACCAGGTCACGCCGGACGGATTCGACTGGCAGGTCCCGGGTCTGCGCGAAGAACTGGCGACGCAGCTGATCAAGTCCCTGCCGAAGGCCTTGCGCCGCAACTTCGTCCCGGCGCCGGATACGGCCAAATACGTCCTTTCGCGAGTGTCCCCTTCGGACGGCCCGCTGCTCCACGCACTGGCGGACGAACTCGAAGCGCTGCGCGGCGTGTCCGTCCCGGATGACGCCTGGGACCTCGCCGCGGTGCCGGACCACCTGCGGATGACGTTCCGGGTGGTCGACGAGCGCGGCCGGAAGGTGGCCGAGGGCAAGGACATCGAGGCGCTCAAGCATCAGCTGGCGCCGAAGGTGCGTGCCACGATTTCGAAGGCGGCCAACGGCATCGAGAAGGCCGGGCTGACCAAGCCCGCGTTCGGCGAGCTGCCGAAGGTGTTCGAGAGCAAGCAGCGCGGCCACGACGTCAAGGCGTATCCGGCGCTGGTGGACGAAGGCGCTTCGGTCGCGGTGCGGATGCTCGACACCCCAGCGCAGCAGGAACACGCGATGTGGGCGGGCACGCGGCGGATGCTGCGGCTCAACCTGAACTCGCCGATGAAGTTCATCACGCGCTCGCTGTCCAACTCCTCGAAGCTGGTGCTGAACCGGAATCCGCACGGCAGCGTCGCGGCGCTGCTGGAGGACTGCGTGGACTGCGCGGTGGACTCCCTGATGGCCGCGGGCGGCGGCCCGTCGTGGGACGAGACCAGTTTCGCGATCCTGCTGGAGAAGGTGCGGGCCGGGCTGCATCCCGCGGTCCTGGACGTGCTGACCGAGGTCGAGAAGATCCTGCGCGCGGCCATCGACGTCGAGACCCGGCTGGCCGACACGCGCGGCCCGGCGGAGTCCCTCGCCGACATCCGCAAGCAGTTCGACGGGCTCGTCCACCCGGGTTTCGTCACCGACACCGGCGCCGACCGCCTGCGGAATGTCACGCGCTACCTGCGTGGGATCGAGCGGCGCCTGGAGAAGCTGCCGACCGAGCCGACGCGGGATCTTCAGCGCACGGCGGACATCGCGTGGATCACCGGCGAGTACGCCTCCGCGCTGGCTTCGCTGCCGCCGGGGACATCCTCACCGGCGTTGCGCGAGGTGCGGTGGATGATCGAGGAGCTGCGGGTTTCGTTCTTCGCGCAGACCCTCGGGACGGCGCATCCGGTGTCGCTGAAGCGGGTCACGCGGGCTTTGGACGACGCTCTGCTCTAGCCGCGGCGATCTGGAGCCCGGTGGCGACGGCCGCCAGCGCGGACGCGCCCCCGATGCCGCCGAAGAACACCGGGTTGACCCACGGCTGGACATCTTCGTAGGTCGAACCGTCGTCGAAGAGGCAGCTGTGCTCGAGGGGGACCAGGCTGTCCTGCATGCGAAGGTAGCGGGCGCCCTCGTGGACGATGATCTCCTGGCTGCAGCGCTCATCGGCCTCGCCGATGAGGATCAGGCCGAAGCCGAGCAGCCAGGCGACGATCCCGGCCAGGGCGAGCAAGGGCACGAACGCCCAGATCGTGCCCGCTGTTCGCCGTAAGCCGGTGTCGGTCATCCGCGAAATCGTATCGCCCGGACAGGTTGCTACTTGCGTCGGTTGACGGCACCGAACGCGGCGACAAGCCTGAATCGGCTTGAGGTTCGCTGACCCTCTTGGGAAGGGGACGTTCGGATGTTCTTAGGTGTTTTGTCCTTGAAAAGACCACTTCTCGCCGTGGTGACCGCGCTCGCCTTACCGCTGGCCGTCGTCATGGCCCCGGCGGCGGAGGCGAAACCGCTGCCGCCGGATCCGAAACCGGTCCACCACAAGATCTCCGCCGCTGCCCAGCCGCGCCACGACGTACCGAATCCGCTCCTGAAGGAGCGGTTCGCCGAGGCCGAACAGGAGGAAGGCGACAATCCCGCGCTGTCCGCGCTCTGCCAGACCTACATCGGCAAGCCGAATCCGTACCGGCCGATCGGCCCGAACGTCGACGCGATCCGCGGGGACGCCATCGTCCCCACCGGTAGCCAGCAGGGCTGTAGCACCGCGCAGAACGAGACGACGATCGCCGTCAACCCGGAGAACCCGCGCAACATCGTGGCCGGGTCGAACGACTACCGGCTCTACAACACCCGCGAGGCCCGGAACGACTCCGGCGGCTTCGCCTACACCTCTTTCGACGGTGGCCGCACCTGGACCGATGTCCAGCTGCCGCATCTGGACTTCCCGACCGGCGCGGCCGCGCCACTGTCCTATATGGACGCCGCAGGTGACCCGGCCATCGCCTTCGGGCCCCACAACACGGTCTACTACGCGACGCTCGTGTTCAGCCGGGCGGAGGTGCCGGACACCCAGCAGCTCGCCAGCGGAATGGCCGTGTCCGTGTCGCACGACGGCGGACGCACCTTCGGCGACCCGGCGATCCTGCACCTCGACGGCGTGACGCCGGCCGGGACGCCGACCCCGACGTCGATCTTCAACGACAAGGAGTGGATCGCCGCGGATCCGACGAACGGCGATGTCTACGTGGCGTGGACGCAGTTCACCTACGACGCGACCGGCGCCTTCGTCGAGTCGCCGATCGTGCTGTCGAAGTCCACGGACTTCGGCAAGCGATGGTCCGGGCTCCGCCGGGTTTCGCCGTCACTGAAGGACTTCCACGGCGGGATCACCCCGTTCGGCACCGGCGCGAACCCGGTGGTCACGCGAGACGGCACGCTGCAGATCGCCTACGAGACGACGGTGTGCGCGACTGCGGCGTGCGACCAGCCCGCCGACCACGACGCCGTCGTGATGGCGACCTCGCGCGACGGTGGCCGGACCTTCCGGCACTCGGAGGTGGCCACGGACTTCGACTTCCCGGTCGACGAGGACGTCGCGAACAACGCCTTGACCGGCGAGAACTTCCGGGTCAACAGCTTCCCTCAGCTGGCGTACGACCGGGTCACCGACCAGCTCTGGGTGAGCTGGGCCGACGACCGCAACGGAAAGTACGAGAACGGCGAGTCGGTGAAGACCGACGGTGACGCCTTCCTGAGCGGCTCCGACGGACGGCACGGCTGGTCTCCGCCGGTCCGGGTCGGCACCACCGGCGCGGACGAGGTGTTCCCGGCGGTCGCGGCGCTGGCCGGCCGGGTGGCCGTCACGTTCTACACCCGCACCTACGACCGCAAGGGCATCGGCCTGGACTACGCCGCCGCGGTGGGCTGGGGCGCGGGCGCCGGCCGGGCGCCGATCCGGCGGATCACCACCGAGACGGCGAACCCGCAGGTGCAGTTCGTCTCGACCGGGGCCGAAAGCGGTGAGGTGCTGCAGGGCGTGTTCATCGGCGACTACACCGCCGCGGCGCTCGGCACGGACTTCAAGCTGCACCCGTGCTGGACGGACTTCCGCGGCAACCCCGGCACGACGCTGCCGAACCAGGACGTGGTCACCCAGGCCATCCCGGTGTTCTGACTCGTGAGCGTTCCGGGCGGCTAGAACCGCCCGGAACGCTCACGAGTCCTACTTGGCATCGGCGTAGGTGTCCACCGGGGCGATGTGCATCGGGAAGCGGACCGGGCATGCCTCACCGAACAACATCCGCGCCGCCTCCTCGATGCAGTCCACAATGGACGATGAGACTTCGTCGGCCAGGTCGGCGGGGGTGTGCACGATGACCTCGTCGTGCTGGAAGAACACCAGGCTGGCCGGGGCGGGCAGCCGCTGGCGCAGGGTCGCGAGCATCACCGCGGTCATGTCAGCGGCGCTCGCCTGGACCACGAAGTTGCGGGTGAACCGGCCCCAGCCGCGTGACGCCCGGCGCGCCTTGGTTTCGGCGGCCTCGTTTTCGGCGAGGCCGCCGGTCAGGGCGCGCCAGGCCGCCGACGGCGCGGGGGAGGTGCGGCCCAGCCGGGAGCGGACCCGTTCACCGCGTTCGCCCGCCTGCGCCGCTCGCTCCACATAGGACACCGCGTCCGGGAAACGCTGGCGCAGCAAGCCGAGCAGCGGCCCCGCCTCGCCGGAGGTGCCGCCGTACATCGCCGAGAGCATCGCGATCTTCGCGCGGGCTCGGTCGTCGCGGTCGTCGTCCGACGCCGGGACCCAGCGGCCGCCGGAGAACAGTGCTTCGCCGAGCCGGGCGTACAAGTCGGTCGCGGCCGCGACGTCGGCCAGCCGCCGGTCGCCGGCCAGCGCGGTCAGCACGCGCGGCTCCAGCTGGGCCGCGTCGGCCACCACCAGCTTCCAGCCCGGATCCGCGCGCACGCACGTGCGCAGCGCCTTCGGGATCTGCAGCGCACCGCCGCCGCGGCTCGCCCAGCGCCCGGTCACCACTCCGCCGACGACATAGTGCGGGCGGAACCGGCCGTCGGCGACCCACTCGTCGAGCCACGCCCACCCGTTGGCCGTGTACAGCCGCGAAAGTTCCTTGTACTCGAGCAGCGGCGCCACCGCCGGATGATCGATCCCGCGCAGCAGGTACTTCCGCGCGGCCTCGACCTCGATCCCGGCACGGCCGAGCGCGCGGACGACGCTCGGCGGCGAGTCCGGATTGACCGGCTTCCCGCCGAACGCCTCGCTGATCTGTGCCGCCAGTTCGACCAGCTTCTTCGGCCGATGCCCCACGGGCACGCGCGGGCCCAGCCGTTCGGTGAGCAACGCCGAGTGCAGGTCGGCGCGCCACGGCAGGCCGTCGGCCGACATCTCCGCGGCCGCGAGCGCGCTCGCCGACTCCGCGGCCAGCAGCAGCCGCATCCGGTCCGGGTGCTCGGTGCGCGCGACCCGGCGCTCCTGCTCCGCGAGCACCCGCTTCGCGGCGTCGACCACGCTCACGCCGTCAGGCAACGCCGGTGTCCGCGTCTCGAACAGCGTCGGTTGCGCCAGCTCCGCGAAAGCCTCGTCAGGCGGCGCTTCCTCGCCGTTCGCCCTGGCCAGCGCCGCGCGCAGGCTGCGCGATTCCCCCTCGACACCCTCGTGCGCCAGCAGCAGCCCCTCCGCCAGCGCGAGGTCGTAGCAGCGGCCGACCCGCAGCCCGGCCGTCATCAGCACCGGGTAGGTCTGCTCCACCGACGGGAACACCCACCGCGGCGAGCCTTCGGCTTCCAGCGTCCGGGCACGCGAGATGAACCCGGCCTGATCGAGCCCCGCCCAGCTCGCCGACGGCCCATGGATCGAGTAGCTCCCGTCCACCTCCTGGCCTGCGATCACCTGCACGAACACAGTGTGCCGGTGACCACCGACAGTTTCTTTTCCGCGTGCTCATCCAAAGGCGCCGCCAGGGCGCTCGGATGATCATTGAAGTGGCGGCATTTGAGGTCGGAGCGCCCTGCCGTCACCTTTCGATGGGGCCTGGCCTCGGAGACGGTGTGGTCACCCACACGCCGGACCACCTCGGCGGCTGGTGCGGGTACGGGCCCCTTGGTTTACTCTCGGGTAGCCCCCATACCGCCGGTACGCGAAAGCGTCCGCGGTGTGGTCTCTCCCCGCAGCAACGGAGGTGCTGGATGAGGAATCCGCCCGGTGTCGTCGAGCTCGCCGCCCAGGTGGCGGGCAAGGTGACCGAGACGGTCCGCAGCGTCGAAGTGATGCGGCGGGCGGGTCTGGTCCCCTTCCCGCGGCTCGACGAGGGGGTCCGGTCGCTGGTCGCGCTGCGGAAGTACGGACCGTTCGCCGGCGCGAACCACATCTCCGCGCGCCGCGACCCGACCGCGGTCGGCATCGTCGACGAGCTCGGCCCGCTCACCTACAAGCAGCTCGACGACCAGTCGAACGCGCTGGCCAGGGCCTGGTCCGAGCGCGGCCTCACGCCGGGTTCGGTGATCGCCGCGCTCTGCCGCGACCACCGCGGCCTGGTCATCACCATGGCCGCGGCCGGCAAGCTCGGGGCCAAGCTGCTGCTGATGAACACCGGCTTCGCCAAGCCTCAGCTCACCGATGTCGCCGCGCGCGAAGGCGTCACGGCGCTGGTGTACGACCAGGAGTTCACCGAGCTGCTCGACGCCATCCCCGACAGCGTCGACCACTACCTCGCCTGGGTCGAGCCGGGCTCCGACCTCACCCATCGCACGGTCCCGGTGCTCGCCGAGATCATCGCGAGCACCGACGACCGCCCGTGGCAGCCGCCCGCGAAGCCGGGCGGGTTCGTGCTGCTCACCAGCGGCACCACCGGGACGCCGAAGGGCGCGCCGCGGCCGCACACCTCCGCGCTGGCCTCGGCACAGTTCCTCGACCGCATCCCGCTTCGCTCCAACGAAGCCACGTACATGGGCGCGCCGCTCTTCCACGGCACGGGGCTCTCGCAGTTCATCCTCTCCTTCGCGCTCGGCTCGAAGGTTGTGATGCGACGCCGCTTCAACCCCGAGGAAACGCTTCGCGGTGTCGCCGAACATCGCTGCACCGCGCTCGTGCTCGTGCCGACGATGCTGCAGCGGATCGTCGACCTGCCGGAGGGGATCCGGCGGAAGTACGACACGTCCTCGCTGCGGATCATCTTCGTCGCCGGGTCGGCGCTTTCCCCGGATCTCGGCAACCGCGCGAACGAGGCCTTCGGCGACGTCGTCCACAACCTGTACGGCTCGACGGAGGTCGCGGTCGCCACCGTGGCGACGCCGGAGGACTGGCGCCGCGCGCCGGGCACCGTCGGACGCGCCCCGGTCGGCTGCAAAGTCGCGCTGTACGACGAAAAGGGCGTCAAGATCACCGAACCGCACGTCACCGGCCGGGTGTTCGTCGGCAGCGGCCTGAGCTTCGGCGGCTACACCGACGGCCGGCACAAGGAGATCATCGACGGGCTGCTCTCCAGCGGCGACGTCGGCCACTTCGACGACGACGGCCTGCTGTTCATCGACGGCCGCGACGACGAGATGATCGTCTCCGGCGGCGAGAACGTGTTCCCGATCGAGGTGGAGAACCTCCTGGTCGAGCGGGACGACGTGATCGAGGCCGCGGTGATCGGGGTCGAGGACGCCGAGTTCGGCCAGCGGCTGAAGGCGTTCGTGGTGCGCTCTGAGGGAGCGAAACTGGACGTCGACGAGGTCCGCGCGTACGTCCGCGCCAACCTGGCCCGGTACAAGGTGCCCCGCGACGTCGAGTTCCTGGACGAGCTGCCGCGCAACGCGACCGGGAAGGTGCTGCGGACCAAACTGCGGTAGGGACTCAGTCCCAGCTGATCCCGAACACGCCGGGCCCGAAGTCCAGCGCCACCGCGTGCACGCCGTCGCCGCCGTCCAGCTTGAGCGCGCGGCGGACCAGCTGGCCGTCGCTGCCGTTGCGCGAGTACTGCCAGCAGTGCTCGGGCGCGGTGCCGGCGGCGAAGCGGACCTCGAGCAGGTACTCGCGGACCGGCCGCCGGAACTCGCGGTAGTAGGTGTTGCGGCACTCCGGGTACGGCGGCCCGGCGTGCGTCAGCGTGTACTCGATCAGGTGCGTCTCGCCGCGGTTGATCGGCTGGTCGAAGAGCAGTTCGGCGACGATCAGGCTGTGCGCGTTGTCGACCTCGACCCGCCCGACCCGGCAGTTGCGCACCGCGTGCAGCTCGGGGGCGCCTGCGTGCTCGCCGCCCTGGGTGTAGACGAGTAGCCAGCGGTCCTGCCCGTCCGCGATGGCCTGGAACACCGCGCGGGCGGTGATCGCGCGCTGCCCGCCGTCGGTGGCGATCTCGCACTGGTCGTGCAGCCCGACGAGCTTCAGCGGCTGCTGCTGTTCGAGCGCGTGCGGCGCGCCGATCCGCTCCAGCATCGGCTGCAGCGTCTCGAGCGGGAACGTCATGGGCTCGCCGCCCGCGTGACGTCGTCCCGCGCCACCGCGCGGGCGAGGCGGGGGCAGCAGCCCCAGCAGCGCGCCCGGCTGGACGTCGAGGATCTCTTCGAGCGTGCGCACCGCCGACAGCGAACTCTGCCGCTCGGGCTGGCGTTTCCCGGATTGCCAGTAACTGAGCGCGGTGACGCTCACGACCACGCCCCGCGCGCGCAACCGCGCCTGAATCCGGTCCAGGGACAGGCCGCTGCCGCCGATCGCGGCCCGCAGCGCGCCGGCGAACGCCGTGCGCTCGCCGTCGTGGTCCCCCGGGACCGCGCGGTCTGCCGTGCTACCCGCCATGTGTTGTCCGACCCGCCCCGTGTCGTCCCCCCGTCGATCCGACACGGTGCACGTTATCAGGATCCGGCGTTACGTCCGCTTCCTCGGGGCTGCCGCACGTTGGGGCGAACGGGCTAGTACTGGCAACTGTGAACCATTGCCCAGGTCACGCCGGACGCGCTTGTATGACTTGCCTGCGCCGGTGGCCTCGCCTCCCCTCCTGAGCCAGCCGGGCGCGGGCACTGCAGCCGTGGGAACGGCTCCGGCTGCCGTCCGCGTTGTGCGACCGGGCGGCGGGCCGTGCGATGACCGGTGGCCCGGCGACGCCCCCAGCGCCGGGCCACCGGTCTTGTTACCACCCGGTACGCTCCGGCCATGGTCCTCCGGAAGAACATCCTGATCACCGGTGCCAGCGGTGGCCTAGGTGAAGGCATGGCCCGCCAGTTCGCGGCGAAGGGCCGCAACCTCGCCCTCTGCGCGCGGCGGACCGAGCGGCTCGAGCAGCTGGCCAAGGAACTCACCGACGCGCACCCCGGGATCAAGGTCTCGACCCGCACCCTCGACGTGACCGACCACGACCGCGTGTTCGCCGTCTTCGGCGAGTTCCGCGAGGAGTTCGGGTCCCTCGACCGGGTGATTGTGAACGCCGGGGTCGGCGAGGGAAAGCCGATCGGCACCGGCCGGTTCGACGCCAACCGCCGGACCCTGGAGACCAACTTCGTCGCCGCGGCCGCCCAGATCGAGGCCGCCGTGGAGATCTTCCGCGCGCAGCGTGCCGGGCACCTCGCGGTGATCTCGTCGTTCGCCGCGATCCGGGCGTTCCCGGGCAGCCTGACCGCCTACGCGGCGTCCAAGACGGGGATCTCGGCGCTGGTCCGCGGAACCCGCATCGAGCTGCGCGGCCAGGGCATCAAGGTCACCGACGTCCAGCCGGGCTTCATCGAGTCGGGGATGAACGAGCCGAACCGCCGCAACCCGCTGCTGTCCAAGGCGGAGAACGGCGCGAAAGCGCTGGTCAAGGCCATCGAGGCGGAACCGGGGCAGGCTTACGTTCCAGCGTGGCCGTGGGTGCCGCTCAGCGTCGTCATGCGGCTGGTGCCCGGCGGGCTGCTGAAGAAGTTCGCATGACGGCCGATCGCACCGTCGACGTCCGCGCGGAGGACGCGTTCGACGTCGCCGCCGTGCACGCCTGGCTGTCCGATCGGGTGCCGGGACTCGGCGACGAACCGCCCGCAGTGCGCCAGTTTCCCGGCGGCGCCTCGAATCTGACCTACCTGCTGGCCTATCCGGACCGCGACCTGATCCTGCGGCGCCCACCTGCCGGGCACAAAGCCGCGTCGGCACACGACATGCGCCGCGAATTCCGCGTCCAGCAGGCGTTGCGGCCGGTGTTTCCGTATGTGCCGGAGATGCTGGCCTTCGGCGACTTCCTTGGCGGCGATTTCTACGTCATGGAACGGCTGGACGGCCTGATCCTGCGCGGAAATCTGCCCAAGGGAATGACGCTGACTCCGGCGCAGGCGCGTGAGTTGTCGGGGAAGGTGGTCGACCGGCTGGTGGATCTGCACGCGGTCGACGTCGAGGCCGCCGGGCTCGCCAACCTCGGCAAGGGCGCGGGCTACGTCGAGCGCCAGATCCGCGGGTGGTCGCAACGGTTCGAAGCGGCGCGCACGGACAACGTCGGCGACTTCGCCGAGGTTCGCGCGTGGCTGGCGGAGAATCAGCCCGGCGAGGCCCGGATCTGCCTGATCCACAACGACTACCGGCTGGACAACCTGGTGCTCGACAGCGCCGAGACGCTCACCATCGTCGGCGTGCTCGACTGGGAGATGGCCACTCTCGGCGACCCGCTGATGGAGCTCGGCAGCATGCTCGCCTACTGGGTGCAGGCCGATGACGACGCCGTCATGCAGGCCAGCCGCCGCCAGCCGACGCACCTGCCGGGCATGTTCACCCGCGACGAGTTCGTGGCGCACTACGCGGCGCGGACCGGGCTGGAGATCGGCGACTGGCGGTTCTACGAGGTGTACGGCCTGTTCCGGCTCGCCGCGGTGATCCAGCAGCTGTACCGCCGCTTTCACGACGGCCAGACGCACAACCCGGTGTTCGAGGACTACTGGCAGTTCACGGTCTACCTCGAAGGACGCTGCCGGGAGATCATCGCGAAGGGAAGTGGCTGAGTGGGCGCGATCTACCTGGTCCGGCACGGGCAGGCGTCGTTCGGCGCGGCGGACTACGACGCGCTGTCCCCGCGCGGGTTCGAACAGTCCACTGTGGTCGGTGCGGAACTGCTGCGGCGCGAGGTCTCCTTCAGCCAGATCCGCTCCGGTACGCTGGCGCGGCAGCGCGATACCGCGGCCACGACGTTGAAGGTGCTCGGCACGGATGTCCCGGTGGTCGAGGACCTGCGCTGGAACGAATACGACCACGTCGATATCGCGCGTCACCACGCAGGCGGTGCGCCGCAGGAGGATTCCCGCGCGTACCAGGCCACCCTCGACGGCGCGCTCACCGCGTGGATCGAGGCCGGCGCGGATGGCCCGTGCGCCGAGACCTGGCCGTCGTTCCAGGAACGCTGCCGCGGCGCGCTCGCGGATCTGGTGGCGTCGCTGGGCAAGGGGGAGCACGCGGTCGTGTTCACCTCCGGCGGTGTCATCGCGACCGTGTGCGGCGCGCTGCTGGGCACGCCCGAGGTGGGGCTGCTCAAGCTCAACCGGGTCACCGTCAACGGCGGCATCACGAAGCTGGTGTCCGGCCGCGGCGGCGTGACACTGTTGTCGTTCAACGAACACCCGCACTTCGAGGCGGCTGCGGCGGAGCTGCTCACCTACCGGTAGGAGTTGCTGTGACCTTCGGCGATGTCAGCCTGATCCCGGTGAACGGCGCCCGCCCGGAGGACGTCGTCGTGGACGCCGAGGGCTGCGTGTACACCGGCGTCGAGGACGGCCGGATCCTGCGGGTCTCGCCGGACGGGCAGCGGATCGAGGTCGTCGGCGACACCGGCGGCCGCCCGCTCGGCCTGGAGCTCTTCGGTGACGACGAGCTGCTGGTCTGCGACGCGCGGGCGGGTCTGCTGGTGCTTCCGCTCTCCGGTGGCTCGATTCGCACGCTGGCGACATCCGCGCTGGGGCTGGACTTCGTGTTCTGCAACAACGCCGCGGTGGCCACGGACGGCACGATCTACTTCACCGACTCCTCGCGCCGCTTCGGCATCGACAACTGGCGCGACGACCTGATCGAGCAGACCGGCGGCGGGCGGCTGCTGCGCCGTTCCCCGGACGGCTCGATCGACCTGGTGCTCGACGGTCTCCAGTTCGCCAACGGCGTCGCGCTGCCGCCGGACGAGTCCTTTGTGGCCGTTGCCGAAACCGGCGGATTCCGGGTCACGCGGGTGTGGCTGCGCGGCTCGCGCGCGGGGCAGGTCGACCCGCTGGTCGAGGACCTGTGGGGCTTCCCGGACAACATCTCCACCGGCACCGACGGCCTGATCTGGATCACCCAGGCCTCGCCGCGAGTGGCGGCGCTGGACGTCGTCCGCCGTCTTCCGGCGTGGGCACGTGCCGGGGTGCGGGCGCTGCCGGAGGCGCTGCAGCCGTCGCCGGGGCGCGAGGTCGGCGTACTCGGCGTGGCCGCCGACGGCCGGGTCGAGCGGGAGCTGCGCGGGAAGATCGACGGCTTCCACATGCTCGTCGGGGTGCGGGAATGGCGGGGGAAGCTGTACTTCGGCAGTCTTGAGGGCTCGGCGATCGCGGTGACGGACAGGGACTCGTGAGTGGTAAGTGTCGTTCTAACGACACTTACCACTCACGAGACTCGACCCCAGCGGCAGTTCAGCCGAAGAACGCCGGACGGCGGCTTCAAACCGGCTTCAGCGGCCGCTCCACTGTGGACTGCGACCGGCCGACCACGCCGCGTAGAACTCCTTGTGGTCCTTGGCCGTCATGAGCAGCGCCTGGGTCATCGCCTCCAGCTCGATGGACGAGCCGAGGTCCATGTCCAGTTCGCGGGTCAGCAGCACCTTCGTCGTCGAGTAGGCCAGCGCGGGTCCGTCGGCCAGCCGACGCGCCAGTGTGGCGGCGGCCTCCGGGAGCGAGGAATCGTCCACCACCTGCGAAGCCAGGCCGATCGCTTCCGCGCGTTCGGCGGGCAGCTTGTCGCCCAGCATCAGCAGTTCGGTCGCGCGGCCGAGGCCGACCAGCCGTGGAACAGGTACGCCGAGCCCATGTCTGCCCCCGCCAGACCCACGCGAGTGAACAGGAAGGCGAACTTCGCCGAGCGCGCCAGCAGCCGGAAGTCACTGGCCAGTGCGATGACCGAGCCCGCGCCCGCGGCGACGCCGTTGACCGCCGCGATCACCGGGATCGGGCACTCGCGCAGCGCCTTCACCACCGCGCCGGTCATCCGCGTGAACTCCAGCAGCTCGGCGGTCTCCATCTTCTGCAACTCGCCGATGATCTCCTCGACATCGCCGCCCGAGCAGAACCCGCGGCCGCGCCCGGTGATCACCAGCACCCGGACGTCGCCGCGGTGCGGCAGCTCGGTGACGAGGTCGCGGAGGTCGGCGTAGACGTCGAAGGTCAGCGCGTTGAGCTTGTCAGGGCGGTCCAGCGTCAGGGTGGCGACGCCTTCGTCCACAGTGAACTCGAAGTGCTCCCACTCGCGGGTGAGCGGCGCGGTCGCGCGGAACGGGCTCATGACTGGATTCCTCCGCCGTCGAGTACGAGGGTCTGGCCGTTGATGGCGACGGCCTCGACCGCCGCGAAGAAAACGACCGCAAAGGCCACTTCATCGGGCTCCAGCAGCCGCCCTAGCGGCGAAGCCTCGGCCAGCGCGGCCTCGGCTTCCGCGACATCCCGCCCGGTGCGTTCCTGGATCCGCGCGACCGAACCGGCCGTCATGTCGGTGCGCACGAACGCCGGGCACACCGCGTTCGCTGTGACGCCGGTGCCCGCGACCTCCGCCGCGACCGCCCGCATCAGGCCGACCGCGGCGTGCTTCGACGCGGTGTATCCGGAGGTGTAGCGGTAGCCGGCGTGCGACGCGGTGGACGCCACGGTGACGATCCGGCCGCTCCCGCGTTCGCGCATTCCCGGCAGAACCGCGCGGGTGCACAGGAAAGCGCCGGTGGCATTCACCGAAAGCTGCGCGTTCCAGTCGTCGAGCGACGTCCGGTGCAAAGGCGCGCTCGACGAGATCCCGGCGTTGTTGACGAGCACGTCCACGGGCCCCACCTCAGCGAAGTACGCGCTGACCGCAGCTTCATCGGTGACGTCGCATT
Source organism: uncultured Actinomycetota bacterium (assembly GCA_963762765.1). Lineage (GTDB taxonomy): Bacteria > Actinomycetota > Actinomycetes > Mycobacteriales > Pseudonocardiaceae > Amycolatopsis. The sequence goes on from CAVXMR010000030.1 coordinate 67,450, forward strand.
CCTTACGGCCGGGCGCCAGCACGGTGTCACCCGCCGCACGGAACCGCGAGGCGATGGCGGCGCCGATGCCCCGCGTGCCGCCGGTGACCACGACCAGGCGGCTCATGACGCGGCCGCCAGTGCTCGCCGGTCGAGCTTTCCGTTGGCGGTACGGGGAAGTTCGGTCATGAACACGACCTCGCGAGGGTATTTGTGCTTGGCCAGATGGGCTTTCGCGTGTTCTTTCAGCGCGTCCGCGGTCACCGGGGCCCTGACCACGACGTAAGCGCGGGGGACGACCAGGCCGTCGACCTCGTGGCCGAGCACGGCGCAGTCGACGACGTCAGGATGGCCCAGCAGGCAGTCCTCGATCTCACCCGGCGCGACGAACACACCGCCCACCTTGAGCAGCGCGTCCGCGCGGCCGTGATGGTGGAAGTAGCCGTCGGCGTCGCGGCTGAACAGATCACCCGACGTCAGCGTGTCACCGTCGAACGTGGCCGCCGACTTCTCCGCGTCCCCGTAGTACTCGAGCGCGATCGACGGCCCGGTGATCCGCAGCGGCCCGATCTCACCGTTGGGCAACGGTCTTCCGAGTTCATCCACGACCTGAGCACGATATCCGGGAACCTCGGTACCGAGCGTCCCCCGCTTCGCCCGCCCCGGCCGATTCGACAGATAGATGTGGTACGCCTCGGACGAGCCGATCCCGTCGACCACCGGCACCCCGAACATCGCGTCCCACTTGCGATGCAGCTCCGAGGGCAGCGCCTCGCCCGCGGACGTCGTCATCCGCAGGCAGCTCAGGTCCTGGTTCGCCGCGTCGGGGTGGGCGACCATCGCGCTCATCATCGTCGGCACGTTCACCAGCACGGTCGGCCGGTGCCGCGCGATCAGCTCGAACACGAGATCCGCCGTCGTGCGCTCAGGAAACGCGATCCCGGCGGCACCGACACCGAACGGGAACAGTGCCACCAGATCGCGGGCGTACCCGAAGAACAGCTTGGGTACAGCCAGGATTCGGTCGTCCTCACGCAACCCGAGCACCTGCACGGCGTACCGCTGAAAGCTTTCGAGCGGGCTGCGCAACGGATGTACGCACGCCTTGGGCGCACCCGTGCTGCCGGTGGTGAACTTCCAGATCCCGACGTCGTCGAGGGTCGTCTCCGCAGCTTCCAAAGTGTCCGGCGCGGCGGCGACGAGTGTCTTGAACAGATCTTCATCGGCGACGAGCAGATTCCGCGCCCCCGCTTCCCGCAGAGCCGGAAGCGTGACCGCGTCCGCGATCACCGCGACGGCCTCGGTGTACCCGAGGTAGTAGGCGTAGTCCTTGGGCTGCAGGAAGGGGTAGACCTCGGCGGTGACCGCGCCGATCTTCTGTGCCGCGTACCAGGTCGCGACGAATTCCTCGCCGTCGCTCAACGCCAGCAGCACCCGCTGTCCTTTTCGGACACCGGCGTCGAGCAGCACGTGCCCGATCCGGTTGGTCAGCGCGGCCAGTTCGGCATAGGAGACAACGCGATCGCCGACGAACAGCGCGGTCCGGTCGCCGCGGCCCTCGGCCACGTGCCGATCGACGAAGTGGGTGGCGAGGTTGAACGGCTCAGGCACGGGCCAGCTCCCGGATCGCTTCCACCAGCAGGTCGGTCAAGGTCGAAAACACCTCTGCGCCTTCGGTCGCGCTCGCCTCGGCAGGAGCACCACAGTAGGCCTCCGTCATCCCCGCCTCCAGAAAGCCCTCCTCGGCGGCGGTCAAGCTGATCGGCACGTGCGGCAACGTCCGCATCAGTGCCTGGTCGACCAGCTCCGGCTGGTCGGCGAGCACCAGCGACGTCTCGTAACGCCCGGCGTGGCACTCGCCGGACCGGAACTCCTCGGTCAGCCGCTGCGCGTGCCGCCGCCGGACCAGGTCGAGGAGGGCGACCCGCCCGCCGCGGCCGTTGAGCGTCTCGACCGCGCGGCGCAACGTCTTCAGGTGCGCGGGCTCGAAGTGGTTGTTGACCAGCACGATCCGGGTGAGGTCCTGCCAGATCAGCGCGACGCCGATGTCCACCAGCAGCGCGTGCAGCGTCTCCTCGTCGATGTGGATCCTGCCCGCGAATCCGGCGGCGAACCGGGTCACGCCGTAGGGCAGCTCGGGAAGGATCAGGACCTGGACTTCGGGGGCCGCGGCCAGCCGGTCGGCCGCGCGTGCGCACATCCCGCGCGAGATCAGCGGGTCGGTGCCCAGCGGCGCGTGCGGGCCGTGCGGCTCGATCGCGCCCAGCGGCAGCAGCAGCACCGGGACCCGCGCGGCGCCGGGCAGCTCGGCGACCTGGCGGCTGCTGAGATCCGCGAAATACGTCACTCGAATCAAGCTACACCGCAGCGGCCTGAGGTGTATAGAGTTGCGCTCATGCCTGCCGACACGTTCGATGCCAGCCCTCAGGAGCTGGTCGTGACGTTGCTGGGCAGCTACGTGCACCCGCGCGAGACGCGGCGGGTCTGGTCGGGCGGGCTGGTCGCGGTGCTCGCCGAGCTGGGCTTTTCCGACGGGGCCGCGCGGATCGCGCTGACCCGGCTGGTCCGGCGCGACCTGCTGGCCCGCCACCGCGAGGGCCGGCACATCCACTACTCGCTGACCCGCCGGACGGTGGCCCTGCTGGCCGATGGCGACCGGCGGATCTTCTCCCTCGGCCGCCGCGAGCGGCCCGCCGGCGAGTGGACCGTGCTGTGGCAGAGCATCCCGGAGACCCGCCGCCCGGCCAGGGAACGGCTGGTGCGGCGGCTGCGCTTCCTCGGCTTCGGCCCGTACCAGGACGGCACCTGGATCGCGCCGCACGACCGCGAGGCCGAGGTGCTCGCCCTGCTCGCCGAGCTGGACGTCACCGAGTACGCGGGTCTGCTGCTCGGCCGCCCGTCGGCCGCGCTCGACGTCCGCCGGTTCGCCGGGCGCGCCTGGGACCTGGACGAGCTCGCCGCCCGCTACACCGCCTTCGTCGAGGGGTTCCGCCGCTATTCCGGTACCGGCAAGCTGGCCGACGCCGCCGCGTTCGAGGTGCGCACCAGGCTGGTGCACACCTTCCGCGCGTTCCCCTCGCTCGACCCCGAACTGCCCGCCGAGCTGGTCGCCGCACCGGACCGGCGAGCGGCCGCGGTCGAACTGTTCCACGATCTGTACAGCGCGTTGGCCACGCCGGCGCAGCGCCACTTCGACGAGGTGACCCAAGGATGAGCAGTACCGAACAAGCCCTCAGCTATACCTCGTACCTCGCGCTCGACGAGGTGCTCGCCGCGCAGCGCCCGCGTTCGGACGAGCACGACGAGCTGCTGTTCATCGTGATCCACCAGGTGTACGAGCTGTGGTTCAAGCAGATCCTGCACGAGGCGGAGTACCTGCAGCAGAACCTGGCCGAGGGCAACACCGCGCAGGCGATCCGCGCGCTGCGCCGGATCCTGACCATCCTCAAGGTCGTCGTCGCGCAGATCGACGTCCTCGAGACGATGACGCCCAGTCAGTTCACCAGCTTCCGCGCCCGTCTGGACGCGTCCAGTGGCTTCCAATCGGCCCAGTTCCGCGAGCTCGAAGCAGTACTCGGGCGGCGCGACGAGCGCGTCTTCGCGCACTATCCCGAGGGCGGTGAGCAGCGGAAACGCATCTCGGAAGCGATGTCCCGGCCCTCGGTTTTCGACTCCTTCCTCGCCTACCTGAAGGTCACCGGCTACCCGGTGTCGTGTGACCGAGACGTCACTCGACCGGTGGAGCCGTCAGAAGACCTGCAAGCGATATTGCTGGACATGTACCACGACGACGGGCCTCCTTCCGTCGTGGCGGAGTGTCTGGTCGATCTCGACGAAGGGATGCAGGAGTGGCGGTACCGGCACGTGAAGATGGTCGAACGCACCATCGGCGACAAGACCGGGACGGGAGGGTCGTCCGGCGCGACTTACCTGCGTACCACCCTCTTCCAGCCGATGTTCCCGGATCTCTGGGCCGTACGGAGCCGTCTGTGACCACCCTCGAAGACCTGCGCGGCACCAACTCCCTCGCCGAGCACTACACCCGCTTCGCCGTCGGAGAGCGTCTGCTGCTCACCGCCCACTCGCACCAGGCATGGCCGGACGTCGCCGAGGAGGGCGTCCTGGAAGCGTTCGCCGACGCCGCTCGCGACGTCGACGCCAAGTGGGACCGCGCGCTCGCCAAGGCCGACGAGCTGCGCGCGGGATTCCGCGTGCTCCTCGGCGACCCGCACGGCGAGTACGCCCTCGGCGCCAGCACGCACGACCTCGTCCTGCGCTTCCTGTCCGCGATGGAACTGCCGCGAAGGCCGCGGCTGGTCACCACGGAGGGCGAGTTCCACACCCTGCGCCGCCAGCTCGCCCGCCTCGAGGAGGAGGGCGTGGAGGTCGTGCGCGTGCCGCTCGACCCGGTGCCCACGCTCGCCGAGCGCGTCGCCGCCGAGGTCGACGACCGGACCGCCGCCGTGCTCGTCTCCGCGGTGCTCTTCGAGACCTCCCGGCTGGTGCCGGGCCTGGCGCACCTCGCCGACGTCTGCCGTGGCAAGTCGATCGAGCTCGTCGTCGACGCCTATCACGCGCTCGGCGTGGTGCCGTTCGCGCTGCACGACCTCGGGCTGACCAACGCCTGGGTGCTCGGCGGCGGGTACAAGTACCTGCAGCTCGGCGAGGGCAACTGTTTCCTGCGGCTGCCCGCGCACGCCCAGGAGCTGCGCCCGGTGATCACCGGCTGGTACGCCGAGTTCGGCGCCCTCGCCGACGAACGCCGTCCCGGCGCGGTCGCCTACGCCACCGGCGGCGACCGGTTCGCCGGCGCCACCTACGACCCCACGAGCCACTACCGCGGGGTCCGGGTGCAGCGCTTCTTCGCCGAGCAGGGCCTCACCCCGGAGTTCCTGCGCGAGGTCTCCCAGCACCAGGTCGGGCTCCTGGCGCAGGTCTTCGACAGCCTCGGCCTCCCCGAAGACGTCGTGACGCGGGATCGGGAGACGCCGCTGGGCATGATCGGCGGGTTCCTTTCGCTGCGGAGCCAGGACGCGGGCAAACTCCAGACGGAGCTGGCCGCCCGCGGGGTCCGCACCGACAGCCGCGGCGAGTACCTGCGGTTCGGCCCGGCGCCCTACCTCTCGGACCTCCAGCTCGAGACGGCGATGGGGACGCTCGGCGAGATCGTGCGCGGCTAGGCGGGAACACCAGACCTGCGGTAGCCACGATCATCGCGGGGTTCTAGGTTGATGCCAGGAGCGGGAACCGCGGCGGAAGACCTTCGCCGCGCCCACCGCTCCGGCCACCCCGAATCGCGTCCGGGCCACGAACCCGGGCGCGGGTAGACAAAGGAGTCACCACCGTGACCGAAGGAGTGTTCGCCCGGTCGTCCGGGCACGAACAGGTCGTGTTCTGCCACGACGAAGCCAGTGGCCTCAAGGCCATCATCGGCATCTACTCCACCGCGCTGGGCCCCGCGCTCGGCGGTACCCGGTTCTATCCCTACGAGGACGAGAACGACGCGCTCGACGACGTGCTCGCGCTGTCGAAGGGGATGGCCTACAAGAACGCGCTCGCCGGGCTCGACCTCGGCGGCGGCAAGGCCGTGATCATCGGCGACCCGAAGACGCTGAAGTCCGAAGCGCTGCTTCGCGCGTTCGGGCGCTTCGTGCAGTCGCTCGGCGGCCGCTACATCACCGCGTGCGACGTCGGCACCTTCGTGCAGGACATGGACATCGTCGCCCGCGAATCCGACTTCGTCACCGGCCGTTCCCCGAGGACGGCGGCGCGGGCGACTCGTCCGTGCTCACCGCGTTCGGCGTCTTCCAGGGCATGCGCGCCTCGGCCGAGCACGTCTGGGGCACCCCGGACCTGGCCGGGCGCCGGGTCGGCGTCGCCGGGGTCGGCAAGGTCGGGCACATCCTGGTCGGCCACCTGGTGGAGGCCGGGGCCGAGGTCGTGCTCACCGACGTCTACGCGCCCGCGATCGAGCGCACCCGCGCGCTGTATCCCGGTGTCCATGCGGTGTCCGATGTGGACACTCTGCTGAAGAGCGAGCTGGACGTCTTCGCGCCGTGCGCGCTCGGTGGCGCGCTGAACGACCACACCGTGCCGATGCTCAACGCCCGGATTGTCTGCGGCGCGGCGAACAACCAGCTCGCCCACGCGGGGATCGACAAGCAGCTCGCCGACCGCGGCATCCTCTACGCGCCCGACTACCTGGTCAACGCCGGGGGCGTGATCCAGGTCGACGACGAGCGCCACGGCTTCGACTTCGCGCGGGCCAAGCGCAAGACCACCGCCATCTTCGACACGACGAAGGCGGTGTTCGCGCTGGCCGAGGCCGACGGGGTGCCCCCGGCAACGGCCGCGGACCGGCTCGCCGAGCGGCGGATGGCCGAGGTCGGACGACTTCGCTCGATCCTGACCGTCTGAGACCCGAAGGGATCGTCGGCGTTCCGGGCGGTTCGAACCGCCCGGAACGCTCGACGAGTCATTCGCCGTTCTGACCTCAGCCGCTCTTGCGGCGGAAGGTGCGCTTGTTGGCGGCGGGACCGTGGGCGTGCTGGTTCTTGCCGCCGGCGTTCTCGTGGGACGCGCCGGACCGCGCGTGGGCCTGCTTGCGCTCCAGCGCTTCCTTGAACTTGCGCTTGACGTCGTCTTCTTCGCCGCTGGGCGACGGATCCGGTTCACTCATGCTTACCTCCGAAACTGACGACGTGTGACTGTCCCAGCCTGGCACCGTAGCCGGGTGATGGCGAGCCGATTTGGATTCTCGTCACCATCGGAGGGCTAGTGCTTAGGGGAGGGGACCCCGCCGAACTGCACCGTGGTGCGTTTGAGCGGGCGGCCGCAATGGTCGCACAGGAGCATCGGCCGCAGCCGGTTGCCACACTCGACGTGGTTGAGCGTGATGTCCGGCTCCTGGCCGGTCACCTCGAACCCCCGCGACCACTCCGCGATGAAGGCCAGCGCGGGGAAGAACGCCAGGCCCTTCGCCGTCAGCCGGTAGTCACGGGCGTCCGTGCGGGTCTTCGCGGTGCCGGTGCGCAGCACGCCGACCTCGACGAGCTTGCTCAGCCGCCCCGACAGCACGCTCGGGCCGATGCCCAGCTCGCGCTCGAACTCCGAGAAGTGCCGCGCGCCCAGCAGTGCCGAGACGAGCAGGCCGGTCGACCAGCGGTCGCCGAGCAGCTCCATGGTGTCGGGGAAGAACATCATCGGGTCGGCGGCCAGCGATTCGGCGTCCTTGCGGCGGAACCGCTTGGTCGCCGTCGCGGCCGCTACGCCGGTCGAGTCGAGGCGTTCGGCGCGGACGTCGCGGGCGTCGACCCGGCGTCCGCAGGCCGCGCACCCGAGGGGCGCGGATGTAGCCAGCTCACAGTCGAGGTGGATGAGTGTGGGCAATACCTCACGCCTGCCCTCGACCCATTCGCGTTCCCAGGCCCAGATGCAGATCAGCAGCGGCCAGAGTTCCAGCCCGCGCTCGGTCAGCCGGTACTCGTGCCGGGTGCGCTGGGCATCCCGGTACGGCACGCGCGTCAGCATGCCCGCTTCGACCATGTCACGCAGGCGCCCGGACAGCGCCGTCGGGGAAATCCCCAGGCGGAGGCGTAGTTCCTCGTAGCGGCGGAAGCGCAGGAACAGGCTCTGCAGGATCAGCAGCGTCCACTGATCACCGACCAGTTCGAGCGCTCTGCGGAGCGGATCCCCCGCGGGCCGCATGCGGTGTGCAGTCGCTTCGGTCACCGTTCCCCCTCGTTACATGGCGGCTTCAGCCTACACCTAGCTACAGCAAAAGAAGCCTATTGACACCTGGGTACAGAAATCATAGTGTCGTCCTCAGCAAGCAGCGCGGTGACCCGAGCAAGCAGGGAGCAGGCCGATGACCAGCACTTCCGAACAGCCGCTGATGGTGGCCAGTCCGGTCGCGGGTGACGAGCCGAATCCGTACCTGCTCGGCGTCTACGCGCCGGTCGGCGAGGAGATCGACGCCGAGGACCTGCAGGTCATCGGCAAGATCCCGGCCGACCTCAACGGCGTCTACCTGCGCAACGGGCCCAACCCGCGGTTCGCGCCGGAAGGCCGTTACCACTGGTTCGACGGCGACGGCATGATCCACGCGGTCCATCTGGAGAACGGCAAGGCCCGCTACCGCAACCGCTGGGTCCGCACGAAGGCCTTCGAAGCGGAATCCGCCGCCGGCCGCGCGCTCTGGAGCGGTGTCATGGAGAACCCGAAGGACAACCCCTTCGGCAACACGCATGGCTTGGGGCTCAAGGACAACGCCAACACCGACGTCATCTTCCACCGCGGCCGCGTGCTCGCGACCTGGTACCTGTGCGGCTCACCGTACGGCCTCGACCCGCTGTCGCTGGAGACGCTGGGTGCCGAAGACTTCCTGGGCACGCTGGTCGGCGACATGATGGCGCACCCGAAGGTCGACGAGCGGACCGGCGAGCTCTTCTGGTTCGACTACGGCCCCCGCCCGCCGTACCTGCGTTACGGCGTGATCAGCGCGGAAGGCCAGGTCGTCACCACGACCGAGATCGAGCTGCCCGGCCCGCGGCTGCCGCACGACATGGCCATCACCGAGCACTACGCCGTGCTGATGGACCTGCCGCTGGTCCAAGACCTCGCAGGCCGCCGAGACAGGGCCGTCACAAGCTGCACTTCGACCGCTCGATGCCGAGCCGGTTCGGGGTGATGCCACGCTACGGGAACGGTAGCCAGATCCGCTGGTTCGAGGCCAGCCCGTGCTACATCTACCACGTCGTGAACGCCTGGGAGCAGGGCGAAGAGGTCGTCCTCGACGTCTGCCGCGTGCAGCGCCCGCAGCCACGGCCCGACGCGCACACCCCGCTCGCGAAGATGCTCTCCTACCTGCGGCTGGACGCTTCGCTGCACCGCTACCGCTTCAACCTGCGGACCGGCGTGTGCGTGGAGAACCAGCTCGACGACGACAACACCGAGTTCCCGACCGTCGACTCCCGAGGCGTCGGCGCGCGGAACCGGTACTCCTACACGGTGCACATCTCGCCCGAGTCGACACTGAAGTTCGACGGGCTCGTGCGCTACGACAATCTTGCCGGCTCCAAGACCGAATACCGGTTCGGTCCCGGCCGGTGGGGCAGTGAGGCTCCGTTCGCACCCCGTGACGGAGCAGCCGTCGATTCGGCTGACGGTTATCTGGTGACGTTTGTCCAGGACGAGCGTGAGGGGCGCTCCGAGCTGGACATCTTCGACGCCGCCGATCTCGCTGCCGGACCCGTGGCCAGGGTCCTGCTGCCCCAGCGTGTCCCGCTCGGTTTTCACGCGACCTGGGTTCGAGCGGATCAGCTGGACAAGCTCCGCGGATGAGATGCCATCGAGAGGGTCGCGCCCGGGATTTCCGGGCGCGGGGATGGTGGTCCGCGGAAACGATCGACCAGCTCGTGAGGGAGCGGGTCGGCGCCGACCCGGAGGGTCTCGCGCTGGTCGATCCACCGAACACCACCGCACTGGTCGGACGCGATCCGGTGCGGTGGTCCTGGAACCGACTGAACGAACGCGTGGACGTGCTGGCCGCGTTCCTGCTCGCCAGAGGGGTGCGAGCAGGTGACGTGGTGGCCGTGCAGCTGCCGAACTGCTCGGCCCTGGTCCAAGCGTTCCTCGCGATCGTGCGCATCGGCGCGATCGTCACCCCGTTCCCGGTGTCCTACCGGGAACACGAGATGGGCCCGATGTGCCGGCGCACCGGGGCTGTCGGGGTGATCACGAGTTCCGGGTACGGCGGGCGCGAGCTCGCCGGGGCGGCCCTTGGGCTCAACGCAGTGGCACCTTCGGTCCGGTTCGTCGTCGCCCGGGGGGACGACGAACCGGCCGGGGCGCTGCCCTGGCCGGAAGCGCCACTGACACCGACAGAACAATCCACTTTGGACTCTCACGTCGCTTCTTTGGACGTGGATGTCAACGACTGCGTGACCATCTGCTGGACGTCCGGCACCGAAGCCGAGCCGAAGGCGGTGCCGCGCTGTCACGGCGATTGGCTCACGACCGCGGCGGGCTGCGCGCAGGCCGCCGGGCTGACCGCCGAGGACGTCCTGCTTTCGCCGTTCCCCATGACGAACATGGCCGGGATCGGCGGCATGTTCCTGCCCTGGCTGCAGACCGGCGCGGTGTTCGTCCCGCACCATCCCTTCGACCTGCCGGTGTTCCTGTCCCAGCTGGCTTCCGAGCGGGTGACGTACACGCTCGCGCCGCCGGCGCTGCTGACCATGTTGCTGCACGAACGAGCGATATTTCCACAGTGGACATCTCGGCGCTGCGCGAGATCGGCTCCGGCTCGGCGCCGCTGTCGCCTGGCATGGTGCGCCCGTGGGCGCGAGCGTACGGGATCGAGGTCATCAACTTCTTCGGCTCCAACGAGGGCACCGCGCTGCTTCGGCGACCCGATCGAATGCCGGACCCCGAGCTGCGCGGCGAGTTTCTTCCCGAACTACGGCTGCCGACTTCCCCTGGTCGAGCATCCGACCGGGTGACCTAGGTCCGAGCTGCGTCGACCTGGTCAACGGGACCGAGGTCACCGAGCCAGGTCGCCCCGGCGAGCTGCGGCTCGCCGGGCCCACGGTCTTCGCCGGCTACTGGAACCTGGCGAGCCGCTGGACTCGGGGTTCGACGAGGACGGCTGCTACCGCACCGGCGACGTCTTCGAGATCCCCGGGGACCGCCGCGATGCTACGTGCTAGGTCGACCGCGCCAAGGACCTGATCATCCGCGGTGGCAACAACATCTCCGCCGTCGAGATCGAGGGTCTGCTCGTCGGCGACCCCGGCGTCGACCAGGTCGCGGCGTCGGCGATGCCGGACGAGCGTCTGGGCGAGAGGGTCTGCCTGTTCGTCGTCCCGCCGCGACCCCGCTCACCACCGGACTCGACGAGCTGGTCGCGCGGCTGCGCGACCGGCGCGTGGCCGCGTTCAAGTGGCCCGAGCGGCTGAGTACGCGGCCGACCTGCCGCGCAACCCCATCGGGAAGATCCTCAAGCGGGAGCTGCGCGAGCGAGTGGAGTGAGCCGATGAGCGTGTTCGTGCTGGGCGGGGCGCAGACCGACTTCGCGCGCGACTTCGCGGAGGAGGGCCTCTTCGGGATGTTCGCCGAGGTGGTGCCCGCCGCGCTGGCCGATGCCCGGGTCGAGGTAGCGGACGTCGAGGTCGCGCACGTCGGCAACCTCGCGGCCGAGCTGTTCACCGGGCAGGCCCAGCTGGGCGGGCTGCTGGTGGCGGCGGTGCCCGAGCTCGACGGCATCCCCAGCACGCGGCACGAAGCGGCTTGCGCGTCCGGCAGCACGGCGGTGCTCGCGGCCTGCGCGGATCTGGAGTCCGGCCGGTACGACCTCGCGCTGGTGGTCGGGGTTGAACTCATGCGGGTCACGTCCGGGCAGCAGGCCGCGGAGTATCTGGGGTCGGCGGCCTGGGTGGGGCACGAGGCCGTGGGCGCGAAGTTCCCGTGGCCCGCGTTGTTCGCCGACGTCGCCTCGGCCTACGACCGGCGCTACGGGCTGGATCCGGCGCACCTGGGGATGTTCGCCGAGCACGCTTTTGCTTGCGCGGCACGGAATCCGCTGGCCCAGACTCGCGACTGGACGTTTCCCGCGGGTGCGTTCGGCGCGGACGACACGCTGAACCCGGTGATCGAGGGCAGCCTGCGCAAGCAGGACTGCGGCCGGATCACCGACGGGGCCGCGGCCGTGGTGCTGGCTTCCTCGTCTTTCGCCGAACGTCTGGGCGGAGGCTTCCCGCGGATCTCCGGGTTCGGCCACCGGACAGCGCACCTCTCACTGGCCGGGAAATTGTCGGACGGCGAGTACTTGTTCCCGCAGCTGCGGGGTGCGGTCGTCGACGCCTACCGCCGCTCGGGTGTGGCCGGGCCGGACGCTTTGGACGTCGTCGAGCTGCACGACTGCTTCACGATCACCGGGCTGGTCGCGCTGGAGCACCTCGGCGTCGCGCCGCCGGGGGACGGCGGCCGGTTCATCGCCGAGGGCGGGCTCGCGCGGATCAACCCCAGCGGCGGGCTGATCGGGCTCGGGCATCCGGTCGGCGCGACCGGGGTTCGGATGGTGCACGACGCCGCGCGGCAGGTCGCCGGGACGGCGGGGGAGACCCAGGTGGAAGGCGCGCGGACGGCGTTGACGCTGAACATCGGCGGCTCGTTCACGACCGTGGTGGCGACCGTTGTGGAGGCGGCATGAGGCTTTCGGTGTCGCTCGGGTTCTGGCAGGACCGCCCGCCCGAGGAGGTACTGGCGACGGCTCGCGCGGCCGAGGAAGCCGGATATCCGGAGCTGTGGATCGGCGAGATGGCGACGTGGGACGCCTTCGCGCTCGGCACCGCTATCGGCGCGGCGACCAGCCGGATCTCCTTGACGTTCGGGCCGTTGCCGGTCGCGGTGCGGGACCCGGCGATGATCGCGATGGGCGTCGCGTCGGTGGCGGCGCTGACCGGGCGGACCACCGGGATCGCGCTCGGGACGTCGAGCGACGTCGTGGTCCGGACCTGGCACGGCCGGTCGCGTGCTCAAGCGGCGGCGGTGCTGGAGGACTCGGCGGTCGCGGTCCGTCGGCTGCTCGGCGGCGAGAAGACCGGGTACCGGCTGCGGCTGGCGGCGCCGAAGTCCCCGCTGACCGTGGCGGCGTTCGGCGCCCGCTCGGTGGAGGTCGCCGCGCGCCACGCGGACCGCATGGTGATCAACCTGGTCAGCCCCGCGACAGCCGGGGTGCTGGTGGAGCAGCTTCGCGCGGCGACACCCACGCCGCCGCCGGTCGCGGCCTGGGTGGTGGGCGCGGTCGACCCAGGCCCGGCGACGGTGGAGCAGTTGCGCCGCGGCATCGTCGGCTACCTCGCGGCGCCGGGTTACTCGGACATGTTCCGCGCGGAGGGTTTCGGCGCGCTCGTCGACTTCGCCCTGACGAAGCCGCATCCGCGTGAGCTGCTCGCCGCGATCGAGCCCGAGGTGATCGAGGCGGTCGGCCTCGTGGGCTCGCCCTCCGACATCGCCGCGAAAGCCGAGGCCTACGCCGCGGCCGGGGTTTCCGAGCTGGCGGTGGTCCCCGCCGCGACCGACGAGGACCCCGCAGGCGCCCGCACGCTCAAGGCGATTATGGCTCAGCTGCGGATGGCGGAGGCGACGTAGGAGCCGATGCCCTTCATCCCGTCCGCGTTCGGGTGCAGGGGCGCGGCCGGCGACGTCGGGATGACGCTCTCGAACCACTTCACACCCGGGAGCTTGCAGACGTCGTGGCCGATAGATGCCTTCCGGACGTCCACGTACTTCGCGTCGTGGGCCGCGGATTGCCGGGTCAGAGCGGCGTTCAGGCGGTCGACGCTGCCCTGGATGTAGTTGGCGTCGCGCGCCGAAAGGGGCGCGAGCGGCCAGCAACCGTTGTGCGGCAAGTAAGTTCCATAGCCCGCTACGAAAATTTTGGCGGAAGGCGCCTTCGCGTGGATCGCCTCGAGCAGCGCGCCCCACTTCGGCTCGAACGCCGTGATGGCCTCGGCCAGCTGGTCGTGGCCGCCCGCGGTGAACCGGTCGACGCAGTCGGGGAGGATGCCCGGCAGCAGGTTGATGCAGCTCGTCGCCGCGCCGACCAGGCCGATGTCGTTGCCGCCGATGGTCAGCGTGACGGTCCGGGTCGCGGCGCTCAGCGCGTCGAGCTGCGGGGCGACCGGGCCGGACGTCGTCTGCTGCGAGCCGGCCATGTCCGCGGTCGTCGCGCCGGAGCACGTGACGTCCTTCAGCGGCAGCCCGAGTTTCTTCGCCGTGACGTGCGGATAGTCCGCCAGCGAACGCGCGCAGCCCGGTGACGACAGGTCCGCGGGCGGGATCAGCGGACCCGCCGCCGCGGAGTCCCCGAGCGCGACGTACTCCCCGGCCGGTCCCGCCGCCGCCGTGCCCGTCAGCAGCCCGCCGAGCACGGTGACCATGAGGGCGATGGACGTCGTTGTCCTGCGCATGCCGTCCTCCTTGACGCATGACCGTTACTGGGTTTCCGTAACATCATCGGTACCGAGCGTGGTCACATTGACTGGGAACTGGGGCAGAGATGAGGGGGTCCGGTTGTGATGGCGCACAAACCGGGCGGGACGCTGTCACTGGGCGGCCGGCTCGTCCACGAACGGCTGGCGCAGGAGGAGCCCGAGCTGCTCGGCCGCGTCTTGCGCCGGATCCAGGCCGAGGTCCCCGAGTACCGGCGGCTGCCGGTCGAGGAACTGCACGGCGAAATCGCGGTGATCACCCGCCAGGCGCTGCGCGCGTTCTGCCGCAGCCTGCGTGAGGATCGTCCGCTCAACGCCGTCGAGTTGCGCCAGATCGGCACGTCGGCGGCGCGCCGCGCGGAGGAGGGCTTCCCGCTCGAAGCCGTGCTGAGCGCGTATCACGTCGGGGCGCGCGAGATCTTCGCCGTCGGCGTGGCCGAGGCGAAGCCGGGCGAGCTGGTGGACCTCACCGAGGTCGCGGACCGGATGCTCGACTTCGCCGGCAGCGTCACCCGGGCTGTGACCAGGGGATACCTCGAAGAACTGCGCACCAAGGTCGGCCAGGAGCACACCGCCCGGCGCTCGCTGCTGTCCGTGCTCGTCGACGGCGGCCCGGTGGAGGTCGTGGCGCGCTCGGCCGGGATCACGCTGCCCCGGCGCTACCTGGTGCTGAGCGTCGAGCTCGGCCCGCACGCCGACGAGGCCTCGCCGGAGGTCGACGCCGAGATCGCGGTCCGGCGCAAGCTGAGGCGCTTCCTGGCGGCGTTCGAGCGGGCGTGCGGCGACGGCGTGCTCGCCTCGGTCGATGGCCCGGGCGGGCTTTTGTTGCTGCCACTGGGCGGACGTCTGTCCGAAGTGGACGTTCAGGGCTGGCGGCGGCTACTGGGCACGGCCGGGCGTGCCGCAGGCGTGGAGGTCTTCGCGGCGGCGGAAACCGCTGCGCCGGAAGGAGTCCGGATCGCCGCCGGGCAGGCGAGCGAGGTGCTCGACGTGGTCCGCTGGTTCGGCCGCGAGCCCGGGCTGTACCGGCTCGACGACGTCCTCGTGGAGTACCAGCTGACCCGCCCCGGCGCCGCGCGCGACCGGCTCGCGGCGGAGCTGACCCCGCTGGAAGCGCATCCCGAGCTGCTGGACACCCTCGACGTCTACCTGACGCACGAGACGAACCGGCGGCGGACCGCGGCGCGGCTGCACGTGCACCCCAACACCGTCGACTACCGGCTACGCCGGGTGCGGGAGCTGACCGGGATCGACCCGGTTCACCCCGTCGGCCTGCCGCGCGTCATCGCCGCGCTCGCGGCCCGCCGGGCCGGGACGGTGGTCGGCCGGCGCGGCGCCGGGACGGAAACCGGCCGCTGATACCGCAGTGCGGCGCTGCCGAGCAAGCCGAGCAGCAACGCCACGCCGAGTACCACCGCGGCCTGCGCGGCCGGGCCGTCGAAAACGAGGCGTCCGGCACGGCCGAGCACGAACCCCGAATGCAGCGCCCAGCCGACGAGCGCGACCCCCGCCGCCGCGGGCGCCGTCGTCCAGGCCGCGATCGCGAGCACGACCAAGCCCACGGTGAACACCGAATACCACGGCTGTCCGGTCGCGCCGGCGAGCTCGGCGGCGATCACCGCCGCCACGACGCCAACACAGCCGATCGGGAAGCCGAATCCGCCTGCCATCTTGTCTGTGCGCATACGTCCAGTGCACCGCCGGACCCGCCGGCCCGACGTGGCCGGGGACACATTACCTACGCCGAGGGCCGTGCTTCTTTACGAATTGTTGACCCTCGAGGTGACGTGCACGATCGCGTCTACGACGTCGGGCCACACCGGGCGCGGCAGATTGTGGCCCATGCCCGGCACGATCAGCAGCTCCGCGCCGGGGATCGCCTCCGCGGTCGCCTTGCCGCCGCTGACGTTGATCAGCGGGTCGGCGGCGCCGTGGATGACCATGGTGGGCAACCGGACTTCTCGCAGCCCGGCGGTGCGATCGCCGGAAGCGACGACCGCCGCCGCGTGCCGCCAGGTGCCCGCCGGGTTTCGCGCGCGGTCGTAGTGCGCGGTGGCCTTGGCCAGCAGGAACGCTTCGTCGTCGGGGTAGCCGGGCGAGCCGAGCGAACGGTAGGCGTCGATGCTGTCCTCGATCGCCTTGGCGCGGTCGGGCGCCGGGGCCCGCGTGAGGATGGCCAGCGCGAACGGCTCGGCCTGGCCGACCGCCGGGTCGCCGGTGGTCGACATGATCGAGGTGACGCTCAGCAGCCGGTCCGGGTGGTCGATCGCCAGTTGCTGCACGATCATCCCGCCCATCGACGCGCCGACGACGTGCGCCTTCGCGATGCCGAGCGCGTCGAACAGGCCGACGGCGTCGTCCGCGAGATCCGACAGTGTGTACGCCGCGGTGGCCAGATCACCCGAGGCGAGCGCCGCGAGGTCCGGCGTGGGCGCGTCGTCAAAGTAAGTCGACAGCCCGACATCGCGGTTGTCGTAGCGCACCACGAAGAATCCGCGCGCGGCGACGAGTTCGCAGAACGCGGTCTCCCACGTGATCATCTGGGCGCCGAGGCCCATCACCAGGACCAGCGGCGGATCCGCGGGGTCGCCGAAGGTGTCGTACTCGAGCTCGATCCCGTTGGCCTGTGCGCGTGGCATACCGTGATCCTGCCGCACGCCGGGCGCGCTGGCACAACCCCGTGCCGGGCGGATACCGTAGCGCCCCATGGCGATCTCATCTTCGGGTACGGGCCAGCGTCCACGGTCTCGGGCCGCGGCGGGATTGCCGGCGGTCACCGCCGACCGGATCATCGACGCGGCGACGGTCCTGACCGCCGAGCGCGGGCTCGACAACTGGACGTTGCGCCAGCTTTCCGGCGCCGTCGACGCCTATCCCGCGGTCGTCTACCACCACGTCGGCGACCGGGACGCGGTCACCGCCGCGGTGCTGGACCGGGTGGTCGGCCTGCTGGAACTGCCCGCCGGACACCTGGGCTGGCAGGAGTGGTTCACCTCGCTGCTCACGAACCTGCGGACGACCCTGCGCCAATATCCCGGCTGCGCGCGCCGCCTGGCGCTGTTCGGCCCGTCGGTGAGCGCCGCCGTCCGCACCATCGACGCCGGGGTCAGCACACTGCAGCGGGCCGGATTCGGCGACGAAAGCGCGCTGGCCTACAACCTCCTGCTCGCCACCGCGTGCCAGTTCGTCGCGATGGAGGACGACCGCGACGGCGTGGTGGCGCTGCAGATCCAGAACACCGAGGAGTACGCCGGCTACCGCCACCGCGCGGACCTGCCCGGGATGGCCCAGCTGGGCCAGGAGATGCACACCCTGATGGGCGACCCGGATCTCGCCGCCGGCTACTACACCCGGCTGTACGACTACGCCGTCGAACGGTGCCTCGACGGACTCGCGCGGCGCCTCGACGATCTTCGTGACAGCGACTTGACAGAGTAGGCGCGTACCGTGCGCACGAGCCGGTGGTCCGCCACCGGCCCGGAACCCCTGGCGCCCTCCTCCCCCTCGTGGCGTCGGGGGTTTCGGTCTTCAGGCGAAGGACTCAATCTTCGCCGTGGCGCGGAGCCGGGGGCCTGGGTGAGCCGTCCTGGATCGCCGGGAAGACGTCCCCGACCAGCGTCACCAGAGACCGGCTGAGCAGCAGGTGGACTTGAGACCGGCTGAGCGAACGCCGCACCAGCCATTCGCGCCCGGCCGCCTTGACCATCCCGCCGAACGCGCGGACCAGCGCGTTCAGCTCCTCGCCGTGCTCGCTTTCTCTGGTCAGACCCACCGCCTCGAGCACACGGTCCGCGGATTCTCGATCCGCCTCTTCGAGGATCCGTTCGACTTCCAGGTCCCGGCCGATGCCCTCCGGCGCGATCGCGGCCAGCCACATCCGTTCCTGGCTGGTGACCATGTCGAGGAACCAGTCGATCGCGACGTTCGCGCGGAGGTCGAGCGGGCCCTCCGGCAGGATTTCGACAGCCAGCCGGGGCACCGTCAGCGCGCGCCGGATGATCTCCAGATACAGCTCGCGTTTGGTGCCGAAGTAATGGTTGATCAGGCCGCGCGCGACACCCGCGGCACCCGCGATGTCCGAAGTGGACACTTCCGAGTAGGGCTTCTCACCGAACAGCCGCGCCGCGCAAGCGAAGATCTGTTCCTTCCGTTCGTCCGGTTCCAGTCTTCGCCATCTCGGCGCCGGCTCGGTGTTCATACTCCTATCGTCGCATAGCCCGTTCCCCCAGGCAGATTAATGCCGGCTATGTCGGAGACGGTCATTCGCCTGGGTGAGTGCCTTCAGTCCGGGAGGGAAATCGGTGCCAGATCGTCGAACAGGTCGCCGGGACCCGGATTCGCCGGATTCGTGATACCGCCGAAGTGGTGAAGTACGCCCCATACCGCGTTCAGCGCGGTCTGGACCGCGCCTTCGGCCCAGCCCGCCGTCCACGAGACGTCGTCGCCCGCCAGGAACAGCCCGCGGTGGCGCGGTTCCAGCCCATCCTGCATGAAGTGGGTGAACAGCCGGTGCTGGTAGCGGTAGTGGCCGGGCAGATTCGCCTTGAACGCACCCATGAAATGCGGTTCGGCCTCCCACGAGACGGTGACCGGGTCGCCGATGATGTGCCGCCGCACGTCGACGCCGGGGTAGATCTCGCGCAGCGACTGCAGCATCACTTCGACACGCTCACCCGCGGTCAGCGGCAACCATTTGAGCGAGTCGTCAGCCCAGGTGTAGGACAGGCAGATCACCGCGGGGGAGTCCGGGTCCGTGCCGAGCAGGTACGTGCCGCGCGGCATCCGGTCGGTGAGCGTCATGCTCATCGTGTCGCGGCCGGTCGCGGGATCCTTGTCCAGCCAGAACGGCCGGTCGACCGGCACGAACACCTTCGAGGACTCCATGTAGTGCGTGCGCTCGATCGCGGTCCAGTGATCGATCGGGAACAGTGCCTCGTCGCATTCGATCTTCGACAGCAGCATCCAGCTCTGCGCGGTGAACACCGCGGCGGCGAACGTCTCGATGTGGCCGGAAGCGTCGGTCACCGTGATGTTGTTCGGCGCCGTGCGATGCAGCCGCGTGACGCCGGGGCGCGGCTCGCCGCCGTGCAGCGACGCCAGCGACGTTCCGGCCGGCCAGTGCGCCATCGATTCCGGCACGAGCTCCCACAACCGCCGCGGGAGTTGCTGGCTGCCGCCGACGATGCTGCGGTGCTCGTCGTCCGCGCCGGTGTAGACCACGCGGAGGATCTCCAGGATGGAATTGGGGAAATCGGTGTCCCAGCCACCGGTGCCGAAGCCGACCTGGCCGAAGATCTCGCGATTGCGGAACGAGGAGAACGCCGGGGAATCGCAGAGGAATCCATAGAACGTCTGGTTGTCCAGCCGGGGCACCAACGTGTTCCAGAGCCGCTTGACGGTCTTCGCGTCGCGGTCCCGGATCGCCGCCTGCATCTGCGCGAAGACAGCCTGGTCGTCCAGCGTCCGCTGCCACGCGGAAGCGACCTCGCCGAACACCGCGGGAAGTTCCCCGGGCATTGTCGCGTAGTGCGACTCGCCTTTCAGGTCCACGACGGTGCTCGGCGTCACGGCCGCCAGCGGGTTCGGGAACGGCGTGGTTTCCAGACCCACCTTGCCGATGTAGTGGTAGAGCGAGGTCGACGCGGGCGGAAAGCGCATCGCGCCCATTTCGGCGACGACGTCGTCGGGGCAGCCAGGGAACCGGACCGTTCGCAGCCGCCCGCCGATCTCCGCGATTTCGTAGACCACCGGCCGCAGGCCCAGCTTCATCAGCTCGTACGCGGTGACGATGCCGGAGAGCCCGCCGCCGATCACGGCGACCTCGGTGCCGTGGCGCTCCGGCGGGACAGCGCCGAGCCCGGCCGGGTGCGCGAGGTAATCGTCGTAGGCGAACGGGAAGTCCGGCCCGAACATCGTGATCGGGCGGCCCGCCGGTTCCTCGTGGTGGATCGCGGCCGGGACGGCGGAGGTCATGCGGTGAGTCCTCGGTACAGTTCGGGCCGTCGGTCGGCCAGGTGGGTGTTTTCCAGTCGTGAAGCCAAAAGCGCCTCACGGGTGACGTCGGCGCGGATCAGTTCGGCGCCGGATCCGGCGCGGGCCAAGACGGTCCCGGTCGGCGAGACCACGCAGGACCGGCCGCAGTAGCTCAGCTCCTGTTCGGTGTCGCACCGGTTCGCGTAGGCGACGAACAGCTGGCTCTCGTACGCCCGCGCGGGCACCAGCGTGTCCGCGACGAGTTCGTACGGGCTCATCAGCGCGGTCGGCACGAGCAGCAGCTCGGTTCCGGCCAGCGCGTGCGCCCGCACCAGCTCGGGGAATTCGACGTCGTAGCAGATCAGCAGGCCGACCCGCAGCCCGCCGAGTTCGGCCTGCACCACGGGTTCCGTGCCGGGGGTGAACCACGAGCGGTCGAGGTCGCCGAACAGGTGGGTCTTGCGGTAGTTCGCCAGCCGCTGCCCGGACGAGTCGATCAGCTGCACGCTGTTGTAGACGCGCTCGCCGTCGTGCTCGGGGTAGCCATAGGCCACCGCAACCCCGGTTTTCCTTGCCAGTGCGGACATCCTGGCCGCGGTCGGCCCGTCCGAGGGCTCGGCGAGCTCGTGCGAGCGGGCACCGATGTGGTATCCGGTGGTGATCATCTCGGCGGCGACGACGAGGTCGGCGCCGGACGCCGCCATGGCGGCGGGCAGGTCGGCGACGGGGCCCTGATGGACGGAGACGATCACGCCCACGACTGTAATCACCGAAATCCGTGCCTGAAAACACGCAAACATTGCGTATTCAGGTGCAAGAGGCGCGACTTAGTGCAGGATCACGACAGATTATGGTTATTCGTTCCATCGGAGGTCGGCAGCAGCAGAGTGAACGTCGGCGGGTTCGGCAGGCTCAGCCGCAGCCGCCCGCCCTCGGCCTCGGCCAGGCTGCGGGCCAGGCGCAGGCCGATCCCGTGACCGGCGGACGCGGTCCGCGCGGCCGCGAACGGGTCGGTCTCGCCGAGGTCGGGCCCCTCATCGGAAACGTCGATGGCGAGCGCGTCCCCGGCATCGCGGGCCAGCACCGCGACCGTGCCGCGGCCGTGCGTCGCCGCGTTGTCCAGTAGGACGCCGAGCACTTGCCGGACTGCCGCGGAAGCCGCCCGCGCCGACGGCGGGTCGTCCACCGTGATCCGCAGCGTGCGGCCCTGCGGGGTGAGCAGCGCCTCCCCGGACTGGCGGACCTCGACGAGCAGCGCGTCCAGGTCGAGCGGCGCGCGTGGGGCCCGGCGCTGGCGCGCCAGCGCGAGCAGGTCCTCGATGGTGCGCTCCAGGCGGTCCGCCGATCCGATCCCGGCGCGTATCGCGGCGTGCGGGTCCTGACCAGGCGTTTCGAGCGCCGCCTCGAGCTGCAGGCGCAGCCCGGTCAACGGGGTCCGCAGCTGGTGGGACGCCTCGGCGGAGAAGGCGCGTTCGCGATCCAGCGTGTCCCCGATGCGGGCGGCCGTCGCGTCGAGCGCCTCGCCGACCTGGTCGATCTCGGCGATCCCGGCGCGCGGGCTGCGGGCGGTGAAGTCACCGTCGCCGAGCCGTTCGGCGGCGGCCGCGAGGTCCTCCATCGGCTGGACCAGCCGGGTGGTGAACCGGCGGGCGGCCAGCCAGCTGACCCCGACCGCGGCCAGCGCGATCCCGGCCATGGCCAGCCAGGTCAGCCCGATCCTCGTGTAGAGCTGCGAGAGCGGGGCCGACGCCCGGATCACGCCGATCACGCGCGACCCGCTGACCACCGGCACAGCCAGCACCTGCTCGTCGCCGACCGGCCCGGTCACCATGTCCGTGGCCGCCGAGGCGGCGCCGCGCACGACTTCGTCGGACTTCGTCGGCCCGTGCCCGGCCAGCAGCCAGCCGTCCGCGCTGTAGATCCCGACTGCCCCCTCGGCTTCGTCGCCCGCCGGCGCCGGGACGTCGGGCCGGCGCCCGGAGTTGAGCGCGTCGGACACCTTGAGCGCGACGGTGTCGGCGGCGCGTTCGAGGTCGGACGTGGTGTCCTCGCGGTAGTACTGCATCACCGCGACGCTCAGTGGCAGCGCGAACAGACCGGTCGCGAGCAGTGCGGCCAGCACGGTGAGGGTGACGATCCGGCGGCGCACGTCAGGGCTCGACGCGCTCGGCGGTGGTCCGCGCGGGATCCTCCAGCCGGTAACCGTGCCCGCGCAGGGTGGCGATCCGCGGCGCCTCGACGGCGCCCGTCGCGGCCGCGGTGAGCTTGCGCCGCAGCGCCGCGATGTGAACGTCGAGCGTCTTGGTCGAGCCGTACCAGTGCGCGTCCCAGACCTCGGACATCAGCGTCTCGCGGCTGACCGCCACGCCGGGCTGCTCGGCGAGCCTCGCGAGCAGGTCGAACTCCTTGGCCCGCAGCACGACCTCGCGGCCGCCGAGGGTGGTCCGGCGCCCGGCGACGTCCACGGTGAGCGCGCCGACGTTGACCGGCGGCCGGGACGCGACCGGGGCGCCGCGCCGCAGGTGCGCGCGGACCCTGGCCAGCAGCTCGCCGAGCCGGATCGGCTTGGTGAGGTAGTCGTCGGCGCCGGCGTCGAGGCCGACGACGACGTCCATCTCCTCCTGGCGGGCGGTGAGGATGACCAGCACGGCGGCGGGCAGCGCGGCACGCAGCCTGCGGCAGATTTCGACGCCATCCAGGTCGGGCAGGCCCAGGTCGAGCAGCACGAGGTCGAACTCGCCGATGCCGGCGGCGTGCAGCGCGCCCCGGCCGTCGCGACGCCAGCACACCTGGTACCCGTGCAGGCGCAGGGTCGATTCGAGCACGCTGCCGATCGCGGCGTCGTCTTCCACCACCAGCAGGTTCGGCATGCCGGGCAGCCTAACCAACCGGCCGGTCGCGGGGACGGACCGGCACGAAATAGGGATTTAGCCGGGTGCGGTCAACCCAATCCGGGAAATCCACTGCGCGGCGCTGGTCACGGCGCTGACGAAGTCCGTGACGCGCTCGGCGGTGAACCGGGTGGTCGGGCCGCTCAGGGCGAGGGCGGCGAGCACCCGGCCGTCGCGATCGAGCACCGGCGCGGCCACGCCCGACGCTCCCAGTTCGCGCTCGCCGTGGCTGATCGCATAGCCGTCCGCGGCCGCGCTCTGGACCTGCTCCTTGAGGGTTCGCGCGGACGCCGGGCCGGGGGACAGGGCGGCCACCCGGCGGAGCAGGTCGTCATCCGCGCCGCCGAGCAGCACCTTGCTCGCGGCGCCGGACCACAGCGGCAGCTCGTCGCCGACGCCCACGACGTGCCGCAGGTGCTGCGGGCCCTCCTGCTGGGCCACGCACACGCGGACCGTCGTGCTGCGGACGTACAGGTTGACCGTCTCGCCGCACTGCGCCGAAAGCTCGCGCAGCACCTGGCGGACCGGCTCGGACAGCTGCCAGGCGGAGTTCGCCAGCTGCGCCCAGCGCAGCATGCCCGGCCCGACGGTGACCCGGCCGTCCGGCGTGGTCCAGAGCAGGCCGCGCTGCTCGCAGGTGGCGATCAGCCGGATCACGGTGGTCTTGGCCAGGCCACTGGCCTCGGTCAGGTCCTTGACCGACCAGGTCCGGCGGCGCTCGGTGAACAGGGCGAGCAGGTCGAACGTCCGGAGCACGCTCCGCACCCCGCCCTCGTCGGTCTGCCGCTCGTCCATCGCGCGCCTCCGGTGGAGCCTCGTGAGTGGTAAGTAGGGTTCTAACCCGACTTACCACTCACGAGACCCGACCACAGCGCTAGGCGACGTAGGTCTCAAATGCGTGGATGGTCTCGGCCAGGACCTCCCGGCCCGGGCGTTGCCACAGTTCGGCGTTGAACACCTCGACCTCGATCGGCCCGGTGTACCCGGCGGCCTCGACGCAGGCGCGCAGGTGGCGGTGGTCGATCGGGCCGTCGCCCGGTAACGCCCGGCCCAGCAGCGGATCCGGCAGGGGGACGAGCACGTCGCAGACGTGGAAGCCGGCGATCCGCCCGGCCGCGGCGGCGATCGACTCCTCGATCCGCGGGTCCCACCAGACGTGGAACTCGTCGACGATCACGCCCACGGTCTCCACGGGATGCTCCAGCGCCAAAGCGAGCGCCTGATCTACCGTGCACAGCACCGACCGCTCGGCGCACTGCATGGGATGCAACGGTTCCAGTCCGAGTCGTACTCCGCGTTCCCCGGCGTAGGGCGCGAGCTCGCCGACCGCGTCCGCGACCCGCTGGCGTGAGGCCGCCAGGTCGCCGTCCGCGATCCCGCCGACGACCAGCACCAGCACGTCCGCGCCGAGCAGCGCGGCTTCGTCGATGGCTTCCCGCGTCTGCGCGACGCCGTCCACCGGCGAACCTTCCGGCGTGACGCCGGTGAAGAACCCACCTCGGCAGAGCGACGACACGCGCACGCCGTACTCCTTGAGCAGCCGCGCGGCCTCCTCGACGCCGGTCTCCTCGACCTTGTCCCGCCAGAGCCCGATCCACTCGACCCCGGCCTCCGCGCACCCGGCGACGGCCTCGGGCAGCGACCACGCCCGCGTCGTGATCTGGTTCAAGCTGAGCCGGGGGTCCATCAGGCGACTCCCGCGGTCAGCAACAGGGGCCGCATCCGAGCGACCGCGAGGTCCGGATCGGCCAGGACGCCGGCCTGGTCAGCGAGCTGTAGCAGCTTGGCCAGGTGGGTGATCGTGCGGGCGGATTCCTGGCCGGCGATCATCCGGAAGTGCCGCTGGTGGCCGTTGAGGTAGGCCAGGAAGACGACGCCGGTCTTGTAGTGGCGCGTCGGAGCGCGGAAGATCTCGCGGGCCAGCGGTACGGTCGGGTCGAGCAGCGCGCGGAACCCGGCCGGGTCGCCGTCGTCGAGCCTGGCCAGCGCGGCGCCCGCGACCGGCGCGATCGGGTCGAAGATGCCGAGCAGTGCTTCGCTGTGCCCGGCGTCGTCCCCGGCGATCAGCTCGGGATAGTTGAAATCGTCCCCGGTGTAACAGGCGACACCGCTGGGAAGCGCTCTCCGGAATTCCGTCTCGACGGCGGCGTCCAGCACGGAGATCTTGACCCCGGTGATCACCCCGGCGTGGTCGGTACACAGCCCGACCAGTTCGCGCGCCGCGGCGCGGACGTCGTGGTGGCCCCAGTAGCCCGCCAGCGCCGGGTCGAACTGCTCGCCGAGCCAGTGCAGCAGCACCGGTTCGGATGTTTCAGACAAAAGCTTTCCGTAGGCCGCGTGATAGTCCTCGGGGCCATGGGCCGCGGCGGCCAGCGCTCGGCTGGCCATCACCACCGGCGTCGCGCCCGCGCCCACGACCAGGTCGAGCTGCTCGCGCCAGGCGTCCACAATGGACGAAACGGTGGCCGGACCCGGCGGCAGCTGGTCGGTGCCGACACCGGCGACCCAGGCTCGCCCGGAAGCCTGGGCGCCGGTGCGGCGGACCAG
Source organism: uncultured Actinomycetota bacterium (assembly GCA_963762765.1). GTDB lineage: Bacteria > Actinomycetota > Actinomycetes > Mycobacteriales > Pseudonocardiaceae > Amycolatopsis. The sequence goes on from CAVXMR010000030.1 coordinate 92,834, forward strand.
TTCGCGGGTAGTGGTCCAGTCCAATCCCATCCCGCGCTGCGCGGTGTCCATCGCGTCCGCGACGCCGAGCCCGCAGCTCCAGATGTGCTCGCGGAAGGCGGCGGTGGCGTCCCAGTCGACCACGTCGGGTTCGTCGGCGAGTGGATCGGCGACGACGTGGGCCGCGGCGTAGGCCACCCGTGCCGTGGGCGGCGTGACCGGCGGATTCGGCAGCGCCGGTCCGGAGGGGGACCACGTCGTCAGCCCGCCTTCGCCGGCCGGGAGCACGACCGTGCGCATCGGTGACCTCCACTGATGTCTGAAAGCGCTTTCTTCGACACCGTAGGGCCTGGGCCGGATGACGACAAGGGCCTGTCCGGGTCAGCGTTTGGGCTTCGCGGTGCTCTCCCGCAGCACGACTTCGCCCGACAGCTTGATCAGCCGTGGCCGCGGCCCGCCCGAGCCCTTGACCGCGAGGTCCATCGCGCGCTCGCCCAGCTCCTCCAGTGGCAGGCGCACGGTGGTCAGCGCCGGGGTGAGGTCGCGCACCACCGGGATGTCGTCGAATCCGGCCACCGAGATGTCGCCCGGCACCGAGAGTCCCTCTTCGCGCAACGCGGTCAGCGCGCCGATGGCCATCACGTCGGTGACGGCGAAGACGCAGCTCGGCAGCTTCCGCTTGCGCCCGGCGAGCAGCTGCTTGGTGGCCTCGTAGCCGCCGTCGCGGGTGAAGGCGCCCTCGAGGATGTCTTCCTCGCGCAGCTCGATGCCGTGCTCGGCCAGCTCGGCGGAGAACCCGGCCAGCCGGTCGATCACCGTGCTGAGCTTGCGCGGACCGGCGAGCACCGCGAACCGCTTGTGGCCGAGCTCGACCAGCGCCTTGGCCAGTGCGGCCGCGCCGCCCTTGTTGTCCGGCTGGACAGTGTCGATCTTGAGCCCGCGGTGGCGGCTCACCGCGGCGACCTGGCCGCCGCCACGGCGGTAGGGCTCCAGCTCGGCGGCCATCGCGCGTTCCCAGGTCCGGTCCTCGAACGCGGAACCGATCAGCAGGATCGCCGACGCGCGCTGGGCGCGCAGCGTCGAGACGTAGGTGATCTCGCGGTCCGGGTCGCGGAACGTGCTGGCCATCATGACCAGCAGGCCGTTGTCGGTCGCCACGCGCATCACGCCGCCGGCGATGGCGGCGAAGTACGGGTCGCTGACGTCGTGGCAGATCACGCCGACGGTGCGGTGCGTGCCACCGGCGAGGGCTTGCGCGTGCGCGTTCGGCGCGTAGGCGAGCTCGGCCGCCGCGGCGGAAACCCGCTCCCGCAGGTCCGCGCGCACCGAAGCGGTGCCGTTCAACACGCGCGACGCCGTCGCGAGCGAAACGTTCGCGCTGCGCGCCACGTCTTCGAGTGTCACGTGCGGCCGGGCCTTCATGGCTCCTCCAGGTTCCTCTCGGGCATAGGGCCCTGATGCTGGCGTCGTTCCCGGAAATCTACTGGGAGGAATGCGGGAACCGAGAGAGTAAGCCAGTCGTGTTCACGGGTAGTGGTCCGGGTGGCAGTTCGCCCGACAGAATTTACCCCGATCGAGTGAAACGCCTTTTTCGTAACGGCCCATGATCCATCCGGGGCGGATTGGCCCGTGACGGCGGGAAGATCTGTGGCGTTCCGTGTGTTCCTATCAAGAGTCGCCGCGAAGTGGTGAGGCGGGCACTCGCGGCGGGGAGAAGTCCGACGAACGCGAGAAGGAGCAGATCGATGCTTTTCGGTGACGAGCACGTCCGCCGTTACGAAGAGACCGATGGCGAGGTGGGACACGAATGGCAGGACGGCGTGCCCACGCTCGTGCTGACCACCAAGGGCCGCAAGACCGGGGAAGACCGGAAGTTCGCGTTGATCTATCAGGAGTCCGACGGTAACCCGGTGATCGTCGCTTCCAAGGGCGGCGCGCCGAAGCACCCGGGCTGGTACCTGAACCTGCTGGAGAACCCCGAGGTCGGGGTGCAGGTCGGCGCGGACCGCTTCCGGGCGAACGCGCGTACCACCTCGGGCGAAGAGCGCGCGAAGCTCTGGGAGAAGCTGGCCGCGGTGTGGCCGGACTACGACAACTACGCGAAGAAGACCGACCGCGAGATCCCCGTGGTGGTCCTCGAGCGGGTGTGATCTGCGCCGCCTTCGACGTGAGGACCGGCCGATCCGGGGCCGGTTCGGCTACGAATGACAGTCATGAGCGACCGCTGGACCGCGCTGGACGTCGAAGGCGAGCTGCTGACCCGGCGCCAGATGGTGGCCTTCGGGCGGCGCTTCGTCCGTAAGGGGCGCGGCGCCTGGTACAGCTTCGCGATCGACGTGGTCTGGCAGTTCCTGATCCTGTTCAGCCGCTTCCGGGTGCGCGGGCTGCGCAACGTGCCCGCGTCCGGAGGCGTACTGGTGGCCTCGAACCACCTTTCGTTCGCCGACCCGACCACGGTGACGGCGTTCTGTCTCGCCGCCGGCCGCGTGCCGCGGTACCTGGCGAAGGCGAGCCTGTGGGACCTCCCGGTGGTCGGCGCGGTGATGCGTTCCGGTGGGCACATCCCGGTGTACCGCGGGGCAGTAACCGCCTCGGAGGCTTATCGCGACGCCGTCGCCGCTGTACGCGCGGGTGAGTGCGTCGCGATCTTCCCGGAGGCGACGTTCTCGTCCAACCCGGACGGCTGGCCGATGCGCGGCAAGACCGGCGTCGCGCGGATCGCGCTGGAGACCGGCGTCCCGGTGGTCCCGGTGGCGAACTGGGGCACCCACCGGCTGCTGCCGGCCTCGGCGTGGCTCCCGCGCGGAGTGCCGCGCAAGACCGTCGATCTGGTGGCCGGGCCGCCGGTCGAGCTGTCCGATCTGTCCGGTCGGGCGCTGACCCGGGAAGTGCTCGAGGAGGCCACGGCGCGGATCATGGCGGCTGTGACGGAGCTCCTCGCGTCGGTCCGCGGTGAGGTGCCCTCGGTCGCCGCTTGAGGGGTAGGTTCGGCCGTATGAGTGCACACTTTGATGTCGTGGTGCTGGGCGCGGGTGTCGGCGGCTACGTGGCGGCGATCCGCGCGTCGCAGCTGGGGCTGAGCACCGCGGTGGTCGAGGAGAAGTACTGGGGTGGGGTCTGCCTGAACGTGGGCTGCATCCCGTCGAAGGCGCTGCTGCGCAACGCCGAGCTGGCGCACATCGTCACGCAGGAGGCGAAGGCGTTCGGCATCTCGTCCGACGCGCCGATCCGCGTCGACTACGGCCCCGCCTACGAGCGGAGCCGCAAGGTCGCCGACGGGCGCGTCAAGGGTGTGCACTTCCTGATGAAGAAGAACAAGATCACCGAGTACGACGGCCACGGCACGTTCCTCGACGACCACACGCTCGAGGTCAACGGCGAGCGGATCACGTTCGGTCACTGCATCATCGGGACCGGCGCGACGACCCGGCTGCTGCCGGGCACGTCCCGGAGCTCGCGTGTCGTGACGTACGAGGAGCAGATCCTTTCGGACACGCTGCCGTCGAGCATCATCATCGCCGGCGCGGGCGCGATCGGCGTCGAGTTCGCCTACGTACTGCACAACTACGGCGTCGACGTGACGATCGTGGAGTTCCTGGACCGGATGGTCCCGCTGGAGGACGCCGAGGTCTCGGCCGAGCTGGCGCGGCGCTACCGCAAGCTGGGCATCAAGGTGCTCACCTCGACCCGGGTGGAGTCGATCGACGACTCCGGTTCGTCGGTCCGGGTGACGATCTCGTCGAACAAGGGCCAGGAGGTCCTCGAAGCGGACAAGGTCCTGCAGGCGATCGGCTTCAAGCCGCGGGTCGAGGGCTACGGCCTGGAGAAGACCGGCGTCGCCCTGACCGACCGCGGCGCGATCGCGATCGACGGCCGGGGCCGCACGAACGTCCCGCACATCTTCGCGATCGGCGACGTCACGGCGAAACTGATGCTGGCGCACGCGTCGGAGTCCATGGGCGTGGTCGCGGCCGAGACGATCGCCGGCGCGGAGACGATGGAGCTGGACTTCGTCATGATCCCGCGGGCGACGTACTGCCAGCCGCAGATCGCGAGCTTCGGCTGGACCGAGGAGCAGGCGCGGGAAAAGGGCTTCGACGTCCAGGTGGCGAAGTTCCCGTTCACCGCCAACGGAAAGGCGCAGGGTCTCGGCGACGCCGGCGGTTTCGTGAAGCTGCTGAGCGACCGTACCCATGGCGAGCTGATCGGTGGTCACCTGATCGGCCCGGACGTGACCGAGCTGCTGCCGGAGCTGACGCTCGCGCAGCAGTGGGACCTGACGGTGCACGAGGTCTCGCGGAACGTCCACGCGCACCCGACCCTGGGTGAGGCGGTCAAGGAAGCGCTGCACGGCCTGGCCGGGCACATGATCAACATGTGAAGGTGAGTTCTGGACGTTCCCAGGTGATCTTGGGCGGGTTCGGCGGGATCGTGCCGATTCGGCGCGCTCCCATGTGGACGTAGAACGGCAACGCCGGCGGGTGGGCGACCACCCGGACCGCTTCGATGCCGCGGGCGCGGGCTTCGGTGAGCAGGTGCGCGATCAGGCGGGCGCCGATGCCGAGGCCCTGAGCGGCGTCGCTGACGAAAAGCAGGTCGAGTTCCGGTGGGTCGGTGACCAGGCTGTAGAAGCCGAGGATCTGGCCGTCGGCCGTCGCGGCGAAGGTCTGGTTGGCCGCGACGTAGTGCGGGGTTACTTCGTAGCCGTCGAGGATCGAGGCGTAGTCGCCTTGATAGGCCGAGGAAGCGTGCATCAGCGCGGTCAGGGCGGGCGCTTGGTCCACGGTGGCACGGACGATCTCGATCTCGCTCATGGTGCGAGCTTAGGTTGGCGGACCGACAGTTTCGGCTCCGCCGTGTCCGCTGCCGTTTTGTGGCAACGACTGGTGCTTGGGGTGAGTGCCCGGGGTTCGTTGCCGTTTTGCGGCAACGGTTGTGGGCAGGTGCTTGGCGTGGGGCTTTCGTTGCCGGTTTGTGGCAACGGGCGCAGTGGTGGGTGTTTGCTGGTGGATGGCTGGGTTTCGGTTGCCGTTTTGTGGCAAGGGGGCGGTGGATCGGGAGCCTCGCGTAGGTGGCCAGCCCGCGTAGCCGTTTTGCGACAACCTGGCCTTGGGTTCAAGGTGAGGTTCGGGTGGCGGGCGGTTCGGCTCGTGCACCTGGGCGGTCGCCTCGAGGGTCGTGCTGCTCGTTGCCATTTGCGGCAACGGGTGGTGGATGGGGAGCCTTGCGTGAGGTGCCGCTAGTTGCCGTTTTGCGGCAACCGTAGCCTCGAGCCGGATGACGAGGTGACCGGACAACGGAGGGAAGCTCAGAGGCTCGCATGGCTGGAGGGTCGGTTCGCGGACCTGGGCGGTCGGCTGGCGTACCTGGAGGGTCGGTTCGCGGACCTGGGCGGTCGGCTGGCGTACCTGGAGGGTCGGTTCGCGGACCTGGGCGGTCGGCTGGCGTACCTCGACGATCGGTTCGCGGACCTTAGCGCGACGACCACGGCGTTGCCGGGCCGTAGCGGGGTGGGCATCACGCGTCGGGGACGCGGGGTGGGTGGACGGCGGGCGGGGATGATCGGTACTTCAGGGCGGCCGGGGTCGTGATAGTCAAGGTGCCGTCCTCGGCCAGGTCGTAATGCCAGCCCGGCTGGTCCTTCAGGTGGTGGTCGCTGCTGCAGAAGCCGGCCAGGGACGCCGTGCGGGTGGGACCGCCGTCGCTCCAGGCGACCACGTGGTCGATTTCGCAGGCCTGGGCGGGACGGTTGCAGCCCGGGAAGCGGCACACGCGATCCCGGACCTGAACTCGCTCGCCCATCGCCGTCGTGGGGCGATAGCGAGTGCGGCCGAGGTCGTGCACCTGGCCGGTCAGCGGGTCGGTGATGATCCGTCGCAGGATCGTGCCAGGACCGGTGAGGAGTTCGCGGGCGAGTGCCGCGCTGATCGGGCCGTGACCGCTGAACTCCGCCGGGTTCTCGTTCAGGCCGAGGTAGGTGTCCAGGCCGAGGTACAGGAAACCTTCGAGACGGGGCTGCGCACCCCCGCATTCGGCGCTGAGCAAGAGATCCAGCGCCACGTCGGCACGAAGCTGGTCGAGGGTGCGGGATTCGTCGCGGGTCTTCAGCGCCTTCGCCAGCCTGTCCACCCGGGAGTAGGCGGCGACCGCCTTCTCCGCCGGAGCGTCCTCGAGGATCAGGGTCGCGGTGCCGGAATCCTGCTGGATCAGCGAAAGGCGACGGGACTCGCGACGCTCTCGCTCGCGTTGCTTGGCGCCTTCGCGATCGGCTGCCGCGGCAGCGTAGGTCGCCGCCTTTCGCACGCCCGTAGCGTCCTTGCCGGGAAGACGGAGTTCCAGCGCGGCATCCGCGACGCGCGCCGCGTCGTCACTCAGCCACGCTGTCGCCTCGGCGACCTTCATGGCGCGGAACAGGTTTAGCTGCCCGCGTTCCATCAGGCCGAGGGTCTTGGGCAGGCGTGAGATCAGGGACTCCGCAGCCGAAACGAACTCACCCGCGTACCTCTTGGTGACACACAACGCCAGCCTGAACTCGGCTTCCACGCTTCGCGCGTTTCTCCGTCTTCGTGCGAGAACGCCGGCAGCGCGGACCTGGATCGCCTCCAGGCGCGCGATCTCGGCCGCCGCTTCCCGCGCGACCCGGACCAGCCCGTTGTCGGTCATGTCTTCGATCCGCTCGGTGGGCACGCGGATCGTGCGCTCGAACTCCAGTATCCCGGCGATCACCTCCCTTGACTCGTTGTCGACCAGGTCCTGTGTGAGTGCTTCTGCGATGGACATGGCATCCACGCTACGAACCGCCACCGACAAAAACCGATCAGGTGTGTTCACTCTGTCGGGTGGTCTTGACCTCCAGTTGACTTGAGGTACGACGCCAACCCCATGAAAGCTGCGGCGTTCACTGAATACGGCGGGCCGGAAGTGCTCCGGGTCCTGGAACTCGACGATCCCCATCCCGGCCCAGGGGAGGTCAGGGTCCGCGTGAAGGCCGCCGGAGTGCAGCCCTACGACGCCGGCATCCGCAACGGCTGGGAGCTGCCGGGCATCGAGTTCAAGTGACCGCGCATCCCCGGCAACGAGTTCGCCGGGGTCATCGACGAAGTGGGCGAAGGCGCGGAATTCAGCTGGCTGGCCGCGACCGCGTTCGCCTGGCTGGTGACGACGGCGGTCGCGCTGTCGCTGGTGGTCTACGCGCTGGGACCGATGCTGGAAAGCAGTGACCAGCGGAGTGCGCTGGCCGATATCCGAGGGACCGCGCGTTCGGCGCCAGCCAGAGCCTGTTCGGCGGCGGGCCGCCGAAGAAGCCGGTGGAGTTCGGCTCGCCGGTCGCCGTGCTCGAGATCCCGAAACTCAAGCTGCAGCAGGTGATCGTGGCGAGCGGGGAGACCGCGGCCTGGCCGGGCCACGTGCCGGGGACGTCCGGGCCGGGGCAACCCGGTAATTCCGCCGTGTGGGCCGAAAGTCGGGCTATGGCACGCCGTTCGGCTCGGTGTCCACCTTGGCGCCGGGGGACGAGGTCGTCGTCGCGACCACCCAGGGCCGGTCGGTCTGCCGGGTGACCGCGGTCGCGGTGGCCGCTGGCGGCCATGTCCGCGCTGACGCTGTGGCAGCTTTCCTGCTTCGGCCTGGTCCGGGGGACAGGTCCGCCCGGTCCGCCCAGGTGATCTCAGGATGTGGGTCTTTCGAGGTCCCCGACTTTGGTCGGTGGACCACTCACCGGTAGCTCTTTAGATTCTCCCCATTACACCCAGTTGGGTGTCATTCGATCGGGCGCTCTCGGGGGCGGTGCGCGCGAACACAGGGAGAGATCGATGGTGAGATTCAGCCGGGTCGCCGCGCACTCGGTTCCGCTCGCGGTCGGCGCTTTGCTGCTGTCGACCGGCGTTTCCGTGGCTCAGCCGTCCATGGTGGACACGGCGGCCGCGCGGACCGAGGCCGGTATCAGCGCGTTGCAGAGCATCAAGAACAGCCTGACCCCCGCCGAGCGCAAGCAATCGAGTCAGCTCGTGGTGGAGAAGCGGTTGCGGGCTGACAAGGGCCTCGCCGCGAAGCTGCCCGAATACCGCTCTGGCCTGGTCACTAACGGCGGAACCGTCCAGGTGGACATCACCGCCCACGGTACGTCGGTCGCGAACGCGATCAAGGCCGCCGGAGGCAAGGTCCGCTACGCCTCGCCGGACGGCGCCATCCGCGCAGACCTGCCGCTGTCCGCTGTGGACGCCGTCGCGGGCCGCGCCGACGTCGCCGAGGTCAAGCCCGCCGCGCAGGCGATGACCTGGAAGGAAAGCGCCGGCACCGAGACCCGCCGGACGCTGGCCGCGCAGGCCGCCGCGGCCACGCAGGTGTCCCAAGGCGTCCAGGCGCACGGCGTCGACACCGCCCGCACGACCTACGGCGTCGGCGGCGCCGGGGTCAAGGTCTGCGTGCTGTCCGACGGCGTCGATTCCCTCTCGAAGTCGCAGACCGCGGGCGAACTGCCCACCGTGGACGTCCTTTCCGGACAGGCCGGCAGCGGCGACGAGGGCACCGCGATGCTCGAGATCGTCCACGACCTCGCGCCCGACGCCGCGCTCGGCTTCGCCTCGGCGTTCACCAGCGAGGCCAGCTTCGCGGCGAACATCCGCGCGCTGCGCACGACCGGCCACTGCACCGTGATCGTCGACGACGTCGCCTACTTCGACGAGTCGCCGTTCCAGGACACCCAGGTCGCGCAGGCGGTCAACGAGGTGACCGCGGCGGGCGTGCTGTACTTCTCCTCGGCCGGCAACTCGGGCAACGCGACCGACGGCACGAGCGGGTACTACGAGGGCGACTTCCGCACGTCCTCGACGAAGATCAGCGGCGTCACCGGCACCCCGCACGACTTCGACCCGAGCAGCACCACGCAGAACTTCGACGCGCTCTCGGCGGGTTCGCTCGGCAAGCCCGTCACCCTGTTCTGGTCCGACGCGTGGGGCAAGTCCGCCAACGACTACGACTTGTTCATCCTGAACTCCTCGGGCAGCGTCGTGGCCTCCAGTGAGAACTCGCAGACGGGCACGCAGAACCCGTACGAGATCGCGCAGGTGCCCAGCACCGGCTCCGGCTACAAGGTCGCGGTCGTGAAGTACAGCGGCGCCGACCGGTTCATCGCGCTCAACGTGATCCGCGGCCGGTTCGTCGCCTCGGGTTCGCTCAAGGCGTTCAGCACCAACGGTGTCACGAACGGGCACTCGTCAGCGGCGGCCGCCTTCAGCGTGGCGGCGGCCCCGGCGGCGACGGCGTTCACCCGCCCGCTGGAGACCGGTGACCCGGCCAACCCGGCCGGTCCGTACCCGGGCAAGTTCACCGCGGCCAGCAAGTGGGAGCGGTTCAGCTCGGACGGCCTGCGTCACCAGTTCTACAACGCCGACGGTACCGCGATCACCCCGGGCAACGTCTCGGCCACCGGCGGCGCGACCCGCAAGAAGCCGGACTTCACCGCGGCCGACGGCGTGGCCACGTCCGTGTCCGGCTTCCAGCCGTTCTTCGGCACGTCGGCGGCGGCCCCGCACGCGGCGGCCATCGCGGCGCTGCTGCTCTCGGGCAAGCCGACCGCGACCCCGGCGCAGATCCGCAGCGCGCTGGTGTCGAGTGCGATCGACCTCGGCCCGGCCGGGTTCGACACGGTGACCGGCAGCGGCGTGATCATGGCCGGCCCGGCCTTGGCCGCACTGGGAGTCTCGCCCAAGTAAGGACTCGTGAGCGTTCCGGGCGGTTCTAACCGCCCGGAACGCTCACGAGCTTTTCAGCTAGGAGAGCTTGTGAGCGAACGGATCGCGGTGGTCACCGGGGCGGGGTCGGGCATCGGCCGGGCGGTGGCGCGGGCACTGCTCGGCGCGGGATACCAGGTGGCGCTGGCGGGACGCCGCGCGGAAGCGCTTTCCGAAACCTCGCCCGACGCGCTGGCCGTGCCGACCGACGTGACCGACCCGGCATCCGTCGTCGCATTGTTCGATGCCGTCCGTGACCGGTGGGGACGGCTGGACCTGTTGGTCAACAACGCGGGCGTGTCGGTCCCCGGGACTGTCGAGGAGCTGTCCTTCGAGGACTGGAAGCGCACGGTCGACACGAACCTGACCGGGATGTTCCTGTGCGCCCAGCAGGCCGTCCGGCTGATGAAGGCACAGGACCCGCGTGGCGGGCGGATCATCAACAACGGCTCGATCTCCGCGCAGGTGCCGCGCCCGGCGAGCGTGGCCTACACCGCGACCAAGCACGCCGTGACCGGCCTGACCCGGTCGATCTCGCTGGACGGCCGCGCCTGGAACGTCGCCTGTGGACAGATCGACATCGGCAACGCGGCCACCGAGCTGACCGAGCGGATGGCCGGCGGGATCCCGCAGGCCGATGGCCGGATCATGGCCGAGCCGACCTTCGACGTCCGCCACGTGGCCGACGCGGTGCTCTACATGGCCGGGCTGCCACTGGACGCGAACGTCCAGTTCCTCACCGTCACCGCGACGACCATGCCTTACATCGGCCGCGGCTAAGGGATCACGCGCGCCTTGCGGAACTCGTCGAACAGCCGGAAGAACATCTGCTCGGTCTCGACGTAGGAGTGGAAGCCGGCGCGGCGCGCCTTCGACGTGTCGGCGAACATGTCGTAGTCCCAGCCGAACACGAAGTCGCCGAACGCCCAGGACGAGGAGACGTCCGCATAGGACGCGGCCAGGCCGTGACGCTCGGCCATCGCCGTCCACAGTGGAGCCTTGTCGGCCATCGCTGCCGACAGGGACATCGTCAGCGGCGGCGCGACCTCGAGGTCGAAGTAGCGGGCCAGCTTCGGCCACAGCTCGCGCCAGCGGAACAGGTCGCCGTTGGCGATGTTGAAGGCCTCGTTGCGGGCGTGCCCGGCGGCCCAGATCGTGCCGTCGGCGAGCAGGTCCGCGTCCGTCATCTCCAGGAGGCTGTCGTAGGCGCCGGGTTTGCCGGGGAAACGCAGCGGCAGGCCGAGCTCCTTCGAGATCGACGCGTAGACCGCGATCACCAGCGCGAGGTTCATCGGGTTGCCCAGCGCCGTCCCGCCGACCACCGACGGCCGGATCGCCGACCACGACCAGGCACCGGCCCGGCGTTCCAGGAAGTCCTGCTGGTCCACATTGAACTCCGGCGGCATGTGCCCGGCGTCGCTCTCGCGGGCCGGGGTCTTGAACGGGCCGAGGTGCGCGCCGTAGACCTTGTAGCCCTGCATGAGGCTGATGTGCTCGAGGCCCGGCGCGGCCGGTTCGAGGGCGTCGAGCAGGTTCGTCAGCATCGCCAGGTTCGGTGCGACGAGCTCGGCCCAGGTCGGTTTGTCCTGGTAGGCGGCGTAGAACAGGTGCGTGACGCCGGTCAGCGCGCCGACCTTCGCGCGGGTGCCGGCCGCGTCGAGCAGGTCGACGCCGTCGCGCCGTGACAGCCCGATGACGTTCCAGCCGTCGCGGCGGAGGTGGTCGACGAGGGTGCGGCCGATGATCCCGTGTGCCCCGGCGACCAGGGCGGTGTTCGTGCTCATGTCCTCGATGCTGCTGACGCGTCCGGGATAAGTCCAAGGCTTAGTTCTCACCTCGGCGATAAGCTGGGTTCATGGCAAGCCTGCGGCAGCTCGAGTACCTGGTCACCGTGGTCGACACCGGCTCGTTCACCCGTGCCGCGGAGCTCCTGCATGTGACGCAGCCCGCGCTGTCCCACCAGATGCGTGCCCTGGAGCAGGGGCTCGGCGGGCCGCTGCTGGAACGGCTGCCGCGCTCGGTCCGGCTGACGCCGATGGGCCGGGCGATGCTCCCGCACGCCCGCGCGGCGCTGGCTGACGCCGAACGCGCACGGTGCGCCGCGCGGCTGGCGTCCGGCACGACGGCGGGGGAACTGCAGGTCGCGACGGTGTACTCGGTGAGCCTCGGGGTGCTGCCGCCCGCGCTGCGGGTCTGGCGGCGCGACCGCCCGGACGTCGACGTCCGGCTGATCGAGTTCCGGCACGCCGACGAGCTGCGCGACGCGATGGCCGCCGGTGAGGCGGACGTCGCGATCGGCCCGGTGCCGCCGGGCTGGGACGGCCCGGTGGCCGAGCTGGGCGTCGAGGAGTTCGTGGTCGTCCTCCCCGCCGACGGGTCCCGCGAGGGCTCTTCGGGCGAGATCGACCTCGCGTCCCTGGCCGACTGCGCGTGGGTCCACTACGCCCCTGGCAACGGCCTCGCGGAGCTGGTCGATGCCGCCTGCGCGGCCGCGGGCTTCCGTCCGCGCGCGGCGGTCCGGACCGAGCAGACGGCGGCCGCGCCCATCCTCGCCGCCGCGGGCCTCGGCCCGGCGCTGGTCCCGGCCAACGTCCTCCCGCCGCGTTTCGACGGCCGTGTCCTCCGCCCGGCCGCCCCGATCCGCCGGACCCTGGCGGCCTACACCCGCGCGGCTCCCGACCCGCTGACCAGCGCGTTCATCGACACCCTGACCCGCAACGCCACGGTCTGAAGGTGCGGTTCAGAGCGTGATCGTGGCCAGGGAGATGCCGGCGAACGGCGTTGCCGTGACGTCGTGGGCTCGTGCCGACCAGACCGCGTGGCCGTGGGCCGACCAGATCGGGGCTACCGGGAGGTCGCGCAGGAGCTGGTTTTCGGCCAGGCGGTACAGCTGGCCCGATTCTTCGGGTGTCGAGGCCGCGTCGGCCGCGGCGAGGTTCTCGCGGAAGACGTCGTCGGCGTAGCCCGACGCGGTGGCCAAAGCCGAAAGCAGTTCGTACGGGCTCGCGGTCGCCAGCTTGACGTCCAGCGTAGACGGTCCGTCGAGCGAGCCACCAGCCGGATTCGCCTGTGCTGTCACCGAAACGCCCAGGGCCTGGTGCAGGCCATCGGCGAGCGGGCGGGTCCAGTTCTCGGTGCCCGGTCCGAAGTAGACAGTCGCATTGCCGGGGAATGTGGCCTGGGTGAGCAGTGCTTTCCCGGCCGCGGCGTCGAAGCTGCACGGGCGGCACGTCCCGGTCCGCTCGCCCGGCGCGTCCGCCGGCGGGAGCAGGGCCTTCGATGGCTCGGCCTGCTGGTCGAGCGGGCCCTCCGTCAGCGTTTCGCGGTCGACGCCGAGGGCGAACCCGTGCCGGACGGTCGCGTCCGCGAACCGCCCGTTCGTCACCGGGAACACCAGGTATCCCGCGCGGGGGAGAGCCCAGGTGGTGTGGCGTCCGGTGAAATCGGCGTCGACGGAGTGGTGCCGCGAGCCCGGGACTTCGGTGGAGACGTCCAGGGTGCCCGCCTTCACCGCGTCGTACTGGGCCTCGGGTTCGCCGACCCGCAGGTCGATCTCGGTGACGCCGCCGCCGTCGACCCGGCGTAGCGTGCCGCCCGAACCCGGCTGCCAGGCGCCGTCCAACCGGAACGGCCCGTTGCCCACCGGCGTGCGCGCGAAGCCGGTCCAGTCGCGCGAGGCGAGGACCGACGCGGGCAGCGGCACCAGGCCGGGCGCCGAAAGCAACGCCGGGACCTGGCCGGACGCCCGGTCCAGGGTGATCGAAATCGTCGAAGGATCGGTTGCGGTGATCTCCTTGGCGCGCAGGAGGTTCGTCAGGACCGATGACGACGCCCAATGCTCGCGCGCGACTGCCATCCAGGTGTCCACATAGGACTGAGCGGTGACCGGGGTCCCGTCGTGGAACCGCGCGGGACGCAGCTTGACCGTCCAGTGCACCCGATCGTCGCTGGTGATCGCCGTGGCGGCGCGCGGGGTGACCCGCCCCGACGCCGCGTCGTAGTCCGCCAGCGGCGTCCACAATGCACTCGTGACCAGTCGGCCGGCCTGGTCGGTGACGTCGGCGGGCAACAGCGTCGAGGGCTCGCGCAGGCCGACGGTGAGCACGCCGGGGCGCGCCGGGTCCGACGCCGTGCACCCGGCGAGGGCGAGCACGGCGAGCAGGACGAGGACACGGGTTCGCATGGTCATGTCATATCAGTGAAGAGGCGACAAAAGGTGGTTGTGTCCGGTTAATCGTCGTCGTACGGTGCGAAGATCAGACTTTGGGGAGGTCCGTGTGCGGAGCTGGGTCCGGACATCGCTGGTCCTGACGACGATCGCAGCGACGCTGGTCGCGACCGGGTTGCCGGCCGCCGCCTGCGGTGAGGACGACAAACCGGCGACGCCCGCCGCCGCCCGCGCGAAAGGGGCGCCGGGCGCGGTCAAGAACGTCCGCCAGGTCGGCAACGTGCCGGACGCCGCGGGCGCGATCTCGGTCAACTTCCTGCAGTACCCGCACCACCGGGACGTCATGGTCGTCTCCGGTGAGTTCGGGCTGAAGGTCTACGACCTGAAGAACCCCGCCGCGCCGAAGCTGGTCGGCCAGGTCAGCATGCCGGGGCTGTGGGAGACCGAGGACACCGAGGTCGATCCCGCCCGCAAGCTGGTCTTCCTCTCGCGCGACCCGCGGGCGTTCGGCGGCACGACGCACACCGGCGAGTCCGGCATCTACGTCGTCGACGTCGCCAAGCCCGAGGCACCCGCGATCCTGAGCTACACCAAGGTCCCCGCCGGCCACACGACCAGCTGCGTCGACGGCTGCCGCTACCTGTGGACCGGCGGCCCGGCGAAGGCCGACGACCAGCCCGCCGACTGGGGCGGCCGCCCGATCTGGGTGACCGACGTCCGCGACCCGCGGCACCCGAAGGTGAGCCCGCAGCCCATCGAGCTGGCCCGCAACGACGGCAAGACCGACTACGTGCACGACGTCCAGGTGGACGGGAACGGCGTGGCCTGGGTGTCCGGCCGCGGTGGCGTGCGCGGGTATTGGACCGACGGCGTGCACCGCGACCCGCTGCTGGGCAAGGTCCGCCGCGCCACGGCGTTCAACCCGGTTCCCTATGCGGGCGGCGGCATTTCCGAGACGGCGGCGCCGTCGCGCTTCATGCACAACAGCTTCCACCCGGCCGGTGACCGCGTTGGTGACGGCGCCTGGCACGGCCGTGACCTGATCTACGCCACCGAGGAGAACTTCGTCGACGGCTGCGCCGGCGACGGCGTGCTGACGATCTCGTCGCTGGAAGGTTCGTACCACGGAGAGGGCTGGCGTTCGACGCCCGAGAAGCCGTTCCGGCTGCGCAGCGTCGGGACCTGGGGCGTAAACGGCCAGGAGGGCAGCGACCCGGCCTCGGCAGACTGCTCCGCGCACTACTTCGACGTCCGCGGCAAGGTCCTGGTGCAGTCGTTCTACGAGCAGGGCACCCGGTTCCTCGACGTCAGCGACCCGACGAACCCGCGCCAGATCGCCTACTTCCGCCCCGCCGACGCCAGCGCGTGGGCGCCCTACTGGCACGGCCGCTACGTCTACGTCGCCGACAACGTCCGCGGCGTCGACATCCTGCAGCTGACTGCGTAAGAGCCGTGAAGGACTCCTTGCCGGCTGTGAGAGCCGGTAAGGAGTCCTTCACGGCTTATGACCGCAGCCAGACCGCCGTGTCGGTGGGCAGGGTGTCGGTGACGGGGCCGCTGGCGAGCTGCACCTCACCGGGCGGCAAGGGCACCGGTGACGCCGAGAAGTTGAGCATGAAGGTGAACCCCGGTTCCCGCTTGAACGCGAGTACGCCGGGAGCCACCGAAATCCACTCCAGGCCGGCCGTCGGCAACTTCTCCCGTAGCCGAAGCCCCGCGCGGTACAGCGAGAGCATCGAGGACGGATCCGCGGACTGCGCCTCGGCCGTGTAGGACGACCAGACCGGAGGCTGTGGCAACCAGGCGGAAGCCCCGAACCCGAACGGCGGTTCGGAACCCGACCACGGCATCGGCACCCGGCAGCCGTCGCGGCCGGGGTCGGCACCGCCGGTGCGCTTGAACACCGGATCCTCGCGCAGGTCGTCCGGGATGTCCTCGATCTCCCACAGTCCGAGCTCTTCGCCCTGGTAGACGTACATTCCGCCGGGCAGCGCGAGCGTCAGCAACGCCGCCGCGCGCGCCCGCCGCGTCCCCAGTTCGAGGTCCACCGGCGTGCCGTGCAGCCGGTCGGCGAAGCTGAATCCGGTGTCACCCGCCCGCCCGTACCGCGTGATGTGCCGCGTGACGTCGTGGTTCGACAGCACCCAGGACGCCGGAGCATCCACCTCGTCGTGGGCCCGCAGCGTCCGCTCGATGACATCGCGGAACCGCCCGGCGTCCCACTGGCAGACCAGGAAGTCGAAGTTGAACGCCGAATGCAGCTCGTCCCGCCGCAGGTACCGCGCCGCCCGCGACATGTCCGGCAGCCACATCTCGCCGACCAGCACCCGCTCGCCAGGGTAGCTGTCCGCGATCTTGCGCCACGACCGGTAGATCTCGTGCAGGCCCTCCATGTCGGAGAACGGCGTCTCGTCGCCGTCTTCGACGTCCGGCAGCGCCGGATCCTTCACCAGGCCGTCCGCGACGTCGATGCGGAAGCCGTCGGCCCCACGGTCGAACCAGAACCGCAGGATGTCCTCGAATTCGGTGCGGATTTCGGGGTTGTCCCAGTTGAAGTCCGGCTGGCGCGAGCTGTAGAGGTGCAGGAACCACTCCCCGTCGGGCACCTGCGTCCACGCCGAGCCGCCGAAGCGGGACTTCCAGTTGTTCGGTGGCCCGTCGCCGCGCCCCGGCCGGAACCAGAACCGTTGCCGCTCCGGCGATCCCGGCCCCGCGGCCAGCGCGGCGGTGAACCAGCGGTGCTCGTCCGAGCAGTGGTTCGGGACGATGTCGATGATCACCCGCATCCCGCGTTCGTGTGCCTCCACGATGAGTGCCTCCGCCTCGGCGAGCGTGCCGAAGAGCGGGTCGATCTCGCGGAAGTCGGCCACGTCATAGCCGCCGTCGTCCATCGGCGACGGGTACCACGGGGTGAACCAGATCGCGTCGATCCCGAGCTCCGCCAAGTGGTCCAGCCGCGCGCGGACCCCGGCGAGGTCACCGATCCCGTCCCCGTTCCCATCGGCGAAGCTGCGGATGTACACCTGGTAGATCGCCGCGCTCCGCCACCAAGCCGGCCCCTGTGCAGACGTCACTGAGTAGCCCCTCCTTCTCCGATCGGGTTTTGTTCAGCCCTTGAGACCGCCGGCGGTCAGCCCGGCGAGGATCTGCCGCTGGAACACCAGGAACAGCGCCACCATCGGCAGGCTGGCCAGCACCATCCCGGCGACCAGCACGTTGAGCGGCATGTCGATCGCCACCCGTTGCAGCATCACCGAAATCGTCTGCTTGTCGGTGTCCGGGAACACCAGCAGCGGCCAGATGAAGTCCTTCCACGCGGCGACCACCGCGAGGATCGAGACCACGGCCAGGATCGGCCGCGAGATCGGCAGAATGATCCGCCACAGCGTGCGGACCGGCCCGGCGCCGTCGATCCGCGCGGCCTCGATCAGCTCGTCGGGGATCTGGTCGAAGAACCGCTTGAGCAGGTAGATGTTGAACGCGTTGGCCGCCGCCGGCAGCCACACCGCGGCCGGTGAGTTGATCAGGTTGAGGTGCACCAGCGGGATGTCGGTGACCGTGACGTACGTCGGCACCAGCAGCGCTGTCGCCGGCAGCATCAGCGTCGCGAGCATCAGCGCGAGCACGACGTTGCCGAACTTGGGGCGCAGCTTGGACAACGCGAACGCCGCCGGGACGTCGATGGCGAGCTGGGCCAGCCACGCGCCCCCGGCCACGACGATCGTGTTGAGGAAGTACTTGCCGAGGTTCAGCGAGGTCCAGGCGTCGCCGAAGGTCTCCGGATGCCACTCGTGCGGGATCAGCGTCGCCGGTGTCTGCGCCAGTTCCTGCGGCGTCTTCATCGCGCCGGTCACCGCCCAGTACAGCGGGAACATGAACGCGAGGATGAACAAAGCGAGGGTGCAGGCGAAGATGACGGCGTAGGCGATCTTGCCGCGCCGGGAGCGCAGCGACGTCGGTGAGACGAGCGTTCTCATGACTCCACCCGTTTCGTCAGCCGGACGTACAGCGCGGAGAACACGCCGAGTGCGACGAACAGCAGCAGGCTCATCGCGCTGGCCGAGCCGAAGTCGTTGTAGACGAAGGCATACCGGTACAGCAGCAGGAGCACGGTGACGGTCGAATCGTCCGGGCCGCCGCCGGTCATCACGTACGGCTCGGTGAACACCTGCATGGTCGCGACGATCTGCAGCAGCAGGAGCACCAGCAGGACGAACTTCGTCTGCGGGAACGTCACGTGCCGCAAGCGCTTCCACAGCCCGGCGCCGTCGAGCTCGGCCGCTTCATAGAGCTCGCCGGGGATGGTGCCCAGCGCGGCCAGGTAGATCAGCGTGGTGCTGCCCATGTTGGCCCAGGTGGAGACGAATTGACGCGGCCGGGCCCCTTGTCGGTGGCCGGGCGGCCGGTCGGATCGGGCCATGGCACCAGCGTATCCGCTCCTCCACAGGCCGCGACGGAGATGCGGCGTGCCGGAGGGGGCAGTCTTGCGCGCCGTGAGCGCCTCCCGTCCGCCCGAGCCCGTCGTCCGCCTGCGACCCGATCGCACCGGGCCGCTGGAGGCGCTGCTCGCGGGCGCCGGGCCGCATCTCGAGCGCCTGGTCGACGTCGGCTCGGCCGCCAACGGCGATCTGCTGCTGGTGGTGGAGCGGCCGGCGGCGCGGCTGCACGAGCTGCTCGAGACGCCAGGGTCCCTCGCGGCCGGCGAGGCGGTCACGGTGCTCGCTCCGCTCGCGCAGGCGCTCCGCCGCATGCACACGGCGGGCGTCGCCCACGGGGAGTGGGGGTCGCCGCCGTCCTGCTCGACGAGGAGGGCAGCCCCCGGCCTCGCGGCCCCGGTCGAGCCGGTGCTGGCGCGGCGGGTCGGCGCCTCGGCGTTCGATGCGGCCGCGGCGGCCGACGTCGTCGCGTTCCGGGCGCTGTGCGCGCTGCTGCTCGACCGCCTCGGCGTCGCCCTGCCGCGGGCGACGGATCCGCTCGACCTCGCCCTCCTGGAGGACGCGCTGTTCGGGCTCGCGGCGCCCCTGCCGGTCCGCCTCCACCCCATGGCAGCCCCGGTCCAGGAGGCGGGGCCGCCGTCGCGACTCGTCCCGGCGGTGCTCGCGCCGGCCGTGCCGGACCACGCGACCCCTCGCGCGCTGCTGCGTCGGATGGGTGCCGTGCTGCCCGTCATGCGAGCATCCGTCCGGACCGTGCGGCCCCGGGCGTGGATCGCGCTCGGCGGCGCCGCGGTGCTGCTGTCGGCAGCGGTCGTCGCGCTGCCGTCGGGCGACGCCGCATCCGAGGAGGCGCCGTCCCCAGGGGTGTCGACGGCACCGGCCCGCACGCCGACGGCGCGGCCCGACGTCCCGGTCGATCGACGCCTCGACCCCGCCCGTGCGATCGCAGCCCTGCTGGCGCGGCGCGAGCGCTGCCTGGCCGCAGGCAGCGAGTCCTGCATCGCCCTCGTGGACGCCGTCGCGTCGCCGGCGCTCGCGGCGGATCTCGCCGTGATCCGCTCCGGAGCGGATCCGGTGCGCATCGACCGGGCGCGGCTCGACGTGGCGCCGTCGACCGGCGCCACCGTGCTCGCGACAGCGGGCGGAGCGACCGTGCTGGCGATCCGGGAGCCGGACGGCTGGAGGCTCCGCGACGTCGTCGCGGAGCCTCCAGGAGCGGGGTGAGACCGGGGTCAGATCCCGAGCGCCGCCCGGAAGTCGCCGCCCTCGAGCCGCTGCTTCACCGTGGTGAGGAAGCGCGCCGCGTCGGCGCCGTCCACGATCCGGTGGTCGTAGCTGAGCGCGAGGTACACCGTCGAGCGGATGGCGATCGACTCGCCGCCGTCCGCCGTCGCCACGACCGCGGGCTTCTTCACGACCGCGCCGGTGCCCAGGATGGCGACCTGCGGCAGGAAGACGAGCGGGGTGTCGAACAGCGCCCCGCGCGACCCGGTGTTCGTGAGGGTGAAGGTGCCGCCCGCGAGCTCGTCCGGCTTCAGCTTGTTGTCGCGCGTCCGGCCGGCGAGGTCCGCGATCTGAGCCGCGAGGTCCGCGATGGACCTGCCGCCCGCGTTGCGGATGACCGGCGTGAGCAGGCCGCGCTCGGTGTCCACGGCGATGGACACGTTCTCGGTGTCCGGGTAGACGATCGAGTCGCCGTCGACCGTCGCGTTGATGATCGGGTACTGCTGGAGCGCCTCCACCGCGGCGAGCGCGAAGAACGGCAGGAACGACAGCTTCTGCCCGGTCTTGGCGAGGAAGTCGTCCTTCACCGCTGCCCGCAGCTTCGCCACGGCCGTCACGTCGACCTCGACCACCGTCGT
>CAVXMR010000031.1:0-180253 GCA_963762765.1 uncultured Actinomycetota bacterium
TGGTCTCCCGCTCTTTGCGGCCGAGCCCTTTCTTGTACCGCTCGTGCGTGAATGGCTGCCGCAGATACGCGCACAGCACGTCGATCACGGTCTGCGTGTAGGCCGGACGACTCCGTGCCAGGCCGACCAACGCGTGCAGCGCACCGACGCGAACCTGGTCGGCGCTGTGGCCGAGCAGCTCCACGGCCTTCGCGAACCGCTCGTCGGCGACGCGCTCGCGGTCCTGCTCCGCGCGGTCCGACTCGAGTTCGTGCCGCTTCCGCTCGATTTCCTGGCGCCGTTCCTCGACGCGACGCCGCCGGTCGTTGAGCCACAACGCATACAGCGCGACGACCGCGCCGCCGGCCAGGCCGCCGGTCTTCAGCGCGTCGCTGTGGCTGGTCGCGGGGTCGGTGAGCAGCCAGCCACCGACCCCGAGCAATAGCACCACGGCCGCGGCGAACGTCCAGAGCAGCGGCGAACGCCAGAGGTTCATCAGCTCAGTCCATGAGGAAGGTGCTGACGCAGAAACCCTTGTCGTCGAAGTTCGTCGCACTGATCTTCCCTGTGGCAGGCGTGCCGGCCATCGTCCCGCTGACTTCGGCCCTGGCCAGGAACTTCTCGTCCGGCACGTCGCCCAGCACCAGCTGCGCCGGCGGCTTCAGGGATATCTCGATCGCCCGGCCCAGCAGTTCCCGGGTGTCTTCGCAGCCAAGGGCCTGTGCGCCTGTGGTGTCGCCGGAGTTCAGCTTGTCGATGAACTGCTTCAGCACCTCCTTGGCCGCCCCGCCGCCCGCGTTGCCAGGAGACGACGGTTTCGTGGTCGGTGCGGACGGCTTCGGCGACGACGTCTTTCCGCCGGTCGAGCTCGCGCTGCCGACCTGGCGCCAGCACCAGGTGTCGCCGGACTTGCCGAGCGTGCCCTTGCGGGTACTGGCGTTGCCGTTGATCTTCATCGAGACGATCGCGGTCGCTTCGGTCTCGCTGAGCTTCGTCACCGTGCCGACGAGCTTGACGTCGGAGACCTTGTCGACGTTGTCGATGATCTGGCTGATGTCCTCTTCGGCATCACCGCACTTGAGGCTGTTCAGCGCGGCCTTGTCCTTGCGGTTGAGCGCGTCCACGATGTCCGCCGTGGTCTTCTCGGGACCGGAGGCGGTGGTGGAGTCTTTCGAGAGGAAGAAGCCCGGCGCGACGAACCCGGTGATCCCGACCGCGGCCAGCACGACCACCACCGCGACCAGCGCGATGATCAGCCCGGTCTTGCTCTTCTTCGGCGGCGCGGGCGGCCCTCCGAATCCCTGCGAGTAGCCGGCGTTCTGGTTCCAGCCGGACATCTGGCCCCCGGCGTTCGGGTCCCAGCCCTGCTGCGGCTGGCCGTAGGGCTGCCCGTATTGCTGCTGTTGCTGCATGTTCGGGTCCCAGCCGGGTTGCTGCTGATTCGGGTCCCAGCCCTGCTGCGGGTACTGCTGGGTCGGGTACGGCTGTTGCTGCTGGTTGGGGTCCCAGCCGCCCTGCTGCGGGAAACCGCCGGAGGGCGGCGGTTGCTGGCCGTAAGGATCGGGCTGGCCCGGCTGGGGTGGGTAGGTCATCGGTATGCCTTTCAGGGTGTTCCGGGCTCGGGAAGCTGGGTCAGCCGGCGAAGACGAACACGTTGCTGACGCACCACTTCTTGCTGGTTTCGGTCAGGGCCACGAACCCGACGGCCTTCTTGCCGTTCAGCGTTCCACCCAGGTCGGCGCTGATTCCGGTCTTCGTCCCCACCTTGTCCGCTTTGAGATCCGGACTGCCCGTGGTCGCGCGCTCGATTGCCTCTTTGGACAGCTGTTCGCTGCCCTTGCAGACCATCGCGGACGCGCCGGCGGCGTCCTTCGCGTTGAGCTTCCCGACGAACTCGGTGACCACCTCGTCGGCGCCCGCGGTCGACGGCGTGGTCGTCTTCGTGCTGCTCGGCTTCGGTGACGCCGGCTTCGACTGCTGCTGCGGCGGCGGTCCGGCGGCCGCGGGCTCGTCGCCGGAGAGGAAGAACCCCGGCGTCACGAAGCCGGTGACGCCGACCGCGGCCAGCGCGAGCACGGCGACGGCGGCGAGGCCGACATAGAGCCCGGTCCGGCTCTTCCGCGGCGGAGGCGGCGGCGGTTGCGGCGGCCCCCACTGCTGGTACTGCTGGTACTGCGGCGGCGGCGCGTTCCACTGGCCTTGGCCGCCAGGGGGATAGCTCATCGATCGCCTCCGGGACTCCTCGTTTCGTGCGGCTCTGACGGGCCGGAGGTCTCCCCGGTTCCGGCCCGTCCGCGCGAGCGCATTCTCCAAGGTCACCGGCCCGGACACAAAAGCGGCTCCCGGCCGGACCACCGGGAAGGGTGGTCCGGCCGGGAGCCGGGGTGCGTGGATCAGCCGTTCGCGAGTGCCACGAGCCGGTCCTGGGCACCGTTGAAGGTGTCCTGGTCGAGCGGGCTCGAGGTGTACTGCCAAACGGTGTAGAAACCCCAGTTGTAGGGCAGGGTGCCGACCGACGCCGCGTAGCGCGCGACCCACAGCGGGGCCGTACTGGAGAAGTCACCGCTCACGCAGGCGTTCCACCAGGTCGTCGAGCTGTAGATGACCGGGAACCGGCCGGTCCTGGCGTGATAGGTGTCGTGGAAGTCGAGGATCCACGACGTCATCGCCGCCTTGCTCAGCCCGTAACAGGTGGCGCCGTACGGGTTGTACTCCATGTCCAGCGCGCCCGGCAGGGTCCTGCCGTCCTTCGACCAGCCGCCGCCGTGCGCGAGGAAGTAGTTCGCCTGCGCCGCGCCGGAGGAGGTGTTCGGAGTGGCGAAGTGGTACGCGCCGCGGATGAAGCCCTGGTTGTAGGAGCCGTTGTACTGCTGGGCGAAATAGGGATTGGTGTAGCTCGTGCTCTCGGTGGCCTTGGTCCAGACGAACCGTTTGCCTTGGTTCCACCAGCTCGCCCAGTTGACGTTGCCCTGGTAACTGGCGACGTCCATGCCGGCCACGGTGGCGAGCACCGAGTTCGGGATGGCCGCGGCGGGCTGGGGTTGCTGGGCCGCCGTCTTCGATTCGGGCGTCGAGGTGTCGCCTTCGACGCGCCGGATCTGGGAACCCAGCTCGTGGTTGTGGACGGCGATGTCCGCGTTGATCGCGGCCACCGGATCCTGTTCGGGGGAAAGAGAAGCGGCCGTGGAGGTCGTGTTGCTGAGCAGGAGCGACACGACAGGGACGACCAGGACGGCCAGCAGCCGCCCTCTTCGGGAGGTGGACATCTTTGAATCCCTTCACAGATACCCTCGCTGAGGGCGGCTAACTGCAGGTAGCCGCCCGCGAGAGATTCTTGAGGACAAAGTGGCGTTTGTCACTCAATTCCGTGAAATAGGCCTGCCACGTGGGTGATTTTCCTGGGTAGTTGATCACTACTTGGTGGGGAGATAACGCCGGTGCGGCCATTCAGCCCAGTGCCAGCGCCCGCAGCCGGTCGGCGTTCCCGTTGAACCAGTCCTGGTCGCCCGGCAGCGACCCGGCGTTCGCGAACTGCCAGATCGTGTGCGTGGTCCAGCCGTTCGGGAGCTCGCCGATGAAGCTGTTGTAGCGCGCGATCCACAGCGGGTTCGGCCAGAACTCCGGGCTGTTCCCGGTGCAGCGCTTCCACCAGTTCGTCGACGTGTAGATCGTCGGGTACCGGCCGGTCCGCGCGCGGTAGGTGTCGGAGAAGTCGTGCAGCCAGGCGACCATCGCGACCGGGTTCAGGTTGTAGCAAGTCTCGCCGTACGGGTTGTACTCCGCGTCGAGCGCGCCCGGCAGCGTGCGGCCGTCCGGCGTCCAGCCGCCGCCGTGCTCGAGGAAGTAGTTCGCCTGGGCGGCGCCGCTGGAGACGTCCGGGCGGGCGAAGTGGTAGGCGCCGCGGGCGAGCCCGGCGCCGTAGGACCCGTTGTACTGCTGGGCGAACTGCGGGTTGACGAACCCGGTGCCCTCGGTCGCCTTGGCATACACGAACTTCGCACCCGCGCCCGCCGCGGCACCCCAGTCGACCGGGCCCTGGTGCCCGCTCACGTCGTGGCCGAGCAACTGGTCCTCGCCGGAGTAGACGATCTCCGGCAGCGCGCCGATGCCCTCGATCCGGCCGATCTGCGAGCCCGCGAAATGGTCTTCGGCTCCCGCGTACAGATCCAGTGCGGTGGCCGCCGGGGCGTGCCCGCCCAGGAGGAGCCCGGCGACGAGCGCGGCGCCACCCATCAGCGATTGCCGACGCTTCACCCTCTTGCTCCTCACCGGTCCCGTGAGTTCCGAATCGGATCTTCACGATGCACCGGGGTCGCCGATTCGGCGAATCGAGGTTCACCCGAAGGTGTGGCTCCCGAGGGTGGCGCGGGTCACTCGGTCAGCGGTGTTCCTCCGCCAGGGCGTTGTGCAGGTGCTCCGCCGGGATGACCGCGGTGATGAGGTCGTGCGGGTTCAGCGCCACCGGATGCCCACCGAGCAGAGCCACGATGTCGCGTCCGAGGACCGCTCGCGCGTGCGGCCATTCACGGGGCACCAGCGACTTGCGGGTGTAGGCCGGGACCAGCACCTGGCCGTCGGTGTTGTGGAACCCGATGACCGTGCGCTGCACCGGCGACATCGCGTAGACGAACAGCGTCGAGTCGAGCACCACGCGGGGCAGGTCGGAGGACGGCCGGTGCTCGGTGCGCACCAGCTGCAGCAGCCGCTCGAGGTCGTTGGTGGGGTCCGGGAAACCGAGCGCCTTGGGCGAAGGCCGGTAGCGGTCGTTCGGGTGGAAGTCCGCCACGACGTCGCCCGCCGCGTTCACCGGGTACGCGCCGACCACGGCCCACGACGGCACCGGGCCCTTGGGGTCGAAGGCCTCGTCGATGACGTAGAGCCAGCTGTTCGGGTTGGTGCGGGCGTTCGCGCGCATCTCCGGCGTGATCTCCGGGCGGTCCAGCTTGCCGCGCCTGCCGTGCCCGCCGCGCCGTCCTGGCCGCCCCGGCTTGCCCGACCCGCCCGGCTGCTGCGAAACCATCCGACCCGCCTCGTCCCGCTGCGCCATCGTCATCCCCGCGTTCTGGGTGCCTGAAAGTTCTTGGTGCGCCACTCTACTGTTGCCCCATGGCCTCTTCGCGTTCGGTCGACCCCGGACAGTTACGTGCCGCGGTCCTGGCGATTTCCCCGTGGCTGCAAGGTGAAGCGCCCGAGCCGGGCCGGGCGGAGCTCGCCGCCGCGGTCCGGCTCAGCCTGCGAGCGCTTTCCACGGACGCCCCAGGGCGGTCCGTGGAAGTCCGCGTGCCGCCCTTCGCCGCGGTGCAGTGCGTCGAGGGGCCGAGGCACACCCGGGGGACGCCGCCGAACGTGATCGAAACGGACGCGCGCACCTGGCTGGAGCTCGCCACGGGACGGCTCACCTGGGACGCGGCCGTGGAAGCCGGCCGCGTAAGCGCCTCCGGCAACCGCGCGGACCTCTCGCACTGGCTGCCGCTGGTCAAGGACTCGTGAGCGTTCCGGGCGGCTAGAACCGCCCGGAACGCTCACGAGTCTTTACGGCTTGCGCCCGATCCCGCCCGAGATCGTCTTCTGGGCGACGTTGAGCTCCTTGAGCCGCGGGCCGTCCGGCCACCAGTCGGCGCACAGGGTCACGCCCGGCTCGACCATCTCGAGGCCGGGGAAGAGCTCCTCGATCTCCTTGTGGGTACGGAAAGTGCCGGAACCCATCGGGCTGTGCAGGAAGAAGTCCTCCATCTTGCGCGCGGTCGCGGAGAGCTCGTTCTCCGGGTCGGAGAAGTGCGACAGCGCGACGAACGAGTCGGACGGCAGGGCCTCGATGTACTCCCGCATGATCTCCGCCGGCCGCTCCTTCGGGCCGTTGAAGTGGTGCAGCGTGCCCATTTGCAGCAGCGCGACGGGCTGGGTGAAGTCGATGTGCTGGCGGACGACCTCGTTCTCCAGCACCCGGGACGGCTCGAAGATGTCCTCGGCGACGAAGTGCGTGTGGTCGTTCTCCTCGAGCAGCGCCCGGCCGTGGGCGAGCACGACCGGGTCGTTGTCGACGTAGACCACGCGGATCTCGGGGTTCACGCGCTGCACGACCTGGTGCGTGTTCTCGGCGGTCGGCAGGCCGGATCCCAGGTCCAGGAATTGGGTGATCCCGGTCTGGGTGGCGAGGAAGCGGCAGGCGCGGATGAGGAAGCCGCGGTTCTCGAAGGCCAGGTCCTGCGCCTCCGGGGCGGCCTGCTGGACCTTGCGCAGCACCTCCCGGTCGATCTCGTAGTTGTCCTTACCGAGCAGGAAGGCGTCGTACACTCGCGCGATGCTGGCCCTGGTCGGGTCGACACCCACGGGAACTCGTTCGGTCCTGGTCGCGGCGTCGGGCATCTTGAACCTCGCAAGTTCTGTGTCGAAAGTCTCGTACTCTACGTAGAGTAGGACGACGCACTCATGCGGTAAACCTGGTCACCTCTTTGCGCACGGATGGCCAGCGTGTACTTTGAGTAGTCGGGCTAGAACCCCCTGGTGACGTCACGCGGAAGGTCCGGGAATGAACGCGGTGAACGCGTCCAGTGGTGAACAGAACATCGGCCCGACGGCGCGGCGGATGATCCTCGGCTCGCAGCTGCGCAGGCTGCGTGAGGAGGCGGGCATCACCCGCCAGCAGGCCGGGTACAACATCCGCGGCTCCGAATCGAAGATCAGCAGGCTCGAGCTCGGCCGGGTCGGTTTCAAGGAGCGCGACGTCAGCGACCTGCTGACGATGTACGGCGTCGACGACGCCCTCGAGCGCCAGACCTACCTCGACCTCGTCAAGGCGTCGAACGAGCCAGGCTGGTGGCGCCGCTTCGGCGACACGATGCCGACCTGGCTGACCGACCTCGTCGGCCTGGAGGAGGCGGCGTCCCGGATCCAGATCTGGGAGCCGATCTACGTGTCCGGCCTCCTGCAGATCGAGCCGTACGCGCGGGCGATCTTCAGCAACGGCCGCCCGGAGATGGCGAACGAGCGCGTCGACCAGCTCGTGGCGCTGCGGATGCGGCGGCAGAAGATGTTCAGCAGGCCGGACGCCCCGCGGGTGTGGATGGTCCTCGACGAGTCGGTGCTCTACCGGCCGATCGGCGGGTTCAAGGTGCTGAAGAAGCAGATCGAATACCTGCTCGAGATGACGGCCATGCCGCACGTGTCGGTGCAGATCCTGCCGTACGAGCGGAGCGGGTTGTCCGCGGAGCACGCGTTTTCGCTGCTCCGGTTCGGCGAACCGGAGCTCCCGAACATCGCCTACATCGAGTATCTGACCGGCTCGCACTACATCGAGAAGCGGGAAGAGATCGAACGGTACAGCCGGGCGCTGGACATGCTGGCGGTCGACGCGGAGACGCCGGAGCGAAGCCGCCAGACGTTGGCGAAGCGCCGCCAAGAGATCTAAAACCCTTGGGGCATCATGATTTCTCCACCAACGAGCATGTCCTGAACACTGTGACTGTGTGTGGCCGTTCACTCGAATGGGCTTGATCAAAACAACAGCTTTCGCCGTTTCGGGTGGCGCAGTTTTGACGCAGCGAGAAGTTTGCATGAAATTCTGCACGTGCATTTACCGCTGCAGGCACACGTGCTAGCCTTCGGATCACAGGCAAATGCACATGCAGATGCATCGCCCAGGAGCTCCAAGTCTGGAAGGTGGGACCATGGCTGAGCGATTCGAGAACGGGATTCCGGCCGATCGTCTGTCGGACGCCCAGTGGCGCAAAGCGAGCTACAGCAACTTCCAGGGCAACTGCGTCGAGGTGGCGCCGCTGTCCTCCGGGGAGATCGCGATGCGCAACTCGCGTTTCCCGACCGGCCCGGCGCTTGTCTACACCCGCGCGGAGATGGCCGCGTTCCTCGCCGGCGCGAAGGATGGAGAGTTCGACGATGTCCTCGGCTGAGGTCGTCGCCACCGAACTCTTCGACATCGAGACCGGCCTTGCCGAACTGGTGGCCCGTGGTTACCAGTTCGTCCACCCCGCCGACGAGACCGGCCAGGTCCTCGCCGTCGTCGGCGTCCGGGTGCACGACGACGTGGTGGACGTGGTCCGGCTCAACGACGAAGACGACGTCGAGGCGACACGTATGCCCGGCACCGAAGAGAACATCTTCGAGCCGGAGAGGTGGCTCTGGCGGCGCCGTGGGGACGGCGCTTCAGTGCTCTCCGAAATCCTCTCGCTGCCCGACGCGTGCTAGCGCGACGGCACGCGACCAAGCTCAGGCCCCGTTCGACAGTGGTGAGCACCACGTCGAGCGGGGCCTGGTTCATTTTGGCACCGTCTACACTGAATGCGGCCTGACCTCGTCTTCCTGGGAGCACCTCGGTGGTTTCCGACCCGCAGCAAGTGTCCGACCAACCCGAACCGGAACCCCGCGAGGAGTGTGGCGTCTTCGGCGTCTGGGCTCCCGGGGAAGAAGTCGCCAAACTGACCTACTTCGGCCTCTACGCCCTGCAGCACCGCGGGCAGGAGGCCGCCGGCATCTCCGTGTCCGATGGCACACAGATCGTGGTCTTCAAGGACGTCGGCCTGGTCAGCCAGGTCTTCGACGAGCAGATCCTGCAGTCGCTGCAGGGCCACATCGCGGTCGGCCACACCCGCTACTCGACCACCGGCGGGTCGGTGTGGGAGAACGCCCAGCCGATGTTCCGCACCACCGCGACCGGCAGTGGGATTTCCTTCGCGCACAACGGAAACCTCGTCAACACCGCCGAGCTGCGCGACCGCACCGAGCAGGCCGGGATCAAGCCGCACATGGGTCTGACCGGCTCGTCGAGCGACTCCGACCTGATCTGCGGGCTGCTCGCGGCGACCGCCGCCGACCAGGGCATCGAAGCAGCGGCCATGGCCTTGCTGCCGACCCTGCGCGGCGCTTTCTGCCTGGTCTTCGCCGACGAGAACACCCTGTACGCGGCGCGTGATCCGCACGGCGTGCACCCGCTGGTGCTCGGCAGGCTGGAGCGCGGCTGGGTCGTGGCGAGCGAGACGGCCGCGCTCGACATCTGCGGCGCGTCCTTCGTGCGCGAGGTCGAGCCGGGGGAGCTGATCGCGATCGACTCGGCGGGCCTGCGCTCGTCGCGCTTCGCGAACCCGGACCCCAAGGGCTGTGTCTTCGAGTACGTCTACCTCGCGCGCCCCGACACCACGATCGCGGGCCGCGGCGTGCACGCGACCCGCGTCGAGATCGGCCGGCGGCTGGCCACCGAGCAGCCCGCCGAGGCCGACCTGGTGATGCCGGTGCCGGAGTCCGGCACCCCGGCCGCCATCGGCTACGCGCAGGGTTCGGGCATTCCCTACGGCACCGGCCTGGTGAAGAACGCCTACGTCGGGCGCACGTTCATCCAGCCGTCGCAGACCATCCGCCAGCTGGGCATCCGGCTGAAGCTGAACCCGCTGCGCGACGTCATCCGCGGCAAGCGCCTGGTCGTGGTCGACGACTCGATCGTCCGCGGCAACACCCAGCGCGCGCTGGTCCGGATGCTGCGCGAGGCCGGCGCGCTCGAGGTGCACGTCCGGATCGCGTCGCCGCCGGTCCGCTGGCCGTGCTTCTACGGCATCGACTTCGCTTCGCGGGCCGAGCTGGTCGCGAACGGCGTCGACCTGGACGGCATCCGCCGGTCCATCGGCGCCGACTCGCTGGGCTACATCTCCCTCGACGGCCTGGTCGCGGCGGCCGAGCAGCCGAAGTCGCGGCTGTGCACGGCATGCTTCTCCGGCGAGTACCCGATCGAACTGCCCGAGGACGCGCTGATCGGCAAGCACCTGCTGGAGAGCCTCGACTCCGTGAACGGCGCGGCGACACCCGTGAGCCCCGCGGGGTACGGTGCCGAGGACGCTATCCGGCGTCCCTAGTCGAGTTTCGCCAGTCAGGAGTCCGCTTCCGTGAGCGAGTCCACGAGCGCCACGTACGCCGCCGCCGGGGTCAGCATCGATGCCGGCGACCAAGCCGTCGAGCTGCTCAAGCCGCACGCCGAGCGCGCCACCCGCCCTGAGGTGCTGGGTGGTGTCGGCGGGTTCGCCGGGCTGTTCTCGCTGAAGCTCGACAAGTGGAAGGAGCCGGTGCTCGCGTCCTCGACCGACGGCGTCGGCACCAAGATCGCGATCGCGCAGGCGCTGGACAAGCACGACACGGTCGGCATCGACCTGGTCGCGATGGTGGTCGACGACCTGGTCGTGACCGGCGCCGAACCGCTGTTCCTGCAGGACTACATCGCGGTCGGCAAGGTGCATCCCGGAGAAGATCGCCGCGCTGGTCGGCGGCATCGCCGAGGGCTGCGTCCAGGCGGGTTGCGCGCTGCTCGGCGGCGAGACCGCGGAGCACCCGGGGATGATGGGCGAGCACGACTACGACATCTCCGCGACCGGCGTCGGCGTGGTCGAGGCGTCGGCGATCCTCGGCCCGGAGAAGGTCCGCCCCGGCGACGTCGTGCTCGCGCTCGGCTCGACCGGGCTGCACTCCAACGGCTACTCGCTGGCCCGGCGCGTGCTGCTCGACATCGCGCGGATGCCGCTGGACGGGCACGTCGAGGAGTTCAGCCGATCGCTCGGCGAGGAACTGCTGGAGCCGACCAAGATCTACGCGAAGGACTGCCTGGCGCTGATCGCCGAGGCCGACGTCCGGACGTTCGCGCACGTCACCGGCGGCGGTCTGGAGGCGAACCTCGCCCGGGTCATGCCGCGCGGCCTCGTCGCCCGGCTCGAGCGCGGGACCTGGACCCCGGCGCCGGTGTTCGCACTGATCGGCCAGCGCGGCAAGGTCGAGCGCGCCGAGTTGGAGAAGACGTTCAACATGGGCGTCGGCATGGTCGCGATCGTGAGCGCCGAAGACGTCGACCGCGCACTGGCGATCCTCACCGCCCGGCACGTCCCGGCATGGGTGCTCGGCGACGTCCAGCCGGCCGAGGACCCGGACGGTCCGCGCGCGGTGCTCTCGGGTGACCACCCGCGGTTCTGATTTCGGTTGATCCCGGCTGTCACACTGGACGGGTGGCAGAGGATGTGGTGGTCGGCTCCCGGTTCGTGGTACCCGGGGCTGAACTGAGCGAGCGCTTTTCCCGGTCGTCGGGGCCGGGTGGCCAGGGCGTCAACACCACGGACTCCCGAGTGGAGCTGTCTTTCGACGTGGCCGCGTCGCCCTCGATTCCGGATTCCTTGCGAGACCGGGTGCTCGAGCGGCTGGGATCGCGGCTGGTCGAGGGGGTCTTGACGATCGCGGCGAGTGAGCATCGCTCCCAGCTGCAGAACCGCGAAGCGGCGCGAGGACGTCTCGCGGCGCTGCTGCTCGAAGCCTCTTCACCGCCGCCTGCCAAGCGACGCCCGACCAAGCCTTCTCGCGGCTCAAAGGAGCGTCGCCTGGCCTCGAAGAAGCGCCGGGCTGATGTGAAGCGGGGACGCTCGGGCCGCTTCGACGACTGAGGCTTGGCAGGTGGGGTCGGGTCTCGTGAGTGGTAAGTAGGGTTCTAACCCGACCTACCACTCACGATGACCTGACCTCCGCGGCAGGTTACGGGCGCGAGAGGTGCACGCACTCGCCTGCGGGCCGGTAGCCGACCCGCGCGTAGACCTGCCCGATCCCCAGGTCGCCCGGGGTGAGGAACGCGGTGTGCGCGCCTCGCTCGTGCGCGGACCGGGTGAGGTACGCCGTGATCGCCGCCGCGATGCCGCGCTTGCGGTAGGCCTCGAGCACCGCGATCCCGGCGATCTCGGTGGTGCCGTCGACGATCTCCAGTGCGATGCCGCCACCGATGATCTCGCCGTCGGCCTCGGCCAGCACCAGCAAGGAACCGGCTGCCTGAGACGCCTTCACGCGCTCGATCTCGGTGTCGGTGACCTCGGCGGATTCATCGAACGCGATGTTCTGCGCGCTCCGCATCCGGCGGAGGTCCTCGTCGCTCGCCGGTTCGCGGAGCCGGACCTCCGACGGCGCCGCCCGGTCGATCCGGTCGGCCGGGCCGCAGATCATCAGCGGCACTCGTCGTTCGAACTCGTACCCGGCCTCGAGCAGGAGGCTCTCCAGGTCGGGTGCCACGTCGGAGAAGTACTCCAGCCGAGGCTGGAGCTCCCGGCGGATGAACGCGTCGGCGAGTGCCGTGAGTTCGGCCGGGGTGGGTGCGGCCCCGTCGTCCGGGATCGCGTAGTTGAGCATCGGGTGGCCGGTGCCCGGCGTGTAGGTCGCCAGGAACGGGCCGATCCGCTCGGTTTCGCGCCCGCGCGGCGCGGTCGTGCGGACATAGTTCTGAACAGCAGACATGCTGGATCGAGCCTTTCGAGCGCAGGACTGAAGAACGGACGCTGGGGCGTCGGGCCTAACAGAGGCCGACGCCGTGAACGGCGCCAGGCATAGGCAGTCAGTCCTTGGACTCGAAGGTGGAATCAGTCTGGCACGAGCCGCAACCGATTAAACGGCACCATGGTCGACAAGGCTTTGAGCGCAGTCGAGCACCGCTTCCCGAGCCGGACGCGGCTGCCAGCCGAGGACGCGACCGGCCTTTTCGATGCTGTGCCGGTTCCGGCGGCCGAGCGCGGGCGCGATCTCGCGGAGCGACTTGTCGACGAATCGGGCCACGAACCGCACGACGAAATCCGGAAGCTGCCGGGTGGACACGCGGGGATCGACGCCGTCGTGCAGGGTGCGGGCCATTTCCCGCATCCAGATGAATTCGCCGGTCGCGAGGAAGCGCTGGCCCGCGGCGTCCGGCGTGGTCATCGCCCGGATGTGGACGTCGGCGAGGTCGCGGACGTCCACCACCTCGAACCCGATCCGGGGCGCGCCACGCAGCTTGCCCGAGAGCATCCGCGCGATGATGTCGACCGAGCCCGTTGTGGCGGCGGTGAGGATCGGCCCGAACACCGCGCCGGGCAGCACGGTGGTCAGCTCGGTCGAGCCGCCGTGTTCCTTCACGAAGTCCCAGGCAGCGCGCTCGGCGAGGGTCTTCGAGCGGCGGTAGGGAATCAGCGTCGGGTCGTCGGTGTCGGTCCAGAGCGCCTCGTCGGTGATGCCTTCGGTCGCATAGGAGGACGGGCTCGCCGCGTTCGCCGCGGACGTCATTACGACCCGCTTGACCCCGGCCTCCGTCGCCGCGCGGAGCACGCGGACCGCGCCGTCGCGGGCGGGGATGATCAGCGAATCAGGGTCGTTCGAGCCCGTGTCGCCGAGCGGCGAGGCGACGTGCAGGACGTAGTCGACGCCCTTGACCGCGTCCGCCCAGCCGTCGTCGCTCGTGAGGTCCGCGACCGCGAAGCTCAGTCGTCCGGCCGAGTCGACGACACTCGACACGGCGTCGGTGACGGCCTTCTCGCGGGTGGCGTTGCGCACGGTCGTGCGCACGTTGTAGCCGCGTTTCAGCAGCTCAGCGATACACCAGCCGGCGACGTAGCCGGTTCCCCCGGTGACCAGGACCAGCTCGGCCATGACCGTTCTCCGTTCTGTGCGAGAATGAAACGGAGGCCCCTCCGTTCCGGCGTTCAACGGTAACGGAGACCCCTCCGCTTAGCAACCGGGATGGAGCACCGTGAGCAAGCCGACCCGATCGGACGCCGTCAGCAACCGCGAGCGCATCCTGACCGTCGCGCGCGAAGCCTTCAGCACTTCGGAGGGCGTCTCGCTGACGGCGATCGCCAAGCAGGCCGGGGTCGGGATCGGCACGCTCTACCGCCATTTCCCGAACCGCGAGTCGCTGATCGTGGCGCTCTACCGCCACGACATCCAGAGCCTCATCGACCTCGCGCCCGAGCTGCTGAAGACGTTGCCGCCGCTGGCCGCCCTGCGACGGTGGTTCGACGAAGTCGCCCACTACGGGCAGCTCAAGTACGGCGTCGCCGAGGTCATCCACGCCGCCACCAACGGTGGCCTGGACGACGAGTACTACCAGCCCTTCGTCGACGCGATCGCCGTCCTGCTCAACGCCGGCGCGGCCGACGGGTCGCTCAAGCCGGGGACCGACCCGGAGGACGTGTTACTGCAGCTCAGCGTGCTGTGGCGGATCAATCCCGACAGTGGCGGCCGGGACCGGGCCGCCCGGATCCTCACCCTGATCGTGGATGGGCTCCGGGCGGCCGGGTAGCACCTCACCGGCGCTCGGGATGGCCGATGTGGGCGTAGCGCGCGTCCCACGTCGACCGCGGCACGCGCAGCGTGAG
Source organism: uncultured Actinomycetota bacterium (assembly GCA_963762765.1). GTDB lineage: Bacteria > Actinomycetota > Actinomycetes > Mycobacteriales > Pseudonocardiaceae > Amycolatopsis. Next base: position 14,124 of record CAVXMR010000031.1, read on the forward strand.
CGTCGGGGCTTCGCAGATCGTGCGCCTCGGCGTCGGGATGTGGATCGGGGGCCGGGCGTCCAGAACGCGCCAGCCACGCCGGGTCAGCGCCGCGCCGAGGGTGGCACCCGCGGTGTTCAGCAGGATGTCGTCGGTGGACGTGACTCGGCCGGTGTGGATCAGATATTGCGTACCTTCCACCAGCACCGACACCGCGAACGCGGCCAGCGCGACCCGGCTCAGCGTGCGCAACCCGCGCAGCCGCAGCGGGAGCAGCGCGCCGAGCGGGAAGAGCAGGAGCAGGTTGCCGACCACCTGCCAAAGCGACCCGTCGTCGCTGAAGGCGTCGGTGATGTCGTTGCCTGGTATCAGGTCCAGGGTGCTCTGACCGGAGCTGCCGACAGGCATGGTGACCAGGCAAAACACCAAAGCTCCGACGTAGCAGACGATGACGTCGACGGCGGCGGTCGCGGACACCTGCCGAGCGGGCCGGTGCGGAGTACGTCTGCGACGGTGAGCCGTGAGCATCGGCCAGCCGAGCAGCGCGTACGGCAGCGCGATGACCGTCACCGGAATGATCCCCCAGAAGGCGCGCAGCAGGGCTTCCATGCGCCTCCCTTCCCACGAACCCCTGAAGATCGGTTACGCCCTCCCGAGTTCACCCTTGCATCTCAAGATCAACTTGGCAGCGCCAGCGGACCACCCGGTCCGGTGATCTTCTCCAGTGGCGCGTCATAGCCGCGCATGGGAAGTTCTACGGGCACGACTGTCCACAGTGGATGCTGTGGACAACCCTGTGGAAAACTTCGCGAGGAAATCGACAAACACTGGCCTGTAACGGAAAACCGACAGGCGTGCCTGTGTACTACTCGCTCTGTGCTAGTGGCTGTGCGCGATTTCGCGTGCGCGTTCGATCAACTTCTGCAGGTGCAGGCCGCGGCGCACGTCACACGGGTGCGCGGTGGTACCGCTGGCGATCATCGCCGCGAAGTCGTCGAGCAGCGCGGTGTAGGACTCCTGCGCCGAGCCCGGTTTGCGGCCCAGCGTCCGGTAGCCGTGCTCACCCCAGACGGCCAGCTCGACCACGGTCGGTTGCACCGGCAGCCGCAGGGAGAGTGTCGCGGTGCTGATCGCGCCGCCCTCGTGGGCGAGCATGAGGTGCCAGAGGTCGTTCGCGCTCTCGCGAGCCGCGACGACGTCGGTGATCGGCCCGAGAGCGGCGTCCAGCAGGTCCAGGGCGTGCGGGCCGATGTCGGCCAGCGCGCCGCCGGCCTCCTGGCGCCACGCCGAAGTCGCGTACTGGCCGCCGAGCAGCGCGCCGGACAGCCAGCGCGCGCCGCCGCCTGCCCAGCCGCCGGCCTCGGCGATGCCGTCGAGCCATTCCCGCGTCTGCGCGGAGTATCGCAAGGTCAGCATGACGAGCGCGGCGACGTCGGCGGACGCGACGGCGTCGGTCAGGCGCTGCGCCCCGGCGACGTCGGCGGCGATCGGCTTCTCGAGGATCAGGTGTTTCCCGGCTTCGGCCGCGCGCACGCCCAGCTCCGCCTGAACGGCGGGCGGTACGGCGAACGCCACCGCGTCGACCTGCGCGAACAGGTCGTCGACGCTGTCCGCGACGACGGCGCAGTGCGCGTCGGCCAGCTCCTTGGCCGCTTCCGGGCGGCGAGCCCAGATCGCGCTCAGCACGGTGCCCGGATGATCGGCGAGGCCCGGTGCGTGCACCGTCTTCGCCCATGGACCGGTCCCGATGAGCCCTACGCGCAGCTGTCCCTGTCCCACAGGCGGAAGTGTAGGTCAGGAGTAGGAGTAGAAGCCCCGGCCGGTCTTCTTGCCGAGCAGGCCCGCGTCCACCATGCGCAGCAGCAGCGGCGGCGAGGAGTACAGCGGCTCCTTGAACTCGGCGTACATCGAGTCCGCGATCGCCTTGATGGTGTCGAGGCCGATCAGGTCGGACAGCCGCAGCGGACCCATCGGGTGCGCGGTGCCGAGCTCCATGCCGCGGTCGATGTCCTCCGCCGAGGCGAAGCCCGACTCGATCATGCGGATCGCCGAAAGCAGGTACGGCACCAGCAGCGAGTTCACGATGAACCCGGCGCGGTCCTGGGAGCGGATCACCGTCTTGCCGAGCGCCGAGGTCGCGTGCTCCTCCGCGCGGCTCGTGGTCTCGTCGCTGGTCAGCAGCGACGGGACCAGCTCGACCAGCGGCAGCACCGGGACCGGGTTGAAGAAGTGGATGCCGACCACCTGCTGCGGACGGCGAGTCGCCATGCCCAGCTTCATGATCGGGATCGAGGACGTGTTGGACGCGAACACCGCGTCCTCACGCTCGACGATCTTGTCCAGCGAGCGGAAGACCTCGACCTTCGCCTGCTCCTGCTCGAGGATGGCCTCGATGACCAGGTCGCGGTCCGCGAACTCGGCCATGTCGGTGGTGAAGCGCAGCCGGCCGAGCGCCGCCGCGGCGTCCTCCTCGGAGAGCTTGCCGTTGCGGACACCGCGCTGCAGCGACTTCTCGACGCGCGCCTTCCCGGCGTCCAGCGCGGGCTGGTTCACCTCGGTGACCAGCACGTCCAATCCGGACCGTGCGTGGACCTCGGCGATCCCCGAGCCCATCAGCCCGGCACCGACCACACCTACCCGACTTACCACCGGATTCACTCCCTTGACCCGCTCGTTTTTTGGGCAGCACGCGAACCGCGAGGGTGGAAGCCGAACGACGTCCGGCCCCACCCTCGCGTGTCACGCGTGCTCAACGACGGTACTCGTCGTACCCGTCGTCGTACGGGTCTTCGATATCGGTGATCGAGTTGTCGTCCTCGTGATGATGATTGTCATCCGAGGAGTTACTCAGACAGCTCGCGCTGCAAAGCATCGAAGTCCGTCTCGTGCGAGCTGTACTTGAGCTCGCGCGCCACCTTCGTCTGCTTGGCCTTAGCCCGGCCGCGCCCCATGGCTCGACCCCCTCGCACAGGGGCGGGGCGGCCGGGGGAATCGGCGGCCCCGCATCGTCTCGACAGTTCTTTCCTGGTCACACCGTACCGTGTCCGGGGGGTTCGATGCGACGTGGCACGGTGTGCCGGTGGTGACAGTGTCCGCCGAACGCCGGTTACCGGCCGGTCGGTGGCGATCAGTCGCAGGTAGGCGTGCCACGATCTACTCGTGCTCCGTCCCTTCGTGGCCTATCTGCGGGTGTATGAACCGCTGCTCGCCCTGGGCGACCCGCCGGACGAACGGCTGCGCGCCGCCGTCGCCGCGGCGAAGCTGCGGCGGACCGAAGCGGGCGAACGCGAGCAGGCCATGTGGCTCAAGTCACAGGTCGCCGCGCCCCGGCGGTCTGCTGCCCGCCGAACTCGCCGACGGCCGGGCCGCGCCGAGCCTGCTCACCGACGTCCTGGTGCTGGATCCCGACGAGGTGCCCGGCGGTGATTCCGGGCACGGCCCGCTCGTCTGCCCGCTCGAACTGCGGGCGCGGTCGGCGGCGGCGCTGGTGACCTTCCTCGGCGACGCGCATCCCGCGCTGAAGAACGTGATCATCGACGAAGGCGGCTTCACGCCCGAAGCGATCAAGGCGCGCACTAAGTCGGCGATGATCGACCTGACCACTTCGGCCGCGCACACGCTCTCGACGACCTGGACGATCCCGTTGCCGTGGTTCGTCCTGGTCGACCCGGAGGAGCGCAAGCTCATCCTCGGCGACGGCCGGGAAGATCCGCGACGCGAGCTGTCGTGGCGGACGTCGTTGTCCGAAGCCCAGCGGCGCGCCCGCGAGGCGGGTGAGCTGCTGGAACAGACCTTCGGCGACTCCGGTCCGGGGCGCGTGCTGTTCGAAACCCGGCGCTGGCTCGACAACTTCCACCCGGCGTCGGTGGTCGAGCTCGACTACGGCGGCCTCGTGCAGCTGTTCACCGATTCGGTGTTGGAAGCAGATACCACCGCCGACGAGGTCCACGACATCCTGGACGCGCTGCGAAGCGGCAACGTCGAGGAGCTGGCCGAGCTGTTCTCCGAGCTCAGGGAGTTCTGGGGCGACCTCGCCTCCCGCGAGCGCTCGAACTAGTCCCGGAACTCCGGCACCCGCACGAAGCCGACCGGCTTGCCGCCGCCGAGCACTTCGCCGCGGGCCAGGCCGTCGAGCCCCGGCACGTCCACGCCGAGGTACCGCAGGGCCTCGACGGCGAGCGGCCCGCAGGCGCGCTTGTTCCCGTCGTCGATCTTGAGCGCGATCGCGAAGCCGTCCGGCAGCGCGAGCGCCTGGACGCCTTCCGCGCCGCCCTTGGCGATCAGGCCGTCGACGGCCTTCATCAGCACGGTGTCCTCGCGCCCGGTGCCCGCGACCAGCCACGGGTGCGCGCGCATGGCGTCGGCCACCGGCGCTTCGGAAACCGCGACCCGGCCGAACGCCCTGGCCAGCCCGGTCAGCGAGAACGCGAACAGCGGTGCGCCGCACCCGTCGACGCCGGTGTGCGCGATCGGCTCGCCGGTGAGCTCGGTGATCGTTTTCGCCAGGACCTGCTGTAGCGGGTGGTTCGGCGATTCGTAGCCCGCGGTCGGCCAGCCGGCGCGGACGCAGGTGGCGAGCATCCCGGCGTGCTTGCCGGAGCAGTTCATGCTCGCGCGCCGCGGCTCGGCGGCCGCGCGCATGCTCTCGACGTTCAGCGGATAGTCCGGCGGGCAGGCGAGGTCGTCCTCGGACAGCCCGGCCGCGGCGAGCTGGTCGAGGACCCGCTTCACGTGCTCGGGTTCGCCGGAGTGGGACGCGCAGGTCAGCGCCAGGTCGGCGTCGCGGAAGTCCAAACCGGACCGCAGCATCCCGACGGCCTGCAGTGGTTTGTTCGAGGACCGCGGGAAGATCGGCGACCGGACGTCGCCCAGCGCCAGCCGGACGCTGCCCTCGGGACCGGTGACGACCAAGGCGCCGCGATGGACACTTTCGACAAAGCCGGATCGCACGACCTCGGCGAGGACAGGATTACTCAAGTCACGCTTCGCGGGTGCGCTCGGATTCCAGCAGCTCGTCCACAGTGGCCGCGCCGCTTTCGTACCGCGCCGCGATCTCGGCGTTCAGCGTGTCCATCACGCCCTGGACCTCGCGCCGGAACGAGGAGACCGAAAGCTCTTCGCGCGCGTAGGTGTCCAAGGCGTTCGCCAGCTTCTGGTCGGTCAGCGTGCCGACGTCGGTGAGATCGGTATCGCCGATGAGTGCTTCGGCGTGTCGCCGGTGCTCCCCGGCCCGTGACGGCTCGAGTTGCTGGTGGCGGCCCGAGCCCGCGGCGGGGCCCAGCGCATTGTCGGCGAGGATCGTGGCCAGCTGGTCGACGATGCTGGCGGCCTCGCCGCCGGAGGTGCGCCGGGTCTGCTCCGCGCGGACGATGTCGATCCGGGCGTGCAGCAGCCGTCGCAGGTAGGACAGATCGGTCTCTTCCTGCGCGGCTTCGTCCCGCCGCTCGCGCAACACCTTCAGCGGCAGCTCACCCAGGCCGCTGAGGTATCCCGGGCCGAGCACGCGGTCGATCCGCCGCCTGCCGCCTGGCCGCACTTCGATCACGGCGCATTTTAGCCCGACGATCGGTGATCTCGCTGTTAGGGAGTGTCGATCAGCCGCGAAGTTGAGATGCGGCGGCCCGTCCGGGGGCCGGCAGCTCGGCCGGGACGGAGTCCGGATCGATCGCCGCCTGGACCCGGTTGTCCTCCGCGCCGACGAGCAGTTCCGTCGTCACGGCCACCGAACGCTTGATCAACGCGAGCGCGATCGGGCCCAGCTCGTGGTGCTGGATGACCGAGCCGACCCGCCCGACCGTCCGCTCGCCGGCGAGCACCGGGTCACCGGTCTCGGGCCTGATCTCCGGGGAGCCGTCCAAGTGCAGGAGGAGCAGGTTCCGCGGCGGACGGCCGACGTTGTGCACCTTCGAGACCGTCTCCTGGCCGCGGTAGCAGCCCTTCGCCACGTGCGCGGCCGACCCGACCCAGCCCACCTCGTGCGGGATCGTGCGGTCGTCGGTGTCGACACCCAGGCGAGGCCGCAGCGACTCGATGCGCAGCGCGTCGAACGTCCAGCTGCCCGCCGCCCGCGCGCCCGCGTCGGTGAGGCGGCGCCACCAGCTCGCCAGCTCGGCACGCGGCACGGCGAGGTCGACGCTCCAGCGTCCGGGCCACGGCATCCGCCGCGCGAAGCCGCCGCCGGGCAGCGCCTTGACCGCGTACGGCTCCGGGCCGACCTCGACGCCGGCGGCGCTCAGCGCGCGTTCGGCCTCCGGGCCGAGCACGGTGAGCAGCGCGAGCTCGGCGGTCGCGTCGCGGATGTCCACCTTGGACCAGAACTTCATCGCTTCGAGATACTCGCGCAGGGTCTGCTTGCCGCCCTTGGGCAACGCGCTGGTGACCTGCGGGTCCGGGTCGCTGTCCAGCCACACCGTGCCGTCGACGTGCGCGAGGACCATGTGCGTCTCGACGCGGCCCTGGCTGTCCAGGACGAGCGCTTCGGTGCCGGTGTTCTCGGCGAGCTCGGTGACGTGCTGGGAGATGACCAGGTGCAGCCAGGACAGCCGTTCTTCCCCGGAAACCGCGAGGAACTCCCGGTGCGACCGGTCGATCACGACCGCGCTGCGGCTGGCCGTGCGTTGCTCGGCGAAGGGGTCTCCCCAGTGCCAGGGGACACCGGCCTCGGGGTGCTCTTCAGGGGGCGGGATGGATCCGGGCACGTCCAGCAGCGGCGAGCGGTACGGCATGAGTACCACCCTAGGTGAGTACCGTGTGAGCATGCGCGTGCTTGTCTTCCTCGACGGAACCGTCGCCGATCCCGACACCGCCCAGATCCGCGTGGACGACAACGGTCTGCTCCGCGGTGACGGCATCTTCGAGACCATCCTGGTGGCGGACGGCCAGGCCCGTGAGCTGCGGCCGCACCTCGAGCGGCTGGCCCGTTCGGCGGCGATGCTCGACCTGCCCGAGCCCGACCTCGCGGCCTGGGATTCGATCGTTTCGCAGGTGCTGGCGCGGTGGTCCGGAAGCCGCGAGTTTTCGCTGAAACTGGTGTACACGCGGGGTGTGGACAGCGATCCCACGCAGACCCCGACCGCTTTCGCGCTCGCCTCCGAGGTGCCCGCGGCGACGCTGGCGGCGCGCTCGAACGGCGTCGCGGTAGTGACCTTGGAGCGCGGTTTTCCGACTGACCTCGCCGAGCGCGCGCCTTGGCTGCTGCTCGGCGCGAAGCCGCTTTCGTACGGCGTGAACATGGCGGCTCTGCGGGAAGCGCGGCGCCGCGGGGCCGAGGATGTGATTTTCACCGCCACGGACGGTTCGATCTTCGAAGGTCCGACTTCGACGGTGGTGCTGGCCAAGGGCCGCACGCTCTACACGCCGCCGGCGGTCATCGGCATCCTGCCCGGCACGACCCAGGCCGCGCTGTTCCGAGGCGCCGAGAAGGCCGGCTGGACGGTGAAGGTCGAGCCGCTGGCGGCGCGCGACCTGCTTGGCGGGGACGGTGTGTTCATGGTGTCGTCGGTCCGGAAGCTGGTCCGGGTGCACACGCTGGACGGCGTCGCGCTGGCCGACTCGCGGGAGGTCCACCGCGAGCTGAGCGAGGCTTACGAGGCCGAATACGCCTGATCAGCAGGGTTCTGGCCAGCCGTGTTTGGTGACCTACGGTCATAGGCTCAGACGACCGCCGCGGGGGTGATGCGGACGACGGCGGGCGGGATCGACTCGGCACGGTAGGCCGCGATCTTGTGGTGGCCGTCGATGATCAGCCGCCGGCTCTCGTCGGCCAGCACGACCGCGACCGGCAGGTGGCCGCCGCGGATCGCGGTCCGGTAGTAGCCGACCCGGGTGTCGTCCGCGGGCGGCCAGGCGTCGGTCGGGGTCAGCAACTGCTCCTCCGGCAGCCGCTCGGGCCCCGCGACCTGGTAGTTCCCGTCGACGAGCAGGTCGAGCACCGGGCCGAGGGTCGCCGCGAGCGGACGACGCAGCTGCCCGGTGGCGAGCGCGATCCGCAGGGCATGGGGCAGCTCCGCCCGCACGCCGGTGTTCACATCGAGGAAACCCGCGCCACCAGTGATCGTCACCTGCTCCACAACCTTCAGGACGGACGACGGCGCCGAGAGGTTCCAGGTCCTACCTGGATGGGTGCATGGGTGATCCCGGTCTCACCCGCTCGGCGGCTTTCAGCTGGGGCGTAGGCGAATACGGGTGCCCGGCCGGGCCTGGGCCAGCGCGTCCAACGCGGATCGCCGGACCACCGCCGCCACCGGATACCCGCCTGTCGTCGGGTGGTCGGCGAGGAAGATCACCGGCAGCCCGCTCGGCGGCACCTGGACCGCGCCGGTCACGACGCCCTCGCTGGGCAGCTCGGCGTCGGCGAACGCGGGCGCGCGGCGCAGCGCCGGGCCGTCCAGCCGCAGGCCGACGCGGTTGGACTCCGGCGTGACCGTCCACCAGACCGAAAGGGCCGCGGCGTCGGCCAGCCAGTCGTCACGAGGGCCCAGCGTCACCGGTACCACCAGTTCCGCGGGCGGCGTCCAGGCGGCCAGCACGTCCACACCGGACGGGACGCCGACGGGCTCGCCGAGCGGTAGGACCATCCCGCCGGCCAGAGGGTCGGGGCCGATGCCGGACAGGACGTCCCGCGATCGGCTCCCCAAGGCCTCCGAGACCGCGATCCCGCCGGAAACCGCCAGGTAGCAACGCAGGCCGGACGCCGGGACGCCGATGGTCAGCGTCTGTCCCGCTCGCAAAGGCAGTGGCGCGTGCGAGCCGACGTCCCGGCCGTCCACGTGGACGCGGACCGGCGGGCCGGTCACCGCCGCCGTGCAGGACGCCGCCGCGCGCACCGACAGGCCGCCCAGGGTGGACTCGATGCCCGCATGCGACTCGGGGTTGCCGACCAGGCGGTTCGCCAGGCGCAGCGCACCGATGTCCAGCGCGCCCGACGGGGGTACGCCGAGGTGGGCGTATCCGGGTCGTCCCAGGTCCTGGACCAGCGCGAACGCGCCCGGTTCCAGCACCTCGAGCGTCCTCATCGCACGCTCCGGAAGCGGACACGGTCGCCGGGCGCGAGCAACGCCGGGGGTGTCGCACCGACGTCGAACAGGGTCGCCGAGGTGTGCCCGAGCAGGCGCCAGCCACCTGGCGATTCGCGCGGATAGACGCCGGTGAACTCGCCCGCCACCCCCACCGCGCCCGCCGGGACGCGCGTCCGCGGCGTCTCAAGGCGAGGTTGTCGGAGCTCAGGAGGTAGGCCGGTCAGGTAGCCGAAACCGGGCGCGAAGCCGGTGAACGCCACCGTGTACTCGGCTCCGGTGTGTAGCTCGACAATGTCCGAAGTGGACAGTCCGGCTTCGCGCGCGATCAGGTCCAGGTCGTCGCCGTCGTAGCGGACGTCCAGGCGGATCTCGCGTGGGTTCCCGGCGGGCGGGTGAGCCAGGTCGGCGCCGTCCAGCAGCTTCCGGACGGCGTCTACCGCGGACGGCGACCCGGCGACCAGCAGGCTGCGTGCGCCGGGCACCAGCTCGGTGACGCCGTCGGGACGCGCGGCCGCGACCGTGGCGTGGGCCGCGCTCATCTGCTCCAGCGAGTCGCAGTCCAGGAGCACGGCCCGTTCGCCGCATCGCCGCCAGCGCACGGCGAACCGCCGGTCAGCCCACGACGCGACGCAGCAGCGCCGACGCGTGCGGTTGCATCTCCTGGCCGACCATCGCGCGCTCCTCGACGTAGCCGAGGTTGCCCTCGATCAGGCCGTAGAGCCGCTGCGCGCCGGTGACCTCCTTGGCCGAGGCCGCCCGGATCACCGCGTCGGTGCCGAGCTCCCAGGACGTCTGGCTGCGCGGCTTGCCGTAGAACAGCTCGATGATCCCGGTGTTGTGCGTGAGCAGCAGTTCGATCGTGTCGTCCTCGTGCGGACGCCAGAACCCCGACTCGCGCGCGGCCGGGCGGATCACGTTGCCCTCGTCGTCCAGCAGCCACGAGCGGGACTCGTGGATCAGGAACGGGCGCCCGTCATGGGAGATCGTGAGCTGCTGCGCGAACTTGAACGGGCCCTCGATCGTCGGGTAGCTGATCTCGCCCTCGCCGCGCCACACGCCGACCAGCGGCAGCAGCGCCAGGCAGGCGTCGTTGAGGTTGGGGCCCAGCCGCAGGTTCGCGGTGTCGTTCGGGATGGGCAGGTCGTCCCAGAGCGGGATGTTGCGGTCGCGGGTGCTCTCCGCGCGCATTTCCGCCGCCGCGATGGCTTCGTCGCCGCTGCCGGTCATCGTCAGCGCTGCTCCGCGTAGAGCCGGAAGACCACGAGCGCGGCGAACGAGACGCACGCGACTCCAGCGAGGACCAGCAACGTCGTAAACAGGATTTCCACGAAGGGGAGGATAGTCGGCGAGTGCGCGTTCAGCCGCCCGGGCGTAGCTGAAGGGGACTTTCCTCCCGCCATACGCGATGAAGGGGACTTTCATCGCGTGTGACGCGACGAAAGTCCCCTTCAGCTGATGAGCGTCAGGCGACCGAGATCGCCAGCTGGTGCAGGCCGGGGCCTTCGGCGGTGACGGACGCTTCGCCGTTGCCGCTGCGGTGCAGCGCGCGGACGGTCCAGTCGCCGGGTGCGGCGTAGAAGCGGAAGTCACCGTCGGCGGAGGAGACCACCTCACCGGTGAAGTCGCCGCCGCCGTCGAGCAGCCGGACGAACGCGCCGCCGACCGGCCCGTTCGCGCCGGTGACCTTGCCGGCCAGCACGACCTGGCCGTTCGTGTCGAAGTCCGCGGGCGTGGCCACCTGGGCCGGGGCGCCGCAGCTGTCGTCTGCCGCCATCACTTAGCTCCCAACTCGATCGGCACGCCCACGAGCGAGCCGTATTCGGTCCACGATCCGTCGTAGTTCTTGACATCCGAGTAGCCGAGCAGCTCGTGCAGCGCGAACCACGCGATGGACGAACGCTCGCCGATGCGGCAGTACGCGATGGTGGCCTTCGACTCGTCGATGCCCTCGTCGGCGTACAACTCCTTGATCTCTTCCTCGGTCTTGAAGGTGCCGTCCTCGTTGGCGACCTTGGCCCACGGCACGTTCAGCGCGCCGGGGATGTGGCCGGGCACCTGGGACTGCTCCTGCGGCAGGTGCGCCGGGGCGAGCAGCTTGCCGGAGAACTCGTCGGGCGAGCGCACGTCGATGAAGTTCTTCGCGCCGATGGACTGGACCACCTCGTCGCGGAACGCGCGGAGCGAAAGGTCCTGGTCCTGCGCCTTGTAGTCGGTCTCGGCGCGCTTGACCTCGTCGGAGTTCAGCTCACGGCCGTCGAGCTCCCACTTCTTGCGGCCGCCGTCGAGCAGCTTGACGTTCTCGTGGCCGTAGAGCTTGAAGTACCAGTACGCGTAGGCCGCGAACCAGTTGTTGTTGCCGCCGTAGAGGACGACCAGGTCGTCGTTCGAGATGCCCTTCTCCGACAGGAGCTTCTCGAAGCCTTCCTTGTTGACGAAGTCGCGGCGGACCCCGTCCTGCAGGTCCTTGCGCCAGTCGAACTTGACCGCGCCCCGGATGTGGCCGGCGTCGTACGCGGTCGTGTCCTCGTCGACCTCGGCGAACACGACGCCGGGGCTGTCCAGGTTCTCCTCGGCCCACTGGGTGGTGACCAGGACGTCTTCACGGCTCATGGACAGAACTCTCTTTCTGGGTTGTTCTTCAGGACGACGCGCGGGCGGGGCTGAAGCGCTTGATGAGCAGGAACATTTCGCAGCCGAGGCAGAAGTTGAAGGCCGCGTTGAGGAAGGCGGCGAACAGCGCGAACGCCGTCGCGATGATGCCGAGCGGGGCGAGGCCGACGGCGAACCCGACCGTTCCGACCAGGGCGAAGACGAAGCCGACCGCTTGGGCGAACCGCAGCGGCGCCGCGTCCTCCCGCTCGGTCGCCGGGCCGAGCCGCGGGGCGACGAGGTAGCGGTAGACCAGCGAATACGGGGCGGGCTTGAGCCCGATGAACGCGCCGATCGCGAACACCACGGTCTGTGCGGCCAGCAGCGGCCACCACTGCGTCACGAGCACCACGGCGAGCACGACCGTGGTCAGGATGGCGGCGAACCGCGGGCCTCGCGGGTCGACGGCCGGTCCGGCGGACATGGATCCTCCTGCAGCTGCGAGTGGGTCAAGTGCGTGCGAACGGCACGCGTCAGCGCTGGTGGGGACGGCTACCGGGGCTTGCGGACGTGACTCAGCGCCGGTTTGACGGAGTCCGACACAGGCTGCTGCGCACGCGGCACAGGTCGACTGCGCGGCGTTGCGTCAGGAGGGTGGTGGGCAGCCTGTTCACGGGTGCGAGGGTACCCAGTGCTCCCTCAGAGTGGGAACACCGTTCATACCGTGGGACGATTCCCGATCCTTGGGACGTGGCGTCCACTTTTTCAGACTTCGGCCAGGTGGGGGCGCAGTGCTTCGAGCAGATCGGCGCCCTTCGGGACCCCGCCGACGCGGAGCAACTCGCGGCCATCGGGGGTCAGCGCGAGCGTCGTCGGCGTCCTCAGCACGGACAGCGACTGCGCGACCTCGGGCTGGTTCGTGACGTCGAGTTCGACGTGGTGCAGCCCGGCGGTCTTCTCGGCGAGGTGGCTCAGCACGGCCTTCGCGTGGCGGCAGGGCGCGCAGAACGTCGTGGAGATCTGGACCAGCGTGACGGCCGAGCCGGGGTCGATGACCTGCGTGACCGGCTCGGGCAGCGCCCGGACGGCGGGCCGCGCGGCGCGGACCCGGCCGTTGCGCGCACGCAGCAGCAGGCCCGCGGCCACCCCGACGACCAGCGTGACGCCCAGTACCCAGAGTCCTGTCGTCACCGCCGGATCACCTCTTACTTCGCTGTCAGGTCCGAGAAGGACACGTTGCTCGCTTCGCCCTTCACAGTGACCGATCCACTCTGCACCCGCACCCCGGTCGGCGTCACCGACAGCGGCAGGTCCTTCGTGTTGATCGTGCCCTTGAAGTTCGGCAGCAGCGCGTTCTGCACTGCGGGGGGAACGACGGTGGTCGACTGGTCATTCCCGAACTGCAGCCGCTTGGGCACGATCGAGATCGAGTGGCTCTTCGCGTCGACCTGGAGCATCGCGAAGCAGAACAGCTCCAGGTCCTTGCCCGCGAACTGCAGGTGCCCGGAGATCCGCACCCCGGTGCTCGACTCGTCGACGGTCTGGCCCTCGCTGGTCGCGGTGGTGGTCGGCGTCGGCTCGGACTGGCCGGCGTCGCCGTTGAGCACGTAGTCGGTGGTCGACGGCTCGATCCGCAGGTCCTTGATGTTGGTCAGCGGCCCGACGCGGTTGAGGTCGGCGGCCTTGATGGTGACCGAGCCGGTCAGCTTGCCGATGGTGATCGCCTTGGTGTTGCCGTTGGCGAGGTCGGACAGCGGCGCCGCGACGTCCTCCAGTTCGGCGTTGATCGCGACGTCCTGCAGCTTGTCCCCGACCGGCAGCCCCGCGGCGGAGACGCTGATGTGACTGTAGTCACCACCGAGGGCCTGGGTGAGGAACGGGAAACCGTGGATCGTCACCGACGGGTCGTCGGTCAGGCCGAGCTGGGTCCTGGCCTTCTGGGAGATCATGTGCTCGGCGTAGGCCGCGGTCCCGAAATCGATCCCGACCAGCAGAAGCACCAGGACGCCGAGAACGATCACCCAGCGCCGGATCCGGCGGCCGCGGCGTCGCGCGTCCGGCCTCGGTGCGGGTCGGTCGTCCCGGGTCACGGGCCTGCTCACCATCGCGTCGGTTCTCCTGTTCATCGGGGGGTCCGGACTTCGCCCAGGTGTGATCGATCCAGCAGGCAGTAGGCCCTGGGCCGTTCACCCGCTATTCTCACTTAGCACCGACTAACGCCACCGTGAGGCGACGACTTGATAGGGCGGTGCGGCTGATGAGCCTGGACCTTCTGGTACTGACTGCGGAGGCCGACGCCACTTCGGTGCTTCCCGCGCTCGATCTGCTTCCGCACACCGTACGCGTCCGTGCTCCCGAGGTTACGGCCCTGCTCGACGCGGGCCACCGGGACGTCATCGTGCTCGACGCCCGCACCGATCTCGCGTCCGCGAAGTCCCTCTGCCGGCTGCTCAAGGGCACCGGCGAAGACGAAGCCACCACGCCGATCATCGCTGTCGTCGGCGAAGGCGGCCTGGTCGCGGTCAGCGCGGAATGGCGCACCGACGACATCCTGCTGCCCACCGCGGGGCCCGGCCGAGGTCGACGCCCGGCTGAGGCTGGTCACCACGCGCGACGGCGGTTCGTCGCAGGTCGAAGCCGAGCTGCGGGTCGGCGAGCTGGTCATCGACGAAGCCACCTACACCGCGCGGCTGCGCCGCCGCACGCTCGAGCTGACGTACAAGGAGTTCGAGCTGCTGAAGTACCTCGCGCAGCACGCGGGCCGGGTGTTCACCCGCGCGCAGCTGCTGCAGGAGGTCTGGGGCTACGACTTCTTCGGCGGCACGCGCACGGTGGACGTGCACGTCCGGCGCCTGCGCGCCAAGCTCGGCCCGGAGCACGAGCAGATGATCGGGACCGTGCGCAACGTCGGATACAAGTTCGAGCGGCCGGCGAAGTCGGGGACGCGGCTGCCGGCTCAGGGGCCGGGTCCGGCCGACGCCGCAGTCGCGGTCGACGCGTCCGAACTCTCCTCGCACTAGCTCCCCCTCGATCCCGCGCGACCCGGCGACGAGCCGCGGTGTCTCCTGGTAGACGTCGCACCTCGTCGCCGAGTTGCGTCCCGGGGTGGTTCGAAGGCCGTGAAGGGCACATCGAGAGCCTTAAAAGCCGTGAATGTGCCATTCACGGCACGCGGGTAGGGTCCACAGCGTGGGTGCGGGCGATGAGTGGAGTCAGGAGCTGGACGGGGCCGCCACGGCGGAGGTCCGGCAGGTGCTGCTGGCCGCGCGGGAGCGGGACGGGCGGCCCGAAATCGAAGCCGACGGGCCGCTGCCCGGCGAGTTCGACGGCGGGGAGCACCTGCTCGCCCGCGTCGGGGACGAGCCGGTCGGGTACCTGCATCTCGACACCGCCGGCGACTCCTTCGGCCACCAGGTCGCCGAGCTGATCGTCCACCCCGCCCACCGCGGCAAGGGCTACGGCACCGAGCTGTTCCGTGCCCTCGAGGACCGCGCCGCCTCCGGCTACCGGATCTGGGCCCACGGCGACCATCCCGCCGCCGCCCGCATCGCCGCGCGCGCCGGCCTCGAACGCAGGCGCGAGCTGCTGATCCTGCACACCGACGCGACCACCGCGGCCTGGCCCGAACCCGTCCTCGGCGAGAACCGCCGCCTGCGCACCTTCGTGCCCGGCGAGGACGAGGACGCCGTCGTCAGGGTCAACGCGCGCGCCTTCGACTGGCACCCCGAGCAGGGCGCCCTCGCCGCCGACGACATCCGAGCCGACGAGCACCGTCCCTGGTTCGACGCCGAGGGCTTCTTCCTGGCCGAGCAGGACGGCGAGGTCATCGGCTTCCACTGGACGAAGGTGCACGAGCCGGTGCCAGGCCGTTTCGGGGGCGAGCCGGTCGGCGAGGTCTACGTCGTCGGCGTCGACCCGTCGGCCCAGGGTGGCGGCCTCGGCCGCGCCCTCACGCTCGCCGGGTTGCGCCACCTCGCGAGCCGCGGACTGCGTCAGATCATTCTGTACGTCGAGGGTGACAACGCTCCGGCGTTGGCGGTATACACAAAGCTGGGGTTTACGCGTTACGAAACCGACGTCCAGTACGGTCGGTAACCACATGTCACGGGGTGCAGCTGGCCCGTCACGCACGGCAAAGGTGCAGGTCACGGCCAAGACACGGCCGTCTTTCGGACGAGTAGCACTCCTCACATCGCCGGCCTTGTTCACGTTGCGTTCACCCGGACAGGGCCGACCGTCCATCGGGGCTGCCTAATGTCCGGATCCGGCGCGGCCAACCGCCGCCGGTGTTCCGGTCAAGCTCCTGATGGAGGAAACAGCAGTGAAGATCATGCGGCCCCTGAGCGCGGTGGGCATCGTGGCGAGTGCCGCCCTCGTGCTCGCCGCCTGTGGTTCCGACCCCGCGGCGACCAACAACGGCGCGTCGAACGCCGCTGGGGCGCCAGCCGCCACGCAGACGGCCGACGTCAAGTGCGGCGGCAAGAGCCCGCTGTCCGCGGAAGGCTCGTCGGCGCAGAAGAACGCGATCGACATCTTCACGCAGCAGTACAGCAAGAAGTGCTCGGGCCAGCAGGTGAACTACAACCCGAGTGGTTCCGGCGCCGGCGTCAAGCAGTTCAACGCCAACCAGATCGACTTCGGCGGCTCCGACTCGCCGATCAAGGACGCCGACGCGACGGCCGCCGAGAAGCGCTGCGGTGCCCCCGCCTGGAACATCCCGCTCGTCGTCGGCCCGGTCGCGGTCGCCTACAAGCTCACCGGCGTGGACAAGCTGACGCTGACCCCGTCGGTCATCGCCAAGATCTTCAGCGGTGGCATCACCAAGTGGAGCGACCCGGCCATCAAGGCGGTCAAGGGCAACGAGAGCCTGGCCCTGCCGGACAAGCCGATCCAGGTCATCTCCCGCTCCGACGAGTCGGGCACCACCGACAACTTCCAGAAGTACCTGAGCGCGGCGGCGAAGGCCGACTGGACCAAGGGCGCCGGCAAGAAGTTCAACGGCGGTGTCGGCAGCGGCGCGCAGGGCTCCAACGGTGTCGCGACCGCGGTGAAGGGTGCCGACGGCGCCATCACCTACGTCGAGGGTGCCTTCGCGAAGGACGGCCTCACCGCCGCCTTGATCGACAGCGGCTCCGGCGGTGTCGAGCTGAGCGCGGCCAACGTGGCGAAGTCCCTGGACTCGGCCAAGTTCGTCAAGGACGGCTCGAACGACCTCGCGATGGACCTCAACGCGATCTACGCCAGCAACACCCCGGGTGCCTACCCGCTGCTGCTGACGACCTACGAGATCGTCTGCTCGAAGTACGCCGACGCGCAGGTCTCGCAGGCCGTCAAGGCGTTCCTGACGGTCGCGGCCACCGACGGTCAGCAGCCGCTGTCCGCCAAGGGCTACGTGCCGATCCCGCAGTCGCTGCAGACCAAGGTGCTGGCCGCCGTCCAGGCCATCTCCTGACCTGCTGTTGCCACTGCTCCCTGAGTTGATACAGGCTGGACAGAACTAGTCGATGAGCGAGTCATCCTCGACGCGAACGCCCACCGGCGACCCCGGTGGGCGTTCGTCGTCCGCCAAGAAAGTCCCGGAGGATCCGATTTCGGAGCAACCAGGCTCGCCGGCCAGGCCCGCGAGCGAGAAGCCGAAGAAGGTGCGGGCCGGTGACCGCATCTTCCAGAACCTGACCACCGGGGCCGGTCTCTTCGTCGTCATCCTGATCGGCCTGATCGGGCTCTTCCTGCTCGTGCAGGCCATTCCGGCGCTGCGGGCCAACAATGCCAACTTCCTGCTGTACCACGGCTGGTCGACGAACGACCCGAACAACATGTCGTTCGGCATCCTGGACCTGCTCGAGATCACGGTCGCCACCTCGGTCCTTGCGCTGGTCATCGCGATGCCGGTGTCGCTGGGGATCGCGCTGTTCCTCACCCAGTACGCGCCGAAGCGGCTGGCCAGGATCTTCGCCTACATCGTCGACCTGCTGGCCGCGGTCCCCTCGATCATCTTCGGCCTGTGGGGCATCCTCGTGTTCGCCCCGGCGATCGAGCCGTTCTCGCAGTGGATCAACAGCACGTTCTCATGGTTCCCGCTGCTCGCGCCGGGCAACGTCCAGCCCAACGTACGCGGGACGCTCTTCACCGCGGGCATCGTGCTGGCGGTGATGATCCTGCCGATCATCACCTCCCTCTCGCGCGAGGTCTTCGAGCGCACGCCGACCCCGCACATCGAAGGCGCGCTCGCTCTGGGCGCGACCCGTTGGGAGGTCATCCGCACCACGGTGCTGCCGTTCGGCAAGGCCGGTTACGTCGGCGCGTCGATGCTCGGCCTCGGCCGTGCGCTCGGTGAGACGATCGCGCTGGCCGTCATCCTGCTGATCCCGCAGGGCAGCAACTTCAGCTGGAGCCTGTTCGACGGCGGCTCGACGTTCGCCTCGAAGATCGCGGTCAACTACTCCGAGTTCAACAACGAGATCTCGGCGGGTGCCTACATCGCGGCCGGTCTCGTGCTGTTCGTGCTGACCTTCCTGGTCAACTTCGCCGCGCGGTCCATCATCGGCAAGAAGGGGGACTGAGCATGTCCACCACGCTCGAAGCTCCCGCCGCGACCCCGGCATTCCAGCAGGTCAGTGCGGCTCGCAAGGTCAAGAACGGAATCGCGACCGTCCTGGTCTGGTTCTCCTTCCTGATCGCGGTGGTCCCGCTCGTGTGGGTGCTCTACACGGTGGTCGCGAACGGGATCAAGCGCATCCCCTACACGAACTGGTGGAGCGAGGACCTCGGCAACGTGCTGGGCGACGAGGTCGGCGGCGGCGTGCTGCACGCCATCATCGGCAGCCTGCTCCAGGGCCTGGTCTGCGCGATCATCGCGGTGCCGATCGGCATGCTCGTCGCGATCTACCTGGTCGAGTACGGCCGCGGCAAGCTCGCGAAGGCCACCACGTTCATGGTGGACATCCTCTCCGGGGTCCCCTCGATCGTCGCGGCGCTGTTCATCTACGCCCTGTGGGTCACCACGCTCGGCCTGCCGCGCAGCGGCCTGGCCGTGTCGCTCGCCTTGGTGCTGCTGATGATCCCGGTGGTCGTCCGGTCCTCGGAGGAGATGCTGCGGATCGTCCCGGACGACCTGCGCGAGGCGTCGTACGCCCTCGGCGTCCCGAAGTGGAAGACGATCATGAAGATCGTGCTGCCGACGGCGTTGTCCGGCATCATCGGCGGCATCATGATGGCGCTGGCCCGCGTGATGGGCGAGACGGCGCCGCTGCTGGTGCTGGTCGGTTACTCGGCTTACGTCAACTGGAACATTTTCGGCGGCGAGCAGGCCGCGTTGCCGCTGCTGATGAACAACGAGCGGGTGAGCAACCCGATCGACCCCGGTACCGTCGGTTTCGACCGGATCTGGGGCGCGGCGCTGACCCTCGTCCTCATCATCGCGCTGATCAACCTGCTCGCCACCCTGTTCGCCCGCATCGTCGCCCCGAAGAAGAAGTGAGTCATGGCCAAGCGAATCGACGTCAAAGACGTAGACATCTACTACGGCAAGTTCCACGCCGTGGACAGCGTGACGCTTTCGGTGCCGCCGCGGAACGTCACGGCGTTCATCGGCCCTTCGGGCTGTGGCAAGTCGACGGTGCTGCGCACGCTCAACCGCATGCACGAAGTCATCCCGGGCGCGCGCGTCGAGGGTGACGTCCTGCTGGACGGCGAGAACATCTACGCCTCCGCCGTGGACCCGGTGCAGGTGCGCCGCACGATCGGCATGGTGTTCCAGCGGCCCAACCCGTTCCCGACGATGTCCATCAAGGACAACGTCGTGGCCGGGCTTCGCCTGGGTGGCACCAAGAACCGCAAGTCGCTCGACGAGATCGCCGAGCGCGCGCTGCGCGGCGCGAACCTGTGGAACGAGGTCAAGGACCGGCTCAACAAGCCGGGCGGCGGCCTGTCGGGCGGTCAGCAGCAGCGGCTCTGCATCGCGCGGGCCATCGCGGTCCAGCCGGACGTGCTGCTGATGGACGAGCCGTGCTCCGCGCTCGACCCGATCTCGACGCTGGCGATCGAGGACCTGATCGGCGAGCTGAAGAAGGAGTACACGATCGTCATCGTGACTCACAACATGCAGCAGGCCGCCCGGGTTTCGGACCAGACGGCGTTCTTCAACCTGGCCGGCGTCGGCCAGCCGGGCAAGCTGATCGAGCTCAACGACACGGAGAAGATCTTCTCCAACCCCAACGAGAAGGCGACCGAGGACTACATCTCCGGCCGCTTCGGCTGAGACAAAAGACTCGTGAGTGTTGCGGCCGGTTCTAACCGGCCGCAACACTCACGAGTCTTTTTACGTTGCCGTGGCTCAGATGTCGTCGTCGGTGCCGTAGCCCGGCATCTTGCCGGTGACCACGAAGATCATCCGCTTGGCGACCGACACCGCGTGGTCGGCGTAGCGCTCGTAGAAGCGGCCGAGCAGGGTGACGTCGACCGCGGTCGCGACGCCGTAGGGCCACTCGCGGTCCATCAAGACCGTGAACAGGTGGCGGTGGATGTCGTCGACCCGGTCGTCGTCGGACTCCAGGGTCTTGGCCGCCTCGACGTCCTTGGACCGGATGACGTGCTCGACACCGCGGGCGAGCGCCACCGCGACCGTGCCCATCTCGGTGAAGTACCCCTTCACCGACTCCGGCAGCACCGGCTCCGGGTGACGGCGGCGCGCGGCCTTGGCCACGTGCAGCGCCAGATCGCCCATCCGCTCCAGGCTTTCCGCGGCGTGGATCGCCGCCAGCACCGTGCGGAGGTCGGTCGCGACCGGCGCCTGCAGGGCCAGCAGCGCGTACGCCTGCTCTTCGCACTGGGCGCGCGCGTCGTCGACCTTCGCGTCGTCGCTGATCACCTGCTCGGCGAGGCTGAGATCGACTTCCAGCAGCGCCTGGGTCGCCCGCTCCATCGCGTCTGCCACCTGAAGTGACATCGCGGCCAGGTTGTCGGCGAGCTGTTCGAGTTCGACATGGTAAGCCTCACGCATGGGCCAACCCTACGGCCAACGGTGTCCGAATACCGCATCGCCGGGTGAACCGCACGTGAACCCGGACTAACGATCGTCCAGCTCAGCGTGAAGAAGCCGACTTCTTCGTCGACGTCTTGGGCGAGCCCTTCGAAGGCGTCTTCGTCGGCGTCGTCGGCTGCGCGTCCGTCGGCGCCAGGGGCGCGTTCGGGTCGGGCAGCGGGGTGTTGTTGCGGATCGCGTCGAACAGCGCCTTCGTCCGGCTCTTGACCAGGACTTCGTTGCCGCGGCTGTTCGCCGTGCCGACCGTGGGCACGGTCAGGAAGTTGATCTTGGTCGGATCCAGGCCCTTCATCGACTGCGCCAGCGTCATCATCTGCTTGACGCCGAGGTTGTCGCCGAAGGTCGCCTTCGCGAACGCCGTGATGAAGTCGCTGAGCTTGCCAGGGTCGAGAACGACGTCCGAGGACATGACCTTCTTCAGCAGCGCGCCGATGAACTCCTGCTGCCGCTTGATCCGGCCGTAGTCCGACGTCGGGTCGCCCTTCACGTGCCGCGCGCGGACGAAGTTGAGCGCCTGGTCGCCGGAGATCGTCACGTCGCCGGTCTGCAGCAGCACCTTGCCCAGCACCGTGTCGTCGATCGGGATCTCGTTGTGGATGGTGACGCCGTGCACCGCGTCGACCATCTCCTTGAAGCCGTTGAAGTCGATGCCGACGAAGTGGTTGATCCGCAGCCCGGTGAGCTGCTGGATGACCTTCGTCACGCACAGCGGCCCGCCGACCGCGTACGCGGTGTTGAGCTTCGCGATCTTCTGCTCGGGGACCTTCTCGTCGGTGTTCTTGCTCTGCGCCGGGTCCCAGCGCTGGCACTCCGGCCGGTCGATCTCGAGGTCACGCGGGAACGACGTGACGACGACGCGCTTACGGTCCGCGGGGACGTGGGCCACCATGACGGTGTCCGAGCGCGCGCCCGGCGTGCTGTCCGCGGTGCCGACGCCCTCTTCGTCCGAAGCGCCGTCGCGGGTGTCCGAGCCGACCATCAGGAAGTTCTCGTCGTTCGCCTGCGCCTCGGCGTCCTGGATGTCGCCCGAGTTCTCGTCGAGCGCCGAGACCTGCGTGAACTTCGCGTCGAAGTACGTCTGGGCGCCCCAGGCGCCGCCGATGCCGAGGAACACGAGCGCGGCGAGCACGGCGGCGCTGATCCGGCCGATCCGCACCGCGCGCTCGTTGTGCCGCTGCTTCTTCTCCTGAAGCCGCGTCTGCGCGGCTTTCTCGGCCGCGTCGGCCTCGGGCTCCGGGGCAGTGGTTACGACGCGCTGAAGCGCCGTACGCGTCGACTCGAGGAGCGAAGCGGGGCTGAGCTTGTCACGACGCTCACGCCGGCGCTCTTCTTCGGCGTTCATCTCGTCGTGCGCGGCGGAGAACCGCGCGAGCGTGTTGTCGATCTTGCGGCGGACCTGGGTCGCCTCGTCGATCGCTTCCATCTCGTCGGTCATCGTCAGCGGGTCGAGCGCCTCGCGCGGGGGCACCGAGCCGAAGCTGGTCTGTCGCGGACGTGCCGGAGCGGCGGGCGTCTGCGGGGCCGCGGCTTCGGGCTGCACCGGACGGCGGGGCCGTCGCGGCGGCTGCGGCGCGGCGGAGGTCTGCTGGGGGCCGGGGTTCGCTGCCGCCGGGCGGCGCTGCGGGGGCGCCTCGGGCTGAGGTGCCGCGGCCACGGTCCGGCGAGGTTGACGCGGGCGCGGCGGCTGCTGGACGTCGCGGCCGTCGGCCGGCTGCGCGGGACGGGGGGCACGGCGCGGCGGCTGGGCGGCGCGGGGCGGGACCGCGGACGGCGGCTCGGCGCTGCGCACGCGGCGTTCGGGGCTGGGCACCGGGCGCTGGCCGGTGCTGCGGGCCACGACGTCCGAGACGCTGATTCCGCCCTGGTCCTCCATGGACCGGCGCCTGCCGGTCCGAGGCCGCGGCGCACCGTCCGAACGGCGACCGGTTCCCGGGCTGTCGAGCTCGTCCGGCACTCGGTCTCCTTTCGCGCGGTCGAAGGGCGGGTCTTCGAGTAGGCCGTCATCCTCCGCGAGAGCTAACCCGGGGAGTTTTCGTTATCGTACGGACACCCCCCGTTCGTGACGACACCCTCCCGGAATTTTCTTCACCTTGAGTCGACGAGCGGTGCTTATCCGTCGACTAACGGGTGAAGCGCCCTTAGGGTAAACGGGGGTAATCGCCGCTTTACGTTACTCAGCGTGGGTAATTACGCGAGTACTTCCCTGATCGTGATAGGCGACTTTGTTGCGCCCGGCTCGTTTGGCCGTGTAAAGGAGCGAGTCCGCGCAGTGCAGCTGCCGTTCGGGCGATGCCGGTTTGGCGACCTCGCCGCCACTCTCGTGGGCCAGCCCGACGCTGATCGTCACGCGCAGTCCCGGCTGGACGTCTGACCAGGGATGACGGGCGACCCGGGCCCGTGCGGCATCGGCGGTCCGCACCGCGTCTGTGACGTCGATCCCGGGCATTACCAGGACGAACTCCTCGCCGCCGTAGCGCGCGCAGAAGCCGTCCGGCGGAAGGTCCTCCTGCAGCAGGTCGGCGACCCGGCGGAGCACTCGGTCACCGATCAGGTGACCGTACGTGTCGTTGACCCGCTTGAACCGGTCGAGGTCGATGAGCGCGATCGCCACCGGAGGTCTCGGCCGTCGGTCCGAAAGGAGGCCGTGAAGCCGCTGATCGAGGTAACGGCGGTTGTAGCTCGACGTCAGGGTGTCGCGCAGGCTGCCGGCCTGGGCGATGTCGAACGCCGAGCGGAGGTGCTGATAGGCGCGGCGCCAGTCGCCCTGGGTGGCCAGCAGGCCGGCGATGGACTCGTGGAGGCTGAGCAGATCGGCCGGCTCCGGCACGTTCGCCAGGAGCGCGGCCCGCTGGTCCGGCTCGGCCACCATCGGCACCTCCACCACGCAATGGTTTTCGTCGTGGCGCGGCGTCCGCTTGAGGTATCGGTCCGGTCGAATGTGAACTTCCCTCAAGCGGACGACGACGATCCGGCGTGGTCACGCAGTGAAGTGTCGATCTTCCAGCTCGAGAAACGGAGAAAGGCCCTTGAGCTGGGAAAACTGATCTTTGGCCCAGTAACTCACATTTGCCGACTCGTCGTTCAGCAACGCTGTGTAGTCACTCCAGGAGACCCAGCGCCAGTCGCCGACCTCGGCCGGGTTGGGCGCGGGGTCGGCGTCGGTCCAGGCGGCGAACACCGGGCAGAACTCGTTCTCGACGATTCCCTGGAACGGCGGCGTCCGGTAGCGGTAGGCGGGCAGCACGCAGGTGAGGTCCTCGAGCGCGGAGACGCCGAGCTCGTAGGCCGCGCGGCGGCGGACGGCGTCCTCCAGCGACTCATCCGGCGCCGGGTGCCCGCACACGCTGTTGGTCCAGACGCCCGGCCAGACGCGCTTCTCGTCCGCGCGGCGGGTGATCAGCAGGGCGTGGTCGCTGCGGCGCAGGACGTAACACGAGAAGGCCAGGTGCAGCCGGGTGTGCTCGTGATGGCTGGCGAGCTTGGGCCCGGTCTCGCCGGTCGGCACGCCCTCCTCGGTGACGAAGACGACGTGCTCGGTCTCGGGTTCGGTCCACGTTTCCACGTCGCTCACTGAACACCAGCGGATCCGGGCGACATACCGGCAGGTGGGTGGATGCCGCGCGATTCGCACCATCGGGTGGCCGGTCTTCACGCGGGGTGAGGCTGGCCCCACCCCGGGGACGGTGGCGCACCGGCTGTCGGCGCCGGCGTCGTCCGCCGATGCTTCCGGCATGACGAATCTGTTGCGCAGAAGACTTCTTCGCCCGTTGGCCGCGGCCACGTGTGCGTGCCTGCTGTTCTGTTCACCCGCCGTCGCCGCCGCGGCGCAGGACCACGGCCGGGGCGCGGTCCTGTCCGCCGATCCGGTGCAGCGCTTGGGTTTGGCGGAAGTGCCCGCCGCGGTGGGCCCGTTCGACGCCGGGACGGTCCGGTACGGCGTGGACGCCTACCGCATCGCGTATCGCACGGTCGATGTCCGTGGCCGCCGGACGACGGCGACCGGGCTGGTCGTCGTGCCGCGCGGGGGCAGCGGCCGGTTTGCCGTGTGGGAGCACGGAACGCGCGCGAGCCGCGCGGACGTGGCATCCGAGGAAGTGGCCACTTTGGACCGCAGGGCGGCGCTTTTGCTGGGTGCCGCGGGATATGTGACGGTCGCGCCGGACTACCTCGGCTTGGGTGGCGGCCCGGGATTCCATCCGTACATGGATTCCGCGACCGAGGTTTCGGCGACGGTCGATCTCCTGCGTGCGGCGCGGGATTTCGTGCACGCCAAGGGAAATACGCCGGTCATGGTGACTGGGTTCTCGCAGGGCGGCCAGGCCGCGATGGCGGTCGCGAAGGAACTTCAGAACGGTGTTCCGCAGTTCAAGCTCACCGCGGTGGCGCCGATCAGCGGGCCGTACGACGCCCGCGGCGCGGAACTGCCCGGCGTGTTCAACGGCGAGGTGGCGCCGCCGGTCGCGGTGTTCTACCTGTCGTACTGGACGGTCTCGATGAATCGGCTGTTCCCGTTGTACCGCAAGGTATCCGACGTCTTCCGGGCGCCTTACGACCAGTACGCCGAGTCCCTTTTCGACGGTTCCCACAGTGAGCCCGAGATCTTCCCGAAGCTCGCGCCGACGCCGGAGAAGATGTTCACCGACGCCTTCCTGACACGGCTGAAGCGCCCCACGGGTGCGCTGCTGGCGGCAACGCGCGCGAGTGATGGAACCTGTGCGTGGCGTCCTCGCGTCCCGGTGAAGCTGTTCGCGAGCCCGGTCGACGACCAGGTGACGTTCACGAACTCCAAGCACTGCCAGGAAGATCTACGCGCGCACGGCGTCGACGCGCCGCTGGTGGAGCTGCCGGGCGTCGAGCACCTCGACACCCCGATTCCCGCGCTGCCGCAGATCATCCGGTGGCTTGGAGATGCTCCACGATGAGCGTGGTGACGGCCTCGGGGGCCTCTTCGGGCACCCAGTGCGAGACGTCCTCGAGCATCTCGAACCGGTAGGGCCCGGTCACCCAGTTGCCGGTGTCGAGGGCGGCGGTGGAGCCGAACGAGACGTCCTCGGTGCTCCAGATGTACAGCGTGGGCACGGAGATCTTGCCGATCTTCCCGGCGGGGCGGCCGGCGCGGTACCAGTTCAGCGCGGCGGTGAGCGCGCCCGGCTCGCTCAGGCGCTGGATGTAGTCGTCGACCCGGCTCGGCGAAACCCGCCGGTCGAACATCTCGCGCAGCGCGTGGGCGTCGTTCTCCAGCATGCGGCGCTCGGTGACCCCTCTCTGGCGCCATTCGGTGAGGTAGCGGGTGCGCAGGTGCTGGTCCTCGTCGGTCTTCATGGCCTCGGCGAGCGCGGCCGGGTGCGGCGTCGAGACGGTGGTGAGGCTGCGCAGGCGCTCGGGCCGGGCGTCGGCGGCCCACCACGCGACGGCGGCGCCCCAGTCGTGCCCGACCAGGTCGAACTTGCCCCAGCCGAACTTGTCGGCGATGGCGAAGGCGTCCCCGACCAGGTCGTCGATGCCGTACTCGGCCACCTGCTCCGGCCGCACGCCCGGCGAGTACCCGCGCTGGTCGGGCGCGACGGCCCGGTAGCCGAGCACGCCGAGGGTGGCGACCTGGTGCGTCCACTCGGTGGCGGCCTCGGGGAAGCCGTGCAGCAGCAGCACGGGACGGCCGTCCTCGGGCCCGGCGGCGATCCCGTCGAAGGAACCGGCCTCGGTGGTGACGCTGATGTGCTCGATCACGCCCCCGAATCTACTGGGGCGCAGGTCGGGCCTCGTGAGTGGTAAGTGTCGTTCTAACGACACTTACCACTCACGAGACTCCACCCCCGCGCTACTGAGCCCGGTCAGCCACTCGGTCAGGGTCGCGATATCCGCCAGGTCCTCTCGCCGGCAAAGCTTGCCGTCTCTTGAGCACCTCGCTGACCTGGGCGATCTCGATCAGCGGACCGTAGAGCCGCATGACGTCGAGGGCCTTCGCGTGGCTCTCGTCGTCGACCCCGGCGCAGGCGTCGCTCACGACGGTGACCGGCACCCCGGCGTCGGCGGCGGCCAGCGCGGTCGAGAGCACGCAGCAGTCGGTCGACACGCCGGCGAGCACCAGCGGCGCGCCGCCGACCCGGGTCGCCAGCCGCGGGGTCCACTTGCCGAACGTCGTCGCGTCCACAGTGGACTCCGGCGAGAACTCGTCGATCACTTGGTAGATCGGCGCATCCGGCGGCTGCAGCGCGAAGGGCCACTGCTCGTAGTAGCGCACCCAGGCGCCGGCCGGCCGGTCCGGCGCGAGGAACCGGGTGAACACGACGTCGTCGCCGAAGGCCGTCACCAGCTCCCGGATCGGCTCGACGACCGAGGCGAACCGCGGGGTGAACCACTCACTCGCCGGGTCGGCGAACACGTTCTGCAGGTCGATGACGGCGAGGACCGACCTCATGCCGCCTCCTGCGCGCGCACCCGCGGGCGGCTCGCCAGCGTCACGAAGAAGCCGAGCGCGAGCGCCACCAGCACGCCCAGGTTGGCGTACTGCCACGAGCCTTCGCGGCCGCCGAGGCCGAGCGGGTCCATCAGGTAGCCCTGCCAGTGCAGCCACTCCACGCCGTTGGTGACCAGACCCCAGCCGATCGCGGTCGCCACGAGCACCAGCGCGACCGGCACGATCCGGACGTCGCCGTAGCGGCCCGAGCGGTCGAAAAGTTCCTGCTCGGCGTAGTCGCGACGCCTGAGGAGGACGTCCGCCAGCATCACCCCGCACCAGGCCGCGACCGGCACGCCCAGCGTGGTCAGGAAGCCCTGGAAGTCGCCGAGGAAGGTGTCGCCGAAGAAGACGATGTAGATCGTGCCGAGCACCATGATCACGCCGTCGATCAGCGCGGCAACCGGTCGCGGCACGCGCAGCCCCGCCGAAAGCAGGGCCAGGCCGGACGAATAGATGTCCAGCACGGCGCCGCCGACCAGGCCCAGCACCGCGACGATCGCGAACGGCACCAGGAACCACACCGGCAGGAGCGAGGTGAGCGCGCCGATCGGGTCCTTGGCGATCGTCTCGTTCAGCCCCGATGACGAACCGGCCAGCAGCAGGCCGAAGACCAGCAGCACCAGCGGCGCGATCGACGCGCCGAACGTCGTCCAGCCGATGACGCCGCGCCCGGACGTCGCCCGCGGCAGGTACCGCGAGTAGTCGGCGGCGGCGTTGACCCAGCCCAGCCCGAAGCCGGTCATCAGGAACACGAGCGCGCCCACGAACTGCTGCGTCGAGCCCGAGGGCAGCGCGCTCACCGTGTCCCAGTGGATGTCGCCGGCCACCAGGATCACGTAGACCACGGTGAGCACGCCGGTGATCCACGTGATCCAGGTCTGCAGTTTCATGATCGCGTCGAAACCGAGCACGCCGGCCACCACGATCAACGCGGCGACGACGATCAGCGCGATCACCTTGGTCGAAGTCCCGCCGCCCCAGCCGAGCCGAGTGAACACTGTGGACGTCGCCAGGGTCGCGAGCGCGGTGAGCACCGTTTCCCAGCCGACGGTCAGAATCCACGAAATGGCCGAGGGCAGCAGGTTTCCGCGAACGCCGAACGCGGCGCGCGAAAGCAGCATTGTCGGCGCGGATCCGCGTTTCCCGGCGACCGCGATGAATCCACAAAGCAGGAACGAGAAAACAATGCCCACGATTCCGGCGATCAAGGCTTGCCAGAACGAAATGCCGAACCCGAGCGCGAACGAGCCGTAGCTCAAGCCGAGGATCGACACGTTGGCGCCGAACCACGGCCAGAACAGGTCACGCGCGCGGCCGCGGCGCTCGGCGTCGCCGATGACGTCGAGGCCGTTCGTCTCGACCTTGAGCCCGCGGGTTTCCGTCTCGGTCATCGTGCCCGCCCGTCTCGAGTGGTCAAGTGGTGGTGAGAGTGTCCGCGAGCGCGGTGATTTCCGCACGTCCCGGCGCGGTGGCCGGGCCCGGTCGAGTCACCGAGAGCGCTGCCGCCGCGTTGGCGCGTACAGCTGCGTGAAGCAGCGTGGAGCCGTGAAGCAGCTCCGCGGCCAGGACGCCGCAGTGCGCGTCACCTGCGCCGTTGGTGTCGACGACGTCGACAGCGAAGCCCGGCACTTCGGTCGTACGGCCTTCCTGATGGACCAGGCAGCCTGCTGCGCCGTCGCGGACTACGACGGACGCCGTCGTCGAGAGCAGCTTCGCGAGCTCAGCCGGCGTGCCTTCTGAGGCGAGCTCCTTCGCTTCGCGCGCGTTGCAGCTCAGGACGTCCACTGAGGACAGAATCGCGCGGAGGGTCTCCGGGTCGATGTCGGCGACCAGCGGGCCGGGGTCGAACAGCACCATCGAACCCGGCAGCCGCGGGAGCCACGAGAGCAGCGCGACCCGGTTGCATTCGTGGAGCAGGCTGTAGCCGGTCACGTAGACGACGTCGTCTGGCGAGGGCCGGACGCGCTCGAGGAGGTCCGCGCGCAGCCGCCCTTCGGCGCCGGTTCCGGTGGCGAAGGTGCGTTCGCCGGTCGCGTCGACCAGCGCGACGACGACGCCGGTGTCCATCTCCTCGCTGGGCGCGTGGGCGAGTCCGACGCCCTCGGCGGCGAGTGCGGCGCGGACGGTGTCACCGAAACCGCCGGTGCCGTGGCTGCCCGCGTAAAGCACCTTGGCGCCGGACCGCGCGGCCGCCGACATGACGTTGAAACCGCCGCCGGGCACCAGATTCGTCGACGTGGCCAGCACGTCGCCGCCGGGCGGGGGCAGCTCGGGCACGGTCAGCACGAGGTCGACCACGACCTGCCCGGTGTGCACCAGCCGCCCGATCATCGTGCCCTCCGCAACGTGAGCAACTCGTCGACGAGTGGCCCGAGGTCGAGCCGGTTGACCGCCAGCACGGTTTCGGCGAGCTCGGCGGGAATGCCGCCGACGCCGTGCACCGCGCCCAGCATCGCCCCGCAGATGGCGGCGACCGTGTCGGTGTCGCCGCCCAGCTCGGCGGCGAGCTGCATGGCTGCCGCCGGTTCGTCGCCGAGCGCCTCGGCCAGGGCGAAGGCGGCCACGACGGACTCCTGCGATGCGACCGAAGTGCCGATCACCAGGCCGATCGCGTCGGGGACGGCGTCGGTGGCGAGCTCACGCATCCAGGTGCGCGCCCAGCCGATGCGGGCGGCGATGTCCCCGCCGGCGGCCCAATACCCGCGCTCGCCGCCGATCTTCGCGGCTTTCTCGCCCGCGTCGAGCGCTTCGGCGAGGCTGGCGCCGTCGATGCCCGCGGACACCGTGGCGGCGACGGCGGCGGCGCCCGCGATGCCGAGCGTCGTGTTGTGGGTGACCATCGCGGTCGCGGCGACCGCGTCGACCAGGGCGTTCAGGTCGGCCGACGGTGTCGCGATGCCGACCGGGGTGACGCGCATGGCCGCACCGTTCGTCGTCCCGGCGCGCCCGGCCTCCTCCGCCGGGACGCCGTCCTGGAGCCGCGAGAGCGCTCGTTTCGTGGACGGGCCGAGCAGATCCGCCGAGCCGCGGCGGATCATGTCGGCTTCCCAGATGAGCAGGGCGTCCGCGAAGACGTACGGGTCGATCTGGCCCTTGCCGTCGATCAGCAGGCGGGCGAGCAGGATCGCCTGTTCGGTGTCGTCGGTGATCGAGCCGGCGGGCATCGACGGCGCGATCGGCTGCGTCGCGACGGCGTCGAGCAGGCCCGTGACCGGGCCGTAGGTGGCGGCGATGGCCGCGCGCGACATCGACTGCGTGGGCATGCCGAGCGCGTCCCCGACTGCTAGCCCGGTGAACGCGCCGAGCGCCCGGTCCCGCGCGTTCACCGGTGTCCGAAGGTGAGATGGAACTGGAAACGGTCCGGGTCGAGCAGGCTGGTGACCCGCTCGACGAGGCCGCCGTCGGCGTCGACCGACGTGCGCTCGGCCCGCAGGAAGATCTCGCCGATCGAGCGTTTGAGCAGCTCCGCGGCCTCGGCGTCGAGGCGCTCGGTGCTGAGCCACTGGTCCCCGGCCACCGCGATCAGGCCCGCCGATTGCAGTGTCGTGGTGAGCGAGCCGTCGATCAGGCCGGTTTCGGGCAGGTCGGCGAGCTTGCCGCGCGCCGGCACGACGGCCGTCTCCAGCGAGATGCCACGGCCGTGCTCGCGCCTCAGCCGTTTGATGGCGACGAAGGCGTTGAGGCCGAACTCCTCCTCGAGGTGCCGGTCCTGGACGGTTTCGATGCCGATCAGCTCGGTGGTGACGGGCGCGCCCGCGTCGGCGAGCGCGCGGGCCCAGCCGATGCGCTGGTCGAGCTGGACGCCGTCGAAGATGACGAACGAGCCGACGCCTGCCTGCGTGGAGATGAGCTCGAGCTGCTGGAGTTCGGAGAGCGCGCTGCGGACCGTGCCGCGGCTGACCTGGTACTGCTCGGCCAGCTGGTTCTCACCCGGCAGCTGGGTGCCGTGGGCGAGCCTGCCCGAGCGGATCAGCTCGACGAGGTCACTCACCAGCCGTCGTTTCTTACCGCCCACGCGGGGGTGCATGTACATACTTGTACACACCGCGATGCGGGCGTGCAACTTGCCGAATACCCGGCTGGACCGCCGTGATCAATTAGTGAGTATGGCGGAGCCGGGGCATCGGTTACGCTTCCCGCACGGCAAGACCCGTGAACCGTCGGGGGACGGGGGTCCGTACCGAAATTCGTTCGATCATCCCGGGGGAATCCCTTGTCCACACCGTCTTCACCCGCGCCCGAAAACACCGAGCCGTCGGGCCTGCCCCAGTATGGCGGGTACCAGGGGCTGTTCTGTCGCTTCTGCCATTCGAGGCCCGCCGAGAACGCGACCTTCCGCGGCCACCAGGGTTTCCTGGTGATGATGAGGTTCCTCAAGCTGGAGGGGCCGTTCTGCCGCACCTGCGGCATCGCCACGCACCGCGCCATGACCGCGAAGAGCCTGTGGCAGGGCTGGTGGGGCCTCGCCTCGATGGTGATCAACCCGATCACCATGCTGCTCAACGTTCCGCAGCGGATGAAGATCAACAAGCTCGCGCCGCCCGCGCCGGGTGCGCGCCAGCCGATGAATCCGGGCCGGCCGGTCTTCCTGCGGTTCGCCATCATCGGTCTGCTCGTGCCGGCGCTCGTGATCGGCGCGATCGTCTACAGCGTGCAGCACGACCCGTCGTATGCCTCGGTCGGCGAATGCATCCACAACAAGAACGCGAGCCTCACCCACCCGGACGTCGTGGTGATCGACTGCTCGGACCCGAGTGCCGACGCCATGGTCGTGGGCAAGGTGAAGGACAGTTCGGACGGTGAGACGGGCTGCCGGCTGTTCGGTGATGCCGACGGCTACTACTCACAAGAGCAGGGCCGGGACCGGTTCACGCTGTGCCTTCAGTTTCCTGAACGGGACCAATCACATCTAGCCCGTTCAGCCGCCGGAGTCGCCGCGGAAGGCTCACCGATCCAGGGCCACCACCTTGGAGTTCGTGGACTCGGTGTTGCGCCGGGTCTTGGCCCAGCCGTTGCGACCTCGCGCGAGCCGGAACACCGCACGCCAGACGGTGACGTAAAAGGTGTAGATGTAGCAGGCATAGCCGAGCCCGTAGACGATTCCGCGAAGTGGCCCGGAGCGGGGTTCGCAGTGTTTGCGGTAGACCGGGCCCCAGATGAGGAACGGCAGCAGCCCGGCGACGCCGTACATCAGGAGGTACTTCCAGGCGCCGCCGGTGAACCACGCCCACACCGCCGCGGGTTCGCCGACGGCGTGCACCGCCAGGAGCACGAACGGGATGGGGTAGACGACGCTGCCCAGCAACTGCATCCAAGGCTGTGCGAGGTAGTAGAGCATTTCGGCGGCGCCGAAGGTGGACAGGTGCGGAGACGTCCAGATCCGGCGGGCGTACCGGGCGCACTGCATCGTGCCCTGGCTCCAGCGGGTGCGCTGGGCGAGGAACCGGCGCATGCTGTACAGCCCTTCCTGATCGACGTGCGTGTCGACGCTGAATCCGGTCTTCCATCCCGCGGTGAGCAGGTGGACGCCCAGTTCGAAATCCTCGAGTAACGAGCCTCGCCACGGTTGCCCTGCGGGGCCGGCGATGGAGTCGAGCGCGGACAGCCTGGTGAATTGGCCGTTGCCACCCATCGCGATTGTTCCGGTGTGGCCGCGGGACATCTGGATCGCGGCGATGGCGGTGCGGAATTCGAGGTCTTGCATGCGCACCAGCGCGCTGCCGAAGATGCGGCGGACCTTGTTGCCGTCGGGGGGAGCGACGCCCCGGTTGCTCATCCGGACGTCGATCTGCACGGCGCCGACGGACGGGTCGCCGAAGAGGTGGGCGGCCGTGCAGACGTACAGGCAGTTTCCGGCAGGCCTGCCGTCGGCGTCGACCACCACGACGATGGTGTTCTCGGGACTGCCGTGTGGCCCCATCCACGCGTGCAGCGCTCGGTAGGCGGCGTTGAGCGCGTCGCTCTTCCCGGTGCGGGCGTGGGGACGGCGTCGTCGCACGACGTGCAGGCGGGGATCCCGCCGCAGCGGTGGCCCCTGCATCCGGAGCGCGACCTCGAGAGTGCGGTCATCGGAATGGTCGTCGATCACCCAGACGTGCGCGGCCCGAAATCCGTTCCGCAGGTAGCGGATGGTGTTTCCGATGACGAGTTCCTCGTCGCGGCACGGCACGAAGAAATGCCACTGGAACAGGGTCGGATCGCCTGGCCAGGTAGGACGGTGCCGGAGGTAGGGCACGATGATCGCGCAGACGTAGAGGACGAACGCCGCGCTCATCACAATCGCGAACGCCTGAGCGCAGCTCAGCAGGAATGACAGACTCAATGCGTCGCTCCGGTGGTGAGGAACCGAGCCCGCATGAAGGCGCCGATAGCCGTCGGCGGTCCTTTCCCGGGGGCTGTGTCCGGGGTGTACCGGCCGAACAATAATGCGGTCGCTCTTCGACGCACCTGGCGGGGTTGATCACTCGTTCAGGGGACAGTTGTTCAGGGCAATGTCGCGCCCGCGACGGGAAAACTCGACGTCATCGGCCCTGTTCCGCGATTAAACTCCCTCTTTCAGGTGTTGTCTGGGCGCGCCGTTTGCGGTATTTCGCGTACTGCGGATAGTGTCCCGCTCGATTCATTCGGGTTCCTGCGGCGGCGTGCGTTGGCGAAAAGTTGGCGAAAAAGTCGATGCACGCTGGACCGTTCTTGACAAAAAACGGAGAGCAAACGTGTATCGACCTGGAATCGGTGGTGTCGTCGGGGGTGCTGGAGTTCTCGCGTCGACCGGTGCGAACTTGACGTGGTGGATTGTCTTCGGCGTCGTCAGTCTCGTCTCGGGCGTGATCCTCGTCCGGTTCGCCCGTCACCGCAGGCAGGACAGCAACTGACCACGACCTTCCCGGCCCGGCGCCGTTGGCGTCGTGGATCCGATCGGGACCTATTGCGAGGAATTCGTTGACTGACGTTCTACTGGTCGTGGGCACCCGGCCCGAGGCGGTCAAGGTCGCGCCGGTCGCCGTGCGGCTCGCGGAGGCCGGACACCGGTCGCTGATTGTCCACAGCGGACAGCACAGCGACATCGTGGAGCAGGCTCTGGCACCGTTCGGTCTTCGTCCGGACGATTGGCTGTCGGTCAACCGCAATGTGGGCGGTCAGGCGGAGCTGGTTTCTCAGCTGCTGCCGGCGCTCGACCACGTCCTGGACCGGGAAAATCCGGCGGTGGTTCTGGTGCAGGGAGACACGACCACCGCACTCGCCGGTGCGCTGGCGGCCTTCTGGCGTCGTATCCCGATCGCCCATCTCGAGGCCGGTCTGCGCACCGGGGATCTCGATGCGCCGTTCCCGGAAGAGGCCAACCGGCAGATGATCGCCAGGATCGCCGCGCTGCACCTCGCACCGACCGCGGCCGCCGCGGCGGCACTGCACCGGGAGTCGGTGCCGTCGGCGGAGATCGTCATCACCGGCAACACGGTGGTGGACGCGGTCCGGCAGATCGCCGCCGCGGATCTTCCGGCCGTCGA
Source organism: uncultured Actinomycetota bacterium (assembly GCA_963762765.1). Lineage (GTDB taxonomy): Bacteria > Actinomycetota > Actinomycetes > Mycobacteriales > Pseudonocardiaceae > Amycolatopsis. Next base: position 48,717 of record CAVXMR010000031.1, read on the forward strand.
CCCGCGACTGGCCGCGCTGGAACGAGAACTCGACGTCGCCGGGGCTCGGCTGGTGCTCATGACCGCGCACCGCAGGGAGTCCTGGGGCGAACCCCTGGCCGAAGCCCTCGGTGCGGTTTCGGCGATGGTCGATGCCTACCCGGACGTCCGGCTGTTGCTTCCGTTGCACCCCAATCCCGCGGTGCGCACCCAGATCGTCGCCGCGCTCGGCCGTCATCCGAGGGTGGTGCTCACCGAGCCGCTCGGCTATCCGGATCTCATCCGTGCGCTGCGCCGGGCCAGCCTGGTGCTGACCGATTCCGGCGGTATCCAGGAAGAGGCGCCCAGCTTCGGTGTTCCGGTGCTGGTCCTGCGGGACGTCACCGAACGCGGGGAAGCCGTGGACGCCGGTTGTGCGTGGCTGGTCGGCACCGGCCGCACCCGAATCCTGACCGAGGCGTCGCGGCTGCTGAACGACGGACTGCGCGTGCCCGCCGAGCGGAATCCGTTCGGTGACGGTCGGGCCGCGGAGCGGGTGTGCGCCGCGCTGACCCGGCTGATCACCGGGAGTCCTCTGTGGACACCGCTCTCGTACCTGCTTCCTGACCTCCCTCCCCGACAAAAGCCGGGAAGAATACGAATAGGAGAAACAGATCATGCATCCTTGGGCCAAACGCGGGCTGCAATCCGCGCTGTTGGCCGGCGGGCTGATGATGCTGGGTACCGGCATCGCCTCCGCCGATGAACAGGTCAATCCCGATCTGGCGCCGTCGCCTTTGGACGGTGGCGCCAGCGTGCCGATCCAGATCCACAAGATCAACCTCGGCACGCCCGCCGGTGACACGCCGCTGCCCCTCGACATGGACACCGAAGTCTCCACGGGCACCGTGCTCCACGACGCGAGCGGACCGGCGGGCGGTCTCCTGATGGGGAACGTCGTCAAGCCCGACGTCTCCGTCCCCGCGCAGGTCACGGGCTGGGCGGTCGGCGCTGCCGGCGACTCGCACGTGGTCAACGACTCCGAGCAGGTCCACCAGCAGGGTGGCCCGATCACCACCACGGGTGAGGGCCGGCCTGCCGGCGGCAACGTGGTGACCGCGCCGGTGACGGCCCCGATCGGGGTCAACAACCTGGCGTTCGGCACGCTGTCCAACGCCACGGTGGACGGCTTCGCGAACCAGGACAGCACTGTCGGCGGTCCCGTCACCACCGACGGCGACAACGGCGTCGTCTCGGGCACGATCGCGGCGCTCCAGGGCGGCCTGCCGATCGGGGTCAACAACACGGCCGCGGGCTGGGGTGGGACCGGAACGGTCAACACCACCACTCACCAGACCGCCAGCTCGCCGGGTTCCCTGACCTCCAGCGGGAACGACGGCGTGGCTGCCGGCACCATCGCCGGCGTTCCGGTGGCGGTGGCTCCCCAGGTCGACGGCACCGCCGCCGGCTGGGGTGGCAAGGGCACCGCGAACACCGGTAACACGGTTCTCGCGCAGGCCGGCACGGCCGCGTCCGACACGCGGGTCGGCGACGACAGCGTGCCTTACGCCACGACGGGCGGCGCGACTTCGCTGCTCGGCGGCACCGCGCTCACCCCGCAGGTGGCGGGACCGGTCGCGGTGAACTGCACCTCGGGCGCCTGGGGTGGGATCACCGCGACGGACTGCGCGAACGACCTCAACGCGAACACCGGCGGCGGCACGATCACCGGCGGCGACAAGTCCCTCGGCGGCGGCACGGCGGGCGAGGTCCCGGTGGCCCTGCCGGTCACCGTGCTCGGCACCGCGGGCGCGTGGGGCGGCGAGTCCACCGCGACCTCCCAGAACACCGTCGGGTCGGTCACGGGCGGCGAGATCTACACCGCCGGCGACAACGCGCTGGCCGCCGGCAGCGTCATCCACCCGCAGGTGGCCGGCCCGGTCGAGGTCAACTGCACGTCCGGCCCGTGGGGCGGGATCACCAGCACCGACTGCGCCAACGACTACACCGCGCACGCGGGTGGCGGTGACGTGACCACCGGCGACAACGCGCTCGCCAGCGGCACCCTCGCCGACGCGCCGTTCGCGCTGCCGGTGACCGGCAACCACAACTCCGCCGCATGGGGCGGGCTGTCCGACGCGACCGGCACCAGCGCCATCGAGTCGGCGGCCGGCGGTGACCTCTACACCAGCGGTGAAGGCTCGCTCGTCGGTGGGACGATCGCCCACCCGCAGGTGGCCGAGCCCGTCGTGGCGTCCTGCAACACCGGCGCCTGGGGTGGCATCACCTCCACCACCTGCACGCACGAGAACACCGCGGTCGCCGGTGGCGGCCAGGAGACCAACGGCAACGGCTCGCTCGTCGGCGGCACCGTCGCCGACGTGCCGGCCACGTTCCCGGCCCAGGTCTGCGGCACCGCGGGCGACTGGGGCGGCATCTCCACCGCCGAGTGCAACACCACCCTCACCTCCGTGGTCGGTGGCGCCACCTACGACCACGGTGACGACTCGGTCGGCGGCGGCAATATCGTCGGCCCGTCGCTGGCCGGGGACGCCGACGTGATCTGCAACGCAGGCGCGTGGGGCGGCATCCCGACCTCGACGTGTTCCAACGACGAGGTGGTCGACCGCGGGCGGGTTCCAGGGCACCTCGGGCAACAACTCCGTCGGCGCGGGCAACATCGTCGACGCCCCGCTGGCCCCGGTGGTCGAGGTGCTCAACGGCGCCTACGCGTGGGGTGGCATCCCCACCTCGACGATGACCGAGACCAAGGACATCACCTCCGGTGGCGGCAACAACACCGACGACGACGGCGGTGTGGTCTCCAGCAACATCGTCTCGGCGCCGGAGGCCATCGGTGCCCAGGTGATGAACATCGCCGGTGCGTGGGGCGGCAACCCGACCAGCCACGGCGATTTCGTCACCAACGTGACCGCGGGCGGGGCCAACTCCGCCACCGGTAAGGGCGGCGCCGTCGCCGGCAACATCATCACGCAGGCGAGCGCGCTGCCGGTGCAGGTCAACACGATCGGTGCCACGTGGGGCGGCAACGCCGAAGCGATCGGCACCAACCTCACCGAGTTCACTTCCGGCGGCCCGAACTACGGCGCCGGTGACCACGGTGCGGTGACCGGCAACGTCGTCGAGGCACCGATCGGCGGTGCGGCCCAGGTGAGCAGCTGGGCGGCGTCGTGGATCGGCGGCGCGGTTGCCGACGCCGACAACGACGTGAGCTCGCACGCCGGTGGCCCGACGTTCACCTCCGGCGTGGGTGGCGCGATCGCGGGTGACGCGGTCGGGGCTCCGATCCAGCCGCTGATCCAGGCGACCGGTCAGTCGATCTCGCTGATGGCCAACACGGCCAACCACACCGAGAACACCTACGACATCGCCTCCGGCGGCCCGATCACCACCGATGGCACCGGCGGCGCGCTCGCCGGTGACATCCTCTCGGCCGACCCGCAGGCGATGCCGCAGGTTTACGGCCTGGGCATCTCCGCGCTCGGGTCCGCGAACAACGACGTCACCAACAACCTGACCGCGGTCGACGGCGGGGACGAGACCACGACCGGCGCCGGGGCGCTCAGCGGTGCCCTGCTCGACGTGCCGGTCGCGGCCGACCCCGAGGTGTTCCGCTGGGGCGTCGGTGCGCTGTCGACCGTGAACAACAACGTCGACAGCTCGGTGGACAGCCACGTCAGCGGCACGCCGACGGCCAAGCCGGCGGTGCAGATCCCGGTGGGTCTGGTGCCGCAGGTGAAGAACGTGACGATCCCGATCCTGGCCGAGGTGCTCAACACGGGCACCGACACGACCGACGTCATGGTCGGGCGCACCGAAGCCGCGCAGATCCCGGTCGAACTCGACCTCAGCGGTCTGCTCGGCGGGGTGTCGCCGCTGGCTCGCGACGACATGTCGTCGCGGTCCGACGCTCCGTCCATCGGTGCGGACGGCCTCGGATCGGCGATGAGCCTGATCGGTCAGGGGCCGGCTGACGCCGTCGGCAAGGCCACCGGACTGCTCGGTTCGGCCACGGGCCGGACGGTCGGCGGTCTGCCCGGCTCGGTGGCGGGTGCCACCGGTCACCAGGCGCGTTCCGCTGTGCCGACCCCGACCGTCCCGGCGCTTTCGGGGCTCCCGGTCGGCGGCGGCCTGCTGTCGCTCGCGCCGTTGTCGCACGTCTCGCTGCCGGGCGGCCTGCCCACCATGGGCAGTGGCACGGGCGGCCTGTCGCGTACCGACCCGGCTGTCCCGGCCCTCCCGGCCGTTCCGACGGTGCCGGTCCTTTCGGGCCTGTCCGGCGGTAGCGCCCTGCTGCCGCACCTGCAGCCGCCGCACGTCTCGCTGCCGAGTGTGCCGGCATCTGAGCAGCTGCTGACGAAGTAGCCGGTCGGACAAGTACGGGGCCCTGGAGCGAACCGCTCCAGGGCCCCGTCGCATGTACCGAGGGATAGTTATTGGGGTAAGGCAACGGTGACTGGTGAAGCGAAGGGCACTCCACCCAAGTCCACATAGGACGGCTACGCCACGTTTGCCTTACCCCTCAATACTTCAGGAAGGGCAGATTCCAGAAGTTGTCCAGGACGATGTCGAGATCCGGCTTGCTGTTGTCGGCGACGCTTTCCTTGGCCGCGGCGTCGATGGCCTGCCGCACATTCTTGCCGGTCCATTCCGGGCTGGTAGCCCAGTCCGGGGAGACGTAGTAGTTCAGCCAGTACCCATTGTCGAACATGAGACCGCCCGCGGACCAGAACCCGTGGCTGGTCACGTATTCGTGCGCGCTGGTGGCCGCACCGTTGTGCCAGATGCTCTCCACGCCGGGCGTGGACGCGCCGAAGATGACCATCTTCAGACCGGCTTTGTCGAGGTAGTCGGCGGTCACCTGGTGCCTCGCCACAGTGGCGTCGGCGAGGCCACCCATGTCGATGATCCTGGTCGGGAGCTGGTAGGGGAGCACGCCGGCGTCGACGATCGCGATCGACCCCGGCGGCATCTTGCCGAAGTCGAGCCTGGCGAGGACACCACCAAGGGCTTCGTGCGCGTACTGCAGGCGGTACCGGTATGCCGTCCAGTTGATCGCTTCGGTGGTCTGACAGTAGCCGAGCCCGACAGCCAGTGCCGCCGCGGCGACGGCGAGCGCCCCTCGGTCGCGCCACACGAGGCCGACGATGACGCAGCTGATCACCGCCATCGCGCAGAACAACAGCACGATGCCCACCCCGGCGGCAGAGGGGTCCCACGCGATCATGGTGGTGATGGCCACGCCGATACCGAACAGGCCGCCGAGTTCGCTCCGCTGCTCTGCGCCGGCCTCCGCACCGGGAGCCGGCTGCCTGGTCCCGAACCGCAGCGGCCGGGACAACGCGACAAGCACGACAGGGAACAGCACCTGCCAGGAGAACCGGTGCACGGGATCCATCACGAGATGGGACTGCTTGTAGACGCCGATCACGAGCACGGCGGAGGTCAACGCCAGCACCAGGGGTACCGCGTCACGCAGCCGGCTCGCCCGGTCCCTGGTCGGGTGCGTGTACCGGACCAGGACGAGCGCGGCCAACCCGACGAGGACGGCGACGCCCAGTGCCGGGGAGAAGGCCTGGATGAACGCGAGGACCCTGCTGCTCAGCGGAGCATTCGAATCGGTCTTCTGGTAGAAGGTGTTCGGGAAGAAGGCCTGGAAGTAGGCCCAGCGAGCCGCCCAGTACACCGCCCAGCCACCCAGGACGGCCAGTGCCCCTTTCACTGCCGCGGGCTTCGGTCCGATCAGCAGCGCCCAGCCGATGGCCACGCCGGCGAGGACAATGCCTTCGGGCCTGGTCAACGCGAGTGCGCCCGCGACGACGAACCCGGTGACGCCCAGCTCGCCCTTCCGGTAGAGGATGCCGAAAAGCCAGGCGATCAGCAGCGCAAAGGAGACCGTCTCCAGCCCCATGTAGAGAAGCAGCAGGAACACCGGGCTGGCCAGCGTGACCGCCAGGAGCAGGAACTCCTGCCGGCGAGGCAGCTTCATGCGCAGCACGACGACCAGGTAGGCCGCCAGGATGCCCACCGAGACGAGTTTGAAGAAGGCCTCGACCGGGAAGCCGAGAAACGCCGGCACAATGGCGAGAATCGCGTAGAGGGGGTTTGTGTAACCCTCCACCAACGGGCCTTCGGCGTTGAAGTTCCACACCCCGGAGTCGACCAGGGTCCGGCCGTAGCGCCAGGTGATGAAAGCGTCGTCGACCGTCGCTCGAATGAATACAAAACTCATTCCGAGAACCACGAGACCGAGCGCGAGGTAGGCGATGCTCCACGGCTGGCCCGTCCGCACGGCCACTCCGTAGGCACGGAGCCCCACCCGCAGGTTCCGCACGGCATCGGAGATCCGCCCCGCGTTATTCCGCCACGTCGAGTCCGCCTCGCGACGATGCAATGCGTGGCGTGTTTCGGCGGTTTCACCGTCCGGTCGCTGCGATGTTTCGCCGGATATGGTCACGTCGTTCTCCCGCATTTCGAATTGGTTCTGATGCGGCGGACGCTACCGCGATGTCGGGGAGGGGTGACGGAGGTGAAACGCACTCGTTCAGGTGTAGTTCCTGAAGTTTTCCGCCTTCCCGCCGGGCGCATTTCGAGATCGCATGGTTCAGCGCTGCGGGCTTTTGATCCGTTGGCACCGCGCAAGGTCGGTGCCCGGTGTCTCGCTGCGGCGTCTACCGCTTTCGAATTCCGAAGGAGGTGGCGCGCCGGTCGTCGCGAACTGCGGCGGATGACCAAAAGGTGGCCCCAGTGGCACTCGCCGAGGCCATGTCCTGCCCGACGCAGGTGAAAATGTAACTAAGGGTCACCGACTCAGCCGCCGGAGTGCATGTCCTCGGCCTCGGGGACGCAGTCGTCGTCGGGGTCGTCGAGCCAGCCGTGCGGCAGGGTGACCTTGCCAGGGGAGCCCTGCCGCCCGCGCGGGCCGTCGGCGTTGGCGGGGAACGGTGCGTCGTGGTCGAGCTGGGCGATGAGGTCGTCCAGCTCGATCATGCTCGACACCATGGCGAAGCCGCGGCGGAGTTCGGAGCCGACCGGGAAGTTCATGAAGTACCAGGCCATGTGCTTGCGCAAGTCGCGCAACGCTTTCCGGTCGCCGTCGTGCTGGACGAGCAGCTCCGCGTGCCGTCGCAGCACCTTCGCGACCTCGCCGAGGTTCGGCGGCGTCGGCAGCGGGCGGCCGGCGAAGGCGGCTTCGAGCTCGCCGAAGAGCCAGGGGCGGCCGAGGCAGCCGCGGCCGACGACGACGCCGTCGCAGCCGGTTTCGTCGACCATGCGCAGCGCGTCGGCAGCGGAGAAGATGTCACCGTTGCCGAGTACCGGGATGCTGGTGACGGCTTCCTTGAGCGCGGTGATCTTGGTCCAGTCGGCCTGGCCGGAGTAGCGCTGCGCTGCGGTACGGGCGTGGAGGCTGACGGCGGCGGCGCCCTCGGCCTCGGCGATGCGCCCGGCGTCGAGGTAGGTGCGGTGGTCGTCGTCGATGCCGATCCGGAACTTGACCGTGAACGGCACGTCCCCGGCGGCCTTCACGGACTCCCGCACGATGGCTTCGAACAGCTTCCGCTTGAACGGCAGCGCGGCGCCCCCGCCCTTCCGCGTGACCTTCGCGACCGGGCAGCCGAAGTTGGAGTCGACGTGGTCGGCGAGGCCTTCGCCGACGATGATGCGGACCGCTTCGGCCATGGTCTTGGGGTCGACGCCGTAAAGCTGCATTGACCTGGGCTTTTCGTTCTCGCCGAAGGTCATCATGTGCATGGTGCCGGGGTGGCGTTCCACGACGGCGCGGGCGGTGATCATTTCGCAGACGTAGATGCCGGCGCCGTACTCCGCGCAGAGCTGACGGAAGGCGACGTTGGTGATCCCGGCCATGGGGGCGAGCACGACCGGGGGATCGACGGCGTAGGGGCCGATCTTGAGGGCGGGCTTGCTCAGGGTGGCGGTCACGTCCTCCATTGTCGCCTGTGGTGTCGCTCACGTGCAGGCGGGCGGCCGATACGGCGGTGCGCGCGCCTGGTGACCAGCGGAGCGTTCCTCTAGGGACTTCGTGCACCCAATGTGGCATTGGGTGCGTTGGACGCACCGAACGCCGCATTGGGGACGTCGCGCCGAGGTGGATGAGCGCGATTGGTACGGGGGTGAACAGGAGGTTCGGTCACTTCGAACCTGTTCGAAGGGCTCGTGGTTGTTGATCATGACTTCTAGGTTGGGCTCCCCACGACCAAGAAGGAGCCGTGAAATGCGGAAGAAGATCGCCGCCGGTGCGCTGGTGTCCGGGCTGGCGCTCACCGCGGTGCTGATGACGCCCGCACAAGCCGAGGCCAGTCCCAAGAGCTGCCACGGGACGTCCTGTCAGATCGGCGGCCTCTACCTTGCCGACAACGAGGACAGTCTGACCTCGGTCGACATCGTCGCGGACGGACCGCGCGTCTCCGTGCTGATCCACTGGACCGTCACGTACGACAGTACCGGCAGGCAGGTCTGCGGGGACTACGTCAGCTTGAACGTCAACGGCCACTACGCCGGGTCGCATCTCTGCACCATCCCCGGAAGGACCTTTGGCACCTACACGATCAGGGCGAGCACCGACGTCACTCTCGACTGGCGCCTCGGCTTCCACTGATAGAGCCAGGACGCCGAACGGGCGCACGCGCTGATCGCTTCGGCCCTCGCGGGTGTGCTCGAGGCGTCACCCAGTACGAGGGTGGCGCGATGTGCTTCTCGGATGCGCCGTTCTACCTCGGGCCGTGGCAGGTCAAGGTGAACTGCACCGCGGGCGGCAACTACTACAGCGGCGTCTTCACACCGTCGAGCACCGCCAAGGTCAAGTTCCAGACCCCGCCCCTCCTGTGCTTCTGGGGCGTCAACTCGGTGGAAGTCATCGAAGTGTGACCGGCTGGGCCGGGATCAGCACTGGTCCCGGCCCAACTCGGGGGTTTCGCAAACGTCCTTACCATGTGGCGGTGCACCGGGGGCAGATGGTGTTGTCCGAGATGTTGGCCGGGCTGCGGAGCGATCGCGGCCTGTCTCAGGAACAACTGGCAGAGCAGAGCGGGATCAGCGTCCGCGCGATCGGCGAGATCGAGCGTGGCGCCACTCGGCGTCCCCACCGCGAGACGATGCGCGCGCTCGCCGGTGCGCTGATCCTGACGCAGGAGGAGCGGACGGCGTTCCTTCAGTCCGCCCGGACGGCGCCGCCGCCGGACACCCGCCGTCGGCGCACGTCGGCCCGTCCCGCGCTCCCGGCACCGGTCACGTCGATCGTCGGCCGGGGTGACGACCTCACCGCGGTGCTCCGGCTGGTCCAGGATCCGCCGGTGCGGCTGGTCACGGTCGTCGGCACCGGCGGCGTCGGCAAGACCCGCCTCGCGGTGGAGGTCGGCTGGCGCGCGGCGAGCCGCTTCGACTCCGTGCACGGCCTCGACCTGAGTGCCCTGCGGAACCCCGAGGACGTCCCGCAAGCGCTCGCCGAGTCCCTGGGGACGCCTGACCCGGCGTCCCTGATCGGGGACGGGCGATGGTTGCTGGTGCTCGACAGTTTCGAGCACGTGGCCGCGGCGGCCACCACGGTGTCCGCCCTCCTGGCCGGGTGCCCGCGGCTGACCGTGCTGGTGACGAGCCGTTCGCCGTTGCTGCTGCGGGGTGAGCACCTGTGGCCGCTGGCCCCACTGTCCACTCCGGATAGTGACGACCCGGTGGCGCTGGCCGAGAACGCGGCGGTCCGGCTGCTGGTCGAACGGACCGCCGCGGTCCGGCCGGGGTTCGCGCTCACCGGCGAGAACGCCGCCGCCGTCGCCGCGCTGTGCCGACGTCTGGACGGCCTTCCGCTGGCACTGGAGCTGGCCGCGGCACGGCTGCGCACCCAGGCTCCGGCGCAGGTGCTCGCCCAGGTCCGCGACCTGCACGGCGACGCCGTGGACTTGGCCGACCGGCACCTGAGCCTGCGCCGGACGGTCGAGTGGAGCACGCGCGGGCTCACCGAACCCGACCGGCGGCTGTTCGGCCTGCTGGGGGCGTTCGCGGGCGGTGCCGACCCGGTCGACGTCGAGGCAGTGCTGGGCGCCCCGCCGCTCGCGCTGGCGACACTGGCCGCGCACAGCCTGGTCACGGTCACCGATCGGGCAGGCTGTCCCCGGATCGGCATGCTCGACACCATCCGGGAAGTGGTGGAGGACCAGCTCACCGGCCAGGACGACCGGGACGCGCACGCCGGCCATTTCCTGAATCTGGTCCGGGCCGGCGACCCGCGGCTGGCCGGCGAGCAGGACAACGTCCGGGCCGCCCTCCAGCACGCCGTCGATGCCGCGCCCGCTCTGCTGGACGTCACGACCGTGCGTGCGCTGACCGGTCACTACGTCGCCCGTGGCCGGTTCGCCGAGGGACGCCGGATGCTGACCGGCGCGGCCGGCGCCGCGCCCACCGAGCCGGCCCGGGCGTGGGCGTGGCACGGCGCCGCTGTCACCGCCAACGAGAGCGGTGACCCGGAGGTGGCGCTGACGCACGCCGCGTCCGCCGCCGAGACGTTCGGCACCGATCCGGACGGCCGGGCCGCGACGTTGACCCTGATCGGCAACGCCCACAAACGCGCCGGCCGCTACGCCGATGCCGCGACCGCGTACACCGACGTGCTGGACCAGGCCAGGACCACCGGCGACGCGCGCCGCGAGACGATCGCGCTGAACAACCTGGGCGCGCTCGCGCACGATCAGGGCGCGTACGCCGAGGCGATCGGCTATCACTCGGCCGCATTGCGCCGTAAGCGAGAAATCGGCGACCGGCGCGGTGTCGCGGTGGCTCAGCTGAACCTCGGCGCCGTGCAGAACGACACCGGTGACCACGCCGGCGCGGCCGAGCTGCTGACCGAGTCCGCCGCGACGTTCGCCGCCCTCGGCGAACCCGGCTCCGAGGCGTTCGCGCTGGCTCTGCTGGCCCAGTCCCAGACCGGCCTGGCCCACTGGGACGACGCTACGACCACGGGCCGGCGAGCGTTGGAACAAGCCCGGCGGGCCGAACACGCTCAGGCGACCGGGCTCGCGTTGCTCGCGCTCGGGGAAACCGCCGCCGCCAACGGCGATCCGGCCGCCGACGCACTGTTCCGCGAAGCGCTGACGTTCCCGATCGGCCTTCCGGACCAAGCCCGCATCCGCGACCGGCTGGCCGGCCGCTGAGCCACGGTTTCCGCCGCCTTTTCCGCCGGTTCCTCCTGGAGTCCGGGCGCGGTGATCCATAACCTTCGCCGCATGGTGCAGTTATCTCGTGTGATTCGCGCCGCCGTCCTGGTTCCGCTCGCGGCCGCCGCCGTGGTGCTGACGGGCGCGGCCCCGGCCTACGCCGACCACAGCATTCCTCCGCCGGAGAGCGGAGACGTCGTGTCCTTCTGGACCAATAACGGCAGCCACATCGGCGGCCTCAAGTGCATGCAGGTCGACAAGGGGCGTCTCGACGACTTCGCCCCGGTCGACCAGCTCGCTTGCGATTACCAGAACAACCAGAGATGGCGGATCGGTCAGGCCACGGACGACCCCGCCGTTTTCTGGTTGCAGAACGTGCGAACCGGCAAGTGCCTGGACGACTACGCGTACGGAATGAACCAGGGCAACCCCATCATCCAGTTCACCTGCCTCGTCGGCACGAATCAGCAGTGGCGGCTGATCTGGAACGACTGGGACGGGAACGCCCAGTTCCAGAACGTGAACAGCGGCATGTGCCTGTCGGTGGACGCGATCAACACCGACAACTATCGCCGTCTCGTGCAAAACCCTTGCTACGGCTTCATCAACGAAGTGTTCGAGCCGGTTTGGCCTACCTGACGGGTCGGCGGAGCGCGATTCGGGCTCGTCCGGGCCGCGGTCCCGCCCGTCCCGCCAAAAGCCGTGAAGGACCCCTTACCGGCTGTGAGAGCCGGTAAGGAGTCCTTCACGGACCATGGAGATACCAGCGTGACCCGGGTTGAGTAGTGCTACGGATTTGCGGATCGCCCGGTTTGGGCGACCCTGACTGCCATGACCACCGATGCAGATGTGCTCCTCCGGCTCGCCGGTGAGATCGACGACCTGGGGCGTCGTCTCGCCGCGGTGGGTGCCGAACTCCGGAGCGTCCAGGCCAAACCCGAGCCGCAACCCCAGCAACCCCCGCCACCGCAGGCCCAGCCCCAGCAGCCCCAGCCACCTCAACCCCAGGTGCCGTGGCCCAGCTACCCATGGCAGCCGCCCCAGCAGCAGTACTTCCCGCCGCCACCCCCACCGGTCCCACGCCCGACCCTCGGCGAGAAGCTGGGCAAGGAAGGCGCGGGCAGCCGCGTCCTGGCCTGGGTCGGCGGGGCCGTGACGCTCCTCGGCGTCGTCCTTCTGCTGGTCCTCGCCGTCCAGCGGGGCTGGCTCGGGCCGCTGCCGCGGGTCCTCGTCGGCGCCGCGTTCGGCGGGGCGCTCGCCGGGACCGGGCTGTGGCTGCACCGCAAGCCGGCCGGGCGGACGGGTGCGTTCGCGCTCGTCGCCACCGGGATCGCCACGCTCTACCTGGACACCGTCGCGGCCACCTCGCTTTACGAGTACCTGCCGGTGATCGCCGGGCTCGCGGTCGGGCTGGCCGTCGCCGTCGGCGGGCTGCTCGTCGCGGTGCGCTGGGATTCCGCGCTGCTGGCCACCGCGGTCGTGGTCGGCTGTGTCGTCTGCGCGCCGATGACTGTCCGCGGGTTCACCCCCGAACTGGTCACCTTCCTGCTGATGGTCCAGCTCGCGACGACGCCGGTGCAGCTCCGCCGCGATTGGCCGTCCCTGACGCTGGCCGCCGGGCTGCCGCCGCTGCTCGCCTCGCTGATCAGCACCGCTCTGCACCACGGCGAGTGGGCGAACACCGCCGCGGCCGGCGGCGCCGGGCTCATCGGGGTCGCGCTCGCGCTGGTCGTCCTGCGTAAGCGGGAAAACGAAGGCGCCGCGCTCACCGTGCTGGCGTCCGCCGTCGTGCCGGTGCTGCTCGCCGCTCTGATGCTCCCGAAGACGCAGGCGGTGCCGATCACCGCGGGCGCGGGCGTGATCCTCATCGGCGTGTGGGCCGCGCGGCGATTCTGGCCTGGGTACGCCGGAAATCTCGCGGCCGCGGCCGGGTTGCTCGCCATCCTCCAGGCCACCGTCACCCAGTTCGACGGCCCCGCCCGAGCCGGTGTGCTGCTCGGCGAAGCGTTGCTTCTCGCCCTCGTCGCGCTGCGGGCACGCACTCGCGCCGCGCTGGTCGGGTCGCTCTGTTTCGCCGTCATCGGCGGGCTGGTGGGCCTGGTCTTCGACGTCACGCCCGCGCTGCTCATGGTCTACCGCGCGCGATCGGCCGGCGAGCTCGCCGGGGCGCTCGTGGTCGCCTTGCTGATGCTCGCCGTCGCCGTGCTGCTGCCGTGGGCCGCGGCCCGGCTCGAGGTCTTCGGCCGGCAGGCGGACGGCATGCCGGTGTGGGTCATCGCCGGCGCCTGGGCGCTGTACGGCGCGGCCGGGGTCGTGCTCTGCGGGTCGTTGCTGGCCTGGCACAGCCGGTCCGGATTCCTGCTGGGACACGCGCTGATCACCGTCTCGTGGACGGTCGCCGCGCTCGTCCTGCTGCTGCGCGGGATCGACGTCGTGGCGCTGCGGGTGATCGGGCTCGTCCTGGTCGGCGCGGCCGTGCTCAAGCTGGTGCTGTTCGACCTCTCCGCGCTGGACGGTCTCGCGCGGGTCGGGGCGTTCCTCGGCGCCGGGCTGGTGCTGCTGCTCGCCGGGACGCGGTACGCCAGGCGGGTCGCGTCCCGCTGAAACTGTCGGTGGTCCGTGGTTATGTGGATCACAGCAGCGACGACTGAGGGAGTGCGGACCGATGACCTACCAACCGGACTCGCGCCTGGCCGAGCTCGCCGAGGACAAGATCGCCTGGCTGACCACGGTCACGCCGAGCGGCAAACCGGCGCCCCGGCCCGTGTGGTTCGTGTTCGACGGAGACGACATCGTGGTGTTCAGCCAGCCTGGCACGGCGAAGCTGCGCCACATCACCCTGAATCCGGAGGTGAGCTTCAACTTCACCAGCGGCCGCGGCATCCTGGTGATCAACGGCCGGGCGCACATCGAGGACGGCAAGGCCACGGATGCCCCCGGTTACGCCGAAAAGTACGCCGAACTGATCCCGCGCATCGGTTTCCCGGACGCGCAGGCCTTCGCCTCGACGTACTCGGTGCGGATCCGCGTGGTCCCCGAGCGGACCTGGGGGCACTAGAAGGCGACGTCCAGGCAGGCGAGCCGGGCCCCGGCCGTCCCCGCGTGACCGGGGTCGGTGTGGGTGTGGGTTTCGTGGATGACGACGGAGTGCGCGCGGCGCTCGCCGAACGTCCAGTCCACTGTGGACAAAGCGGTGCCGGTGCCGAGCCGGTCGGTGGTGAAGTCGAGCCAGATCTCGTTGCGCGGGTTCGCATACGTGGGATCGACCGAGGGTTTCACCGGGTCCGGCTTGTGCTGGAAGTGCGGCCCGGCGGCGTCACCGGTGGCGCCGCACGACAGTGCGTGGGCGTGCGCGCCGTACGCGCGGCCGGGCAGCAGCCCGGTCACGACCAGCGCCGTCATGGTCCCGCCGCGCTCGGTGGACACGCTGAACACGCGGGCGCGAGCCCCGGCCGGCACGAGATCGGGACGGTAGGTGATCGCCGGCGCGTTCGCCGAGAAGGTGCCGTGCGCGTCGGCTACGTGCACCGGTGACGTCGAGGCCTGCGCGGGAACGGCGAGAGCGGTCATCGCGGCAGCGACGACGACAACGAGGAGGAGACGCATGATCCATCTCTAGTCCGCCAGTGCGGGGAGTGCTAAGGCGGCCACCGGATCGAGTGAAGCCGGTGGGGTGCACGGCGGCGAAGTAGGTTGGCCGGATGACCGAGGACACCGGCGAGACCCGGAACGCGCAGCTGACGCGCAATGTCGGCGAGCTGCTGCAGGAGCTGCGGGTCGCGCAGGCGGGCGTCCAGATCCTGTTCGGGTTCCTGCTCTCGGTCGTGTTCACCGACCGCTTCCACGACGCCAGCGGCTTCGAGAAGGCACTGCACCTCGCCGCGGTCGTCCTGGCTGTGGCGGCGACGGCCCTGCTCACCGCGCCCGCGGCGTGGCATCGGCTGCTGTTCCGGACCGGCAGCCGCGAGCGGATCCTGACCGTCGGCAACCGGTTCGTCCTGGCCGGGCTCGGCTGCCTGGCGCTGGCGATCGCCGCGACCGTCGGGCTGATCGCGAAGGTGGTCTACGGCGGCGTCGCCATGGTCGTGGTCCTGGTGCTGACCGCGGTGCTGTTCGGCGTGCTCTGGTACGTCGTGCCGCGCCGGCTGCACCGCGCTAGGGACGCGAAACCCGGCCGCCGGTGAACTCGGTGCCGTCCTGCACGAAGCACAACGGGTTGCCGAAGGGATCCTCGGCGTAGAAGGAGCGCTCGCCCCAGAACTGCGTCTCGATGGCGTCGTCGATCCGATGCGGCGAAGCGTGCCGGACGCGCTGGAAGGTCTCGTCGACGTCGTCGACGGCCAGGTAGACGATGCGTGGATCCGTCCGCGGGCGCGGCTCGCGGTGCTCCAGCGGCGCCTCGACGCACGCGAGCACGACGCCCCCGCACGGGAAGTAGTGCCGGTTGACCGAGATCCGCTCACCCGGGACGCCGAGCACGTCCGAGTAGAACGCCACGGCCGTCTCCAGGTCGTCCACCGGCTGGATCAGCCGGAACACCCTCGGTGTGCTCACGCGCTGACTGTAGCCGGGCTGACCTGCGAGTTCATCCGGTGTTCGGCGGCAGTTGCCTGCTCGGTCGGCCGGTGCACGTAGCTTGCGCCCGTGACAGACACAACCCGCCGGACCTTCCTGCGCGGCGCCGGGGCGCTCGGCGCGGGCGCCGCGGTCGCGACGCTGCCGACCGTGCTCGGTGCCCCGGCCGCCGAAGCCCAGCCAGGCCACCAGCATCCGGACGCCGCGGACGCACGATTCACCCTCGCCGTCCTCCCGGACACGCAGTATCTGTTCGACGCGGACCGCGGCGACCCCGCCCCGCTCGACGCGTCGCTGCGGTACGTCCTGGAGAACGATGACAACGTTGTCTTCCTGGCTCACCTCGGCGATCTCACCGAGAACGGCCAGCCCGGCGAGTTCGCCCAGATCAGTCGTTCGTTCCAGACGCTGGACCGGCACCGGTTCCCGTACAGCACCCTGGCGGGCAATCACGACATCAAGTCGAACACCGACGACCAGCGCGGCAGCACGCCCTACCTGGACGCCTTCGGCCCGCAGCGCCAGCGCTACTCGCCGACGTTCCGCGGAGCGACCAAGGACGGCTACAACAGCTACCACGTGTTCCAGGGCGGCGGCCGCGAATGGCTGCTGCTCGCGCTCGACTGGCGTCCCTCGGCCGGCGGGCTGGCCTGGGCCAAGCAGGTCCTCGCGCAGCACCCGCACACCCCCGCGATCCTGACCATCCACGAGATGGTCTGGGCCGACGAGCACGGCCAAGCTCAGCTCTCCGACTTCGGCCGGCACGTCTGGGACGAACTCGTCAGTGGCAGCGACCAGATCTTCCTGACCCTCAACGGTCACTTCTGGCCGCCCGGGCGCGTGGTGAAGCAGAACGCCGCCGGCCACGACGTCCACCTGCACATCACGAACTACCAGGACCGCTACTACGGCGGTAGCGCGATGATCCGGCTCTACCAGTTCGACCTCGAACGCGGCGTGATCGACGTCCGCACGTTCTCCCCATGGCTCGCCGAGCAGGACGACCTCAACGAGCTGCAGCGTCAGGAGGTCGAGCGCGGCGGCGCCGCCGACTACTTCAGCCTCGAGATCGACTTCGAGCAGCGCTTCGCCGGGTTCGCCCCGGTGCCGGTGCCGCCGGCGCGTCCGGTGAAGCAGCAGCTTGTGCCCGGCACGGTCGCGTACTGGCGGTTCGAGGGCGGCCAGGACGGCAAGCCGGTGCCCGAAGGCACGCCGATCCGGGATCTCTCCGGCCGCGGCAACGACCTCGTCCGCGCGACGCTCCCAGGCAGCGGGCCGGGCGCGCTGACGTACTCGGCGCGGTTCTCGCCGCGCCAGCCCTCGCGGGCCAGCCTGAACTTCAACGGCGGCAAGAACCCGGTGCGCGGCGCCTACCTGCGCACGGTTGATTCGGCACCGATGAACACCGCGGACTTCCGGCGCGGGTTCACCATCGAGGCGTTCGTCTGGTTGCCCGGGGACTTCAAGAACGGCCAGCACGCGTGGGCCGGGCTGTTCGGCCGCGGCGGGACCGGCGGTCAGGCCGGCAAGACCGGCGACGACCCGAGCGAGCCCGCCGCGACGCTCTCGCTCTCGGACGGCGCGGCCTTCCAGTGGGCCGCGTTCCCGGTGAACCAGAACGGGATCTCGACGAACTGGGGCCACGAGCTGCCGCTGGCGAAGTGGTGGCACGTGGCTGTGGTCAGCGACGGCAGGCACACCACGATGTATGTCGACGGCTGCCCGGTCGTGCGGAACCCGAAGACCCCGGCGAACGGCATCGCGAATCCCGGCGGCAGCTGGCACGTGGGTGGTTACGCCTACGACGGGAAGGTGGAGCAGGGCTTCTACGGCCTGGTCGGCGAGATCCGGGTGGTGGACCGGCCCCTGGACGTTCGGGACTTCCTGCTGCGCTGAATTATACGCTGACTAAAAGGGCACCTGGCATCCAGGTGCCCTTTTAGCGGGGCTTGACAAGGGGTGGAGAATAAAAAATCGGCGTGTCCCTCGATGGCACTCGAGGAATCCGCCGCTTCTGTTATCAACATAGACGCTGTGAGGGCCACTTGTCAAGTCAGGGGTACGACGAGGAATTGCGGTCGGAGCGGGAGTACGTCGCCGGGCTCTACGACCGGCTGGACACCGAACGGGAGCTGACGCAGTCCGCGTATGCGGCGGCGCTGGCGGGGAAAGGCGTGACGCTGCAAGAGCGTGACGTCCACGTGCGGATGCTGGCGAAGGAGGTCTCCCGGCTCAACGTCGCCGACAACGGGCTTTGCTTCGGCCGTTTGGACGCCCTTTCGGGCGAAAGCACCTATATCGGCAGGGTGGGTGTCTTCGACGAGGAAAACGACTACGAACCACTACTGCTCGACTGGCGCGCGCCGGCTTCTCGCGCGTTCTACGTGGCGACTGGGGCGCATCCCGAAAACATGCGGCGACGCCGTCAGTTCCACACGCTCGGGCGCCGCATCGTCGATTTCACCGACCAGGTGCTCGGGAGTCCCGGCGAGGAACAGGTGCACGGCGACGCCGCACTGCTCGCGGCCGTCAACGCGCCGCGGGGCGACGGGATGCGGGACATCGTCGCGACCATCCAGGCCGAGCAGGACGAGATCATCCGGCTGGACCACCGCGGGGTGCTGGTGATCGAGGGCGGCCCCGGCACCGGCAAGACCGCGGTGGCGCTGCACCGGGTCGCCTACCTGCTCTACACCAAGCGGGAGCTGGAGCGGCGTGGCGTGCTCGTGGTCGGGCCGAACCGGGCGTTCATCGACTACATCGGCCGCGTGCTGCCCTCCCTCGGCGAGACCGACGTCGTCTTCGCGACCACCGGGCATCTCGTGCCCGGCCTTCGCGTGAGCGCCGAAGACGTCCCCGAAGTCGCGAAGATCAAGGGGTCGCTGCGGATGCTCGACGTGCTCACCGCGGCGGTCGCGGACCGGCAGAAGCTGCCGGAGGAGCCGGTGGCGATCGAGCTGTCGGACCTGACCGTCGAGCTCGACGCGGAGGCCGTGGAGGTGGCCAGGGCGCGCGCCCGCGCGACCGGGCTGCCGCACAACGAGGCCAGGGAGACCTTCCGCCAGGCCGCGACCTGGGTGCTGGCCGAGCGTGCGGCGGCGGAGATCGGTAAGGGCTGGCTGAGCCCGGCGGACGGCGCGGCCTGGGAGAACCTGCGCGTCGACATCCGCGACGAGCTGACGGAGCACGAGGACTTCGCCGCCGCGCTCGACGGGCTCTGGCCGTTGCTGAGTCCCGAGCAGCTGCTCGGCGCGCTGTACCTGTCGCCGGCGCGGCTCGACGCGGCGGGCGCGGATCTCGCGCTGTTCCGCGCCAAGGGCGCCGACTGGACGGTGTCCGACGTGCCCCTGCTCGACGAGCTCCACGAACTGCTGGGCGACGACGGCTCCGCCGACCGCGCCGCTGAGCAGGAGCGGCGCGAAGAGGAGGAGTACGCGGCGGGCGTGCTGGACGTGATCGAGATCAACCACGACGATCTGATGGACGACGAGGACCACCTGGTCGCCACCGACCTGATCGACGCCGTCGAGCTGGCCGGGCGGTTCGAGGAGCGGGACGCCCGCGACGTCGCCGATCGCGCCGCCGCCGACCGCGAATGGGCCTACGGGCACATCGTGGTCGACGAGGCACAGGAACTGTCCGAAATGGACTGGCGGGTGCTGATGCGCCGCTGCCCGTCCCGGTCGTTCACCGTGGTCGGCGATCTCGCGCAGCGTCGGTCCGCGGCCGGGGCGACGTCGTGGAACGCGATGCTCGCGCCCTACGTGCCCGGCCGCTGGGCCTACCGGGCGCTGAGCGTGAACTACCGCACCCCGGCGGAGATCATGACGATCGCCGCCACCCTGCTCGCCGAGTTCGCGCCCGGCGTGCGGCCGCCGGAGTCGGTCCGCGCGTCCGGCGTCCGCCCGTGGGCACGGCAAGTCGCGGAAGGCGGATTGCCGGGTGCCATCGACGATTTCGCCCGCGAAGAAGCCGGCCGTGAAGGCACCAGTGTGGTGATCGGCCCGGCCGGGATGCCCGGCACGGTGCCGCCGTCAGCGACCAAGGGGCTCGAGTACGACGCGGTCCTGGTCGTCGAGCCCGCCCGGATCCTCGCCGAAGGCCCTCGTGGCGCTTCCGAGCTGTACGTCGCTCTCACGCGTGCGACGCAACGCCTCGGCGTGCTTCACGAAGGCCCGCTGCCGGCCGCCCTGAGCGGGCTGAACAGGCCGGCATTGGCGGGGTACCGCAGGCTGCTGTAGCGCTGGGGTGGGGTCTCGTGAGTGGTAAGTAGGGTTCTAAGCCTACTTACCACTCACGAGCCGCTCAGGCCGTCAGCTGGCCCCAGGCATAGTTCTGCTTCGCCAGCTTGAGGTACACGAACAGTTCGGTCGCGGCGACGCCCGCGATCGGGCGGATCTCCTCGCCGAGCACCTCGAGCAGGTGGTCGTCGTCGCGGCAGACCAGCTCGGCCAGCAGGTCGTAGCGGCCGGCGCACAACACGACGTAGTGCACATGAGGTAGCGCAGCC
The DNA here is from genome assembly GCA_963762765.1 of uncultured Actinomycetota bacterium. GTDB lineage: Bacteria > Actinomycetota > Actinomycetes > Mycobacteriales > Pseudonocardiaceae > Amycolatopsis. Next base: position 68,946 of record CAVXMR010000031.1, read on the forward strand.
AGTCTGTCGGCGACTTCGCGCGGATCGCCTTCGACGCTGATCCCCACCATGGCCTGGCGGTTGAGGTCGACGTTCGCCGGATCGGTCACCGCGACGATCTGCATCAGGTCGTCGCGCAGCAACCGCTGAACGCGCTGGCGGACCGCGCCCTCCGACAGGCCCACCGCTTTGGCCAGCGCGGTGAACGAAGCCCTGCCGTCCTGCTGCAGCAGTGTGATCAACGTTCTGTCCGTGCTGTCCAGTCCTCGCGCACGTGATTCGTCACCCATGCCGTCCCTCCCTGTGTTTCGGCATGTGATTTGTCAAGTGCGCAGCGTATCGAGCCTCGCCGAGAAAGCGAGAGTCCCGGCAGAGGATCACGTGATCCTCTGCCAGGGCACGTCGAAGCCGTGGAATCGGTGGCTCGGGGGTGGCCCCGCGAGGTTTTCCGAGGTGGCTCGGTGTGCGCCCGCGCACAGCCTGGTCTCCCCGCGCGGCGCGTTCCGGGTACGGTCTGGCGGTTTGTCACCACATCGTTTCAGGAGGACATGCCCGCGAAGGGGCTGCGACCGGTGCCGCCGAGCCCGGCTGCGGCACGAACTTCACCTGGGTGACCTGCGCGTGGCTGCGGGGCGGTGAAGGCGGTGAAGGACTCACGAGTCCTTGCTAGCCCACATCTCGGCGGAGGAGGTCCTCCTCGGTTTCCCGGCGCACCAGCAGGGTCGCGACCGCTTCACGGACGCCGACGAGTGGCGGCCGCCCGACCTGGTTGTAGTTCGAAGCCATCGAGTGGTGATACGCGCCGGTGCACGGCACGGCCAGGAGGTCACCCGCGTGGATGTCCTCAGGTAGGTCCACCTCCGCAAGGACATCGCCGGACTCGCAGTGCCGCCCGACCACGGTCACCGGCTTCCGCGCGGCCCGGGAGTGCCGTCCGACGAGCCGCGCGGCGTAGCGGGCGCCGTACAGGGCGGGGCGCGGGTTTTCGCTCATGCCGCCGTCGACCGCGACGAACGTGCGGGTGCCGCGCTTGACCGCGCACACCCGGTACACCGTGATCCCGGCCGGGCCGACGATCGCGCGGCCGGGCTCGATCGTCAAGCGGGGCAAGGGAAAGCCGTGTCTCTGGCATTCGTAGGCCAGCGCTGTCCGCAGCCGTCGTGCGTACCCGCCGAGGTCGAAGCCGGGGTCGTTCGCGAGGTAGGGCACCGCGTGGCCGCCGCCGAGATCGAGCTCGCGCAGGGTGACGCCGTGTGTGTCGCGGATCCGGACGAGGACCTCGACCATTCGCCGAGCAGCCGCTTCGTATTTGTCCACACGGGACACTTGTGAGCCGATGTGGCAGTGAAGCCCGGCGAGGCGCAACCCGGGTTGTGCGAGGACCGCTTCAACGGCGGAGTGGACGTTGTCGCGTACGCCATCGAGGAGCGAGAAGCCGAACTTCTGGCCTTCGGTGCCGGTGCTGATCGCCGCGTGCGCTCCGGCGGCGACGCCGGGCGTAACGCGGATCAGCACCTCCTGAGCGCCGTGCGCGAGTGCGCCGAGGTGGTCGATCTCGTCGAGAGAGTCGAGCACGATCCTTCGCACGCCGTAGGACAACGCGGCCTTCAGGTCTTCGGGCGTCTTCGCGTTGCCGTGGAGCAGGATGCGCTGCGCGGGGAAGCCGACAGAGCGTGCGACGGCGATCTCGCCCGCGGAGCAGGTGTCGAGCGACAACCCCTCTTCGGCGATCCACCGCAGTACGGAACGCGTACACAGCGCCTTGCTCGCGTACGCGACGTCGGCGTCCGGGAGCGCTTCGCGGTACGCGCGCGCCGTGTCGCGTACCTGCTGCTCGTCGATCAGGTACGACGGCGTCCCGAAGCGCGCAGCGAGGTGGCTGACGCGCGCGCCGGCGAAGAGGAGTTCGCCGTCTTCGCCGACTGACGTGCTTCGCGGCCAGAGTCCGGGCTCGAGGTGATCGGCGGCTTCACAGCCGAGGCTGGGAAGGAGCTCGCTGAGCGTCACAGATGCCTCCGTGCTTCGCGGTGTCGGACGTCGTCAGCACACCGCCGATTCGTCCGGAGGGTGCGAGCCGTCAACGCGCTCCTGATAGCGCCGCTGTCGTCACTGACGGCTCCTTAACGCGCGAGTAACCTCGGCCACACCCTGCTTGACCTGCGAAGAGCTGAGTTTCGCTGCCGAGTGCCGTCACATACGTATGGTGATGAACACGATGGACGAGACAGCGTTCGCCGAGCTGACCGAGCAGCACCGCAGTGAGCTGCGGGTGCACTGCTACCGCATGCTCGGGTCGTTCGACGAGGCCGAGGACCTGGTCCAGGAGACCTTCCTGCGGGCATGGCGCAAGCGCGAGCAGTACGCGGGCAAGGCGAGCCTGCGGGCGTGGCTGTACAAGATCGCGACCAACGCGTGTCTCGACTTCCTCGACCGCACCCCGCGCCCGATCCCGGCGCTGGACCTGCCGGTCGCGGTCGACTCCCACCTCGCGCCGCGGCCCGCGGTCGTGGTGCCCTGGCTCCAGCCGTTCCCGGACCGCTTCCTCGAGCCCGACGCGCTGGCCGTCGCCCGCGAGACGATCGAGCTGGCCTTCCTCGCCGCTGTACAGCACCTCTCGCCGCGACAGCGTGCTGTACTGATCCTTCGCGACGTCGTGGGCTGGTCGGCGAAGGAGGTTGCGACGCTTCTGGAGACAACCCCCGCTTCGGTTAACAGCTCGCTTCAGCGAGCGCGCGCGGAGCTGAAGGACCAGCTGCCCGCGCGTCGCGCCGAGTGGCGCGGACGCTCCAGTGAGGACGAGCGGGCGGTGGTCCAGCGGTACATGGCCGCGATCACCGCGTGCGACGACGCGGCGATCGCCGCGCTGCTGCGCGAGGACGTCCGATGCAGCCACCATCCGGGCGCCGGCGGACACGAAGGTCCGGAGCCGACCTGGTACGGCGGCCTCGCCGAGGTCCTGGCGGGCTGGGCCCCGGCGTTGCACGGCCCGGGCGCGCTGGAGTTCCGGATGGTCGAGACCCAGGCGAACGGCCACCCGGCGGTGGCGACCTACATCAAGCGGGAGGGCGAGTTCCGCGGGTTCACGCTCACCACGTTGCTCATCGTGGACGGCAAGGTCGCCGAGGTGACCAACTTCGTCCCGGCGGTCTTCGCCACCTTCGGCCTGCCCGACGTTTTGCCCAGCTAGAGCCTCGTGAGTGGTAAGTCGGGTTCTAACCCTACTTACCACTCACGAGACCCCACCCAGGACCACCTGAGGCCTAGGCGGAAACCTTCACCCGCGGCGTCCGCAAGGGTTCGCCGACGGCGTGCAGGTGCTGGAGGACGTAGCCGTACGAGCGGGCCCAGCCGCACTGGGCGTAGTCGATGCCGTACCGGGCGCAGAACTCGCGCACGATGACCTGAGCGTGCTTGAGGTTCGGCCGGGCCATGCTCGGGAACAGGTGGTGCTCGATCTGGTAGTTCAGGCCGCCGAGCGCGAAGTCGACGAACGGGCCGCCGCGGACGTTGCGCGAGGTGAGCACCTGCTTGCGGAGGAAGTCCAGCTTGTGCCCGGTCTGCAGCATCGCCATCCCCTTGTGGTTGGGCGCGAACGAGCAGCCCATGTACAGCCCCCACAGGAACTGGTGCACCACGATGAACACGATCCCGGTCAGCGGCGAGAGCACGATGAACACCGCGGCGAGGTAGGCCGCCAGGTGGGCGATGAGGAGTGTGGCCTCCAGCTTCCGCTTACGGAAGTCGGGGCGCAGCACCGCTTTCACGCTCGACACGTGCAGGTTCAGGCCTTCGAGCAACAGCAGCGGGAAGAACAGGAACGCCTGGTATTTCGCCACCCAGCGCAGGAAACCGCGCTTCTGCGAGCTCTGCGCCTTGCTGAACGCGAGCGCGGCGATGTCGACGTCGGGGTCTTCGTCCTCGTGGTTCGGGTTGGCGTGATGGCGGGCGTGGGTGGCGACCCACCAGCCGTAGCTCAGCCCGGTGAGTCCACCGTGGACAAGCCCGGTCGCGTCGTTTGCCTTGCGGCTGCTGAAGATCTGCTTGTGCCCGGCGTCATGGCCGATGAAGGACAGCTGGGCGAACATCATCGCGAAGAAGGCGGCGAGGAACAGCTGCCACCACGAGTCGCCGAGGTAGGCAAAGGCGACCCAGCCGCCGCCGAAGGCGAGGATGTTGATGCCGATCCTGATCGCGTAGTACCGCCGCCGTCGTTGCAGCAGACCGGCTTGTTTGACCAATCGCGACAGTTCGGCGAAGTCACTCCCGGACGCCGGTGCCACCGAATTCCCGGAAATATGGGCGCTAGTCATGGGTGCACCGCTCTGGATTAGGCGAAAGGCTTGTCCAGCAACGGTTTCCGGTCCCTGACAGGGGTCCGGGTCCGGTCCGGGAAAGGGCACTGGGGCCTGGTCGCGGTGGGTACCGCGGCCTGGTACCAGCCTCCCACCCGGCTGCCGGATTGGCAATTCCCCGCTGGGGCCGAAAAGGTGTACAGTCAGCGACAACGGGACAACCGGCGGGAAGCCGGTCAACCGTCCATCGTCCGGTTGGCGAGAGCCGGCCGGGGACAGGAGCCGAGTCCGGGTTCGAGGTCCAGCCGTACGCAGCTATGCCAGTCAGTCGGCTGGCGAGCAGCCGCCCGCGGTCGCGCAGAGCGACGCCCGGGGCGCCCATCAGGGCTGCGACGCATGACCGCCTACCGATCACGGTTCTGTCATTCGGCGCCTCGTCGACGAGTCGCGGTTTCGGCGTCACTGCGCCGCGACTCGTCGTCGGGTCGCCAGCTAGGAAAGCCCCCACGACGAGAGCAGCCCGAAGATCCGTTCGCGCTCGTGCCCGGTCAGCGACCGGCTCGGCGGCCGGACGTCCGGGCGGCACAGCCCGAGCTGGGCGAGCGCGTCCTTGACCACACTGACATTGTTCGCGTTCCCGTTGGCCGCGCGCAGTTCCTCGAACGGGCGAATCCGTTCCCAGACCTCCATCGCGGCGGGATAGTCCCCTGTGGACAGTGCCTGGAACATGTCCAGTGAGATCCCCGGGTCCACATTGACCAGTCCCGAGGTGAAACCCGTTGCGCCGACGGCGAAGTAGCCCGGCGCGGAAAGCTCGGCCAGCCCGGCGATCCACACGAACCGGTCGAACCCCGCGTCCCGTGCCACCGAGCCGAATCGCACCGGGTCCGGCACCGCGTACTTGACGCCGATGACGTTCGCCGCCGCGTCTCCGAGCGCGCTCAGCTGGTCGCCGGTGATCGCGGTATTGCGGACGTACAGCACGACGCCGAGTTCCGGCACCGCCGCGGCGATCGAGGCGTGGTAGTCGACCCAGCCGTGGTCGGAGACGTACGGGTGCACCGGCTGGTGGATCATGATCATGTCCGCGCCCGAGTCACGTGCGTGCTGCGCGGCCCGGATGGCCGAGGCGACGTCGTGCCCGACGCCCGCGAGCACGCTCGCGCGACCCGCCACGGCCTCGACCGTCACTTCGAGGCACTGCCGCGCCTCGGCCGCGTCGAGCGCGTAGAACTCGCCGGTGTTCCCGTTGGGCGTGACCACCGGGATGCCCCCGGTGATCAGCCGGTCGACCAGCTTCGCGTACGTCTCACCGTCGACGGCGCCGTCGGTGTCGAACGGCGTCACCGGGATGGCCACCACCCCGGACAACCGCCGTTTCTGTTCCTCGAACGTCATCGGGCCCCCTTCGGATCGCCGGTCGCTGCGTCCCCATCGGCGGGAAGCCCGAAGGCCACCCGGTCGATGAAATCCGTGATGTGCTTGCGCAGCAGGTGTTCGGTCTGTCGCGCGTTCCCACTCTCGGCGGCGGTGAGGATCGCTCGATGTTCGGCTGCTTCGCCCTGCCAGGTCGGGCTGATGCCCCACCCGGTCACGGTGATCAAGGCGGCTTGATCACGCAGCCCGTCCAGGATCTCGACCATCAGGGGGTTTCCGCAACCGGTGTACAACGCTCGGTGGAACCGGCGGTTGGCGATGCTGGCCCGGGCGCGGTCGCTCGCCTCGGCGCCCGTCTCGACCTCGGCCAGCACCTGGTGGGCGGCCGCGAAGCTCGCGCCGTGCTCGACGGCCCGCCGCACGGCGATCGGTTCGAGCAGCGCGCGCAGGTCGTACACCGCGTGCGCGCCCTCCGCGTCCATCACCCGGACCGAGGCGCCCCGGTAGGTGCTCATCGTGACCAAACCGGAACCCGCGAGGATCCGCAGCGCTTCGCGGACCGGCGTCTTCGACACCCCCAGCATCGTTCCGACCTCGGCTTCCACGAGTGTTTCGCCGGGGCGGAGCTCGCCGCTCAAGATCGATTCCTTGATCGTGTCGCGGACGAAATCGGTGCGCGAGACGGGCGGCGACGGTCTGCCGGCCGGGGAGATGCTCGCCACTGGCATGTCCGATCTGATATACGATGCGACATACAACATTATCACGGACCGAGGGAGCAGCCATGCAGAGTTGCCGTGGCTTCCGATTCCGAAGAGTGTTCATCGCGCTGGGCATGGTCGCCGGTTTGGCGGCTTGCGGCGCGCCAGGCGGTGAGGGCGGCACCTCCGCGGACCCGAAGGCGGTACCCGAGAAGCCGAGCAAGCCCGTCGAGCTGAACATCCTCGACATCGCGGGCAACCTGCAGCTCACCAAGCAGATGATCGAGAACTTCAAGACGGCGCACCCCGACGTCATCTCGAAGGTGACCTACTCGACCGCGCCCGCGCCGAGCATGGCCGGCAAGCTCAAGGCCGAGCAGGACGGCGGCGTCGCGCAGACGCACCTGGTGCTCAGCGGCACCGACGGCCTGTCCGCCGGCATCGCGAACGGAACGCTCACGCAGGTGCTGCCGGACTTCTCCAGCCGCTTCCCGAACCTGATGCAGAATTACCAGGAACCCGCGGCGAAGATGCAGGAACTGGCCAACGGGTACGGCATCGAGCTCGTCTACTCCCCGGCCGGCCCGCTGCTGGAGTACAACCCCGCCTCGGTGCCGGCGGCACCGGGGTCGCCGCAGGAGCTGCTCGACTGGGCCAAGGCGCACCCGGAGAAGTTCCAGTACGCGCAGCCGTCGAACTCCGGGCCCGGCCGCACGTTCCTGATGGGCCTGCCCTACCTGCTCGGCGACAAGGACCCGAAGAACCCGGAGACGGGCTGGGACAAGACCTGGGCGTTCCTGCAGGAGCTGGGGAAGTACATCAAGTACTACCCGTCCGGGACGACCGAGACCATGAAGAACCTGGCCTCCGGGTCGGTGGACATGGTCACCTCCATGACCGGCTGGGACCTCAACCCGCGCAAGCTCGGCACCGTCCCGAACACGGTGAAGACCGGGATCATGCAGCCGATGCACTGGGTCACCGATGCGCAGTACGCGCTGATGCCGAAGGGGCTTTCCCCGGATCAGCAATCGGCGATCCTGCAGCTCGTCGCATGGATGCTGAAGCCGGACCAGCAGGCGATCGCCTACGACGACGGCTACTTCTATCCCGGCCCGGCGGTCAAGGACGTCACGTTGCAGATGGCGCCGCAGAAGAGCCAGGACACCGTCAAGCAGTTCGGCCGTCCGGAATACGACGGCTGGATTTCCCAGTATCCCAAGGAGACCTCGTTGCCCGCGGCCGAGCAGGTGAAGGCGTTCGACAAGTGGAATCAGCTGGTCGGCGGCTCGAAGGTCGGCAAGAAGTGAGTTTCGGCGAGCTGCGTCTCGAGGGCGTTTCGCGGAGCTTCGGTTCCGCGAACGCCCTGCGGGAGCTGGACCTGGCGATCTCGGGGCAGGAGTTCGTCGCGCTGCTCGGGCCGTCGGGCTGCGGGAAGTCGACCGCGCTGAACTGCCTGGCCGGACTGCTGCCGCTGACCGGCGGCAGCATCTGGATGGACGAGCGGCGCATCGACGGCCTGCCGCCCGAACAGCGTGGGTTCGGCATGGTGTTCCAGAACTACGCGCTGTTCCCGCACATGTCGGTGCGCGCGAACGTCGGATTCGGCCTGAAGATGCGCAAGGTGGGCCGGGTCGAAGCGCGGCGCCGCGTCGACGAGGCGCTGCGCCTGGTGCAGCTCACCGATCACGCGACGAAGTTCCCGGCGCAGCTTTCCGGTGGCCAGCAGCAACGGGTGGCGATCGCGCGGGCCGTCGTGCTGGAGCCGCCGGTGGTGCTGATGGACGAACCACTGTCCAATTTGGACGCCAAGCTCCGGCTGGAGATGCGGATGGAGATTCGCCGTCTGCACCAGACGCTGGGGCTGACCACGGTCTACGTGACCCACGACCAGGAGGAGGCGCTGTCGCTGGCGGACCGCCTGGTCGTGCTGCGCGAGGGGTCCGTACAGCAGATCGGTACGCCCGAGGAGGTGTACGCGCAGCCGGTGAACAGCTATGTGGCGTCGTTCATGGGCTACCGCAACCTCCTCGAGCTCGACGTCACCGGCGTCGTGGGGGCGTCGGTGACGGTCGAGGCCACCGGGATCCGGCTGACCGGCGTGAGCCGCGGTTCCGTGCAGGGTGCGGCCAAGGTGGCGATCCGGCCGGAGGACTTCGTGGTCGGCGAGTTCACGGAGAACGCGCTGGACGTCACCGTGGAGATCGTCGAGTACCACGGGCGCGAGCTTTCGGTGTCCGCGCGGCTTTCCAGCGGCGTGCCGGTGTACTTCCGGACCGACAAACGGCTCGCGCCCGGCGACACGGCCCAGATCGGCGTGCCGGCCGAGCGGGTCCTGGTGTTCGAGCCATGACGGCCGTCGCGGCGCGCCCGGCGTTACGGCATCGGCTGGCCGAGCGCGGCATCGACCGGACGTTGCTGCTGCTCGTGCCCGGGTTGCTCGTCACCGCATGCCTCTTCCTGTACCCGTTCCTCTACGGCCTGCAGCTGTCCTTCGCGCCGCGCAAAGGTTCTTTTTTCGCCAACTACACGCGGTTCTTCAGCGATCCATACCTGCGGGACACGATCTGGACGACGCTGGGCATCGCGCTGCCGGCGACGTTCATCAACGTCCTGGCGAGCATCCCGATCGCGTACGTGATGCGGGGACGCGTGCGGGGAAAGCGGTTCCTGACCACGATCCTGGTCGTGCCGATCACGCTGGGCACGGTGCTCACCGCGCAGGGCCTGATCATGTACGGCGGGCCGGCGGGCTGGCTGAACAAGGTGCTGTCCGCCTTGGGCATCACCGACGAGCCGTTGCCGCTGATCCACAACTACACCGGCGTCGTGCTGTCGCTGGTGATCACCGGGTTCCCGTTCTCGTTCCTGCTCACGCTGTCCTATCTGTCGGGGATCGACCCGTCGCTGGAGAAGGCGGCCGCGACGCTGGGCGCGAACTGGACCCAGCGGTTCCGGCGGATCACGCTGCCGCTGCTGGCGCCCGGGCTGGCGATCACCTTCTGCCTGTCGTTCGTGATGGCGTTTTCGGTGTTCCCGTCGGCGCAGCTGGTCGGTGATCCCGCGAACGAGACGCGGGTGATCTCGATCGCGGCGTACCACGCGGCGTTCGAGGAGTACGACTATTCGATGGGTTCCGCGGTCGCGATGATCATGGCGGTGATCATGCTGATCGTGATCGGCCTGGTGATGGCCTGGCGCGGCACGCTCTACCGAGGCGCGACCGGAGGCAAGGGATGACGGGTTGGGTCGCGCGTCCCGGACGTTGGGTCGTCTGGGCCGTGGTGGGGTTCTTCTTCGTCAACCTCGCCGGGCTGGTGCTTTCGGTGGTGGTCGACTCGTTCGGCGAACGCTGGTTCGGCACCTGGCTGCCGGAGGACTTCACGACGCACTGGTACGGCGACGCGTGGGAGGAGTTCGGGCTGTCGCAGGTGCTCCTGACCACGGCGATCGTGGCGCTGGTCGTCATCGGGATCTCGATCCTGGTCGGCGTCCCGGCGGCGTACGCGCTGGCGCGGCGGAGCTTCCCGGGCAAGCGCCTGGTGATGCTGCTGTTCGTGCTGCCGATCCTGATCCCGCCGATCACCTACGGCATCCCGCTGGCGACGGTGCTGTACAAGTTCCACCTCGCGGGCTCCCTGACCGGCGTGATCCTGGCGAACCTGGTGCCGTCGGTGCCGTTCGTGGTGCTCACGATGACGCCGTTCATCGAGCAGATCGACCCGAAGATCGAGGCCGCGGCCCGGATGTCCGGGGCGCGCACGGTCTCGGTGTTCAGCCGGATCCTGGGGCCGCTGCTGCTGCCGGGGATCCTGGCGGCGTCGATCCTGGTGCTGGTGCGCACGGTCGGGATGTTCGAGCTGACGTTCCTCACCGCCGGGCCGGATTCGACGACGCTGGTGGTGGCGCTGTACAACTCGGTCTTCGCGGCGGGAATCCGGGCGAACCAGTCGGTGGACGCGATGGCGACGATCTACACCGCGTCGATGCTGGTCCTGCTGCTGATCGCTTTGCGCTTCGTGAACCCGACGCAGCTCGTCACCCGGATCCGTGAGGAGACCTGACCTATGATCAGGTCATGGCTGGGGAAGAGTTGCATCTCGATCGCGAACGCGCCGAGATTTTCGGTGCCATAGCAGGACAATACGACCGATTTCGTCCGGAATACCCGCCCTCGCTCATCGATGACCTGGTGGCTTCGGGGCCGTCGTCGGTGCTCGACATCGGCTGTGGCACCGGCAAGGTGGCCGTGGAGTTCGTCCGCCGCGGGCTGTCGGTCCTCGGCGTCGAGCTGGACGCGCAAATGGCGTCGGTGGCCCGTTCGCACGGCGTCCCGGTGGAGGTGGCGTCCTTCGAGGACTGGGACGCCGCCGGGCGCCAGTTCGACCTGATCACGGCGGGTGCTTCGTGGCACTGGATCGACCCGGTTCGGGGCGTGCCGAAGGTCGCTTCGCTGCTGCGTCCCGGTGGCACTCTGGCGCGGTTCTGGACGTTCCATGAGCTCGCTCCGGATGTCCGCGAGGTGCTGGACGCCGTCTACGAGCCTTATGGGCCGGGTATTCACGCGCACGCGCTGCCGCCGGACGGCGGCGACTACGTCGACCCGATCGCCGCTGACCCGGCGTTCGGGGTGGTGGAGTATCGGGATTATCGCTGGGACGAGGTGATTCCTGCCGAGGACTGGCTGGGGATGGTGGCGACGTTCAGCGACCACCAGCGGCTGGGACCGTCGCGGCTGCCGGGGTTGCTCGCGGAGCTGCGCGCGGCGATCGAGTCGCTGGGCGGGGCTATCCACGCGAAGTCGGGAACCTTCGTGTTGCTGGCGGCTCGAGTCTCGTGAGTGGTAAGTCGGGTTCTAACCCGACTTACCACTCACGAGGCCCTACCCCAGCTCAAAGGTCGCGTACTCCGGTTCACCTTTGGGCCGCAGCACCAGCACGTTCACCCCGCTCGACGTCGTCCGCGTCTCGACGTGCTCGAACCCGCGCGGCGCGCCGCCCTCCCGGAACAGCTTCCGGCCCTTCCCGAGCACGATCGGGTACAGCCATAGCCGGTACTCGTCCACGAGATCGTGCGCGATCAGCGTCTGCAGCAGCTCGCCGCTGCCGTGCACCTGCAGCTCCCCGCCGGGCCGCGCCTTGAGCTCCCGCACCGCGCCCACGACGTCGTCGGCGAGGAACGTGACCGCCTTCCAGTCCGAAGTGGACTCCGTCGTCGAGGCGACGTACTTCGGGAGCGTGTTCAGGCCGTTCGCCACCGCGTCGTCCGGGTCGGTCACCTTCGGCCAGTGTGCGGCGAAGATCTCGTACGTGCGCCGCCCGAGCAGGAACGCGTCCGCCCGCGAGAACCAGTCCGTGACGAACGCGGCCATGTCCTGCTCGTAGAACGGCTTCACCCAGCCACCGCGGTCGAAGCCGCCGGACGTGTCCTCTTCCTGGCCGCCGGGAGCCTGGTAGACGCCGTCGAGGGTGAGGAACGTGGTCACCGTGAGCTTCATGCCCGCTCTCCCGCCGCGTAGACGTGCGCGACCACGCCGGCGCCGGTGACGTCGGTCGAGACGTGCTTCAGCGAGCGCGGCACGACGCCGTCGGCGAACAGCTTGCGGCCCTTGCCCAGGACCACCGGGAACACCAGCAGCCGGTACTCGTCGACCAGGTCGTGCTCGATCAGCGTCTTCAGCAGGGTCGCGCTGGCATGGACCTGCAGTTCGCCGTCGTACTGCTTCTTCAGCGCCTGGACCTCGGCCGCGACGTCACCGGAGACGAAGGACGTCCCGGTCCAGTCCGATTCGGTCACCGTCGTCGAGACCACGTGCTTCGGCTTGCCGTTGAGCGCGGCCGCGATCGGGTCGGCCGGGTCGGTCTGGGTGGGCCAGAACCCGGCGAAGTTCTCGTACGTGCGGCGGCCGAGGAGGAAGGCGTCGGCCTTGGCGTACCAGCCGACGATCGTCGCGCCCATCTCCTCGTCGGCGAACGGCATCACCCAGCCGCCGAGGTCGAAGCCGCCGGTGCGGTCCTCGTCGACGTCGCCGGGGCCCTGCTGGACGCCGTCGAGCGTGACGAACGAGGTAACGGTCAGCTTGCCCATCGTGTCTCCTCATGATCGGGGTTCTGCTGACTCGTCGTACGGGCTCGCCGCGAATCGACAACCTCGCCGGAGAAAGTTTTCAGCCGAGGAAGATCTCCAGCTGTTCGACGACGAACGCGTGGTCATCGGCCTGCGGGAGGCCCGACACGCCGACCGTGCCGACCACGCCGACGTCGCGCACGATCACCGGGAACACGCCGCCGTGCGCGGCGTAGGTGTCCAGGTCGAGGCGGGAATCCGCGTCGAACGAGCCGCCCTTGGCGCGGAACTGGGTGCCGATCAGGAAGGAGCTGTGGCCGTAGCGGTCGACCACGCGGCTCTTGCGCTCGATCCAGGCGTCGTTGTCCGCGGACGTGCCGGGCAGCGCCGCGTGGAAGAGGCGCTGGCCGTTTCGGCGCACCGAGAGGGTGACCGGCAGCCCCCGCCCGCGCGCCGCGGCCAGGAGCTGGGCGCCGAGGTCGAGGGCCGTCTCGTTGTCGAAGCGGGTGAACTGGAGGCGTTCCTCCTGCTCGGTGAGCTGCGCGAGGCGTTCGTCTTCGGTCATGGAGCCATTAAATCAACAGCGTTGTCTAATTGGCGAACTCGGTGAGGGACAGCACGTTGCCGTCCGGGTCCGGGAACCACGCGATCAGCCCACCAGGCGTTTTCCAGATTCTGTCGGTGTCCTGTGGCAGGGTTTCGTACACCAGGAATTCGACGCCCCGCCCGCGCAGAGCGGCCACCTCCGCGCGGATGTCGGTGACGGCCCAGCCGAGCACGGTGAAGGGCTGCGGCGTGAACTCGGGCACCGCGGTGACGCGCAGCATCGTCGTGCCACACCGGAACACACAGGCGAAAGGGGTCTGCTCGATGAACTCGAGCCCGGCGACATCCGTGTAGAAGACGCGCGATCGCTCCAGGTCGGTCGACGGAGCGAAGGCGATCAGGTCCGCTGAGTTGAGCACGGCTTCACCTCCGTGGGGACCGTACTCGTTGCCCAGCCGGGGCGCGAAGGCGAAGCTGATCCCCGGGGCCGCGCGGAGGAGGTGCTGATGGGGCAGGCGCAGCGGCGCGTCCGGCGACGGACGGTGCTCGGCGGCGCCGCCGCGGCCACGCTGGCCGGGGCGCTGGCTTCGGCGTGCGCGGAGCCGGCGCGCGCACGCAAGGGCACGATCGACGACGTCGAGCACGTCGTCGTGCTCATGCAGGAGAACCGCTCGTTCGACCACTACTACGGCACGATGGCCGGCGTCCGTGGGTACGGCGACCGCGCGCGGCTGCGGTTGCCCTCGGGTGGGGACGTCTTCGCCCAGCCCGCCCGCGGCGGCCGGGTGCCGCCGTTCCGGATCGACACGTCCCGGGTGGACGGCCAGGACCTCGGCGAGCTCCCGCACGACTGGAACAGCACGCACCGCGCGTGGAACGGCGGCGCGTACGACGGCTGGATCAGCGCGAAGAGCCCGATGACCATGGGCTACTTCACGCAGGACGACATCCCGTTCCAGCGGGCGCTGGCGAGCGCGTTCACGTTGTGCGACAACTACTTCTGCTCGGTCCAGGGCCCGACCCAGCCGAACCGGCTGTTCCACTGGACCGGCACGATCGACCCGGAGGGCCGCGCGGGCGGCCCGGCGACCCGCAACCCGCCGGACTACCAGCCGGTCTACCACTGGACGACGTATCCGGAGCGGCTCCAAGCGGCGGGGATCTCCTGGCAGGTCTACGCGAACGACGAGACCCGCGGCGTCCCGGAGGGGTTCGTCGGCGACTACGGGACCAACCCGCTGTGGTTCTTCCCGGCGTACCACGAATCGCTGAAGGCTGCGGACCCTGCACAGCGGCAGCTGGCCGCGCGGGCGAACCTGCGCTTCGAGTTCGCGCCGGATTCGGGCCGGGGCAAGGAGGTCGACCACGTCCTGTCGCAGTTCATCGGCGACTGCGCCGACGACGCGCTGCCCGCGGTGTCCTGGATCGTCGCGCCCTACGGCTACTGCGAGCACCCCGCGGCACGGCCCGTCGACGGCGCCGCCTACGTCCAACGGGTGCTGAAGGCGTTGTGGGACAACCCGAAGCTGTGGGAATCGACCGTCGTCCTGATCAACTACGACGAGAACGACGGTTTCTTCGACCACGTCGTCCCGCCGGCCGCGCCACCCGGCACGCCGGGCGAACTGCTGCCCGGATTCGAGGCCGCCCACGGAGTCTTGTCCGGGTCGCCCGTCCCGATCGGGCTGGGCCCGCGCGTGCCGATGACGGTGATCTCGCCGTGGAGCCACGGCGGCTGGATCAACTCGCAGGTCTTCGACCACACGTCGGTGCTGCGGTTCCTCGAGGTGTGGACCGGCGTGAAGGAGCCGAACATCTCGGCGTGGCGCCGCGCGATCTGCGGCGACCTGACGAGCTGCTTCGACTTCCGCACGCCCGACACGACGATCCCGCTGCTGCCGGACGCGAACACGCTGCGCGCGGAGGCCGACCAGACGCAGCCCAAGCTGCCGAAGCCGACAGTGCCCCGGGCCGGGGCGATGCCGAGCCAGGACCCCGGCACGGCCAAGGCGCGCGCCTTGCCATACCAGCCGGTCGCGTCGATTTCAGCGGGAGCCGGATCGCTCACCCTGCGCATGGCGAACCAAGGCGCGGAGGCGCTGCAGCTCGCGGCGTACGCCTACCACCAGGCGGGCGCGTCGCAGCGCTTCGACGTGCCGGGTCGAGGTTCGGCGTCGGGGTCCGTCGCCTTCGTGGCGGCGTACGACCTGGCCGTGCACGGTCCGAACGGGTTCCTGGTCGAGGCCGCCGGAAGCCTGGCGACCGCCGGTGTCGAGGCATCGGCCGAGATCGTGGACGGCCCGGCGCTGAAGATCACCGTGACGAGCACGAAGCAGGAGCCCGTGCCGGTCGAGGTCACCGGACAGGAAGGATTCTCCTTGCCTCCCAAAGGTTCTCAGAGTTTCACCGCCACTGACCATCACGGCTGGTACGACGTCACGCTGACCCAGCCCGGCCGGCCCGAATGGCGGCGCCGCTTCGCCGGTCACCTAGAGAACGGGCGACCGTCCCGGACCGGCTGAAATCCCTACGCCCCGCGCGGGCGCCCGTGTCATCCTGATGCGCATGCGTGACGTAGTGGGGGACTTCGAGATCCATCTGGCCTTTTCGTCCGGAGCGGACAAGGTCGCCGCGTACGCGGCCGAGCACGGCCTGAAGTTCAGCCACATCGTGCTCGATCGCGGCAGCCACCAGCGCCAGCCGATGCTGACCGTGACCGCGTCCGGCACCTCGGAGGAGATGGCCGAGCTCGCCCGGGAGTGGTGGCGCACGCTGCAGAAGGCTTCACTCCACCTCGATCGTTTCAAGATCGAAGCCGCGCCGGGCAACGCCGGAGTCCCCCGCACCGACGCGGAGGCCGCGGGCAGCGACCCCCGGACCGAGTACTTCGAGCAGCACATCAAGCTGCTGCTGCCCGACTTCGACCTCGAACGACGGGTCGCGCTGACTCAGCTCGTCGTCCCGCACGGGGCCCACGTCTCTCGCAACGCGCGCCGCCAGACCGACGACGGCGCCGAAGAGCGCTTTGTCACGCAACGCTGCTTCCAGGTGGGACGTGACACGTCGCGTGCCCGGCTGAACTCGCTCATCGAGGCACTGCGCGCGGCCGGACACCGGATCCTCGAGGTCGAGGAGGAATACGTCGTCTACGACAGCAACCCGGCGCAGGATCACGGCTGGCTCGTCGCGACCTGTGACGCGCAGGCTCGGATCGACTCCTATGAGGACCGGATGCGGTCCGCGCCCGCCGGCCTGCCGGACTTCCCGTCGACCTACCAGCCGCTTCCGGCCACTGTGGACATTCAGCAGCGCGCTGCGTTCGATCCGGCGATGAAGCACTTCGGCCACGGCTACCGTGCGGGCGAGCCGCGCTTCGCCGACCCCGACACGGGGGCGCGCTGGCGAGTCCTTCGCGCCGAGGCGATGTCCCACGTGCTCCGGCTGATCGCGGATTCGCACTGGTCCGAACACCTCGTGCTGCGCGGCAGCGTCACCCTCCAGGCCTGGCTCGGCGCCGCCGCCCGCATCCCCGGCGACCTCGACTTCGTCTTCCTCCCGGACAACGCCGGCGCGCGCGGCCCCTTGGCGGGCGAAGTCCTCGACGACATCGTCGCGCTGGTGGCGGCGAACCCCGGCCCTGGCCTGCGCGCCGCGGACGTCAAGCGTGAGGACATCTGGACCTACGAACGTGCCGAGGGCCGCCGGCTCGTCTTCCCGTTCGAGGCCGACGGCTTGCCGCCGGGGTCGATCCAGATCGACATCGTGTTCCGCGAGCCGCTCGCGATGCCGCCGGCACCGCTAGTGCTGCCCGGCGACATCCTCGTGCTCGCCGCGACGCCCGAGCTTTCGCTGGCCTGGAAGCTCCTCTGGCTGGAGTCGGACATGTACCCGCAGGGCAAGGACCTCTACGACGCCGCCCTGCTCGCCGAGTTCACGACGGTCTCGCCGGAGCTCGTCCGGGAGGTGCTCACCAAGTCGAAGGAGGTGCCCGACCCGGCGGGCTTCGGCCCCGAGTCCGTCCTGCGCTGGGTGGTCGACTGGAGGAATTTCGCCGACGAATACCCAGGCGTCGAAGGCGACGCCGAAACGTGGCAGCACCGCCTCGCCATCGCCCTCCTCCGCTCGTATCGCTAACGCCCGGAGCTGAGCGCGAAAGCTGCGTACATCGCGACGCCGCTTGCCATCGCGTCCTCGTCGAAGACCACGCGGCTGGAGTGGTTCGCCTCCGCTTCGCTGGGGTCGGTGCCGGGCGGGCACGCGCCGATGAAGGCATAAGCACCAGGAACACGTTGCAGGACATAGGAAAAGTCCTCGGCACCCATCAGCGGGTGGGTGATCTGCTCGACGTTCTCCTTGCCCAGTACCGTTTCCCCGAGCGCGAGGACCTGGTCGGCGACGCGGTCGTCGTTCACCGTGACCGGATAGCCCGGCTCGATGTCGGCGACCACCCGGCAGCCGTGCGCCGCGCCGACCGCTTCGCACACCTTCGGCAGCTCGGTGCGGATCAGCGTGCGGGTCTGCTCGGACAGCGTCCGGATCGTGCCCTCGAGCAGGGCGCTCTCCGGGATGATGTTCGTCGTCGTGCCCGCCTGGATCCGCGTCACCGACACCACCGCGGGCTCGAACACGCTGATCCGGCGCGTCACCATGGTCTGCAGCGCGCCCACCATCGCGGCGGCCGCCGGCACCGGGTCGACCGCCTGGTGCGGCGCCGAGCCGTGGCCGCCCCTGCCGATGACGCGCACCGAGAACGAGTCCGCGGACGCCATCACCGGCCCCGGCCCGGTCTGGAACAGGCCGCTGCGCAGGTTCGAGATGATGTGCAGCCCGAACGCCCGCTCGACGCGCGGGCCGGCGGCGTCCAGTACGCCCTCGTGGATCATGAAGCGGGCGCCGTGATGGCCCTCCTCGCCGGGCTGGAACATGAAGACCACCGACCCGGCCAGCTGGTCCACCCGGCCGGCGAGCAGCCGTGCGGCGGAGGCGAGCATGGCGACGTGCGTGTCGTGCCCGCACGCGTGCATCGACTCCTCGTCCTCGGAGGCGAACTCGAGCCCGGTCTCCTCCAGCAGCGGCAGCGCGTCCATGTCGCCGCGCAGCAGCACCGCCGGGCCTGGGCGCCCGCCACGCAGGACAGCGGTCAGCGATGTCGTCGACTTGCCTTCGACGATCTCCAGCGGCAGGTCCGCCAGCTCCGCGCGGATCGCGGCCTGGGTGCGCGGCAGCTGCAGCCCTTGTTCCGGCTGGCGGTGCACGGCGCGGCGGAGGGCGACGGTCTTGTCCTGCAGCGCGCGCGCCTCGTCGAGCAGGCCGGCGAAGGGTGCGCCGGGCAGCGAGGGCAGGTCAGTGGGTCCGGTCATGGCTCGATAGTGGCGCATGCGGCGCTTCGGGTGCACCGTGCGTGCGTTCGATGGGCGGGCGGAATACGGTGTGCGCATGGCGGTGCAAGAGCCGGTCACGGGTTTCGCGGTGGCCGTGGTCCGTGAGGACGGCAAGTGGCGGTGCAGTGCCCTGGACCCGGGGGCCCTCACCGAACTGGACGCGGCGATCACCGAACTGGGGAAACTCCGCTCGACCGGCGCGGCCTTCGGGCTGCTGGCCGTCGACGACGAGTTCTTCGTGATCGTCCGGCCGAGTCCGCGGGGGCCGTCGTTGCTGCTGTCGGACGCGGCCGCGGCGCTGGACTACGACATCGCGGCCGACGTCCTGGACGTCCTGCGCGTCGATCCGCCGGATGAGGACGACGAGGCCGTCTGGCCCGAGGGTGACCTGGAGATCCTCGCCGATCTCGGGCTGCCGGGGCCGGAGCTGGAGGTCATCGTCGGCGAGGTGGATCTCTACCCGGACGAGCAGCTGCAGATGGTCGCGCAGCGCTGCGGGTTCGCCGACCAGTACACCAAGCTGCTGGACGAGCTCTGAGACGGCCGTCGGACACCGAAGCCGTCGAGGCGGCGCTGGAAGCGGCGCGCGCCCCCGGGACGGACGTGCCGATCGGCGCGGTGGTGTTCGGCCCCGACGGGGTCCCGCTGGCCGCGGCCCGCAACGCCCGCGTCGAGCTGGGCGACCCGACGGCGCACGCCGAGGTGCTGGCCCTGCGCGCGGCGGCTCGCGTGACTGGTGACGGCTGGCGGCTCGAAGGCTGCACCCTGGCGGTGACGCTGGAGCCGTGCACGATGTGCGCGGGCGCGCTGGTGCTCGCCCGGATCTCGCGGCTGGTGTTCGGCGCGTGGGAGCCCAAGACGGGCGCGGTGGGCTCGCTCTGGGACGTCGTGCGCGACCGGCGTCTCAACCACCGCCCCGAAGTCCTCGGCGGCGTTCTCGCGACTGAGTGCGCTTCACTGCTCGAGACGTACTTCGCGGCGCGTCGCACCGACGAGTGACAAGCGCCACGCTGGGGTATTCCTCCTTGTGACGGCCGGTATGCGGCCGGCTCGGAGGAGGAACGTCGTGAGCATGTTCGACAAGGCGAAGGACAAGGCCCAGCAGGCTGTCGGCACCGCCAAGGAGAAGCTCGGCGAGGCCACCGGCAACGAGAACCTGCGCGCGTCCGGCCGGGCCCAGCGAACCAGGGGCCAGCTGAAGGAAGCGGCCCACGACCTGCGTGATCGCGCCCGTCGCGCGGTACGAGGCGCCAAGACCAAGTTCACCAGGTGACCCCTCGCGACTCACCCGGTGGCGCCTCCGGTATTGTTCTCGGCGGTGGCGTGTCCGAGCGGCCGAAGGAGCACGACTCGAAATCGTGTGACGGCTAATCCCCGTCCGTGGGTTCAAATCCCACCGCCACCGCTCGCACCAGCCAGAACGCCCGGCGACTCCCAGAGTCGCCGGGCGTTCTGACGTTCCGGCCGGGGGGTACCTGGCTGGAAGTCGTTCGCCAACCCCACCCCCGCTCACCCGCACCCCGTGTCCACTTAGGACACTGTGACTCTCTGGAGTTGCCTGGCACTCGTGTGTCGCAACGCGTCACGGAACGGTGAATATTTCCCGCTGACCGGCAACTAACCCTGGTCGGCGAGCGATATCCCCTCACCGATGACGGGAGCCCGCATGGCATCACGAAGCCTGAGAAACCTGCTGGTGACGGCGGCGCTGGTGGGCGCCCTCCTGCCCGCCGTGACGCCGGGGGTGGCGTCCGCGGCGGCGGTTCCGGCCGGGTTCGTCCTCCGGGATGCCGATACCGGGTTCGGGCAGTATGCGCTGACGGACTTCGGTTATCTGCCGGACAACTCAGTTCTCGCGATCGCCAAGACCGGTGCGGTGAACTGGATTCCGGAGAGCGGGGCGGCGACGACCATCGCCACCTTCGGGGTGCGCACCAACGAGGATCTCGGGCTGGTCGGCATCGCGGTCGCGCCGGACTACGCGACTTCGCACACCGTCTACCTGAACCGGTCGATCAACCGGACGTCCGACTTCGTCATGCGGCTTTCGCGGTTCACCGTCACCGTGGACGCCGCCGGGAATCCGACCGGGCTCACCGGGGAGCAGCCGCTGTTCGAGGTCCCGGGGATCTACAACGTCCACGGGATCGACACCGTCGTCGCGGCCACCGACGGCACGCTCTGGCTGTCCATCGGCGACGCCGCCGACTTCACGAGGGTCGACCCGGGTGCGCTGCGGGCTCAGGACATCGACCAGCCCTACGGCAAGATCCTGCACCTGGCCGCGGACGGCAAGGGCGTGCCGACCAACCCGTACTACGACGCGGCGAACCCGGATTCCGCGCGCAGCAAGGTTTTCGCCCGCGGATTCCGCAATCCGTTCCGGTTCGGCATCGACCAGAACCTCGGGCTGCCGGTCGCGGGTGACGTCGGCTGGAACACCTGGGAGGAGGTCGACGTCGTCCAGCGCGGGGGCAACTACGGCTGGCCCTGCTGGGAAGGCAATCACGCCACGCCGGGGTACAGCACGCTCGCCGGGTGCGCCGGTGTCGGGAATCAGGCGCCGATCTTCGAGTACCAGCACGGCAACGGCGTCATGCAGGGCAACAGCGTCAGCGCCGGCATCGTCTACAACGGATCGAGCTACCCCGCGGACTACCGGGGCGCGTTCTTCTTCGGCGACTACGTCACGCGCAAGATCTGGACCATCCGGTACGACGACCAGGGCCGCGTCACGCGCGCTCCGGAGAACCCGCCGACGTTCACCGACATCGGCGGCCCGGTCAAGTTCGGCGCCGCGCCCAACGGCGACATCGTCTACGCCGACATCCTGACCGGCAAGCTCCGCAGGATCAGCTACACCGCCGGTAACACCGCGCCGGTGGCGAACGCGACGTCGGCCACGAATCCCGACACACGCACGGTTTCCTTCGACGGCAGCGGTTCGGTCGACTACGACAACGACCCGCTGACCTACACCTGGGACTTCGGCGACGGCACCACCGGGACCGGCCCGCAGGTCACGCACACCTACGCGGCCGGGACGTCCTTTACCGCGAAGCTGACGGTGCAGGACCCGCTCGGCGCGTCCGGCACCACACAGCTCGCCGTCGCGCCGGGCAACCATTCGCCGGTGCTCACCCTCACCACGCCTGGTGACAGCGCGACTTTCGCGGTCGGGCAGCAGGTCGGACTCAGTGCCACCGCGACCGACGCCGAGGACGGCGCCCTGGCGGTCACCTGGACCTCGGCCGTGCGGCACTGCCCGAGCGAGGCCACCTGCCACAGCCACCCGGGCGTCGGCGCCACCGGCGCGAGCTTCGGGCTGCCCTTCACCGAGCACCCGGACTCCCGCGAGGAGTTCACCGCGACGGTGACCGACAGCGCCGGCGTCACCGCGACCAAGACCTACACGGCACGGCCGCGCGAGCACCGGATCACCCTGGTCAGCACGCAGCCGGCGGCGTTGAGCATTCCGGTCGAGGGCGGCGTGAACACCGCGATGGTCGCCGAGGGTGCCAGCTTCGACGTCGAGGCCACGGCGCTCGGCATCGACGGCGTCTCGAAGTTCACCGGCTGGCAGGGCGGACCGACCGCGACCTCGTGGACGATCACCGTCGGCACTGGCGACATGACGCTCACGGCGAAGTACGACACCCCGATCGACCAGCGCTACAACGCGGACGCCGCCCTGCGGACGAAGCTGGGCGCGCCGACCGCGGCCGAGGTCATCGACGGCAACGTGCGCTACCGCGCGTATGCCAACGGGCGGCTGTACTGGAGCGCCGCGACAGGGGCGAAGTTCGTGACCGCGCCGGTGCTGGCGAAGTACCTCGCGCTCGGCGGCCACCCCGTGCTGGGCCCGCCGACCGTCGACACCAGTACGACGCCGGACGGCATCGGGCAGTACAACCACTTCACCAACTGGTCGTCGATCTATTCGACGAGCTCGACCGGCGCCCACCTGGTGATGGGCCGGATCCGCGACAAGTGGCAGGCGATGGGCTGGGAGCTCGGTGTGCTGGGCTACCCGACCACCGACGAGACGGCGACCCCGGACGGCGCCGGCCGCTTCAACCACTTCAGCAAGGCCGGGTCGATCTACTGGACGCCGCAGACCGACGCCCACGCGATCTACGGCCAGATCCGGATCCGGTGGGCCGCGCTCGACTGGGAGCGCGGGCTCGGTTATCCGACCACCGACGAGACCGGGACGCCGGACGGCATCGGCCGCTTCAACCACTTCACCAAGGGCGCCTCGATCTACTACACGGTGGCCACCGGGGCGCACAACGTGAACGGCGAGATCCGGAAGCGCTGGGCGGCGCTGGGCTGGGAACGGTCCTACCTGCGCTACCCGACGTCCAACGAATACCTCTTCGGCGCGGGCTGGCGGAGCGACTTCCAGGGCGGCTACATCACCTACACCGCGAGCGCCGGGGCAGTCGACCGGCATTGGTGATCCTGGGGTCAGGTCTCGTGAGTGGTAAGTGTCGTTAGAACGACACTTACCACTCACGAGCCCTACCCCAGCGCAACACTCACGAGCACCAGCAGCGGCGGGCCTGCCTGCGCGATCGCGCCGCCCCAGCTCGAGCCCTTCGCCCGGCCGAGGCCGAGCAGGTCCGAGATCCACAGCACGATGCCGCACAGCAGCATGAAGCCGCAGGTGTAGAGGACGAACGCGCGGCCGACGTCGGAGTTCCCGGCGTGCAGCGAGACCAGGCCGAACACCGTGCCCGCGGCCAGGAACAGGTTGTAGAAACCCTGGTTCACCGACCACAGCAGCACGGCGGGGACGTCGGCCGTGGCGATCCGGAAGATCCCCTGGTGGACGCCGACGCGGCGGAACAGGAGCGACTCCCACACCCACACCACGACGTGGACCAGCGCGGCCAGGCCGGCGGCGATCTGCGCGACCGCGTTCACGACCACTCCTGCAGCGTGACGCCGTGCCGCCCGACGACGTCCGTCAGCAGCGGTCCGGCTTCTTCCAGCGGCGTACCGCGCGGGACGGCCGTGTCGACGTCGCGGAAGAAGCGCCCCATCGCGTCGGTGAGGCTGACGGCGAGGAACTTCACCGACGGCGTGTGCACGGTGAACGTGTGCATCGCGTCCGCCGGAATCGTGATCGACGCGCCGGGGCCGAGGTCGTGCAGCTCGCCGTCGACGAGCACCGCCATCCGCCCGTGCAGGACGTAGTACGCCTTGGGCCACGGCGTCCCGTGCGGCGGGACCGCCGGGCCGCGCGGGGCGTCGATTTCGAACATCTCGTAGGCGCCATCGGTGTGTTTCGCGTCGATCTTCACCGTGACCATCGCGTCCGGTGAAAAGAGCTCCTGGCCTTCGCCAACGCTGCTGACATGGGTCATGAGCCGAAGTTAGGAAGGACGTCGCGCCCGGGCCATCCCGGAATTGTGGGATGGCCGCCCCGCGCGTGCGGGGCGCATACTCCGTCCATGTGGGAGGGTCGGGCGCACAGCGCGCGGCGCGACATCGCCGCACTCGCGACAGCCGGTCTCGGCGTCGCCGAGCTGCACGCGGCCGCCATCGAGCTGGTCGGCCGGGTCGTCCCCGCCGAGCTCACCTGCTGGGCCTCCCTCGACCCGGAAACCGCCGCGATCAGCGCCATGACCAGCGGCGCGACCCGCATCCCGGCGCAGTACGAGCCACTGCTGGCGACCTACGAGTACGACGGCGCCGAGCCCAACACCTTCGCCGAGCTGGCGCAGCGCCTGGAGCCGGTCGCCCGCTCGTCCGACCTGCCGCGGCACGACCGCGAGGGCAGCGGCCGGCTCAACGAGGTGTGGCGGCCGCTGGGGCTCGGCCACGAGCTGCGGGCCGTGTTCAGCGTCGACGGCGTCTGCTGGGGCGCCGCGGGCATGGTGCGGCCCGGCGACTTCAGCGACCGCGAGGTCGAGTTCGTCACCTCCGTCGCGCCCGCGCTGGCCAGCGCGACCCGGGTGGCCGCGCGCTGCGGCGGACATCGGGGCCGCGGCGAGTCCGCGATCGTCGTGGTCGGACCGCACGGGACCTCCCGCGCGGCGACCGCGGCCGCCGAGGGCTGGCGCGAGGAGCTGGACGAGGTCGCGCCCGGCCGGTTCGCGGTGATGCTTCGCGCGGTGGTTGTCGGTGCGCGCGCGGCCGCCGGCGGGACGTTCCGGGCGCGCGTGCGCGATGCCCGCGGTGGCTGGATCCTGTTCCACGCCAGCAGGTTGATCTCCGGCGACGACGACGCCGAGACCGTGGTGACCATCGACAGCGCGTCCGGCGTCGAGCTGCTGGGCGTGCTTTTCGCCGCGTACGGCCTGACTTCGCGCGAGCGTGAGGTGTGCCACGAGGTGATCGCCGGACGGTCCACTTCGGACATCGCGGGCCGGCTCGCGATCTCCGCGCACACCGTGCAGGACCACCTCAAATCGGTGTTCGGGAAGCTCGACGTCCGCAGCCGCGGCGAGCTCGTCGCGAAGCTGCGCCCGGACGAGCGCTTGACTTGAACCGCGCTTGAAGTGTGAGCGTGGCGGTATCCGATCAGGAGGAGAAACCGCCATGACCACACCGATTCTCGTCACCGGCGCGACCGGCCACACCGGCCGCCACGTCGTGGCCGGCCTGCTCGCCGAGGGCGCGTCCGTGCGCGCGCTCGTGCGTGATCCCGCCAAGGCGAACCTGCCGGACGACGTCGAGGTCGTCGCCGGGGACTTCACCGACCCGGCCTCCGTCGCGGCCGCGGCGAAGGGCACTTCCGCGACGTACTTGGTGTGGCCGTTCTTCAGTAGCGACGGCGTTGAAACGACTGTGCGGGACCTGCGGAGGGTTGTCTATTTGTCGGCCGTGTCGGCAAGTGACCCGAACAGTGTCTGGGGGCAGGTCGAAACCGCGGTGCGGGAAGCCGCTGCGGAGTGGACGTTCGTGCAGGTCAGCGGCCTCGCCGTGAACGCGCTGGCGTGGGCCGCGCAGGTCCCGACTGGCGTCGTCCTGGCGCCCTACGGCCGCGCGGCGCGCTCGCTGGTGCACGAGCGGGACGTCGCCGCCGTCGCGGTGCGGGCGCTGCTGGACGACGGCCACGCGGGCAAGAGCTACGCCACCACCGGGCCGGAGTCGATCACGCAGGCCGCGCAGGTCCGGCTCATCGGCGAGGCGCTGGGCCGCCCGGTCCGGTGGGAGGAGCAGCCCCTTGAGGAAGCCCGAGTCGAGCTGCGCAATGCCTTGGGAAACAACGAGTTCGCGGACAACGCGCTCCGCTACTGGGCCACGCTGGTCGACGCGCCGGAACCGGCGGCGCCCGACGTCGAGAAGGTGCTCGGCCGTCCGGCGCTTTCCTTCGCCGAGTGGGCCCGCGACCACGTGGCCGACTTCGGTGGCTAAGTGGTCACCATCGGAAGTCCTCCGGGGTCTCGACGGCCCAGCTTCCCGCTGGACGCACGGCCGCGAGGCCCGAGTACAACCCCGGTACGAGGACCTCACGGCCGCACGCCCAGCAGAAACCCGGATCCGCCGAATACCCCGAAGGATTCCGATGGCAACACTAAGGGCTAGGGCGCGGTGACCGCCGGGGTGGTGAGGTTGTCCAGGGTGGCGGCGATGGCGGTGATGGATTCGGCGTGTGCGCGGACGGAGGAAGTCACGGCCGCGCAGGCCGCCTTGACCGCGGATACGGCGTCGGGGGACCGGTCACCGGCAAGCACCGCGGTCACGAAAAGCCCTGCCTCCGAAGCGATTCCGATCGCTTCGGACGCCGCTTCGCTCGCGACCGCGTCGAGCCGGTCGGCCAGCGCGAGCCCGGCCGCGGCCGTCGCCTCCGCCGCCGTGATCGCAGCCCGGTAGCGGCCGTCGACACGGTCCGCCTCCGGCGGGAGGCTGGGCCAGCAGGTTTCCGCGACCTCCACGCCGTCGCGGAACTCCGCGTGCGCCTGCGTCAGCGCCTGACGTCCGACGCCGACCTGCGCCGCGGACGCACGCAGCGCCGAGGGCGAGCAGTCGACGTGCTGGAGCGCGGCCACCGGATCCGCGGCGCCGACCCGCTCGGCGGCTGCCCGCAAGGGCGCCAGCCGCTCGGCGGCCAGCGCCAACGCGGGATGGTCGAAGGTCATGCGATCCGGGGCCGGGCCGCGCGGTACCCACCCGCGGCCATCCGGAGCCGCCCGGCCAGGTCGGACGTCTCGTCGCCGAGCACGCGCGCGTCCGCTTCGCGGGCCGCGAGCGCCGCTTCCCAGCGGGAAGCCAGGTCCCTGGCCTGCGGCGAGAACCCGAACGGCGTCGACTCGACCCGCGCGTCGGCGAAGCAGCCGGCGGTCTTGTCGTCGGCCGCCGCGGCGTGGTCGAGCAGGTCGGCCGCGCCGCGCAGCCGGTCGGGATCGAACTTCACCGGCATGGGCCCTCCGATCGGCTGTCCGGGGAAACCGGAGTCTCCGGTTCCAGGATGAAGAAGATCTTGCACCATGGCCTTACGCCGGTCGCGGGCCGGTGACGTGCGCGTTTCCGCCGTTCCATCTGGTGGACGTGTTGACCGGAGACCGGGACGGCGCTGACCATGACGCCATGACCGCCACCTCGGAACGTCCGCAAGCCCGGCGGCTCACGGCGCCGCGCGACGGCATTCTCGAAGGCCCGCGCATCCTCAACAGCCCGGCCGGGCCGTCGTACGACCTCTTCGCGCTGCGCCCGCTCGGCCGCGTGATCGGGGCCGAGATCGAAGGCGTCGACCTCGGCGTGCCACTCACCCCCGAGTTGCGCTCGGAGCTCAACCGCGCCCTGCTCGATTGGAAGGTTCTCTTCTTCCGGGACCAGCGGATCACCAGCACGCAGCAGCGCGTGTTCGCCGCGCACTGGGGTGAGCTGGAGACCAATCCGTTCATCCCGCGCGGCGACACCGACGAGGTCACGCGCTTCGAGCGCACCGCGGCCATGCCCGGCTACGAGAACATCTGGCACACCGACGTCACCTGGCGCCCCAACCCCGCGCTGGGTTCGGTGCTGCGCCTGATCGAGGTCCCGCCGATCGGTGGCGACACGCTGTGGGCCGACATGGCGGCCGCCTACGACAACCTTCCCGAGGACGTCCGCACGCGCATCGACGGGCTGACCGCGGTGCACGACTACCTCCCGGGTTTCGAGCGGTTCACCGACCCCGCGTTGCTCACGGCGTGGCGGGAGCGGTTCCCGCCCGTCGAGCACCCGGTGGTGCGGACGCATCCGGAGACCGGGCGGCGCACCCTGTTCGTCAACCAGGCGTTCACCACGCACATCCCCGGCCTGGAACGGGCCGAGAGCGACCGGCTGCTGCGGTACCTCTTCCTCCAGGCACACACGCCCGAATTCCAGATCCGGTTCACCTGGCGGCCGGATTCCGTTGCCTTCTGGGACAATCGCGCGACGCAGCACTACGCGGTGAACGACTACCACCCGCATCGCCGGGTCGCCGAGCGCGTCGCCATCGCGGGCGACGAGCCGTTCTGAGCACTACCGTGGGTGCCATGACCGAAGATCCCAAGGCAGTGGTCGAGGGGTTCTTGAGCGCCCTCGAAGATCTCGACATCGACCGCGCGCTGACGTTCGCGGCCGCCGACATCGTCTACCAGAACGTGCCGCTGCCGCCCGCCCGCGGCATCCGCGCGGTGGAGAAACAGCTGCGCACCATGGCCCGCTTCGGTTCCGGGTTCGAGGCACGGACGCACCACATCGCCGCGGACGGCAACGTGGTCCTCACCGAGCGCACCGACGTCCTGCGCCGCGGCGCGTGGGAGGCGGAGTTCTGGGTGTGCGGCACCTTCGAGGTCGAAGGCGCCCGGATCGTGCTGTGGCGGGATTACTTCGACTGGACAACCTTTTTCGCCGCGAGCGCGAAGGGCGCGGGCAAGGCGGCGCTGGCCGGCGCACGCACGCTCGTCGGGCGTTATCGCGCGCGCTCCGCCGTGCGCTGATCAGGAAGCTCCGCGCCGCGGTCGTGGTCCCGAAGGTCCACGACCGCGGCGATCCCGAGCACCAGCACGAACACGCAACTGAGCATGATCAGCCCCCACATGATCAGCTCCTCCCCACCGTGCTGTGCCGACTCGTGAACGCACCGGGTGGCCTCGGGACGTGGTCTGGGCCACATTTCCGGCCGTTCACGGGTACCGTACCTCTGTTGCGCGCGAATGACTCCGGTCCTTGACCTGCATTTAAGGCAGATGCGCCGTCCGGGTGAGGCGCGGCGGCCGAACCGGCGCACGTCACGATCCGCGCCCGATCCGTTACGCGCCAACGTTTGCGGTGCTCAAACCGCGCCAAGTCCTTCGACAGAAGCGATTCCGTCCCGGACCGTCACCTTGGTCGAGCGTTGTCCCGACAACTCGGCGACGCGCTGCAGCACCGAGGTGGCGTCGTCGCCGGCGAGCGGCACGCACTCGTTGTCCGCGTTGCGCCGCACCGGGATCAGCTCGACCCGCGGCTCGTCGCCGAACATGCAGCCTGCCAGCAGCCCGTCGAGGTGGCGGCCGCGCATCGCGGGCCAGTCGAAGACGAGGTTGCCCAGGCTGTAGAGGATCGCGCGGCCGCGATAGACCTCCACGGCCTGGATCGAGTGCGGCCCGTGCCCGGCGACCAGGTCGGCGCCCGCGTCGATGGCCGCGTGCGCGTACGCGACCTGGTACTCCGCCAGTTCCTCGCCCGGCAGGCCCCAGTGCATCGACACGACGACCGTGCCCGCCTCGGCCTTCGCGCGCCGGACGTCGGCGACCAGCCGCTCCAGGTGCCCGGGGTCCGGCGTCGTGCGCACGATCGGCGCGCGGCCCGGCACGTCCGCGACCCGGGCGTCGGGCTGGTACGACGTCAGCGCGAAGGCTTCGGCGACGCCGGGGGAATCCGCCTGCGCGGCTTGTCCGAAAGGCCAGCAAATCGACGTATATGCCAGGAAAGCGACCTTGTGACCAGAGCGTTCGAGGATCGCGGGCTTGTGCGCGGCGGCGAGGTTCGCGCCGGCACCGCAGTGCGCGATACCGGCGCGGTCGAGCACGGAAAGGCTCGCCATTGCCGCCGACGGTGGAAAGGTGACGTTGTTCGCGCAGGACACGACATCGATTCCCGCCGCGGTCAGCGCCTCGACCATCTCCGGTGCGGAATGCCGCCAGTTCGGTTTGTGCGGGATGTCCGGGCCGTCCCCCGTGGAGCCCGAAAGCGGGCCCTCGAGATTGACGAATCGCAGGTCGGCGCCGGCGAGCAGCGGTTCGAGGGCGGCGAGCGCGGTGGCCGGTTCGGTGCGGCCGCCGATGTTGACATCACCGCCGAGTACAAGCGTGATCACGGAATCAACTCTGCCGATCGGGTTACGACGAAGGTAGCTGTTACAAATTGTTGCATTGATGTCTGCCTGTTCCTCACTTGTTCGGGGGACTATGCCACGACCGTTCAAGCTCAGAGGGGACTCAGGGTGATCAAAACCCATAGAGCCGTGTGCACCGTGGCTGTGGCTTCGGGACTGGTGATCGCGGGCGTAGGGGCGCCCGCCGCGTTCGCCACGCCCAGCGCGGATGCCGTCATCGCCGAGGTCTACGGCGGCGGTGGCAACTCAGGGGCGACCCTGACCAGCGACTTCGTCGAGCTCGCCAACCACGGCGCCGCCGCCGCGAGCCTCGCCGGTTTCAGCGTGCAGTACCTGCCCGGCTCGCCCAGCGCGAGCGGCACCTGGCAGGTCACGACCCTGGCCGGCAACGTCGCGCCGGGTGGGCGTTATCTGGTCGCCGAGGCGAAGGGGTCCGGAGGCACGGTCGCACTGCCCGCGCCGGACGCCACCGGCACGATCGCCATGGCGGCGGGCTCGGGCACGATCGCACTCGTGTCCGGCACGACGGCGCTGACCTGCAAGACCGCCGCCGACTGCGCGGCCGATGTCCGTGTCAAGGACCTCGTCGGCTTCGGCACCGCCGTCGTCCGCGAGGGCAACCCGACCGCGGCGCCGTCCAACACGACCTCCGCCGCGCGCGGTGCGTCGCTTGTGGACACCGACGACAACTCGGCCGACTTCACCGTCGGCGCGCCGACCCCGACCAACACCGCGGGCGAAACCGCCGGTGGGGACACCGGGCCGGCGCCGGTCCCGGCGAAGATCCACGACATCCAGGGCACCACGCGCATTTCGCCCTTCAAGGACCAGAAGGTGGGCGGGGTCACCGGCATCGTCACCGCGACCAGGAACTTCGGGTCCGCGCGTGGCTTCTGGATCACCGACTCGAGCCCGGACGCCGACCCGCGCACCAGCGAGGGCCTGTTCGTGTTCACCGGCTCGACCAGCCCCGCCGTCGCGGTGGGTGACGCGGTGACCGCGACCGGTACCGTCCGCGAGTTCTACCCGGACGCGCCGTCGACGTCGAACTACCAGTCGCTGACCGAGCTCAGCAGTGCACAGTGGACGGTCGACACGCACGGCAACCCCGTGCCCGCGCCGACCGTGCTGAACCCGGACACCGTCCCGGAGACGTACGCGCCCGCGGCGACCGGCAACATCGAGGCGCTGCCGCTGAATCCGGCGAACAACGCGCTGGACTTCTGGGAGTCGCACGAGAGCGAGATCGTCAGCGTCACCGACGCCCGCGTCGTCGGCCCGTCGAACTCGTTCAACGAGCTGTACGTCACGAGCAAGCCGGACCAGCACCGCTCCGTCCGCGGTGGCAGCGTCTACCTCGGCTACGACAAGCTGAACTCCGGCGTGATGAAGGTGGCGTCGCTGATCCCGTTCGCCGAGCGGCCGTTCCCGCAGCTGAACACCGGCGACGTGCTGACCGGCGTCACCTCGGGTCCGGTGGAGTACAGCAACTTCGGCGGCTACACGCTGTTCGCCTCGGTGCTCGGCGCGGAGAAGAGCAACAACCTGCAGCCGGAAACCACGCGCAGGCAGCGCACCGGTGAGCTTTCGGTGGCCACGTACAACGTCGAGAACCTGTCCCCTGTGGACACCCAGGCGAAGTTCGATCGCCTGGCCGACGCCGTCGTGACGCACCTGGCCACGCCGGACATCCTGAACCTGGAAGAGATCCAGGACAACACCGGCCCGACCGACGACGGGGTCGTCGCCGCGGACCAGACGCTGCAGAAGTTCACCGACGCGGTCGTCGCCAAGGGCGGCCCGCGCTACCAGTGGCGCGAGATCGACCCGGTCAACGACGTCGACGGCGGTCAGCCGGGTGGCAACATCCGGGTCGCGTTCCTGTTCAACCCGGCGCGAGTGTCCTTTGTGGACCGTCCGGGTGGGTCGTCGACCACTCCGGTCGACGTGGTTCGTGAGCGGGGCAAGACGCACCTGACGGCGTCGCCCGGGCGCGTCGACCCGGCCAACGAGGCCTGGACGACCAGCCGCAAGCCGCTGGCAGGGGAGTTCGTCTTCGGTGGGCGCACGGTGTTCGTCATCGCCAACCACTTCAACTCCAAGGGCGGCGACCAGCCGACGCACGGCCGGTTCCAGCCGCCGTCGCGGAGTTCCGAAGTGCAGCGGGCGAAGCAGGCAGTGGTGCTTCGCGGGTTTGTCGACAAGCTGCTGGCGTCGGACCGCAACGCGAACATCGTGGTCGCGGGCGACCTGAACGACTACCCGTTCTCGCCTGCGGTGCAGACGCTGACCGCCGGTGGCGCGCTGAAGGACCTCATCGCCGGGGTGCCCGAGGCCGAGCGGTACAGCTACGTTTTCGAGGGGCAGTCCCAGGTGCTGGACCACATCCTGGCGTCGAAGGCGCCGCGCGGGGTGGACTACGACGTCGTCCACATCAACGCGGAGTTCGCCGACCAGGCCAGCGACCACGACCCGCAGGTGATCCGGTTCCGGCCGAGCGCGGGCAACGTGATCGAGGACGCGTTCTTCGACTTCCTCGACTACCTGGAGCAGGTCTTCGGAAAGGTCTTCCCGCAGTAGGGAGCCCATTGTCCGTGAAGGCTCCCCTTGCCGGCTGTGAGAGCCGGTAAGGGGGCCTTCACGGCTCTATCGGGTAATTGCCGAGGCGACTGCGGTGCGTGACGATGGAGTCATGGACGGTTACGCGGTCAAGATCGACGCGCTGGGCAAGCTCATCGAGGACCTCGACACGGCGGCTGACCGGATGGCCGACGCCAACCGCAGGCTCGCCGGCGGGGCCGCGTTCGGCTCGCTCGGCGACGCCGAGCTGGGTAAGGCCGGGGCCGAGTTCGAACAGGCCTGGGCGTTCGGGATCAGCCGTCTCGGCGAGGCCGCGAAGGACATCACCGAGCGGCTGAAGACGGCCAAGCAGCGTTATCAGCGGATCGAGCAGGACGTCGGCCACGCGCTCGCCGCGCCGATCCCGCGGTTCGAGCTGCCCAGCGACAAGGGCGTGGTCGGCGGCGGGATCACCGGCGGCATCAAGGACGTCCTGGGCGGTGACCGGTGAGCGGCGACTTTCCCGCGCTGGGCTTCGACCCCGCGCCTGGTGATCTCGCCGGCGTCACCGATCTGGCGGGCAAGTACCGCGCGGTCAGCCGTGACCTCGGTGAGGCAGACGACGCGCTGCGCCGGATCGTCACCAGGAAGGGCATCTGGGAGGGCGCGGCGAGCGAGGCTTTCGCGCGCCGGCTCGGGCCGTTGCCCGGCTATCTCGCGGGCGCGGCCAAGTCGATGGGCCAGGCCGCGGACGCCCTCGAGGGCTGGTCCCGCGACCTCGGCGAGCTGCAGCGGAAGGCGAAGGACCTCGAGCAGCGCGCCGAAGCCGCGGCTCGCGCGGCCGAGGAGGCGCGCGCCAACCCCGATTTCGCGCTGGCGGACCGGACGTTCACCGACCCGGAGTCGCTGCGTCTTGCGCAGAGCCTTCTGGACAACGCCGGGCAGCGCCTGCAGGAGGCCATCGAAGGCTGCACGAACATCCAGGAAGCCGCGAAGAGGCTTCTGGAGCAGCACACGGAAACGGCGCATCGCGCGGCCGAGTTGCTGCGCCAGGCCCGGGAGTTCGCGCCGGACGAGCCGGACCTGCTGGACAAGGTCGTGGACGGCGTCGGCGGCGCGCTGGTCGACCTCGCGAACACGGCGGCCGACCTGGCCGACGGCGCGTGGGACTTCGTGCAGGACCACGCCGAACTGCTCTCGAAGACGTCGGACGTGCTGGGCGACATGGGAAACGGCCTCGGCATGCTCAGCGACCTGATGCCGCCCCCTGCCGACCTGGTCGCCAGCGCCGTCGCGACCGGGCTGGGCGAAACGGCGTTGGCCGGACACGTGACCGCCGCGGCCGCCGGCGCCGATGTCGCTCCGGAGACGCTGTTCTTCGACGCGGCCGGGCTGGTCACTTCGGCCGCGGGGTTCATTCCCGGGGTGCCGGACGCGGCGGTGAAGGTGGGGACGTACGGGCTGCTCGCGGACCAGTTGGGCGGTGAGGCCGCGGGGTGGGCCACCGGCCGGAAGTTCGAGGGGCCGGTCGGGGATTTCCGGCAGTACTGGGTGCCGAAGGACGTCAGCCAGGAGGTCATGGTCGGTGCGTCGCTGGTCGGCGGGTTTTCGCTCTGGGGCGCGGTCGCGATGGAGAACGCGATGAAGGCGGGGAGCGAGGCCGACGACGCGCCCGAGCGACGCCGTGAGCGGGCGGAAGACGAGGCGTGGAGCTGACGATGACGACCATGAAGACGTTGCCCGCGCTGAACATCGACCTTCCGCCGGGGTTCAGCGGCATGCCGGTCTCCGACGACGAAGAACTGAACCTGCGGACCGCCTGGGCGGTCAGCCAGAAGGCCGCCACGGCCGCGGGAAAGACGCCGGAGGAGTTCGGCGGCTACCTAGTGAGCCTGGTCCCGGCCATGCGGCGCACCAACATCCGGGTATTCGGGAAGTTCGCGGTCGGTGAGGGCCCGGAGTTCCTGGCGACGCTGACGCTGGCCCTGGTGCCCTTCCCCGCGGCCGCCGACGGGCCGGGCGAGTCCGTGGCCGAGGTGATCGCGGACGTCTACCGGCGACGGCATCCGAAAGCAGAGGTTCGGCTGGTCAGCCTGCCCGCCGGCCCGGCGATGGCCGCGATCGAGTGCGGGGAGTTCCGGCTGCCGCCGGAGCTGACCGGAAATCCGGTCGAGGAGGTCCGCACGCAGATCAAGGCGATGTACCAGATCCCGTGGCCGGACGGCGGATCCGTGGTGATGCTGTCGGTGATCGCCGAGTCCGAGCAGGCCTGGCCCGCGGTCGCCGAAGCGACGGGCCGGATCGCGCACAGCCTCCGGCGGGCGCCGCGGTGAGCAACGCCGACCTGATCGAGGAAATGCGCTGGCAGCTCAGGAAGATCGAGGAACGCAAGGCGGACAACGCCCGCCTGCTGGCGCAGCCCGGGTCGTCGGTCACGTCAGCCGATGGCACGGTGACGGTGGTCGCCGCGGGCGGCGTACTCCAGGAAGTCCGCCTGACTCCGGAGGCGATGCGCACTGACCCGGCGCGCCTGGGAGCGGTGATCGCCGCGACCGTCCGCGATGCTCTCGCGGCCGGATCGCCACCTGCGCCTGCGCCGCGGCGGGTCCACACCCCGCGCCGCCGCCCAGCCCCCGAGGCGGACGACGACGAACCCTTCGACACCATTTTCGACGAGTAGGTGTAGCGGGTGCGTGGTCGGGTCTCGTGAGTGGTAAGTCGGGTTATTGAGGGGTAAGGCAAACATGGCGTGGTTCGAAGGTCGTGAATGACGCGTTCAGGACGTGCGATGTCCTGAACGGGTCATTCACGACCTTCTCCACTGGGTTCTGGAGCGAGAGGGACTTTGCCAGCGCCTGGTGACAGGAAGGTCCCCCTCGCTCCAGTCGCCATCGGCGAGCCGATGCCGGCGTGTCCCGAGTGACGCGTTCAGGACGGCCAGCGTCCCGAACGCGTCATTCGGGACGTCCGTAGCGCCCGGCGCAGGGGTGTGACACCAGGGGTCGTGAGTGTTTAGAAGGGTTCTATTGAGCGGTAAGGCAAACGTGGCGTGCTGCGGCTTCGAGGACTCGTGAGCGTTGCGGGCGGTTAGAACCGCCCGCGACGCTCACGAGCCCGTCGGCAGGTCCCCCTCGCTTCACCACGCCACCTTTGACCTACCCCTCAAATAGAACCCTACTTACCACTCACGAGAAGCCGGGATGAGCGGGTGGGTAGGGCATACCGGAGCGCAGTTCAGGCGGGTGGGGGTTCGCGGCGGTTTTGCTGGCGCTTGGCCCGCCAGCCCAGGCCCAGGACCGCTTGGACCAGCTCCTGGTAGCTCGGCTTGACCTCTTCGA
The DNA here is from genome assembly GCA_963762765.1 of uncultured Actinomycetota bacterium. Taxonomy (GTDB): domain Bacteria; phylum Actinomycetota; class Actinomycetes; order Mycobacteriales; family Pseudonocardiaceae; genus Amycolatopsis. The sequence continues at coordinate 104,487 of CAVXMR010000031.1, forward strand.
GGTAGCGGTCAAGGTAGGCGGGACGGGCGGTCGAGACGGCCCGGGGTTCCTCGCCGACCGCCAGCCACGGGAGCGGTTCGACGTTGTGCAGTGCCATTTTCCACCACCGCGTCGCCCGCTCGGCCGCCCGCAGCTCACGTTCCCCTGCCGCCACGACAGCCGCCTCGGCCTCGGCGATTTCGGCTTCGAGGGCCTCCGCGCGCGCGAGCTCCCAAGCGCGCAGGTTCTCCGCCGAGCCGCGGGACAGGGCGATGATTTCCTTGTACCGCATGGCCGCGGTGGCGCCGTCGTCGCTCATGACGCGCTCCATTCGGTTTCGGGACGCTGGAACGGGATGATCACTTCGGGAGCGCCGTGGGTCGTCCGGTCGAAGAACAGTGCCCGGCCCGGCCGCGGCGACCAGTGCACGACCTGGCCCGCCGCGAACGGCGAGAGCTCGTTGCCCTGGACGTCCAAGGCGGCCCAGCTGCCGATGTCGTCCGTGCCCGCGAAGCCCAAGGTGTCCTTCAGGCGAGCGACGCTGCGCCACCAGCCGATCGTGTGGACGCCGTGGCCGGGGCCCTGTTTCAGCACCGTCCGCAGGTGGTCGAGGCCGCTCTTGAGCTGCCCCGGCGCCTTGGCCTCCAACGTCGGTAGTGCCGCGTCGACGCCGTACAACAGCAGAATCCGGGGTGTGGACATGGTTTCGACGACCGAGGTCAGCTGTCCGGATAGCTCCTCGACGAGCGTCGCCGCGTGGCCGTCCTCGCGCAGCCGCTCGGTCAGCTCCAGCACCGCGGGTGCGCACGCCTCGATCGGGCAGCTCAGCACGAACTCCACCGAGCCACGCTCGTACTGCCGCGCCAGCGACCTTGCTGCGGAGTCCATAATGGACAGTGCTTCGGCCATCGAGGAGCCGAGCACTGCGACGTTCCGGCCCGGCGCCGGGGGAAGTTCGACGCCACAGGCGGCCTCGGTCACGTCGATCGACTGGCCCATCAGCGCCCGCGGCTTCGTGCTCGGCTTGAGCTCGGTGAACGCCGGGAACTGTTCCAGCACCGGCGAATGCGCGCCGTCGAACAGCCGCGGCCGCGGGAACCGGGCCGCGTAGGCCTCGAACAACCGGTGCTGCAGCTTGACGAACACGTCCTTGCTGCTGCAGTCCGGCACGTGCGCGAGCTGGTTCCCGTGCGCCACACCGGAATCGTGGTTGATCACCGCGTGCCACTTCGGCGCCGACACCGCCGCGTTGTTCGTCTCGGCCAGCACGCGCCGCGCCTTCGGCATCGCGATCCGCAGCGTGCACTGCTCGAACACCGCGGGCTTGCCCCAGAACGCTTCGATCCCGGCGACGTCCTGGCTGGCCAGCACCAGGTGGATGCCCTGCGAACGGCCCCGCCGCGCGATGTCCTCCAGCAGCTGGGTCGCGGTCGCCGTCACCTGGTCGCGGCCCGCGAACAGGTACTGGAACTCGTCGATCACCGCGACGATCCGCGGCCAGTGCCCGCCCGGGTCCGCGTCGCGCAGGTCCGCGAGGTTGGTCACCTCGTGTTCCTTAGCCGCCGCGGAACGACGGCGCAGCTCGTCGGCGAGGAACCGCAGCAGCGCCAGGCCGAACTCGCGGTCGGTGTTGACGTTGACGCCGACCAGCCGCGCGTGCGGCAGCCAGCTCGAGTCCTTGCGCCCCGGCGCGAGCCCGGCGAACGACACGCCTTCCTTGAAGTCCAGGAGGTACAGCGCCAGCTCGTCGGGCGTGTACCGCGCGGCCATGCTGCCCAGCAGCGCGTACAGCAGGTTCGTCTTGCCGGAGCCGGACGGACCGCCGATCAGCGCGTGCGGGCTGGCGTCGCCGATCACGACCTCGACCGGCTCGCCTTCGTAGAACCCCACGGGCGCACGGAGTTCCCGCGCCGAGCTCTCCTGCCCGAGCTCCGTCGGCATCAGGTCGGCGAACGAACGCGGCCCGCCCTGCTTGGCGATCAGCCCCTTGGCGATCAGGTCCGCGGCCCGCAGCACCTGGGCCGACGGCAGTGGCGCGTCGAGGTCGACGACCAGGTCGGTGCCGGTCATGCTGCTGATCGCGCGCCGGTCGTCGAGCAGGCTCAGTGACTCCACCGGCGCGCTGACCGCGGTCGGCACGTCGATCATGATCAGGCAGATCCCGGCGGCCAGCGCGCCGCTCGCGACCCGCTTGAGGTCACGTGCGCGCTCGGGTTCGAGGGTCTCGCCGTTGCCGTACAGCACCGCGATGCGGAACGGCTCCGTGCGCTGCCCGGTCTTGCGCCGGGTCTCACGCAGCGACGTGTGCCCGGCGCCCATGCCGGTCGCGTGGATGCGGCGGATGTGCCCGGCGAGCTCGTCGAGCAGATCCTCGAGCCGGCTCGGGTCGTACAGCGAGAGCGCGCTCGTGCGGCTCAGCGGGTACAGGTCGGGCAGGATCGCGGTCAGCTGCCCGATGTCCCAGAGGTGCACCTTCACCGCGCCGGGCTCGAACGTCGAGAGCACGCGGATCAGCAGGTTCTGCACGACGGCGTCGACCGCGGACCGGGTCTTCGGCGCCGACGTGATGGCTAGATGGGACTCGTCCAGAAGTGGCACGGCGACGTCGAAGGTGCGGGCGACTTCCCCGCCCGCGACGGTCGCGGAGCCGACGCGCCACAGCCCGGGCGCGGTGATGCCGGGGTTGTGGCCGACGCGGCCGAGCCACTCGCCGGGTGGATTCCCGGCCGGGCCGGGCGCGTTGGCCGAGACGAGTTCGCGCAGGGTCGAGGGACCCTGGCTCCAGTCGTTGTAAAAGGCGCTGCGGACGCCGCCGAGCGCGCCGAAGACGTCACGGGCCGCGGGATGGCGCGACCATTCGTCCTGCTGCGCCGTAGTGGCGTGGTTCATGCCGACCCGGACGATCTCGCGTTCGAGCTCGAGCTTGGCGAGCTCGGCTTCGGCGAGCTGGCGGGCACCGGCGGCGGCGCCGAGCACCAGACCGATCTGGTGCCGGACGCGGTCGAGGGCGGTCTGGACGCGGTTGCGCTGCTCGGCTGACTTGTTAGCCATCGGTAGTGCCCATCGATGTCCCCAGTACTAGAGGCGTGACTGATATCCGCTCACGAGGTCGTCCGCGGCCGCGAGGCGGACGAGGAGCTGGTCGAGCCCCTCGTCGGCCTGCGCGTACTGCGGGGGGAGCCAGGGATCGGCCTTGGCCTGAGCGTCCACGAGCGCCTGTCTGGCTTCCCCGAGCAGGCTTGTGGCCCGCTCGGTATGGGCCCGCCCGTCGGCGAGCCCGGCCAGGGCGGCGGTGAGCAGCTGGTGGAGCTCGGCGAGTGACATCCGGGCTAGAGCCGGGCCGAATAGGAATCGGCCGACGAAATACTGGCCTGGATGGTGCTCTGCATACCGTTGATCCCCTGCAGTGCTTCCGCGAGCAAACCGTGAGCTTGACTCACTTCGTGCTGACTGCTGCCCTGAGTCGCCTGTGCGAGCGACTGCTGGGCTTCTTCGAGAGACTGCGCTGCCTGCTGAAGGGCGGCGATGCTCGCGGACGACTTCTCGTTCGCGAGCGCGATGCCAGCGCGGATCTCTTCGACTCCGGCCATCGGGCCTCTACTCCTTGGAAGGTCGGGTTGTGCAGTTGTCAGACTTCATTACACCAGATCCGGCACTTAGCGTGATCAACTGACTCTGTCAAGTGAGCGCGGGCCTGGGAACCAACAAGGCCCCGAACGCGGTGGCGTTCGGGGCCTTGAAGGCTGCGGAGGATACAGGATTCGAACCTGCGAGGGCGTGAACCCAACACGCTTTCCAAGCGTGCGCCTTAGGCCGCTCGGCCAATCCTCCGCAGGAGACGATACCGGATGCCCCAGCTCGGCCCGGAAGGTGGGTAAGTACCTGAAGGACGCCTTCAGTCCGCTAGATGGAGCGAAGGACGCTTCAGTCCATTGAACGGAGTGAAGGCGTCCTTCAGCTCGTCCGGACGTCGGCGAGGACGCAGGTGATGTTGTCCGGGCCGCCCGCCTCGTTGGCCAGGTCGATCAGGACCGGGATGGCCGCGGCCGGGTCTTCGTGCTGGAGCAGGACGTCCCGCAGGGTCGGTTCGGGGACCGGGCCGCTCAGGCCGTCCGAACACAGCAGGTAGCGGTCACCCGGCTTCGGGACGAAGGTCCAGATGTCCGGTTCGGCCGAGCCCGCCGTCTGCAGGGCCTTCATCAGCAGCGATCGCCGGGGGTGGTTCTCGGCTTCCTCCGCCGACACCCTGCCGTCGTCGAGCAGCGCTTGGGCCAGCGTGTGGTCGCGGGTCAGGCGCTGGAGGACGCCGTCGCGCAGCAGGTAGCCGCGGGAGTCGCCGATGTGGGCCGCCACGAACTCGTAGCCGTCGAAGACGAGCGCGGTGAGCGTCGTGCCCATGCCCTCGGTCGTCGGTTCCTGCGCCGCGGTCTCGGCCAGGCGGTCCGCGATCGCGCTGACCGTGCCCGCCAGTGTCGCCGGAAGGTCGACCGCCGCCGGGTCGAGCCGGCGCAGGTCCGCGTCCAGTTCGCCGAGCACGGTGACCGCGGTCGCGCTCGCGACCTCGCCGTGCGGCTGGCCCCCGATGCCGTCCGCGACCGCCAGCAGGCGCGGGCTCGCGAACATCGAGTCCTCGTTGATCGGGCGCCGCTTGCCGACGTCCGACCCGGCCGCATAGCGCAGGGCGTAGCGATCGTGTGTCATGTCGCCATGAAAGCATTGGTTGACTGAGTTCACAAGCAACACGTCTGAATGGAGCACTGTCCGATAGAGTCCTCGGTCATGGACGAGGACGCCACGGTCAGCGCCGCCGACATCGCGCGTCTCGCCGGGGTCGGCCGGGCCGCGGTGAGCAACTGGCGCCGCCGCTACCCGGACTTCCCGCAGCCGGTCGGCGGCACCGCGTCGAGCCCGTTGTTCGCCCTCGCCGCCGTCACGGACTGGTTCCGCCTGCGCGGTAAGAAGTTCGAGCTGACCGCCGCCGAACGGGCCTGGCAGCGGCTGCGTGCCGTCGGTGACGACCTCGACCTCCCGGCGCGGGTCAGCCGGGCCGGCGCTTTCATTGCGTTCCAGGCCGGGATTTTCGACACCCCCGAGCCCGACGACCCGGAGCTGGTGACGCTGCTCGGCGATCTCGTGCGGGAGGCGGGCCCGGTCGAGGCGTTCGAGGTGCTCTGCCGGCGGTACTTCGAAGCCCACTCTCGACGTCTTTCCGCGACGCCCGAGCCGATCGCCGAGCTGATGGTCCGGCTCGCCGGACCCGCCGACACGATCCTCGACCCCGCCTGCGGGTTCGGCGCGCTCGCGCTGGCAAGCGGCGCGAAAACGGTGCTGGCACAGGACAGTGACCCGGTGACGGCCTCGATCGCCGCGCTGCGCCTGGCGTTACGCGGCATCGGCGCCGAGGTCCACGCGGTCGACGCGTTGCGTGAGGACGGCTTCCCCGGGCGGACGGCCGACGCGGTGCTGTGCGATCCGCCGTTCAACGAACGCGCCTGGGGGCACGACGAGCTCGTCGGCGACGAGCGCTGGGAGTACGGCCTGCCGCCGCGCGGCGAGCCGGAACTGGCCTGGGTACAGCATTGTCTCGCCCACGTCGTCCCTGGTGGCGCGGTCGCGATCCTGATGCCGGGCGCGGCCGCCGGGCGCCGCAGCGGGAAGCGCATTCGCGGAAACCTGCTGCGCGCGGGCGCGGTCCGCGCGGTGCTCACCCTCGCCGCCACCGGCCCGGATCTGTGGCTGTTAAAGCGTCCTGTGCCTGGTGAACGCTCGCCCTCCACCATTCTGATCGCGGAGGCGGGCGACGATCTGTCCACTGTAGACGAACTGTGGCACGGCTTCCAGGCGGCACCGGAGACCGGCGTCCGGATCATCGACCTGCTCGACGACGACATCGACCTCACGCCCGCGCTGCGCCGCGCGCGTGACGAAGATCTCGGGCAAGCTTTCGTTACGACGCAAGGGCGTTTCGCCAAGCTGACGCCCGAGGTGCCCCGGCTGGACGCGGCCGCGGACGAGCCGGTGCTGACCACGCTGGGTGAGCTCGTGAAGGCCGGGATGCTGGACGTCCGGCACGCTCCGGCCCGGTTGGACGGTGAACATCCCGTCGCCGAAGCGGGCGACGTCGTGGCCTCGGTGACCGGCATGGCGAGGGTCCACAGTGGACCTCCGGAGCGTGTCGGCTACGGGTTTTCGGTCTATCGCGTGGATTCCACGCGGCTCGACCCCGACTTCCTGGCCGGCTGCCTGCGCGCCGCCGACCTGCCCACGGCGTCCGCGTCGACGCGCATCGACGTCCGCCGCGTCCGGATCCCGCGGTACCCGCTGGAAGTCCAGCGTGCCTACGGAAGGACGTTCCGGCAGCTCGCGGAGTTCGACGATCTGCTGCGTGAGGCGGGGAAGCTGGGTGCCGAGCTGGTCCGGTTAGGCTTCGCTGGACTCGTCGAAGGACGGCTCCGCCCGGCGGGCGACTAATCCACAGGGGTTCCGATGCTCATCGCCGACCGCTACGAGCTCGACGAGCTGCCGCTCGGCCGGGGCGGGATGGGCGCGGTGCACGGCGGGCACGACCGGCGGCTCGGCCGCCGGGTCGCGATCAAGCTGCTGCGGCTGCCCGGGCGCGACGAGGAGCTGGAGGCGCGGTTCGCGCGCGAGGCGCGGATCCTGGCCACGCTCGACCACGCCGGCGTCCCCGCGCTGTACGACTTCGGCACCCACGACGACCGGTTGTTCCAGGTTATGCAGTTCGTGGAGGGCGTGACGGTGGCGGACCTGCTCGCCGAGCACGGCCCGCTGCCGGTGCCGTGGGCGACGGCGATCGTGGCGCAGGCCTGCGCGGTGCTGACCGCCGCGCACGCGCTTTCGGTGTGCCACCGCGACCTCAAGCCGTCCAACCTGATGCTCTGCCCGGACGGCAGTGTGAAGGTGATGGACTTCGGGCTGGCGGTGCTGCGCGAATCCGACGTCGCCCAGTTCACCCGTGCCGGGCAGCTGCTCGGCACACCGTCCTATATGGCCCCCGAGCAGATCCAGCGCGGCGGCGCGGAGCCGCGAAGCGACCTGTACGCGCTGGGGTGCGTGCTGCACGAGATGCTCACCGGCCGCCGGCTCTTCGACGGCCCGACCGCGTACGCCGTCTTCGAGCGGCAGGTCAAGGAACGCCCTGGCCCGGTACCGGGCATTCCCCGTGAGCTGAATCTGCTGCTCGCCGACGTCCTGGCGAAGGATCCGGAAGCCCGCCCGGCCGGGGCGCCGGTCCTGTACGACCGGCTCGGCCCGTACGTCACCGGACTCCCGCCGCTGCCGGGGTTCCTGCATCCGCCTTCGGTGGCCAGTCCCGGCCGGATGTACGCCAGAATGCTCGGCCGCGTGCTGGGTTAGCGGGCGCCGGCCAGGCGGCGCTGCCCGTCGGCCAGCGGCAGGCCGCGCTGCTGGATCCGCAGGAAGGTCACCTGGTTCTGGACGCCGATGCTGACCCCGACGGTGAGCATGATCGAGCCGGTCGCCAGCGGGCCGGCGACGCCCAGCGCGGTGGCCAGCGCGATGAACCCGACCCGGACCGCGACAGTCAGCACCCACAGCCCGATGGTCAGCAGCGAACCCTTCTGGAACGTCGTGCCGTCGCGTTCGGACAGTGTCGTGGACGTGCTGCGCAGGACGCCGATCGCGCCGAGGACGATCACATCGACGGCGAAGAGGGCGAGCTCGCCTGCCGAGGCACCGGGCAGCGCCTCGACGGCCCCGACCGCGCCGATCACGGTCAGGATGAGCGGCAGGAGCAGCAGGCCGCGCCGGGTCAGCAGCGTGCCGCGCATCTGGCTGTAGATCACCTTGTAGAAGACGAGGGCGGCGATGGCCAGGTAGAGCAGGATGTTCGCGGCGCTGGGCATTTCCGGGCTCCTTGGTTTCGGTGGTGAACCCAGCTTCGATCAGACGGCGCTCCGAAACGTCGGCGTGGAGATCGGTCCCGGGTGGAACCCGGCCTCAACCCCCGGGTGGAGGTGATCTACCCAATTCGTGACCTTCTGCGCACAACCACGACCAGGTGACACCCGTCTGTATGGGTGTCAAAGTGACTTGAGAATGTGCATGGGGGTATCTGATCGTGAAGAGGCTTCTGGTGGGGGTCGCCGCGCTGGCCACAGCCTTCGTGCTGTCCGCCTGCTCGGGCGGGGCGAGCGTTCCGACTTCGAACAACAACGCCGGCGGCGGAGCCGTCGCGGCCGGGAACGGTGGTGGCGCGCCGACGACCACTTCGGACACGACGACCGCGCCGAGCAGCACGACGAGCGAGGCCCCGACCTCGACGTCGAAGCCCACGCCGACCAGCACGAAGCCGAAGCCGAAGCCGGCCCCGAAGCCGCAGCCCGCCGCCGACCCGGGCGTGCCGTGCGCGGCCGCCGCAGCGTCGGCCGGGACCGCCGCGTGCGTCGACATCTCCGCGCACAAGGCGTGGATCCTGCAGGGCGGCAAGGTCGTATACGGGCCGGTGCCGATGCTGCCGGGCCGCAAGGGCTACCCGACCCCGACCGGCACGTTCCGCGTGCTGTCCAAGGAAAAGGTGCACCTGTCGAAGGAGTTCGACAACGCGCCGATGAACAACTCGGTGTTCTTCTACCCGGGTGACGCGTTCCACACCGGCAGCCTGTCCGTGTACTCCCACGGCTGCATCCACCTGTCGGCCGGCGCGTCGCTGAAGTTCTTCAACACGCTCCACATCGGCGACGTGGTCCAGGTCGTTCCGTAGTCGTTCGTCGTGATCACACAGAGTAGGTCACGTTAGGGTAAATGTCCCCCAAAAGTGGCAACTAAGCCCCCTTCTCCGGCGATAAGTGATCGCTTGGGAAGGGGGCTTTCTATGGCCTTGCGAGGAAAACTTCGCGCACTTCGTCACGTCCTCGTGGCGACCGCTCTCACTGGAGCACTTTTGCCCGCTGTGTCCACGGGGGTGGCATCGGCGGCGACATTGCCGGGGGGATTCGTCCTGCGGGACACCGCGACCGGATTCGGCGCGTTCGAGCTGACCGACTTCGGGTACCTGCCCGACAAGTCGGTGCTGGTCACCGGCAAGTCCGGCGTCGTCAACTGGCTGCCGGAGTCCGGCACCCCGCGACGGACGATCGCGACCCTGCCGACCTACGCCAAGGACGACATGGGGCTCGTGGGCCTGTCCGTCGCGCCGGACTACGCCACGTCCCACACGATCTACCTGACCCGCGCGCTCCTGACCACGGGAACGAACTGGGTCATGCGGCTGTCGAAGTTCACGGTCACCGTGGACGCCGCCGGCGCGCCGACCGGGCTCACCGGGGAGCAGAGCCTCTTCGAGATCCCGGGGATCCACACCGTCCACGGCATCGACAGTGTGATCGCGGCGACCGACGGCACGCTCTGGCTGTCCGTCGGCGACGGCGCCGACTTCACCAAGAGGGACCCGGACTCGATGCGGGCCCAGGACATCGACTCGCCCTACGGCAAGATCTTCCACCTCGCCGCCAACGGCAACGGTGTCCCGGCCAACCCGTACTACGACGCGGCGAACCCGGGATCGACGCGGAGCAAGGTGTTCGCGCGCGGCTTCCGCAACCCGTTCCGCTTCAGCATCGACCAGAACCTCGGCCTGCCGGTCGCCGGTGACGTCGGCTGGAACATCTGGGAAGAGCTCGACGTCGTCCAGCGTGGTGGCAACTACGGCTGGCCGTGCTGGGAAGGCAAGCACCCGACGCCGGAGCACAGCACGCAGGGCTACTGCGCGGGCGTGCCGAACACCGAGCCGATCGTCGAGTACCACCACGACACGGCCGAAGGCGGCAACAGCATCTCCGCCGGCATCGTCTACAACGGCACGAGCTACCCGGCCGACTACCGCGGCGCGTTCTTCTACGGCGACTACGTGAGCCAGCAGATCTGGACCGTGCGGTACGACGACCAGGGGAAGCTGGTCGACGGGTCGAACCTGCCGGCGGCGTTCAAGGCGCTCGGCGGACCGGTCAAGTTCGGCGCGGCGCCGAACGGCGACATCGTCTACGCCGACATCCGCGGCGGCACCCTGCGCCGGCTCAGCTACTCGGCGGGCAACACCGCGCCGGTGGCGGGTGCGACTTCGTCCACCGACCCGGACACCCGGACCGTCTCCTTCGACGGCAGCACCTCGGTGGACTACGACAACGACCCGTTGACCTACACCTGGGACTTCGGTGACGGCACCACCGGCACCGGGGTCAAGGCGAGCCACACCTACGCGGCCGGGACCGACAAGTTCACCGCGAAGCTGACGGTCAAGGACCCGCTCCTGGCGTCCGACACGACTGACATCGCGGTCGCGCCGGGCAACCACTCGCCGGTGCTCACCCTCACCACGCCGGGTGCCACGGCGACGTTCGCCGTGAACGAGCAGGTGAACCTCTCCGCCACCGCGACGGACGCCGAGGACGGCGCCCTGCCGGTGACCTGGACCAGCGCCATCGTGCACTGCCCGAGCGAGGCCACCTGCCACAAGCACCCGGGTATCGGCGCCACCGGCCCGACGTTCGGCGTGCCGTTCACCGAGCACCCGGACTCCCATCAGGAGTTCACCGCGACGGTGACCGACAGCGCGGGCGTGGTGACGAGCCAGGCCTACGTCGCCAACCCGCGTCAGCACCGCCTCACCCTGGTCAGCACGCAGCCCGCGGCGCTGAGCATCCCGATCGAGAACAGCGTCACGACGGCGCTGGTCACCGAGGGTGCGAAGATCCAGGCCGAGGCGCCGGCGCTGGCCATCGACGGCGTTTCGAAGTTCACCGGCTGGCAGGGCGGCCCGACGACGACCGAGTGGGTCGTCACCATCGGCACGTCCGACCTGACGCTGACGGCGAACTACGACACGCCGATCGACCAGCGCTACAACGGCGACGCCGCACTGCGGACGAAGCTGGGTGCGCCGACCGCCGCCGAGGTCACCGACGGCACCGTGCACTACCGCACGTACGCCAACGGCCGCCTCTACTGGAGCGCCGCGACCGGCGCCAAGTACGTCGTCGACCCGATCCTGACGAAGTACCTGGCTCTCGGCGGGCACACCGTGCTCGGTGCGCCGACCGTCGACACGACGGCGAGCTCGGACGGCGTCGGCCAGTACACCCACTTCACGAACTGGTCGTCGATCTTCTCCTCGCCCGCCACGGGCGCGCACCTGGTGAAGGGGCGCATCCGGGACAAGTTCCAGCAGCTGGGCTGGGAGCTCGGCGTGCTGGGCTACCCGACCACCGACGAGACGGCGACCCCGGACGGGGTCGGCCGGTACAACCACTTCCTGAAGAACGGGTGGTACTCGTCGATCTACTGGACCCCGACCACGGACGCGCACAGCGTCCAGGGCGAGATCCGGAAGAAGTGGGCGGCGCTGGGCTGGGAAAACGGCCTCGGCTACCCGGTCAACGACGAGGACGGCACCCCCGACGGGATCGGCCGCTTCAACCACTTCCTGAAGGGTCAGGCGTACTCGTCGATCTACTACACCGTGGCCACGGGCGCGCACAACGTCCAGGGCGAGATCCGCAAGCGGTGGGTCGCGCTCGGCTGGGAGAAGTCGTACCTGCGGTACCCGACCTCGGACGAGTACGTGTACGGCGCCGGCTGGCGGAGCGACTTCCAGGGTGGCTACATCACCTGGGCGCAGGCCACCGGTCCGGTGGACCGGCCGTGGTGACCCGCGGCTGAGCCGAGTACGGCATGAGCGGGCCGTCTTCCGGGTTTCCCGGGAGGCGGTCCGCTTTTTTGGTGCCGTGAAACGCATACAGCCCGCCTGACCGGCTCCCTGCGCCGGTGAGACGGGCTGTACGACAGGTGGGGTGCACGAGCCACGCGGGCAGACGTGGCCCGTGCCCGATGCAGGTTTTCAGGGCACCCCGGTGCTCGGCAAGCCTTTCCATCCTGCTCGAAAACCTACGGCTGTCCTCAGTGGACTGTCAGCAGGTCCGCCGGGGTGGTGCCGGTCTTCGTCAGCGGGAGGCCGAGGGCGACGCGCTGGGTGAGCCAGGGGCTCGGGCGGTAGCGGGGGTCGCCGGTGGTGCGCGCCAGCCCGCCCAGGATGCGCAGGATCACCTCGCCGCCGACCTTGTCGCCCCAGGCCAGCGGCCCGCGCGGGTAGCCGAGGCCGAGGCGGACCGCGGTGTCGATGTCCTCCGGTGCGGCCAGGCCCTGGCCCGCGATGAAGCAGGCCGTGTTGACGATCGAGGCGAGCAGGCGCTGGGCGATCGGGGCGGGGCCGTCGGTCACGATGGTCACCGGGCGGCCGGTCGCGGCCAGCGCGCCCCAGGCCGCGCGGCCGAACGCCGGGTCGAGGGCGGGATGCACGCACAGGGTCAGCCGCCGCTCGAAGCCGCCGAGCGGGTCGACGCCGGCCACGCGCGACGCCGGGAGCCCGGCGCGGGCCGCGGCGTCCACTGTGGACTCACCGTACAGCGTGACCAGCAGGATCGCGTCCGGATAGGCGTCGGGCACCACGTGGACGCCGGCGTTGTTGAGCACGCGCGCGAGGTGGTCGTCGGCGGCGAAGACCGGGATCGTGGGCTTCGGCGGCGCTGTCGGTTCGGCGTCGACCTGCTGCTCGCCCTCGACATACCGATAGAAGCCTTCGCCGTTCTTGCGGCCGAACAGGCCCGCGGCGACCCGCGGCCGGGTCAGCCAGGACGGGCGCAGCCGCGGCTCGCCGTGGAAGCCGCTCCAGATGCTCTCCAGCACCGCGTGGGAGACGTCCAGGCCGGTGAGGTCCAGCAGTTCGAACGGGCCGAGCTTGAGCCCGAGGACGTCACGGGCGATGCGGTCGACGTCCTCGGGGCGCGCGATGGCCTCGCTCAAGATCTGCAGCGCCTCGGTGCCGAGCCCGCGGCCGGCGTGGTTGACCAGGAAGCCGGGCGCGTCTTTCGCCAGCACCGGCTCGTGACCCCAGCTCTTGACGAGCTCCAGTGCCTCGCCGGGCAGCCAGTCCGCGGTGCGGGCGCCGGGCACGACCTCCACCAGGCGCATCAGCGGGACCGGGTTGAAGAAGTGCAGCCCGATCAGCCGGGCGGGGTCGGCGAGCCCGGTCGCGATTTCGGTGACCGACAGCGAGCTGGTGTTCGTCGCGAAGACCGTCTCCTGTGGACAGACCCGCTCGAGCTCCTGGAAGAGCGCGCGCTTGGTTTCGACGTCCTCGCGGACCGCCTCGATGACCAGGTCGACGCCCTCGGCCGGGGCCGTGGGCGAGTCCACGGCGACCAGCCGGGCCTTCACCGCCTCGGCGTCCTCGGTCAGCTTGCCCTTCGCGGCCAGCTTGTCGACCATTCCGCCGACGAACTCGATCGCCTTCGCGACCGCCTCCGGCGCGACGTCGGCCAGCTCGACCGTCGCACCCGCGGTCGCGGCGAGCTGGACGATGCCGCGGCCCATCACCCCGGTCCCGATCACCCGGATCCTGCCGACCCCTCCGGCCCAGCCCGTCACGTCGCCCGCCTTTCGCTGTTTCCGTGCATGGCGAAGGTACCGTCTCAGTCCTTCAACCCCACGAAGTCGGCCATGCGGTTCGCCGTGTACTCGAAGAAGGTGTCCGCCGGATCCACGCTCCCGACGTACTGCCCGAACAGGTCGAAATTGATGGCCCCGAAGAGCTGCGTCCAGGCCATGATGAACCGCGCGACCGTCGAAGCCGCGATCTCGAGCCCCAGCGTCTTGATCAGCGTGGACGTCTGAGCCTGCAACTCCGGCGCGAGTTCATCTGAGAACACGCTCAACTCCGTTGCGGTCATCACCCCGGCCAGCGCCAGCGCGACCCGCCCCGCCGGCGCGATCGTGTCCTGCGGCGCGGCGTACCCGGGAATCGGCGAGCCGTAGATCAGCGCGTACTCATGCGGGTGCGCCTTCGCCCACTCCCTGGTCGCGCGCCAGACCGCCAGCCAGCGCTCCCGCGGCGGCCCCTCGGTGGCAGCGGCGGCTTCCGCGGCCGAGCCGACGGCGTTGTAGGCGTCCACGATCAGGTCGGTCAGCAGCCGGTCGCGGCTGGGGAAGTAGCGGTACAGCGCGGACGAGACCATCCCGAGTTCCCGCGCGACCGCCCGCAGCGAGAGCCCGTGCGGGCCGACCTCGCCGAGCTGGCGCCGAGCCTCGTCCTTGATCTCCTGGGTGAGCTCGGCACGGGCGCGTTCACGTGCGGTCCGGGTCGCTGGCATGCGGTCCAGTCTGCCACGACGAGAGCGCCGCACCAAATAGAGAGCACTGCTCTTGACAGGATGTGCGGCGAGGGTGTTCACTGCTCCTAGTCGAGAGCACTGCTCTCCCAGAACTTCGGAGGACACCGTGACCGAGCTCCGCTACATCAAGCCGAAGCAGTCCACCACCCTGTTCAACAGCGCGGTCCAGCAGCTGACGAAGCTGGGCATGAGCGTCTGGGGCAGCCGGGTGCTGAGCGTCCGCGGCCGCAAGACCGGCGAGCTCCGCTCGACGCCGGTCAACCTGCTGACCATCGACGGCGTGCGCTACCTGGTCGCTCCGCGCGGCGAGACGCAGTGGGTGCGCAACCTGCGCGTTGCCGGCGAAGGCCAGCTTCGCGTCGGGCGCCGCGTCGAGGTCTTCGAGTACCGCGAGCTGGCAGACGACGAGAAGCCCGCCGTTCTGCGCGCGTACCTCAAGCGCTGGAAGTTCGAGGTCGGCGTGTTCTTCGACGGCGTGGACGCGAAGGCGTCGGACGAGAAGCTGCGCGAGATCGCGCCCGGCTACCCGATCTTCGAGGTGTTCACGAAGACCGCCGCCGCGTGAGGTTCGCGGCGACCAGCACGACGCCGACCAGGAACGCGACGAGCCCGATCAGGAACCACAGCTTCTGGCCGGTCATGAAGCTCCCGGTGATGACCCCGATGCCTTGCAGCACCCAGACCGCCCCGACGAGCACGAGCACCACACCGAGGGCAAAGGTGATCCAGCGCTTCATGCGGCCAGTCTGGCACTCGAGCGGTCAGCTCACCAGTTTGTTCTGATACGCGTAGACGACGGCGTGCACGCGGTCGCGCAGCCCGAGTTTCGACAGCACCCGGGACACATGGGTTTTGACGGTCTCCTCGCCGACATGCAGCTGCTTCGCGATCTCGGCGTTGCTGCAGGCGTTGGCGATGAGCAGGAGGACCTCGCGTTCGCGGGAGGTCAGGCGGGCGAGCTCGGCGGGTTCGTCCGCCCGCGGTTCCAGCCCGGTGGCGAACTTCGCGACCAGCCGCCGGGTCACCGACGGGTCGATCAGCGCGTCGCCGCGGGCCGCCACCCGCATCGCCGCGACCAGCTCCTCGGGCGCCAGGCTCTTCAGCAGGAACCCGCTCGCCCCGGCCCGCAGCGCGCGGTAGACGTACTCGTCGGCGTCGTAGGTCGTGAGCACGAGGACGCGGGTGTCGTTGCCCGGCGCGGAGAGGATCGCCTCGGTCGCGGCGAGGCCGTCGAGGCGGGGCATCCGGACGTCGAGCACCGCGACGTCCGGGCGGAGCCGGGCGGCTTCGGTGACCGCCTCCCGGCCGTCGGACGCCTCGCCGACGCAGGTGAAGTCCGGCTGGGTGTCCAGCAGGGCACGCATCCCCGAGCGGAACATCGCGTGGTCGTCGGCCAGCAGGACGCGGATCATGTGCTCTCCACCGGGAAGCTCGTGCGGACCTGCCATCGCTGCCCGTCGGGCAGTTCGCCGTAGGACACCTGGCCGCCGAACAGCGTGACGCGCTGGCGGATCCCGGCCAGTCCGCGGTGGGCGTGCTCGTCCGGCTTCGCGCGGCCGGCCCGGATCCCGTTGGTGACGGTCAGCGTGATCTCGGTGCGGCCGTGGTTCAGCTCGATCTCGACCGGGCCTTCGCCGTGGCGCAACGCGTTGGTCAGCGCCTCCTGCGCGATCCGGTACAGCGCGATGTCGAGCGACCCTGGCAGTTCGCGGGGCTCCCCGGTCAGCGTCAGCCGCGCGGGCAGGCCGGCCGCGCGGACGGTTTCGAGCAGCTCGTCGAGGTTGTCCAGACCGGGCTGGGCGGCTTCGGTGTCGGCGTGCAGGAGGTCGAGCAGGCGCCGGAGATCCGCCATGGCCGAGCGGCTGGCGGACTCGACGGCGCCGAGCGAACGCCGCACCGGCGTCTCACCCTCTTCGGGCAGGCCCAGCCGCGCGGCGCCGGCGTGCACGCCGATCGCGCTGACGTGGTGGGAGATGACGTCGTGCAGGTCGCGCGCGATGGTCGTGCGCTCCTCGGTGACCGCGCGGCGGACCGCTTCCTCCTCGTGCTGGCGGCGTTCGGTGGCCGCCCGCTCGAGATCGGCGATGTAGGCGCCGCGAGCCGTGGTGTAGCGGCCGACGAGCCAGGGCAGCACCGCGTTGATGGCGATGCCGATCAGCATCAGCCGCGGGTCGGTCGCGGTGCGTCCGCCGCCGTCGATGGCGTTCACCGTGACCCCGGCGATCATCACCGCGAGCGCAAGCACCGAGGCCTTCGGCCGCAGCCACGCCCCGGCCCGGTAGCCCGCGATCAGCACGCCGGAGTTGTTGCCGTTGACGTACCCGACGCAGGTGCACAGGAGCAGCGTCGATCCGGCGAAGACGATGGCGTGGCCCAGCGAGACCCAGCCCGAGTAGCGCGCCGGCCCCGCGAGCGCGGCGTTGACCGCGATCCCGCTGAGCAGCACGACCCATGCCTTCCAGCCCGCCTCGGCCAGCGGGCCGCGCAGGAGGAACAGCGCGGCGTCGCAGACCAGGCAGACCAGGGCGACGAGCAGCGACTGCCGCCGCAATGACCCACTGATGTCCCGCACGCCGGTCCACTCTGCCCTAACGGCCGTGCGCGAAGTCCGACCTCGAATGCCACAATGTGGCATTGGGGGCGTTGAACGCAACGAATGCCACATGTGCGTCCAACGCATTCAATGCACATGGACCTCGGGCTAGTTGCTCGGGCGGGCCGAGTACGAACCGCCGTTGCGACGCTGCCCGCCGCCCTGGCCCGGCTGCCGCTGCAGCTGCTGGCCGAGCGAGGTCGCGGTGGTCGTCTGGCCTTCGACCTTCGCCACCACGGTGACGTTCGCGTCGCCCTGCTTGACGTCGCCCGTCTTCTGTGTCGACGAGTCGAGCGTGTACGTCTGCTTGTAGCCGTCCTTGCTGGTCAGCGTCACGGACGTGGCGCTCAGCGCGGTGACATCGCCGGTCTGCAGGCGCTCGGTCGTGTAGCCGCCGCTGGGATTCGCGACGACGAAGTCGCCGTGCAGCGCGTCGCGCAACGCGGCCGCGCCGCCGAACCCGCCGGGCGCGCCCACCCGGCCACCGCCGGGGAAGCCGCCGCCGGGGCCGCCGAACCCGCCGGGCCCACCCTGCTGCGCGGCGGCGCTGCCGGAACTCGTGCCCGCCCAGATGGCCACGCCACCGCCGGCCGCGATCACCACGGCGATCCCGGCCGCGATCGCGGTCTTCCGCCCGGACCAGGACTTCCCGGGCTGAGCCGGTGCCGCGGTCTCGGCCGCAACGGGTGCGGGGTCGCCCCAGTTGGCGCCTTCGGGCTGCTCGGTCGTCATCGTTTCCTCCGGTCGTACCCAGACTTGTCCAGCTCACGGTCACCGTCGTGGCTGTGCGGGGCCTGTGCGGACGGTGGGTGGGTGCTGTGTGTCCCCGAGCCGGGTGATCGTTCACAGGAAACGCACAGCGGAGCCACAGCGACACCTCACGCCACCTGGAGAAGATGGCACTATGACCGCTATGAACGCCGCGTCCCCCGGGCCGGGTAAGGCCGACCTGCGCCGAGCCGACGGCAGCCCGGTGCGGGTGCTGGTCGTCGACGACGAGGCGACGCTGGCCGAACTGGTGTCGATGGCCCTGCGCATGGAGGGCTGGGAGGTGCGCAGCGCGGGCGACGGCACCGAGGCCGTCCGGGTCGCGCGCGAGTTCCGCCCGGACGCCGTGGTGCTGGACGTCATGCTTCCCGACTTCAACGGCCTGGAGGTGCTCCGCCGGATGCGTTCGGAGGCGCCGCACCTGCCGGTCCTGTTCCTCACCGCGAAGGACGCGGTCGAGGACCGCATCGCGGGGCTCACCGCGGGTGGCGACGACTACGTCACGAAGCCGTTCAGCCTCGAGGAGGTCGCGCTGCGGCTGCGCGCGCTGCTGCGCCGGGCGGGTGGCGTGACCGGCGCGAGCGGGTCGACGCTGGTCGTCGGCGACCTGACGCTGGACGAGGACAGCCGCGAGGTGCACCGCGGCGGCGAGCTCGTGCCGCTGACCGCGACCGAGTTCGAGCTGCTGCGCTACCTCATGCGCAACCCGAAGCGCGTGCTGTCGAAGGCCCAGATCCTGGATCGCGTGTGGAGCTACGACTTCGGCGGCCAGGCCAACATCGTCGAGCTCTACATCTCTTATCTGCGCAAGAAAATCGACGCCGACCGGGAACCGATGATCCACACCATGCGGGGCGCCGGGTATGTCCTCAAGCCCGCCGGCTGAACCGGGCGCGCCGCGCGAGCGCCGGCCGTGGTCCTTGCGGCGACGGCTGATCGTCCAGCTCGCGGCGCTGCTCGCGCTGGTGTGCCTGATCGTCGGCGTCGTCACCGAATTCGCGTTGAGCCAGTTCCTGATCGGGCAGCAGGACAAGCGGCTCGCCGCGGCGAGCGATCGCGGCCAGCACGGTGGCCAGCGCGCGCCCTGGCTGTACGACAAGGCCCCGCCGCCGGACCCCCTGCGGGTGCTCGGCCAGGGCGACGGCACGCTCGCGCTGACCGTGCGCGGTTCCGAACTGCGCGCGAACGTGCTCGATTTCAGCATCCCGCCGTCGGACAACGGAAAGCCGCCGCTGAAGGAGATCTCGCTCGACCAGAAGCGGGTGCTGCTGGCGCTGCCGCCGGACGGGCAGCGGCGCAGCATCGACCTCGGCGGCAACCTCGGCGAGTACCGGGTGGTCTCCAGCATTTCGAAGAACGGCGAGCGCACGGTGATCGGGCTGCCGCTGACCGACGTCAACGAAACGTTGTGGCAGGTCGGGTTCATCCTCGGCGGGGTCGCGCTGGCCGGGATCCTGGTCGCGGGCGCGGCGGGCGCGATCACCATCCGCCGCACCATGCAGCCGCTCGACCGGCTCGCCGCGACCGCCACCCGCGTCTCCGAGCTGCAGCTCGACCGCGGTGAAGTCGCGCTGTCCGAACGGGTTCCCGAGGCCGACACCGATCCGAACACCGAGGTCGGCAAGGTGGGCTCGGCGCTCAACCGGATGCTCGAGCACGTCGCCAAGGCTCTTTCTTCCCGGCACGCCAGCGAAAACCGCGTCCGCCAGTTCGTCGCCGACGCCAGCCACGAGTTGCGGACGCCGCTGGCCGCGATCCGCGGGTACGCCGAGCTGACGCGGCGTAGCAGTGAGCAGGTGCCGCCGGACATCGCGTTCGCGATGAACCGCGTCGAGTCGGAGTCGCGGCGGATGACCACGCTGGTCGAGGACCTGCTGCTGCTCGCGCGCCTCGACTCGGGGCGGCCGGTGGTGCACGAATGGGTCGACCTGTGCCGGTTGGTGGCGGACGCGGTCGCGGACGCCTCGGTCGCCGGGCCGGACCAGAAGTGGCTGATGGACGTGCCGGGCGAGCCGATCGGCGTGCTCGGCGACGCGGGCCAGCTGCACCAGGTCGTGATCAACATCCTGGCCAACGCGCGGACGCACACCCCGGCGGGCACCACAGTGACCACGACACTGTCCACACAGGACGGAATTGTCCGGGTCCGCGTCGCCGATGACGGGCCCGGCATCCCGCCGGAGATCCTGCCGGAGGTCTTCGAGCGCTTCGCCCGCGGCGACAACTCGCGCTCGCGCGCGGCCGGCAGCACCGGCCTCGGCTTGGCGATCGTGGCGGCGGTGGTCGGCGCGCACGGCGGGCGGGTGGGCGTGAACTCGCGGCCTGGGCGTACGGAGTTCGAAATCGCGCTTAAGGAGGCGCCTCCCCGGCTCTCGTGAGTGGTAAGTCGGGTTCTATTGAGGGGTAAGGCAAAGGTGGCGTGCTGCGGCATCGAGGACTCGTGAGCGTTGCGGGCGGTTAGAACCGCCCGCAACGCTCACGAGCCCGTCGGCAGGTCCGCCTCGCTTCACCACGCCACGTTTGCCTTACCTCTCAATAACCCTATTTACCACTCACGAGGCCGGGCGGCGGATGTGACCCGTTCGTGGGTGCTTCACAGCGGGTTCATAGCTTCGCCACAAGTTCACCACATGTGCCCTCGGGACGGTGGCGATCATGACGACCACGCTGTCCGCGCCCGAACTCACCGACCCGGCGCCACCGGCCCCGCCGCGAAGGCCGCGCTGGGTAAGGCCTTCGGTGGCGGCGCTGCTACTGGGCACCGGCGTGCTGTACCTGTGGAACCTGGCGGAATCGGGCTGGGGCAACGACTTCTACGCGATGGCGGCGCAGGCGGGCACGTGGAGCTGGAAGGCGCTGTTCTTCGGGTCGCTCGATCCGGGCAACGTCGTCACCGTGGACAAACCGCCGTTTTCGTTGTGGGTCATGGGGTTGTCCGGCCGGATCTTCGGCTTCTCGAGCTGGAGCGTGCTGATGCCCAACGCGCTCGCCGGGGTCGGCTCGGTCGGGCTGCTCTACCTCGCCGTCCGCCGGTTTTCCGGGCCGGGTGCGGGACTTCTGGCCGGTGCCGCGCTCGCGTTGACGCCGGTGGCGGCGCTGATGTTCCGGTACGACAACCCGGACGCCTTCCTGGTGCTCCTGCTGGTCGCGGGCGCCTACTGCGTCGTGCGCGCGCTGGAGAACGCGAGCACGAAATGGCTGTTGCTCGCTGGTGTCGCGATCGGATTCGGCTTCCTGGACAAGATGCTCCAGGCCTTCCTCGTCCTTCCGGCTTTCGTTCTGGTGTACGCGTTTGCGGCGCCGACATCGCTCAGGCGCCGGGTCGGGCAGCTGTTCGCCGCGGCTGGTGCGGTGCTCGTCTCGGCCGGGTGGTGGGTTCTCGTGGTCGCGTTGTGGCCGGTCGCGGATCGGCCGTACATCAGCGGGTCGACCGACAACAGCGTGCTGGAACTGGCTTTCGGCTACAACGGCCTAGGCCGGATCTTCGGCGAGGGACGCGGCGGCGGGCGAGCCCTTCCGGCAGGCGGCGGACGCGGTGGTGGTTTCGGTGGCGAGGCCGGGCTGACGCGGTTGTTCGGCGGCGAGTTCGGTGGTGAAGCGTCGTGGCTGCTGCCTGCCGCGTTGATCGGCCTGGTCGCGGGCCTGTGGTTCACCCGCCGGGCGCCGCGCACCGACCGCACGCGCGCGGCTTTGCTGCTCTGCGGCGGCTGGATGGTCGTCACCGCGCTGGTGTTCAGCTACATGAGCGGCATCATCCACCCGTACTACACGGTCGCGCTGGTCCCCGGAATCGCCGGCACACTGGCGATTTCGGCGCGTGAGCTCTGGCGCGGCCGGGCGAACTTCGTCGCGCGGACGGTGCTCGCGCTGATGGTCGCGGTCAGCGCGGTCTGGGGTTTCGTGCTCCTGGCGCGGACGCCGGAGTGGCAGCCGTGGATCCGGTACACGCTGCTCGTGCTGGGCGCGGTCGCGGTGCTGGCGTTGCTGTTCGGGCGGGCGCGTCCGGTCGTGGCGGTCATCGGGTTATGCGGCGTGCTGCTGGGGACGGCGTCATTCACGCTGGCCACGGCGTCGACCGCGCACTCGGGCGGGACGCCGTCGTCCGGACCTGCGTCGACGAACCGCGGCTCCGGGCAGTCGAGCGCCGAGGTGACGGCGTTGCTCAAGGGCACGACGACGAAGTGGGCGGCGGCGCAGAGCGGCGCGATGCAGTCGGCGCGGCTGGCGCTGTCGAGCGGACGTCCGGTGCTCGCGATCGGCGGCTTCAGCGGCGGCGACCCGGCGCCGACGCTGGCGCAGTTCAAGCAGTACGTCGCCGACGGCGACATCGCGTACTACGTGGCGGGCGGCCGCGGCGGCTTCGGCGGTGGCCGGGGCACCTCGGGCGAGATCGAGTCGTGGGTCCAGGAGAACTTCACCCCGGCCACCGTCGGCGGCACCACGATTTACGACCTGCGCTGAGGACGCCTTCAGTCCGTCGGGGTCCAGGAGGTGTTCGCCCCGCAGAGGACCAGGCAGGGGAGTTCGGCGTCGATGTCGCCGGCGAGGAACGCCGCGAAGCCGACCGCGCCCGCCGGTTCGACCGCGAGCCGGAACTCCTCCCACAGCCGATCGCGTGCCGCGAGCATCGCCGCGTCCGTGACCAGCGACGACGTCACCGCGCCGCCGCAGAGCAACTGGAACGGCGCCGAGCCGATCCGCGACGCGCCCAGTGCCGACGACGCCACCGAGTCCAGCGGGACGTCCACGGGCTTGCGTGCCGCCAGCGCCGCGTGCAGGGCCGGGCAGCCCTCCGGCTCTACCGCGAACACCCGCCGTCCCCCGGCCGCCAGCAGCGTGCCCGCCGCCAGCCCGCCGCCACCCACGGCGACGACCAGCGCGTCGACCTCGGGGGCGTCCTCGATGATCTCCAAGGTCAGCGTGCCCTGGCCCGCGATCACGGCCGGATGGTCATACGCCGGCAGGTACAGCGTCGCCGGGTCGTCGGCGGCGAGCACCAACGCTTGAGCCGCGGCTTCGGCATACGTTGTGCCGAACCTGACAAGTTTCGCGCCGATGTCCTCAATCCGGCGCGCTTTGGCGGCCGGGACTGTTTCGGGTACGTAAACAGTTGCCGACAAGTCGGTGAGCGCGGCCGCCGTGGCGACCCCGAGGCCGTGATTGCCACCCGACGCGGTCACCACCCGCTCCGGCCGCGGACGGCCGAGCAACGCGTTGAGCGCGCCCCGCACCTTGAACGATCCGCTCCGCTGGAGCTGCTCCAGCTTCAGCACCACCGGACGGCCGTCGACTTCCGTGCGCAGCAACGGAGTCCGGCGGATGTACGGCCCGACGATGACCGCGGCGGCGGCCACGTCGGCGGCGGAGGGGAGGGGCGAAAAGGTCATACGCCCACTCTGCACCGGATCGCCGGGCCACGCTCATGTTGATCTTGAGGAAGCTGGATACCGCTGGTCGGCCCAGTCGAGTGTCACTCTTATGGACGCAGTGGGAGGGCGTTGTGGGGATCTTGTGCTAGTCGCTAGGCTCTCCGCCGGGAGAGGGACAAGGGGTGGCCGATCCGGCACGTTTCGTGCTGGGTCTTCACTGGGTGTAGCTACTCCCTGTCCGCGTTCTCTCGCCATGACCCGATCAGGTGCGGCTGGAAGAGAGCAGCGATGACCGTGCGCGGTGGCGCAGCCCTGCCCGACCCACCTCCATGCCGTCACGGCGGGTAGCCCCGGCCCACCCGTAACGGTATTCCCACTCCACTTCCCCCGCATCCTGGAGTTCCCTGTGATTTCCCGCCCTCGCCCCCGTCTGCTGACGGTGTTCATGAGCGTCCTCGCCCTGGCCGGCGTCGTCGCGCTATCGGGCTGCAGCGACAGCACGGCCTCCGGCACCGGCGGCAAGATCACGCTGGGTTTCAGCGCCTGGCCGGGCTGGTTCCCCTGGCAGGTCGCGCAGGAAAAAGGCCTGTTCGCCAAGAACGGCGTGAACGTCGAGCTGAAGTACTTCGACAACTACACCGACAGCATCAACGCGCTCGCCAGTGGCGCGATCGACGCCAATAGCCAGACCCTCAACGACACGCTCTCGTCGGTTTCGGGCGGCGCGAAGTTGAACATCGTGCTGGTAAACGATAACTCCACCGGCAACGACAAGATCATCGCGCGCGACGGGATCACCAGCGTCGCGGACCTCAAGGGCAAGAAGGTCGCCGTCGAGCAGGGCGCGGTGGACCACTACCTGCTGCTGCTCGCGCTGCAGGAAGCGAAGCTGACCGAAAAGGACATCACGCTGGTCAACCTGCCGACCGACGCGGCCGCCGCGGCGTTCGCCGGTGGCCAGGTGGACGCGGTCGCCGCCTTCGCGCCGTTCACTTCGAAGGCCCTCGAGCGCCAGGGCAGCCGCGCGATCTCGACTTCGGCCGAGTTCCCCGGCGCCATCCCCGACCACCTGGTCACGTCGCAGAAGCTGGTCAAGGACCACCCGAAGGACGTCCAGGCGCTGGTCAACACCTGGTTCGAGACGCTGGCCTGGATCAAGGCCAACAAGGACGCGGCCGTCGGCATCATGGCCAAGCGCGGTGGCGTCAGCGACGCCGACTACAAGAGCTACGACGCCGGCACCACGATCTTCACCCGCCAGCAGAACCTGGACGCCTTCACTCCCGGTGTCACGGCGGCGCACCTGGACTTCTCCGCGAACAAGATCATCGACTTCATCACCAGCACCGGGATGGCGCCGCAGCGCCCGTCCATCGAGGGCCTGTTCGACGACCAGTTCGTGAAGGCGGCGCCGCAGTGACCGGTCCCACTCAGCGGACCACGCGAGGGACCTCGGCCGACGAACGCGCGGCCGAGGAACTCGAGGCCGAGCAGCGCCTCGCGGAGGCGCACGAGGCGGGACACGTCGGCGGGGCCCGGCCGGACTGGGCCCCGCTGCCCCGCCGCGCGGGCCTGAAGCCGACGGCGTCCGCGCTGCTGTCCCTGCGCACACCGATCTCCAAGCGTGCCAAGTGGACACTGGGTGTGCTGTCGTTCCTGGCGCCACTGGCCATCTGGAGCGTGCTGACCGTGACCGCCGCGGTCGACCCGACCTTCCTGCCCTCGCCCGGCGCGGTGCTGAAGGCCGGGCTGGACATGGCCGGGACGGGTGAGCTCTTCAGCGACCTCTGGGCGACTGTCCAGCGGGTGCTCTACGGCTTCGGGCTGGCGATCCTCGTTTCGGTGCCGCTCGGCATCGTCATGGGCACCTACGCGGCGGGGCAGGCGTTCTTCGAGCCGCTGATCGGGCTCCTGCGTTATCTCCCGCCCACCGCCTTCAGCCCGCTGCTGATGATCTGGCTGGGCGTCGACGAGGAGTCGAAGATCGCGCTGCTGTTCATCGGCACGGTCTTCTACAACACGCTGATGACCGCCGATGTCGTCCGCAACGTTCCGCGGTCGCTGATCGACGTGTCCTACACCCTCGGCGCCCGCCGGGGCGAGGTGCTGCGCAAGATCGTCGTGCCGCACGCGCTGCCCGGGATGATCGACTCGATCCGGGTCAACGCCGCCGCGGCGTGGAACCTCGTCGTGGTCGCGGAGCTGCTCGCCGCCACCGCCGGTCTCGGCCTGCGGATCGCGAAGGCACAGCGGTTCCTCGCGACGGACAAGATCTTCGCGTTGCTGGTCGTGATCGGCCTCGCCGGGCTGACCATCGACATCATCCTGCGGATCGCGCGTGACCGCGTCGGGAAGTGGACGGCATGACGCTGGAACTGCGTGGGATCGCGAAGGACTACACCGTCCGCGGCACTGTCACGCGCGCGCTGGACGGCGTCGACCTCGAAGTGCTGCGCGGCGAGTTCGTCTGCGTGGTCGGGGCGAGCGGCTCGGGCAAGTCCACTTTGCTCTCGCTGGTGGCCGGGCTGATCAAGCCGACCGAAGGCGGGATCTTCCTCGAGGGTGTCCCGGTGACCGGGCCGGGTCCGGACCGCGGGCTGGTTTTCCAGTCGGGCGCGCTGTATCCGTGGCGGTCGGTCGAGCGGAATGTCTCTTTCGGACTGGAGCTGCTCGGGCTGGACACGGCCGAGCGCGCCCGCCGTGTGGGCTGGTACCTCGAGGAAACCGGGCTGGCCGCGGTGCGCAAGTCGTTGCCGAAGCAGCTTTCCGGTGGCCAGAAACAGCGCGTCGCGATCGCGCGCGCGTTGGCCTGCGAACCGGAAGTCCTGTTGCTGGACGAACCCTTCGGCGCGCTGGACGTCCAGACCAAGGAGGACATGCAGGTCCTCATCCGCCAGATCTGGGCCGACACCGGCACCACCGTGCTGATGGTGACCCACGACGTGGAGGAGGCCGTGTTCCTCGGCGGCCGGGTGGTGGTGCTCGCGTCGGACCCCGGCCGGGTCGCCGCGGACGTCGAGATCGGCTTGCCCGCCGGGCGTGACCTGGCGGTCAAGCGAGAGCCGGAATTCCTGGCACTGCGCGCGCGGATCGAGGACCTGGTGCGAGAACAGCACCGGGGACACGTCAGCCGGGTCGCCGCGGTCGAGTGAGTTCCGAACAGCCAGACGGGAAGGTAGCGGGATGACGCACGGCAGGTCGACGCCGAACCGGGCATCGGGCCGGAAGCTGGGCATTCTCGCCAGGCTCGGTATCCGCGGCAAGCTGAACCTGCTGCTCCTGCCGCCGCTGATCGCGGTGGTGCTGGTCTCCGTGCCGTTCGTGCTCGGCCAGATCGGCACGGCGCAGGCCGCGGACCAGTCTGCACAGGTGGCGCGCAACGCGCAGCAGCTCGGCGGGCTGGTCCTGCAGCTGCAGCGGGAGCGCCTGCTCACCGGCGCGTACGTCGCGAACCCGGCGATGACCGCCGATTCGATGCTGCAGCAGCAGAAGTCGGTGGACACCGCGGTCGAGGCGGTCCGCTCGTCGCTCGGCCCCAGCGCGCCGGACGAGCTGGCCGCGTCGCTGGTCCGCATCGGCTCGCTGGGCGAGATCCGGCAGAACGCGCTGCGCCGAGGCGTCGCTCTGGACAGCGTGGCGCGGACCTACCACGCGGTGATCGGCGCCGTGATCGACGCGCTGCGGCTGGTCCCGCAGACCGGCAGTGACGCCGAGGGCACCCGCGAGCTGACCGCCCTGGAAGCGCTGCTGCGCGCGAACGAGGAGAACTCGTTGCGCGGTATGGCTCTCATCGTCACCGCGCTCTCGCCGGACGGCGGTCAGTCCATTCTGGACGACGCGACCCAGCAGGCGCCGATCTTCACCGACCGCTTCGTCCAGCAGGCCGCCGACGGCGACCAGGCCGCGCTGGTGGTCAACGTCGAGCAGAGCGACGCCGGCCGCCAGATCGAGACACTGGCCGCGCAGGTCGCCGGCCCGCGCGACGCCGCGGGCACCACCCAGTACGTCACCGACGTACTCACCACGTCGGA
Source organism: uncultured Actinomycetota bacterium (assembly GCA_963762765.1). Lineage (GTDB taxonomy): Bacteria > Actinomycetota > Actinomycetes > Mycobacteriales > Pseudonocardiaceae > Amycolatopsis. The sequence goes on from CAVXMR010000031.1 coordinate 131,431, forward strand.
AACCCTGGCCGGGCAGCGCAAGCTGGTCCAGGAGAAGGTCATCGGCGAGATCGCCGACTCGGCGACCAGCCGTGCCGACTCGGCGACCCAGCTGGCGTGGATCATCGGCGTCGGCGCCGCCGGGCTGTTCCTGCTGGTCGCCTTCCTCGCCATCGCGATCTCCCGCTCGATCGCCGACCCGCTGCGGCGGCTGACCTCGGCGGCCACCTCGGTCGCCGACCTCGCCGGCCACGAGCTCATCCGCGTGACCGACACCGAGGAGGCCGAGGAGGTCACCCCGCGGCTGGCCACCATCGACGTCGTCTCCGACGACGAGCTGGGCAGGCTGGCCGCCGCGTTCAACCGGGTCCAGACCACCGCGGCCGAGCTGGTGGAGCGGCAGGCCATCACGCGGCGCAACGTCAGCCTCATGTTCGCCAACGTCGCCAAGCGCACCCAGAACCTCGTCGGCCGCCAGCTCGCGCTGGTCGACGAACTGGAGCGCAACGAGCAGGACGTCCGGCTGCTGGCCAGTCTCTACCGGCTCGACCATCTCTCCACCCGCCTCCGCCGGAACGCGGACAACCTGCTCGTCGTCTCCGGCACCCGCGACGAAGCGCGGATCTCCGGCCCGATCGAGCTGTCCACCGCGCTGCGCTCCGCGCTCGCGGAAATCGAGGACTACCAGCGGGTCCGGCTCGGCGTCGTCGGCGAGATCCTGATCTCCTCGGCGCTCGGCGCCGACCTGGTGCTGGTGTTCGCGGAGCTGCTGGAGAACGCCACGTCGTTCTCGCCGCCGGGCTCGATGGTCGAGGTCGACACGATGTTCCTCGCCGACGGCGGCTGCCTGGTCAGCATCGTCGACCACGGCATCGGCATGACCGCGGAGAAGCTGGCCGAGGAGAACCGGCGGCTCGTCGAGCGCGAACGGCTCGAGCTCGCCCCGACCAGTGTGCTGGGCCTGTTCGTGGTCGGCCGCCTGGCGCGGCGCCACGACCTCGACGTCGAACTGCTCGCCACGCCGGAAACCGGCGGCGTGACCGTGCGGGTGACCATTCCGTCGGCGCTGTTCACCCACCGCACCGGTCTGGCGCGCAAGCCCGAGCCCGCGGCGGGGATCCCGGCGCCGCCCTCGGCGCCGCCCGCCCTTCCGCCTGCGCCGCCCGCTCCGCCTGCTCCCCAACCGGAGCCCGAGCCCGAGTACGCCGCGACGTATCGCACGCTGGAACCCGAACCGGCCGCGGCCGAGCTGCCGATGCCCGCGATCCCGGCGTTGCTGAGTGTCAGCCGTGGCAACGGTTTCCGGTGGTTCCGCCAGCTGGAGCCGGTCTGGCCGGACGCCGAGCCGGACCACTCCGCGGAACCGGCTGAGCCCGTCGCCGAGCCGGTGGCGGCAGCCGCGTCGGCGTCGACCGAGGTCCGTGGCGGCCTGCGCCGCCGCGTCAAGGGCGCCCAGCTCCCCGCCCCGGGCGAGTCCGCAGCCGCGGCCCTGCCGCCCGCCGAGAAGCCGCACCACGACCCGGAGGCGACGAAGGCGGCGATGGACGGCTTCCAGTCGGCGTTCGCCAAGGCCGCCGAGGTCACCGCGATGTCGTCGGGCCCGGAGGCCTCGCCGCCCACCGTCGTCACCGCGCCGGTCGCGCCACCTTCGCGGGCACCGAAGACCTCCGTTTTCGCCCCCGCGACCACGCCGATCATGGCCGCCCCGCCCGCCGAGCGGGACGGGCTGGTCCGGCGGGTCCCGGGCGCCCAGCTCGCCCCCGGCCTGCGCAAGCAGCCCGAGGGCAGGCCGCAGGCCCGTGCCGTCGTGAACCGCGCCCAGCGCGACCCGGCGGCCGAGCGTGCGGCGTTCGACGCGTTCACCAGCGGCTTGGCCAAGGCGGGCGTGAGTACGGCAGACACCACGTCCACGGGCGCGGTCGCCGGTCGTGTGATGGAACGAGGAGAAGAGAGCAGGAAATGACCACACCCGCACCTGGAGTCAGCGTAGAAGCGCAGAACTTCAACTGGCTGGTGAGCCGCTTCGCGCAACACACCGCGGGCGCGATAGCCGCGATCGCGGTCTCCGCCGACGGCCTGCTGATCGCGGTGTCCTCGGAACTGGAACGGTCCAACGCCGACCGGCTCGCCGCCATCTCCTCCGCCATGCTCGGCCTCGCCCACGGCGTCTCCGAGAGCCACCCGCTCGGCGCGCCGGACAAGGTGATCATCGAGCTCGAGTACGGCTACCTGCTGGTCTGCACGATCAGCATCGGCTGCTCGCTCGGCGTGCTGGCCACCAAGCAGGCCAGCCTCGGCACGATCGCCTACGAGATGGCGATGTTCGCCAACCGCGCCACCGAGGTGCTGACCCCCGGGCTGATCGAGGAACTCAAGAACACCGTTGGGATGTAAGACTGTGGCGCGAAGCGCCTCCGCTGAGGGTGGTGGCGGGGGCATGGATGGAGTGAGGATGTCTCCATGACCGAGGAACCGGACATCTCGCTGCTGCGGCCGTACCTGATGACCTCCGGGCGCGCGCAACCGATCGACCAGACCCTGGAGATCGAAGCGCAGGTCCTGACCTCGAGGCTCGGCGCGACGTCGCACCCGAAACTCACGTTCGAACGCCAGGAAATCGTCTCGCTCTGCCGCACCACCATGTCCGTCGCCGAAGTCGCGGCCATGCTCGGCCTGCACATCGGCGTCGCGCGGGTGCTGGTGGCGGACCTGGCCCAGCTCGGCTACGTCGTCGTGCGGCGGCCAGGCAACCAGAACACCCATGATCTGGGCATGATCGAAAGGGTCATTCGTGGACTCGAAGCCATTCACTGAACCACCCGCACCGGGAGTCCGCCCGCCGGCCCCGGTCAAAATCGTCATCGCGGGCGGCTTCGGCGTCGGCAAGACGACCGCCGTGTCGGCGATCTCGGAGATCAAACCCCTCACCACCGAGGCCGCGATCACCTCCGTCGCCGCCAATGTCGACCGCACCGGCCACGTGCCATCCAAGACCACCACCACGGTCGCGCTCGACTTCGGCTGCATCACCATCGACGAAGAAGTCAAGCTCTACCTGTTCGGCACCCCCGGCCAGGACCGCTTCGGCTTCATGTGGCAGGACCTCGTCCACGGCGCGCTCGGCGCCCTGGTCATCGTCGACACCCGCCGCATGGACGACTGCTACCCGGCAGTCGACTACTTCGAGAACGCGGGCCTCCCGTTCGTCGTCGCGGTCAACATGTTCGACGGCTCCCTCGGCCACAACCTCGACGACGTCCGCTGGGCCCTCGCCGTCAGCGAAGACGTCCCCCTGATCACGTTCGACGCCCGCCAGAAGCTCTCCGTCCGCGACGCACTCCTCGCCGTCCTCCGGAACACCTTCCAGCGAGCCAGGGCCCAGGCGGGCGCAGGCGCCTGATCCACGCCCGCTACACTGACACACGGACCCCGCGCGGCGTCCACCCTGTGAACCTCCCCAGGGCCGGAAGGCAGCAAGGATAAGCAGGCTCTGACGGGTGCGCGGGGTCCCCTTCGTCTCAGCCTTCGGGCTGCGGGCTTCGCCCTTCGCCCGGGCTTCGACTTCGTCGTTTCACCCGGGGGGCCGAGCCCCCCGGACCCCCCACGGTGCCGTGCGTTTCTGACCCAGCGTGGCTGGGATTTCGCGCCTTGTCGCTCGGGTCTTGTTGCGCTCTCGGCGGTTTGGGTCTCGTGAGTGGTAAGGCGGGTTCTAAGCCTATGCGCTGTCTAGGTCTATTTATCACTCACGAGGGCTTCTGGGGGCGGGAGTCAGTGGGATGTCAGGGGGGTGTTAGTGGGGGTTGTTACCTTTTGCCGGGTTGGGTTCTGGTGATTAGGGGGATTGGATGAGGGTTTTGGGTAAGGGGATTGCTGTGCTTGCCGGGGTTGTTGCCCTCGGGAGTGCGATGACGGGGACCGCTGGGGCGAGTACGACCGACTTCTTTCCGTGTCCGCACAAGCCGTACCAGGTCCAGATTTCCGACTTCTCGGTCAACTGGAACCGGGTCGTGCTGGAAAGCTGCCAGAACCCCGATGGCAGGACGATGTACCGCGGCAATATCCAGGATCCGATCAAAGGGGACGCCCTGCGGATCAGGTATCGCGACACCGGAAACTTCGTCCCGCATTCGTACCGGTCCTCGCCGCTGAACGACGCCTACGAATGGGGTGCTCGCGGCGTGCCCGGCGAGTGGTACTACGCCGCTTATGAGAACGGCTACGAAATCGAAGCCTGTCTTGATTCCTCCGACAACGCACAGTACCGAGTCTGCTCATATTAGCGAAGGGGAACTCATGAAGGTGGCGGTGGTGGCCGCGGCGGTGCTCGCGCTGTCCGGCGTCGTGACGGGAACGGCGAACGCGGGAACGGAAGACTTCTTCCGGTGTCCCCAGTGGCCGCCGGAGCGTGTTCAGCTCTTCACGCGCGTGACCGACGGGCAGGGCACCAGGAACGTGTTCATGGAGAAGTGCTGGTCCGATTACCGGCACGCGTTCATGTTCCGCGGCAACGTCCAATTCCCGCAGCTCGGCGACGAGCTCACGATCTGGTACACCGGGCCGGGCGGCCGGGTCAAGGATTCCTCCAGGGTGGCTCCGCGCGACGTCGATCCGGAGGGATATATGCCCGGTGAGTGGTACCTCGCCGGCGGAGGAAGTCAGGGTACGGAAATCATGGCCTGCGTCACGCCCAGCGGCGAGTGGGCGAACGTCGGCTGCACGTGGAAATGAGTGATGATGAAATCAGCAGTCAAGGGCCTGGTGGTCCTCGCCGCCATGGTCGCGTCGGGAAGTTCGCTCGAAGGGGTTTCGGCGGCGGGGACCACCGATTTCTTCGAATGCCCGGGTGGTGACCTGAGTACCGCGCAGGTTTCCAGGGATTCGGTCCTCGGGTACGGCGTCATCGTGCAAAGCTGCGTTTCTCCCTACAACGGCAGGGTGATGTACCGGGGAAACGTGTTCGCGCCGCCGCACAATGGCGACATCCTCCGCGTCAAGTACCGCCGGACCGGTGTCTGGGTCGAGCACTCCTACCGGTCGGCGCCGCACGACGTCGACAAGAACCGGGAAATGCCGGGTGAGTGGTATTTCGCCGGCGAACTCCAGGGGCGTGAGATATCCGCCTGCCTCGACCCGGAGGGGGTCGCCGCTAACCGCGTCTGCACCTGAGCAGACGCTCGGATTCGGTCGCGGCCGGTGACCCGATCTCGGCGAACAGCGCCGAAGCCCGACCCCAGGCGGCGACGGCGGAGTCGAGATCGCCGCAGTGCGCCTTCACCAGCCCGTCGGCTTGGTGGGCTGCCGCTTCGGCGGGTCGTTGGGATGCGCCGACGGCCAGCTTGAGCGCGTGGGCCACCTCCGGCGCCGCTGCATCGGGGTCCCCCATACCCAGGTGGCAGAGGGCGAGCTCGGTACGGGCCATCGGCTCGAAGATCCGGATCCCGTTCGCGCGGGCCGTCCGCAATGACCGCTCGGCGTGGCCGAGCGCGTCCTGGGGGCGGCCCGCGTGGCGCAGGGCCTCGGCGAGGTGAAGCAGGAGCGGGATTTCGCCGTGGTCGAACGAGATCTCCTCGGCCCGCCCCAGCGCCCAGAGGTAGATGTCGACCGCGTCCTCGGTGGCGCCGGAGCGGAATCGCGCCAGCGTGCGGACGACCGTCCCGATCACCTCGTGGCGTGGCTCGCCGATCGCGCGGCCGATCTCGATGCCCGTGGACGCGTCGGCCTCGGCCTGCGCGTGCTGGCCGACTTCGCTGCGCGCCGCGGCCAGCCAAATGAGCGAGAAGCCGCGCAAATGCTCATCGCCGACCGAGGCGGCGAGGGCGCACGCACGCGAGTGGGCCTCGATCGAGCCGGACAGCTCGCCCAGCGCCCACGCGGCCAGCCCGAGGCCGTTCCACGCCTGCGCTTGCGCGAGCCGGTCGCCGAGCCGCGAAGCGAGCTCGAGCGCCGAGCGATGTCGGTCGGCCGCGAGCGCCGGACGTCCGGAGACGAACCGGCTGAAGCCGCAATGGTTGAGGTGGAGCAGGCGCGCGGCGTCCCCGTCGGGCAGCCCCAGTGCCTCTTCGTGCAGGTCGACGGCGTTTTCGTGCCTGCCGAGCTTCGCGTTCGCCCGCGCCAGGTTGTGCAGCGAAACGGCCGTGCGCGTCACGCTCAGCGCCTCCCGGTGGTGCTCGATCGCCTGCCCGTACCGGCCCAGGACGTAATGGATCAGCCCGGTCAGGTCCAGCGCGGCCGCCGTCGCACGCGGATCGCCCTGCGCCGTGGCCAAGGCGGCGTCCCAGACCGCGAACCCCTCCGTGCGGTGGCCCAGCTCCCACAGGTGGCCTCGCAGCGTTTCCGCCAGCTGACGGGCATGAGCGGGACGTCCGTGCTCGGGCGCGCGGACCGCCGCCGCGACCAGGTTCGGCAGCTCCGCGGTCAGCCATGCGAGCGCCTCCCGCGCTGTCTCGGGCGTGAGCGGATGAACGCCTTCCATGGGCGCCGCCAGTGCGGATCGTGGCTGGTCCGGGTAGAGGACGGCGGTGGCATTGCGCGCCGAATGCAGGTGGAAGTCGAGCAACCGGCCGATCGCCGCGACGCTCTCCTCAGCGTCTTCCGAGGCACGTGAGGCGGCGTAGTCGCGGATCAGATCGTGCATTTGGTAGCGGCCCAGCGCGGTCGGGAAGATCAGGTTCGCCGCGGCCAGCCCGTCGAGAGTCCGGGCTGCCTCAGCGACGTCCGTGGCCATCAGCGCCGACGCAGCCGAGACGGCGAAGTCGGGTCCCGGCGTGACACCCAGCGCGCGGAAAAGCCGCGCCGCCGGCGCCGGAAGCCGCAGGTAGGAAAGGTCGAAAGCGGCTCGGACGGCGGTCGAGTCGTCGTCGTGCACCCGCAGTCCGGCGAGCTTGCCCTGCCCGCGAAGCTGCGAGACGTAGCTCGACAGCGGCAGGTGCGGGTTGGCCGCCAGGTTCGCCCCGGCGATCCGCAACGCGAGCGGCAGCTGCCCGCACGCGGCGACGAGCTCGCTCAGCGCGTCCGGCTCGGCGCTCACCCTGGCCGCGCCCACCAGGCCGGTGAGCAGGTCGGCCGCCTCCGGTCCCCGCATCGGTGCCAGCGGGAGTCCGAGACTGCCCTCGGTCACGGCCAGCCCGCGCAGGTCCTGGCGGCTGGTGACCAGCGCGGCACAACCCGAGCCGCCCGGCAGCAGCGGCCGGACCTGGCCGGACGCCGCCGCGTTGTCCAGCACCACGAGTACGCGCCGGTTCGCCAGGAGGCTCCGGTAGAGCGCGCTCTGTTCCGAGGGGTCGGCCGGCATCGCCCCGGTGGACACGCCGAGCGCGCGCAGGAACCGCTCCAGCACCAGCTCGGGCGAGAGCGGGTCGTCCAGCGCGTAGCCCCGAAGGTCGGCGTAGAGCTGGCCGTCGGGATACGCGGTACGCACTTGGTGCGCGACGCGCACGGCGAGCGCCGTCTTGCCGACGCCGGGTGGCCCGGACACGACGACCACCGGCGTTGGGCCCCCTTCCGAGAGCCGCGCGCGCAATTCGGCCTGCTCGGCGGCTCGCCCGACGAGCAGCCGGTCGGCTGGGAGCTGACTCGGCCGGACCGGCGCGGCTTCGCCGTCTTCGGCGAGAACCCGCTGGTGGACGGCCTGGACGCGGCTGTCCGGCTCGATGCCCAGCTCGTCCCGGAACAGCAGCTGGACCCGCCGGTACGCGGCCAGGGCTTCCGCCCGCCTGCCCGACCGGCTCAGCGCGTCGATCAGGCACGCCCACGGCCGTTCCCGCAGCGGATGCTCACGCACGAGCGTGGTGAGCTCGCCGATCACGTCCTCGGCGCGGCCCAGGTCGACGGCCAGTTCGGCCCGCCGCTCGATCGCGCGCAGGCGTTCCTCGGTCAGCAACGGCACCACGGTCCGCTGCAGCGTGTCCGACTCGACGTCCAGCAGTGCCGGCCCACGCCACAGCGCGAGCGCCTCACCCAGCAACGCCGCTTCGGTCTCGGGCCCGTCGGCCTGCCGGGCCTGCTCGATCAGATCGTGGAACCGCGTGACGTCGACCTCCGACGACGGCACGTCCAGCTGGTAGCAGCCGTTGGTGGTCGTGACCAGGCCGTCTTCACCCAGCGCGCGGCGCAGGCGCATGACGTAGACCTGCAGGTTCGCCTTCGCCGACTCCGGCGGCTGGGCACCCCACAGCGCTTCGATCAGCGTGTCGAACCGCACCGGCTGGGACCGCGCGAGCAGCAGCGTCGCGAGGACGACCCGCAGCTTGTTGGACAGCGAAATCGCGACCGTGCCGCGCATGAGCTCGAACGCCCCGAGCAACCGGAAATCCCGTGACATCAGACAAACCCCCGACCCCGACCTTACTCAGAAAACGCCGAGGACGTCCTCGGGCGGAGTCGGCGTGGTGCCGGGTTCGGTGTCGGTGAGCGGGACGGCGTTGCCGCGGAGTTTCCGGAGCTCGGCGCCGGAGACGCAGCGCGCCGGAAAGGCCGCGGACGCCGTCCTCGCCGCGATCTCGGCGGTGGGAAGGTCCATTGTGGACGCTGCGAAGACGAGGTTCCCGAACCGGCGGCCGCGCAGCACCGAGGGTTCCGCCAGCAGCAGGAGATGGGGGAAGGCGGCCATCAACGTCGCCAGCACGCGCCGGGCGAACGGCAGTCCAGGCCCGTCGGTGATGTTGGCCAGGTAGACGCCGGTGGGACGCAGGATCCGCGCGATTTCGGCGGTGCACTCGGCGGTCGCGAAGCCGCCCGCGAGCCGCCCGCGCTCGAAGGCGTCCACGACCACGAGGTCCGCGGTGTCGTCACGGCGGGTCGCGAGACCCTCCCGCCCGTCGCAGATGCGCACGCGCAGGCTGGGCACTTCGAGCCCGAGCTGCGCGCGCACGAGCGCCACCAGCTCGCCGTCGGCGTCGAACACCAGCTGCCGCGAGCCCGGCCGCGTCCGCGCGAGATAACGCGGGAGCGTGCAGGCCGCGCCGCCGACGTGCAGCGCGTCGAGCGGGCCTGGCGGCAGGTTGTCGACGACGTCGCCGAAGCGGCGGACGTAGTCGAACTCGAGGTTGCCGGGGTCGTCGAGATCGACGTAGGACTGCGCGACCCCGCCGACGGACAGCAGCCACGCGTTCGGGCGGTCGGCGTCGCGCAGCAGCTCGGCGATGCCGAAGCGGACGGGATATTGCCCGGAACGGGGGCTTGGCCCGGGATGTCGGGAACGTCCGTCCGGCGCGTGGCTCACGGCCTTGAGCCTACCGGCGCAATTCCCTGGCTTTGCCCCGCGAAGACCGCCAAAGTGGATCACGGGTCGGGGATCCACCGAAGAGGGGAATCAAATGAGCAGGACAAGACTGCGCGCTGCCACGGGGTTGACCGTGCTCGCGTTGCTGGCCGCCGCGGCACCGGTCGCGCACGCGGAGGCCGTCGACACCCGCGTCCAGGCGGTCGGGTTGCTGGAAACCGGCGGGCCGACGCTCTCGAAGGAGGCCGAGACGGCGTTGCTCGGTTCCGCGGCCGACTTGAGCGCGTTCCTGGCGAGGGGTCAGTACGCGGCCAAGGACATCGACGACCGGATCCTGGTGGACCAGGCCCTGGCGGCAGGCGGTCCGATCGTCCGCCGCGACGCTCAGAAGGCGCTCGACGGCACGCCGGCCGACATTCGCGAGTTTCTCGCGCACGGCCTGCGGATCTCCCGCGAGATCGACGACAGCCTGCTGGTCAACCAGCTGATGTCCGCGGGCGGCCCGGCCGTCAAGCGGCGCGCGCAGGAGGCGCTGGACGCGAACACTGACCAGGCGCTGCGGGACTTCATCGAGCGCGGCTGGCAGCAGGCGCGCGACATCGACGACCGGATCACCACCGGCCAGGTGATGACCGCCGGCGGCTCCGAGGTGAAGGCCGCGGCGCAGAAGGCGCTCGACGGCACGCCCGACGACGTCCGGTACTTCCTGGCTGTCTGGAGCAAGGTCGCCGCCGATGGCGACGCCGAGACCGCCGCGGTCACGAAGCAGACCGACGCGGTGCGCGCCGCGTTGGCGCGTAAGGACAAGCCGGCGGCGCAGGCCGCGCTCGACGCCGCCAACCGGATCGCGGCCGCCGCGCGCAAGGCGAACACCGACCGGCTGGCCGCCCAGCAGGCCAAGGCCTCGGCGGACGCCCAGGCCGCGGCCAACGCGGAGACGCAGGCGCAGCAGGCCGCCGACGCGAAGGCGGCCGCGGTCGCGAAAGCCAAGGCGGACAACGACAAGCTCCTGGCCGACGCCGCCGCGGACCCGGCGCTGGTGGTCCCGAACGGCCGTCGCGCGTCGGCGTACGTGCTGCGCAACGGCGGCGCGGCGGTCAAGAACGCCGCCCGGACCGCGCTGAGCGGCACCGATGACGACGTCACGGCGTTCGTGCGCACCACGCTCCCCACGGCGCAGGAGGCCGACGACCGGGCCGCGGTCGCGGCCATCGCGGCGGACACCACCGCCAAGCCCGCGCTGCGGCAGGCCGCCGCGGACGCGCTGGCCGGGTCCTGGGCCGCCGTCCGGGAGTTCCTGCGCACGAAGCAGTACCCCGGCAAGGAGTCCGACGAGCGGATCGCGGTGAACCAGATCCTGGCTGCCGGCGGTCCGGCGACCAAGGCCGCGGCGCAGAAGGCGCTGGACGGCACGGTCGCGGATCTGGAGGCGTTCCTGGCGACCGGCCAGTACGTCGCGCGCACCCACGACAACCGCATCCTGGTCGGGCGCACGCTGACCGAAGGCGCGGAGGTCCAGGCGGTCGCCCAGGCCGTCCTCGACGGCCCGGCGTCCTTCCTGCTGCCGTTCCTGCAGGGTGAGCTGGGCAAGGCGCGTGACCGTGACGTCGTGACAAAGCGGCATGTCGACACCGTCGACGCGCTGATCTTCACAGCTCAGAGGGCGATCCAAAAGGGCTGACGAAGCGCCAGGGCGAAGGTTGTCGGACGGTCGCGGTAGTCCATCCATGCCCCCACCACTGCCCTCAACGGAGGCGCTTCGCGCCACTGTTACATTTCGGGGCGTGGCTCTAGCGCTGTACCGCAAGTACCGTCCGGCGACCTTCGCCGAGGTCGTCGGTCAGGAGCATGTGACCGAACCCCTCCGCACCGCGCTCGCCGCGGGCCGGATCAACCATGCCTATCTCTTCTCCGGCCCCCGTGGCTGCGGGAAGACGTCGAGTGCGCGGATCATGGCGCGCTCGCTGAACTGCGTGAAGGGGCCGACGCCGGATCCGTGCGGCGAGTGCAACTCGTGCAAGGCGCTCGCGCCCGAGGGGTCGGGCAGCGTCGACGTCACCGAGCTCGACGCGGCCAGCCACGGTGGTGTCGACGATGCCCGTGAGCTGCGGGACAAGGCGTTCTACGCGCCTGCGGAGGCGCGCTATCGCGTCTTCATCATCGACGAGGCGCACATGGTCACCACGCAGGGCTTCAACGCCCTGCTCAAGATCGTGGAAGAGCCGCCAGAGCACGTCATCTTCATCTTCGCGACCACCGAGCCGGAAAAGGTGCTTCCCACCATCCGCTCGCGGACACACCACTACCCGTTCCGGCTGATCCCGCCGAGCTCGATGCGGGCGCTGCTGGAGCGCAACGTCGAGGCCGAGGGCGTGCAGGTCGAGCCCGCGGTGTACCCGCTGGTCATCCGCGCGGGCGGGGGTTCGGCGCGTGACACGCAATCGGTGCTGGACCAGCTGCTCGCCGGGGCCGGGCCGGACGGTGTGACGTACGGCCGGGCGGTGTCGCTGCTGGGCGTCACCGACGTCGCGCTGATCGACGACATGGTGGACGCGCTCTCGACCGAGGACGCGGCGACGGTGTTCAGCACGGTCGAGAAGCTCGCGGAGGCCGGGCACGACCCGCGCCGGTTCGCGACCGACCTGCTGGATCGGCTGCGTGACCTGGTGCTCCTGCGCGCGGTGCCGGACTCGGCGGGCGGGCTGGTCTCGGCACCCGAGGAGGAGCTGGCGCGGATGGTCGCGCAGGCCGAGCGGATCGGCCTGGCCACGCTGTCCCGCTACGCCGACATCGTCCACAATGGACTGCTGGAGATGCGCGGCGCGACGTCGCCGAGGCTGGTGCTCGAGCTGCTCAGCGCGCGGATGCTGCTGCCTTCGGTCGTCGAGGCCGAGAAGGCGCTCGCGGCCCGGATCGAACGGCTGGAGCGGCGCGCGACGCTCGGCGCCGGGGGCGGTGCCCCGGCCGAGGGTGGCGTCGAACCGCCGGTCCGGGCGGCCGCAGCTGCTCCTGCTGCTCCTGCTCCTGTTCCGGTGGATCAGAGGTTCTCGCGGCCGTCCCAGCGTCCGGCCGATGCCGCGCCGGTCACGCCGCCGGAGCCGGTGCGCCAAGCCGCGCCGCCGCCTGCGCGTCCCGAACCTGCCCGGGTTGTCGAGACCCCGGCTGCTCCGGTGGAGACTCCGGCTGCCGCTGCTCCGGCGGCGGCGTCGCCGGGTGGGCTGGACGCGGCCGCGATCCGGAACGCGTGGCCGCAGCTGATGGTGGCGCTACGGAAGTTCACCGGCGGCCGGAGCCTCGAGGCGATGCTCACGCAGGCCACGGTGGCGACCGTGGAGGGCAACTCGCTGACCCTCACGCACAAGTCCGAGCCGCTGGCGAAGCGCCTCTCCGACCAGGACAACGCGCGCAAGATCGCGGGCGCGCTGGCCGACGTCCTCGGTGGCGAATGGCAGGTCCGCTGTGTCGCCGGGAACGCCCCGGCCGCGCCCGCCGCGCGTGCTCAGCAGGCAGCTCCGCCCGCGCCGGAACGGTCATTCACCCGGCAGTCGGCTTCCGCTGCGCCTGCTGCTCCCACACCTGCCGCCCCGCCGCCGGCGCCCGCTCCGCAGCCGCCGTCGCGCCCGAAGGTCACGACGAGCGAGCCGGACATCCCGCTCCCGCCCGAGCCCTCGGCCGAAGACGACGAGGACCTTTACAACGAGGACGCGAGCCCGGCTCCGCCGCCACCCCCGCCCCCGCCGGACAAGGACCCGGACGAGGTGGCCCGCAAGCTCCTGGCCGACGGCCTGGGCGCCCGCCCCCTGGACTGACCCCGGCCTTCAAGCACAAAGGTGGCAAGCACCCAATGCCACATTGGGGTGCACGGCGCCGGGACGGGCCTACCCCAGGTAGGTCTCGATGGCCGCGGCGATCGCGGCCGCGTAGCGCTGGCGGCCCTCGGCACTGGTCATCTGCGCCGCCTCGGCCGCGTTGCGCATGTTGCCGCACTCGATGAGCGCCGCCGGGCGGGTCGAGAGGTTGAGGCCGCCGAGGTCGTCGCGCGGGGCGAGGCCGTCGGACGCGATGTAGTTCGCCACCGCGAAGCCGTCCGTGCGCATCGTGTCGCGAAGCACCTTCGCCAGCGAAGTCGACGGCTCGCGCTGGGCGGCGTTCAGCGGCGGGGACGAGTAGGCCACGTGAAAGCCGTGCGCCCCGGCGGAATTCGAGCCGTCCGCGTGGATCGACACCACCGCGTCCGCGTTGGCCTCGTTGCCGGTCGCGGCCCGCTTGTCCACGCAGGGGCCGACCCCAGCATCGTCGGGCCGGGTGTAGATCACCCGGATCCCCTTGGCGGACAAGGCTTGTCCGACCCGCTGCGCGACGTCCCAGGTGAACGCGTGCTCGGGATACCCGGCGTTGGTGGACGTCCCGGTGGTGTTGCATGGCTTCGTCTGCCCGCGCCCGGCGGGCACCTGACGGTTGATCTCGGCGGCGTGCGAGCCGTTCCCGCCGTTGTGCCCAGGATCCAGCACCACGACCTTCCCCGCCGCCACCTTCGATGGCGACGGCGATGGCGACGACGGCGGCGGCGCGGAGGGTGAAGCCGAAGTCGGGGCCACGACGACCGTGGTGGTCGGCGGCGGGGTACTGGGGCTCGCCACCGGCACCCCGTCATCGCAGGCCGCGAGCAGCAGGGTTCCGGCCAGCAGCAGGGGAGTCATCCGACGTCGCACGGCGACCACGGTGCCACACGCCGACCCGCTGGCGCCGGAGGGTCACCTCGCGCGGCTACGCTGAGGGGACACAGGCGTGCAGAGAGAATCGAGTGTGAACATGGCGCAACCGGGCGGCTTCGACCTTTCGCAGCTGATGCAGCAGGCCCAGCAGATGCAGCAGAAACTGGTCGATGCCCAGGAGGAGCTGGCCGCCACCGAGGTCACCGGCAGCGCCGGCGGCGGCCTGGTCACCGCGACCGTCTCCGGGGACAGCCAGCTGAAGAGCCTCGTGATCGACCCGAAGGTGGTCGACCCCGAGGACGTCGAAACCCTCGCGGACCTGGTCGTCGCGGCGGTGCGGGACGCCTCGGCCAACGCCCAGAAGCTCACCGAGCAGAAGCTGGGCCCGCTGGCCGGCGGCCTCGGCGGCGGCATGCCGGACCTCGGCAGCCTCGGATTCGGCGGCTGAGAACTTGTACGAAGGTGTCGTCCAGGACCTGATCGACGAGCTCGGCCGGCTGCCGGGGGTCGGGCCCAAGAGCGCCCAGCGGATCGCGTTCCACCTGCTGGCCGCGGACCCCGCCGACATTTCGCGGCTGCAGGAGGTCCTGGGCAAGGTCAAGGAAGGCGTGCAGTTCTGCGAGATCTGCGGCAACGTCTCCGAGCAGCAGACCTGCCGCATCTGCCGCGACGAGCGGCGTGACCTCACGGTCATCTGCGTGGTCGAGGAGCCGAAGGACGTCCTGGCCGTCGAGCGGACGCGGGAGTTCAAGGGCCGCTATCACGTGCTGGGCGGTGCGCTGGACCCGTTGTCCGGCATCGGCCCCGAGCAGCTGAGGATGCGCGAGCTGCTCAAGCGCATCGGCGCGGCCGACATCAGCGAGATCATCATCGCGACCGACCCGAACACCGAGGGCGAAGCGACGGCGACGTACTTGGTGCGGATGTTGAGGGACTTCCCGGGGCTGACCGTGACGCGGCTGGCGTCGGGGCTGCCCATGGGCGGGGACCTCGAGTTCGCCGACGAGCTCACGCTGGGACGGGCACTTTCGGGACGGCGAACGCTGTAAAAGCTCGTGAGTGGCGCGGCTGGCTGGAACCGGCCGCGCCACTCACGAGTCCCCCTTACTCCCCCCAGGCTTCGACGTCCGGGTTGTCCATGTCGTCGTTCAGGTACCAGTGGGTCACGGTGCCGTCGGTGCTCCGGCCGTAGACGTTCAGCTGCGAGCCCGTCGAGAAACCGGTCGGGTTGGTGCCCAGGTTGCCCGCCCAGTTCTCACGCTGCGGCTCGTCGTCCTCCAGCGTCCAGTACAGGTGCCCCACCGTGTTCTCCGGCGTGCGGACGAAGACATGCTGCTGGGTGTCGCGGACGTACGCGATCGGGTCGCCCTGGATCGGGTCACCCAGCGGCTCCTCGACGACGTCGCTGTCGAGCGTCCAGTAGAAGTGCTTCAGCGTGCCGTCGGTGCCGCGGGCGAAGACGTGCTGGGCGCCGTCGTAGGCATAGCCGACCGGGTTGCCGGCGATCGTGGTGGTGCCCCAGGTGCCGTAGTGCGGGTCGTTGTCGGTGGTCAGCCAGTACCAGTGGCCGAGCAGGCCCGACGGCGTGCGGGCGAACACGTGCTGCTGGTCGCCGGCGACGTAGGCGACCGGGTCACCGGCGATGTCCTGCTCCAGCGTCTCCTCGACGACGTCCTCGTTGTCGGGTGTCCAGTAGAGGTGCTTCAGCTTGCCGTCGGTGCCGCGGGCCAGTGCGTGCAGCTGGTCGGCGAAGGCGTACCCCGTCGGGTTGCCGGCGATGTCGGTGGCCGCGACCTCGAACGTCGGGTCGGAGTCGGTCGGGTTCCAGAACCAGTGCCCGAGGCGGTTGCCCGACAGCAGCGCGAAGACGTGCTGCTGCTGACCGGCCACGAAGGCCACCGGCTCCCCGGCGAGGCCGGCGTTCTCGCCGTCGGCCAGGACGGTCTCGGTGCCGATCTCCTCGCCGTTGTTGTAGGTGTGCCGCAAGGAGCCGTCGTCACCGCGGAAGAACAGGTGCTCCTGCGTGCCGAACCGGTAGGACGCCGAAGCCGCGATCCCCTCGTCGCCCATCGAGGCGCCCGGCGCGGTACCGGTGTCGAGGCTGTAGAGGTTGTGGCTGCTCATGATCGTCATGATCTTCTGGACGTACTGCGGGTCCGTCGCGTAGTGCGGTGCGACGTGCCGGATGAACTCGTCCGGGTCCTCGCGGTACGGCAGCGCGTCGCGGTAGGGCGCGGCCGTGGTCAGCAGGCGGGCGTAGTCACGCAGCGAGTCCTGGAGCGAGGCGTAGACGCGGAACCACGCCATCGAGCCGCCGCAGCCGTTGCTGCAGTTCTCCGAGGTGCTGTGGTAGCGGCAGCTGGTCGCGATCGGCCCGGGGTTGTCCGAGGACGTGCACTTGACGCCGAAGTAGTTGTTGTCGTTCTTCGACGCGCCGCTCGAACCCCAGCCGGACTCCAGCGCGGCCTGCGCGGCGGTGGTCGAGGCCGGGATGTCGTATTCGGCGTGGACTTGCTGAGCCAGTGGCCCGATCGTTCTTATGAAGTCGTCCTGCGCGTCCGAGGTGACCGAAGTGGCGCGCATCGTGGCGGCTCGGTCGGCGTCCGTCGTCGCGGTCTTGAAGTCGTCTGCGCTGGTGGCCGGCGGTGCGGCGGCCAGGGCGGGGGAGACCAGGGCCAGGCTGCTCAGCAGGACGCCGAGGCCGGTCATCGCGAGGCGGGTCTTGGTGGTCATCGTGTCCTCCAGGTCGTCGGTGATGGGGAAAGCCTGGAAGGCCCCCCCCCTCCTCCAAGTCCGCTGCAATCGGCTGCAAACGCCTTTGAAGGCGTTTTGGGGTTGACTTGAAGGCTGGAGGATCGCTGTTCCCTCAGCGACTCCGCATCACCTGACGACGTGGAGCTTGACCACGATGGGAACCACCATGAACAAGCGCACCTGGTCGCGGCCCTGCTGACCTCCTGCCGTCCTCGGCACCGCCCCGGCGATCGCGCAGACGCGCGACCGATGGACGCCGACCGCAGCCGCCAACGATGCGCGGCCACCTCGGTCACCTCGGACGCGCAGGTCGACGCGATAAGCACGCGCTCGGGCTGCTGACTCAGCAAGTCCGCGCTCGTGGATACGACGATGCACGGCCTCGATGTACAGCCAGCGCAGGCCGCGCTGGATACACGAACCGAGTACGAGCGACGTGCCGAAGAATGACGACTCCGACTTCGGCGTCGATGGCCTGGCACCTCGGACAACCTCGGCTGAGCTCGCACGAGCTGCCGCTACCACAGTCACCTCGGAGAACGCAGCATCGGCTGGGGTGAACTCGATGGCGTGGTGCCGCGTCTGTGGACGCGCTCCAACGGACTCGCTGCGTGACTACGATCGCTCTGTTGACCACGGGTGCGCCCGACGACGCGAAGACGCAGCTGACCGTACCGCGAGGAGCACACGGACGGGTTCAGCCGGCGCGTCGCAGCGCACCGCGTGACGGACCCAGCAGCTACATCAAGAAGTTCAGCCGATCACGAGCAGCCACAACCTCGTCGACGAGCCTCGACGCCGGTACCTCGCCAAGCCCGGTGACGAGGGGATCGCGGCTTCGGTGTCCTACCGCTACGGCAACGCAGGAGCACCTGTTCTTCCGCGGTGACGACGGCTCGCTTGCGTCACACCTTCAACAACGGCGAGGAAATCGGCACCGAGACCGTCCTGGGCGATGGACGACGATTTGGTCTGGTGAGCCTGTCGCCTTACGTCGCCGGTCACCAGCAGCACGTCTTCGCTCAGCTGCAGTCGGGCAACCGCCTTGGGCCACTGGTTCTGGAACCCGACCGACGCGGACCCGACGTTCGAGATCGCCGCGAAGGACGTCGCCGGCAAGCCGACCGGGTACGCCTTCGAGGACCAGCTGCACGTCTAGGCCCGGGGCACCGACGGCAAGCTGAAGCACCTCTACTGGACACCCAGACAACGAGGACGTCGTCGAGGAGACGCTGGAGCAGGACATTGCCGGCGACCCGGTCGCCTACGACTGTTGGCGACCAGCAGCACGTGTTCGGCCGCACGCCGGCGGGCGAGCTGGGGCACTGGTACTGGCAGACCACCGACAACGAGCCGCACTACGGCACCTGGGGTGAGACGAAGATCGAGGGCAACCCGGTCGGGTATGCCTACGACGACGAGCAGCACGTGTTCGCCCGCGGTGTCGACGGCAAGCTGAAGCACTTCTACTGGAAGCTCGACAGCGACGTGGTCGAGGAGCCGCTGGGCGAGCCGATGCAGGGCGACCCGGTCGCCTACGTCCACAACGACGAGCACCACGTCTTCGTGCGGACGCCGGAAAACACCGTTGAGCACCTGTTCTGGACCCTGGAGGACAACGAGCCGCAGCGCGAGAACTGGGCAGGCGACCTGGGCACCAACCCGACCGGTTTCTCGACGGACTCGCAGCTGAACGTCTACGGGCGCAGCACCGACGGCACCGTGACGCACTGGTACCTGAACAACGACATGGACAACCCGGACGTCGAAGCGTGGGGCGAGTGATGCGCGCGAAGTTCGCGGTGGCGCTCGCGCTGGCCGCCACGACGTTCCTGACCGTGCAGACTCCCGCGACGGCCTCGGCTTCGGAGGAGGAGCCCACGACGCTGAGCTTCTCCGCCCACGAGTTCGACGACTTGCTGTTCATGAATCCGGACATCGCCTCGGACATCGAGGCCGGCTACAACGTGTGGGTCACCTACATGACCGCCGGTGAATTGTCTTGTGAGAGCAACAATCCCTGCGGAATGGACTACGCCGACGGCCACGTCCAGGGTGAGCACGCCACCTACGCCGAGGCGGCCGGGGTAGCGAACGAGTGGACGTACGAGGAGATGCGGTTCGACGGTCACCCGGTCGCGATGGACCACCTCGACGGCACGAACGTCCACCTGGTCTTCACCTACATCCACGCGGCCGCCTGGCCGGAGGACGAATGCGGGGACCTCTTCCGGATGCTGCACGACGATTCCTATGTGGCAGAACCGATCGACGGCCGTCCTGCGTACACCAAGGACTCGTTCGTGTCGATGCTCAGCGCGATCATCGACTACGTGGCGCCGGACTACCTCCGGACCCTGAGCACGATCGGCCACCGCAACGGCGACCACGTCGACCACACCGCGTCGGCGATCCTGGCCGCCGACGCGGACGTCGACGGCAACGGCGACACCAGGATCCGCCGCGACGAGTACGAGGGCTACGTCATCGCGTCCGCCCGATATCCGGACAACCTCGACGGCTACTGGCGGGACCGCAAGCAGGCGATCTGGAAGGCCTACAAGCCGTTCGACCCGGTCGTCGGGCCGACGACGTGGGACAACGTGATGGGGCGGCAGTACCGGCTGGAGAACAGGGTGGCCCAACCGGGCACGCCGTGGGAAGCGCCCTGGGACTTCACCCGGTGCTCCTAGGTGACGGACTCGTGAGCGTTCCGGGCGGTTCTAACCGCCCGGAACGCTCACGAGTCCTTTCCCGTGCCTCCCTTGCCCCATGCTCGCTAAAGATCGCGAGGGCCTCCCGATGCTTCTCCTCGGCTTCCCCCGCCAGTCCCAGCTCCTCCAGCGCTGCCGCCAGGTCACGCAGGTTCCGCGCCCGCCACAGCGGCAGCGAAAGCGCGTCACACCAAGTAAGTGCCAGTTCCAGATACCGCCGGGCCTCCTCCGGCACACCCCACGCGAGCTCGAGCTCGCCGAGCGTGCACAGCATCAGCGCCTGGCCGAAGCCGTCCTGCATCAGGTGACACGTCTCCAGCGCGCCCTTCAGCGTCGTGTGGATCTCGTCCCACGGCAGGTTCCGCAGTCTGATGTGGACTTTCGCGAGTGCTTGCGTGGCATAGGCGATCATCAGCCGGTCGCCGACTTCCCGCAGGATCTGCAGACCCTCGGAACACGCTCGCTCCGCCTCGGTGAGCCGCCCGGCGGCCCGGTGGGCGATCCCGATCGACCGCAGCACCAGCGCGACGCCGTGCTCGTCGGGCAGCGCGCGGTAGGCGTCCAGCGCCCGGTCGAGCTCGGCCAGTGCCTCGGTCAGCCGCCCGAGTTCGGTGAGCACCATCCCGCGGCCGTGGAACGCCCTGGCGAGGCCGCGCGGATCACCGAGCCCGGCCAGCGCGGGCAAGGCCTCGTCGAGCAGCTGCAGCGCCTCGGCCAGCTTTCCCTGCTCGCGGCGGACGCTGCTCAGCATCAGCCGGGTGACCGTCTTGCCGTGGACGTCGTCGACTTCGGCGTACGCGCGCAACGCCTGCGCGTAGTAGTCGGCGGCTTCGTCGAGCCGGTCCTGCTCGCTGCGCAGCCAGCCGAGGCCGGACAGCAGCAGACCCTCGCCGGACTTGTCGCCGGCCTGGCGCGAGGCCTCCAGCGCGGCGGTGTGCGTCCGCCACCAGTGGTGGAAATGGTTCTCCACGGCGAACGACGACGAGCACAGCGCGGTCGCCAGCCTGATCGCCGGATCCGCCAACCCCAGCTCGCTGGCCCGCTCGACGACGTGCACCAGCGCGGCCTGCTCGGCGTCGAACCACTCCAGCGGGTCGCCGAGGGTGTCGGTGCGTGCCTGCTGCTCCGCGGTCGGGGGGCGCGACGGCGTCGGCCGCAGCACCCGCATCGGCGTGCCGCCGGAGGCCCATTCCACCAGCCGCAGCCATTCCTCCGTCGACTGCCGCACGGCGTCCCGCAGCTTCTCGTGGTCCTCTTCGGACTCCGCGCGCTCCCAGCCGAACACCCGGATCAGGTCGTGCAGCCGGTAGCGCGTGACGCCGGATTCGGTGCTGCTGACCACATCCAGCAGCTGCGCGCGGACGAGCTCCTCGATGATGTCCTCGGCGTCGTCGTCCGGCACCGACAGCAGCACGCTCACCAGCCAGGCCGCGAAATCGGGGACGCCGAGCCAGCCGAGCCGCCGCAGCGCGCCCTGCTCCCGCTCGCCGAGCCCGTGGTACGACAGGGCTAGGCTGCCCCGGACCTCCAGATCGCCGATGGCCAGCTCGTTGAGGAACTTCCGCTGCTCGCGCAGCCGCGGGATCAGCCGCGACGGCCGCCAGTCGGGCCGCGCGGCCAGCCGGGCACCGATGATCCGCACCGCCAGCGGCAGGTTCCCGCACAGGTGCACCAGCGTGCGGGCCTGGTCGCGTTCGGCGTCGATCCGGTCCGCGCCCATGATCCGGCTGAGCAGTCCGAGACAGGCTTCGTCGTCGAGGACTTCCAGGCCGAGATGTTCGACGGAGTCGAGTGCGCCGAGCCGGACCCGGCTGGTGATCACGCACCGGCAGCCGTCGCCGCTGGGCAGCAGCGGACGGACCTGGCGCTCGTCGGCGGCGTCGTCGAGCACGACCAGCAACCGCTTTCCGGCTGACACCGTGCGGTAGAGCTCGATCCGCTCGTCGATCCCGCGGGGCAGGTCGGTGTCCGCGACACCGAGGGCGCGCAGGAACCGGCCGAGCACCTCGCCGGGGTCGACGGGCTGGCTTCGCGCGCCGCGCAGGTCGACGTAGAGCTGACCGTCGGGGAACTCCGGCCGCAGCTGGTGGGCCACGTGCACGGCCAGGGAACTCTTGCCCGCGCCGGGTTTTCCGGCGATCGCCACCAGCCGCGCGTGCGGGGCGGTGATGCGGGCCGCTTCGGCCTCGCGGCCGGTGAAATCCGTTACGTCCGGGGGAAGCAGGCAAGGGCCGCCCGCGGCCGGGGGACCGGCGGGCGGCGAGGGTCTCGTGGGCTCGGGGGCCGGCGGCTCGGGCTCGGTGAACTCCCCGCGCAGCACCTGCTGGTACACCTTTTGCAGCTCCGGCCCGGGATCCACGCCGAGCTCCTCGACGAGCAGCTCGCGCCCGGCCTGGTAGCAGCGCAGCGCGTCGGCCTGCCGTGCCGGCGGTCCACAGCGCGGTCATCAGCTGGCCGCGCAACCGTTCGCGCAGGGGATGTTCGGCGACGAGCGAGGTCAGCTCGCCGATCAGCGCGGCCCCGCGGCCCTTGGCCAGGCCGGACTCGACGCGGTTCTCGACGACGGTCAGCCGCAGGTCCTCCAGCCGCGCCGACTCGGTCGCGGCGAACTGCGACTTCAGGCCGCCCAGCGCGGGTCCCTGCCACTGCGCCAAAGCCTGTTCGTACAGCCGCTCGGCCGCGTCGTGGTTCCCGGCGGACGCGGCCGCGTCGCCCTCGGCGGCGAGCCGGGCGAACTCGAGGGTGTCCACCTCACAGCCGGACAGCTCGATCCGGTAGCCCGGCTGCTGGGTCAGGATCGCGCCCGGCCCCGGCTCCCCGCCCGGCCGCGTGAACGCGCGGCGCAGCGTCGAAACGTAGGTGTGCAGCAACGCGGGCGCGCTCTCCGGCGGTGTCTCGTCCCAGATGATCGAGATCAGCCGGGTGACCGGCAGCACCCGGCCCTCGGCCAGCAGGAGCGCGGCCAGCAGGGTCCGGGGTTTCGGCCCGCCCAGCGGGACGGCTTCGCCGCCGGAATCCGCACCGACCGTGCCCAGAAGCCGAAAACGCACCCAGTCCCCCTGCCCGAAAACCTCACACGATCTTGCGATCTTTTCGGACATTAGATCGACTGGCGGACGCCGCACAAGAAATCAGGCGGCTCCGGCGAGCGTCGTCACAGGTAGCGCGAGCGAATACACCCGAATGGCCGAAAGACGCCTCTGACCTGCGGATTTTTGGGCGTTCGTTACTACTCGGCAGTAGCTAGCCGCGGTCGGGTCCTCGTGAGTGGCAAGTTGGGTTCTAACCCTCCTAAACACTCACGACCCCCCAGCCGCACGCCCCGCAGACCTCGGCAACCACACGGGCCCCGGCAGTCACGGCCGGGCGCAGCGGGCCGGTCCCGTCAGCAGTAGCCGAGCTGGGCCAGGGTCTTCACGATGATGTCGGACGGGTGGTACTTGTCCATCCAGTTCTCGCCGCGCCGGTTCTGGTAGGTGCCGAGGAAGTCCCGCAGCTTGTCGCCGCGCATTTCGGTCAGCATCACCGTCTCGCCGAGGTGCTGCGGCGACTCGGTGCGCTCGCGGTGCACCGCGCACGGCATGCCGAGGTAGAAGCACTCCGCGGCGAGACCGCCGGAGTCGGTGACGATGTACTCCGCGCGCGCGGCCAGCGGCAGGAACTTCAGGTACCGCAGCTTCGGCCGGATGATGAAGTTCTTCTCGTCGAACAGGTGGTCCAGGCCGAGCGCCTTGATCCGCTCGCGCTCGGGCGCGCCCGCCATGTACAGCACCGGCATCTTGCGGCTCTCGTCGCGCAGGATCTCCAGCGCCTCGCGGTACTTGTCGCCGCGCGAGACCAGCTCGAAGCGGTGCAGCGTGGCCAGGCCGAACTTCTCCGGCAGCCCCGAGAGGTCGACCGGGCCGTCGATGGCCAGCCGCATCGCGTCGATCGCGGTGTTCGCCTCGGTGTCGACGACGATGCCGCGCGCGTTGCGCAGGTTGTTGACCTCGCGCGGGCCCGGCGCGAAGTGGATGTCGACGATCTTCGCCGCGATCTTGCGGTTCAGCTCCTCCGGCAGCGGCGACAGGATGCTGCCCGAGCGCGCGCCCGCCTCGATGTGCCCGACCCGCGACTTGAGGATCCGCTTCCCGATCAGCGAGCCGTACGGCGTGGTGAACGTGTCGCCGTGCACCAGCACGAGCGGCGGCCTGCCGTCCTCGGTCAGTGCCGCGCGCAGCTCGGCGCGGCGGTTCCAGGCGTTGCGGGCGACCGTCGCGGCCCAGCCCGGCACCTGCGAGGGCGTCTCGAGGCCGTGCGCGGTCTCCTTCGGCACCAGCCAGACGTCCGGCTCGGGCATGTTGAGGTCGGCCAGCACGTCCGCGACCTCACCGATGTGCTGCGCGGTGAACCAGATCTTCGGCCGGACACCGCGCTCGGCGATCCCGTGGTAGACCGGCGCGATCTTGATCAGTTCCGCGGTGGTGCCGAGAATGAAGGAAATCACCGTTGGGCCCATTTCTGGTCGAGAGCGGTGCCTAAGGATAGGAAAGGATACTGAGCGACAGGCTGTGACGGCCGCCGGGTAGCCTCGGGCCCGTGAGTGCGAACCCGCTCCTCCCCTCGCTCAGCGTCGTGATCCCGGTCTACAACGAGCAGGACTGGATCGAACGCAGTGTCGGCGCGCTGGTCGTCGCCATGGACACTGCCCGCTGGCCCGCCGAGATCGTCGTGGTCGACGACGGCAGCACCGACGGTACCCCCGCGCGGCTCGATGACCTGCGGGAACGTTACGGAATCACGGTCGTCGCCCAGCCCAACAGCGGCCGCTTCGCCGCCCGCCGGGCCGGTCTGGCCAAGGCGTCCGGGCAGCAGGTGCTGCTGCTGGACAGCCGGGTCATCGTGGACGCCGGATCGCTCACGTTCCTCCGTGACCAGCTCGTCGAGCACCCCGAGCGGACGGTCTGGAACGGTCACATCAACGTCGCCTCCGAGGACAATCCGTATGCCGGATTCCTCGCCGGGATGGTCAAGATCCCGTGGCGCCGTTACTGCGCGAATCCGCGGCTGATGTCGTTCGGCATTGAGGAATTCGATGTCTTCCCGAAAGGCACCGGATTCTTTTCCGCGCCGCGTCAGGTTCTCGAAGAGGCTTGTGACGCCTTCGTCTCGCTGTTCGACGACGCGCGCTACGCCAGTGACGACACCGGAGTGCTGCGCTGGATCGCCGAGCGCCACCGCATCTTCCTGGCGCCGGACATTTCCGCGACCTACCACGGCCGCGACTCCTTCAAGAAGTTTGTCGCCCAGTCCTATTTCCGCGGCACGACCTTTGTGGACTCTTACCTCGCTTCGCCCGGCCCGGCCCGTAACGGCCTCTTCGCGGCGTTCGGTGTCGGCCTGCTCGGCCTGGGTGTGGCGCTGAAGCGCCCGAAGACGGCGGTGGCGCTCGCGGCCGCGGGTTCGGCCGCGGCCGGCGTGGCGGTGACCCGCTTCGGCGCGACCAACGCCGAGGCGAAGGCCGTCGCGAAGCTGGCGCCGGTGTTCGGCGCGGGATTCGGGGCGGGCGCGATCCGTGGGCTCTACCTCGCGCTGCGTGCCCGGTCCCGTCGATGAGTGCCGTGACCGACGAAACGGCTTCCCTGGCCAAGGACACCGGCCGCTCGGCGGGCCGGATCGGCATTTCGCTGCTCGTCGCGATCGCCCTCGGCTACGTCCTGACCGTGGTGGCCGGCCGTCTGCTCGGTCCCGAGCTCAACGCGGTGTTCCTGTCTTTCTGGGGCATCCTGATGGGCCTCGGCAGCGCGCTTTCCCCGCTGGAGCAGGAGCTTTCCCGCCAGTCAGCGGTGGCCGCGCTGGACGGGGGCAAGGCGGGCAAGCCCGCACTTCGCGCGCTGATCGTCGGAACGGTGATCGTCACTGTCGTCGCGGCGTTGACCCTGCTTCCGCCACTGTCCGGACGGCTCTACCTGGGCCACCCGGGGCTGGCGGTCATCGTGCTGTGCGGGGCGATCTCGTTCGCGTGCCAGTTCGCCGCCCGCGGCCTGCTGATCGGGCAGCACCGGATCCGCCCGTACTCGTGGCTGGTGCTCGCCGAGGCCGTCGTGCGGGTACTGGTTGTCGGCGCGGTCGTCGTGGCCGGGGTCACCGGCATCGTCTCGTTCGCGCTGGCCGCGATGGCCGGGTCGTTCGCCTGGTTGCTTTTCCTGCGCCCGGTCTCCGGGCTGGTCGACCCGCACGCCGAGGGTGAGGGCTGGCGGTCGGTGACCGGCCGTGTCCTGCTGCTGATGCTCGGTGCCGGGCTGACGGCCAGCGTCATCACCGGCTACCCGGCGCTGGTCAGCCTGCTCGCGCCGGGCGGGGACCAGAACGAGGTCGGCGCACTGTTCGCGACGCTGACGGTGTCGCGCGTGCCGCTGCTGCTGCTGTCCCCGCTGCAGGCGCTCGCCGTGCCGATGGTGGTCCGGCTGTCCGGGACAGCCGAGGGGATGCACCGCCTGCGCCGGCTGCTCGCCGTCGGCGCGCTGGGCACGATCGCCGTCGGTGTGATCGGCGCCTTGGTCGGGCTGCTCATCGGGCCGTGGCTGGTGCAGCTGCTCTACAGCTCGAAGTACGTCGCGCAAGGCTGGTGGGTGGCGGGCATGGTCTGGGGCGCGGTCCTGCTCACCGCGCTGCAGCTCATGATGGCTGTGCTCGTGGCCCGCACCCAGGCCAACAAAGTGCTCCTGACCTGGGGTGTCGTCGCGGCTTCGACTGCGCTGGTTCTGCTGCTCGCGCCGGGTGACACGCTGTTCAAGGCCGTTGCCGGGCTGGCGGCCGGGCCGACGCTCGGGCTGGTCGTCGGGCTGGTGTTCGTGCTGCGACGGCCGGGCAACGTGCAGGGGGCCACGGACGTCCCAGTAGGGTGACCCCAGCTGGGTCGGGGAGAACTTTCGGCGTGAAACGCCGGTGAGGTTGGACAGCGAATTCCGATGAACGTACTTCTGGTGTTGCTCGCCTTTTGGCTCCCGGGCCTGGTCTTCGGCGCGGCGATCCGGCTGCGCGGCTGGACCCTCGCCGCGGCGGCCCCCCTGCTCACCTTCGGCATCGTCGGCATCGGCGTCCCGATTCTCGGCCGGTTCGGCATCCGGTGGGACCTGCTCGACGTCGCACTGTGGACGCTCGTGGTGTCCGCGCTCGGCTTCGGTCTCTCCGCGCTGGTCCTGCGCTACACCGCCCGCCGCCACGGCGACTGGGCGGAGCAGGACGCGGCCACCGACCGTCCCTCGCGCACGCTGCGCGAACACCTGCTGATGGCGGCGGGTGTCGCGGTCGGCAGCCTGATCGGGATCGTCACGTTCCTGCGCGGCGCGCACGGGCTCAACAGCGTGCAGCAGGGCTGGGACGCGCCGTTCCACGCGAACCTGGTCCGCTGGATCGCCGAGCACGGCGACGCACGGCCGTCCACCGTGGGCACGATCGCGAACCTGCCGAACCAGACCGACTACTTCTACCCGGACACCTATCACGCGCTGCTCGCCCTGGTCTTCGACAAGGCCGGGCTGGCGATGATGCCGACGCTGAACATGGCCGCGCTGTCGGTCATCCTCTGCTTCCCGATCGGCGTCGCGGCGATGTGCCACGTCTGGCGCATGCCGCCGCTGGCCGTCGCAGCGGCGGCCGCCGTTTCGGCGTCTTTCACGAACTTCCCCTACGACTCGCTGTGGCGCGGGCCGCTCTGGCCGTTCGTCGCCGGGGTCGCGCTCATCCCGGCCATGCTCGCCGTCGGACGGTTCCTGCTGGAGCCGCGCGGGATCGCCGGGCCGCTCGCCATCGGTGTCGGCACCGCCGGGTTGATCGGGCTGCACACGTCCGTGGCCTTCGTCGTGGTCGTGTACTTCCTGCTGATCCTGGTCGCGGTGCTGTTCAAGCTCGAGCACATCGACTGGCGCCGCTCCCGGGCTTCGCTGATCGCGACCGTCGCCCTGGCCGTGCTCTTCGGCCTGCCGCTCGCGCTGCCTTCGCTGTACAACGCGGGCGGCGTGACGAGCGCGGTCTGGGCGTCCGAGGCGACCGTGTCCGGAGCGCTCGGCGAGACGCTGACGTTCTCGCCGATGGCGGCGTTCCCGCAGTGGTGGATCGGCGTGCCCGCGCTGATCGGCATCTTCCTGCTGATCAAGCACCGCCGGATGCTCTGGATGGTCGGCGCCTACGTCGTGCTCGGCGGCCTCTTCCTCGTCACCGTGTCGCTGGAAACGCCGCTGATCCACACGCTGACCGGCATCTTCTACAACGACCACTACCGGATCGGCGCGCTCGTCCCGCTGGCCGGCGCGGTGGCCTTCGGCCAGTTCGCGGACTCGGCGGCGGGCTGGATCGGCGAGAAGCTCGGCGGCCGCCTGCCGAACCTGCGGCCGGTCACCCTGACCACGATCGGCGTGGTGCTGCTCGCGCTGGTCATCGGCGGGCTCAGCCGCGGTGGCTACATCGGCCGCAACACCGCGCGGCTCAACCTCAACTACGGCCAGCAGACCGTGCCGGACGCCGAGCGCGAGGCCTTCACCTGGCTCGCCGGGCACATCCAGCCCGGCGAGCGCGTGATGAACGACGTCGCCGACGGCTCGGTCTGGATGTACGCGCTCAACGGCATCCAGCCGGTCGAGTGGACGTTCTACGGCTCGACGCCCGGCACCGACGCGGCGTACTTGAGCATCTTCCTCAATGACATCGACAAGTACCCGCGGGTCCGCCAGGAGCTGACCGATCTGCGGGTGCGCTACGTGTTCGTCGGGGCGGGCAAGGTCACCAAGACGACGCCCAATTCGTCCGGTTTGAAGCACCTCGACACGAGCACCGGGTTCAAGCGGGTGTTCCGCAACTCCGGGGCCTCCATCTATGAGATCGAGGGGCAGCAGGGCGTCGTGACGGCCGGTGCCGCCCCTGGATCCGGCCCCGCTGACGGAAAGTGACCAATGGTATTTGGGGGTCCAGGGAGCTCGCCCCCCGGCTGGGGTCTGGGGCTCGGCCCCAGAAGAAGGAGTTAAGGTGATCGCGTGTCCAGGACGACCGTGACCAGCCGGCGGGTCCTCATCGTGATGCCCGCGCTCAACGAGAGCGCCAGCGTCGCGACCGTCATCGGCCAGGTGAAACGCTGCTTGCCGGACGCCGACCTGCTCGTCGTCGACGACGGTTCGGTCGACGAAACGGCCCGGCTCGCGCGCGAAGCGGGGGCCGATGTGGCCCGCCTGGCGGTGAACCTCGGCGTCGGCGGCGCGATGCGCACCGGCTTCCGGTACGCCGCCGCCCGCGGCTATGACGTGGTCGTCCAGGTCGACGCGGACGGCCAGCACGACCCCGAGGAGCTCAACGCGCTGCTGCGCGGGCTCGACGACGCCGACATCGTGATCGGTTCGCGGTTCGCCGGCAAGGGCTCGTACAAGGCCAGCGGCCCGCGCAAGTACGCGATGGTCGTGCTTTCGCTGGTGTTCTCGCGGCTGGGGAAGACCAAGCTCACCGACGTCACCTCCGGGTTCAAGGCGATGGGCCCGAAGGCGATCAAGCTATTCGCCGGCTACTACCCGGCCGAGTACCTCGGCGACACGGTGGAGTCGCTGGTGATGGCCATCCGGGCGAAGCTCGTCATCAAGGAGATCCCGGTCATCATGCGCGAGCGCGCGGGCGGCACGCCCAGCCACTCGCCGATCAAGTCGGCGGTCTACCTGGGCCGGGCCGGGCTGGCCCTGCTGCTCGCCCTGGTACGCCGCCGTCCCGCGGTCGACTCCTCCGACTCGGCGTAACGGCAATGGAATCGCGGCAGTCAAGGCGACCACAGAGCGCGCCCCGGCCGAAGGCCCCGCTATCGCGATGGCAGGGCACCGAACGGTGTGACCGCGGCTTTGTGCCCGCTGCCCTGGCAGCGCGATCGCGGACGCGCGCAAAGTCGCGGAAGTAAGGGGTTAGGAACATGGCCGGTTGGCGCATCCTCAGCATCGTCGTCGCGTGCGTGGTGCTGTTCGTCGTCATCGAGATGATGCGGCGCCGCAAGCTGCGTGAGAAGTACGCCGGCGTGTGGCTGGTCGTGGCCATCGGCGTGGTGGTGCTCGCGGTCATCCCGCAGGCGGCGGAGTTCCTGGCCAAGGCCACCGGCGTGCAGACGCCGTCGAACTTCGTGTTCCTCCTGGCCGGGGTCGTCCTGGCGCTGGTCTCGCTGCACCTGTCCACCGAGGTCGGGCACCTCGAGGAGGAGGTGCGCACGTCGGTCGAGGAAACCGCGCTGCTGCGCTGCGAACTCGAAGACACCCGGAAGGCGCTGGAAGCGCGGATCGCCGAGCTGGAAGCGAAGACGGCGGCGCCCGACGACGTCAAAGGGCTCCCCGAAGTAAGTCCCGCGCGCGTTTCTCGTTGATCGAATCCTTTCTTTCCGCACCGCCCCGACTCGGGGCGGTGCGTTTTCTTGCCATTGACGGCCCGTCAGGAGCCGGAAAGTCGACGTTCGCCGCGCAAGTCGTCGCGCGAGTTACGGGCAAAGGGCGTCGAAACCGCCTTGGTGAGCACTGACGCCTTCGCGACTTGGGACGACCCGGTTTCGTGGTGGCCGCGCCTCGCCGAAGGCGTCCTGGCACCGCTGGCAGCCGGAAACGCGGGTACATATCGCCGGGTCGACTGGTCGTCCGGCGAACCGCGGCCGGGCGAGCTCGTGCGGGTCGACGTCCCCGAGGTGCTCGTCGTGGAAGGCGTCTCCAGTGGCCGGACTTCGGTGCGGTCACGGCTTTCCTGGCTCTGCTGGGTCGACGGCGGCGACGAGGACGCGCGCCTGGCGCGGTCGGTCGCGCGCGACGGCGAGGCGTCGCGAAACGATCTTCGCAGGTGGCAGCTGTTCGAGCGGGGCTGGTTCGCCGTCGACGGCACCCGGGACGCCGCGGGCACCCGACTTTAGTAGGGGAAATCTGATTGCTCAGATACCCGGGTTCGCCGAGACCGTGCCGCGCGCCCTCGCTGTGCCGGGGAAGGTTTCGGCTGGTGGGGAAGGTCCGCCAAGTCCCTCAATGTGGCCTTCACGGACCACGCGGCCTCGTTACGCCCCCGCAGTGCACCGATGGCTGGGAAAAGGCTTTCTTCACCGTGCGGGAGGCCGCAACCCGGAACGATCAAGAAAACGGTCACAGTCGCGCACCGATGGACTAGCGCGTATACCGCCGTTTGAGTTAGTGATCCTGCACCCACCGCAGCAAAAGGGCGGTTTTGATTACTTTCCGTTATTAAAACCGGACGTTTTGCGGTCGAATAGACCCCCACGTAGCGCGATCGTAACCTCGCGTGCTTAAGTGCGGGGCGAGTTCCCGCTAGTGTCGGCGAACACACCGACCGTCCGAGGTGTTCCTGACCGACCGGACGGTGACTTAAACACCGAACATCTCCCAAGGGGTGCCAGATGCAGCAATTGCGGCTGACCCGAACACGCCGCGTGGCCCTGATCGGGCTCGCCGGCGCGCTCGCGGTTTCGCTGTCCGCTTGTGCGGAGTCGAAACGTGACGAGGGCACCGGAGGTGGTGGCGCCGGCGGCACGTTCATCTTCGGCGCGGCCGGTAACCCGAAGATGTTCGACCCGACCTTCACCGATGAAGGCGAGACGTACCGCATCACCCGCCAGATGCTGGACACCCTGATCCAGAACAAGCCGGGCACGGCCGACCTCGAGCCTTCGCTGGCCGAGAAGTGGGACCAGAGCGACGGCGGCAAGACCTGGACCTTCACCCTCAAGCAGGGCGTGAAGTTCAGCGACGGCTCGGCGTTCGACGCCGCGGCGGTCTGCTTCAACTTCGACCGCTGGTACAACATGAAGGGCGCCGCCGCCCAGAGCCAGATGATCTACTACGGCGACGTCTTCGAGGGCTTCGCGAAGAACGAGGGCGACGCCACCGGCGACCCCGTCTACAAGAGCTGCGAGGCCAAGGACGCTTCGACCGCGGTGCTGCACCTGAACAAGGCCAAGGGTGCTTTCCCGGCCGCGTTCACCCTGCCCGCGCTGGCGATCCAGAGCCCGACCGCGCTCAAGCAGTTCAACGCGGACCAGGTTTCGCAGTCGGGTGACTCGTTCACCTACAGCGACTACGCCTACAAGCACGTCACCGGCACCGGCCCGTTCAAGTTCGAGAGCTGGGACCAGGGCAAGGGCGAGATCACGCTGGTCAAGAACGACACCAGCCCGTCCCAGACCGCCAAGCTCGACAAGCTGATCTTCAAGGTGATCCCGGACGAGAACGCTCGCAAGCAGGCGCTCAAGGCCGGCGACATCGGCGGCTACGACTTCCCGGCGCCCGCGGACTACGGCCTGCTGCGCAACGACGGCGAGCAGGTGCTCATCCGCCCGTCGTTCAACGTGCTGTACCTGGGCATGAACCAGTCCGGCAACCCGGCGCTCAAGGACATCAAGGTCCGCCAGGCCATCGCCTACGCGCTGAACCGCGAGCAGTTCGTGAAGAGCAAGCTGCCCGAGGGTTCGGGTGTCGCGCAGGAGTTCGTGCCCAAGGTGATCTCGGGCTACACCGAGGACGTCACCAAGTACCCGTACGACCCGGCGAAGGCCAAGCAGCTGCTGCAGGAGTCGGGCCACGCGACCGGCCTGTCGCTGAAGTTCTACTACCCGACCGAGGTCACCCGGCCGTACATGCCGAACCCGGCGGACGTCTTCACCTCGCTGTCGGAGGACCTCAAGGCCGTCGGCATCACCATCGAAGCGGTCGCGAAGCCGTTCAACGGTGGCTACAAGGACGACGTCCAGAAGTTCGGCAAGCAGGACCTCCACCTGCTCGGCTGGACCGGTGACTACAACGACGCCGGTAACTTCATCGGCACGTTCTTCGGTCGCAAGAAGCCGGAATTCGGCTTCGACAACCCGCAGCTGTTCACGGCTCTGAGCAACGCGGACGCTTCGCCTGCCGGTGACGCGCACGCGAAGGCGTACCAGGAAGTGAACAAGCAGATCATGGACTTCCTGCCGGCGGTCCCGATCTCCTACACCTCGCCCGCGATCGTGGTCGGCCCGAAGGTGAAGGGCCTGGTCGCCAGCCCGCTGACCGACGAGCGCTTCAACACCATCACCGTCAACTGAGCTCTGCCGAGTTCTTCATGAGGCATGGGGTGGGTGCTACCGCACCCACCCCATGCCCGTAGTTCCCGAGCCGGCCCTCAAAGGACTGCAAGTGCTCCGTTTTCTCGTGCGCCGGTTGCTACAAGCGATCCCGACGCTCCTCATCCTGTCCATCCTGATCTTCGCCTGGCTGCGTTCGCTGCCGGGCGGTCCCGCTTCCGCCCTCCTCGGAGACAAGGCGACGCCGGAGAAGATCGAAAGCCTCAACCACGTGCTCGGCCTCGACCAGCCGATCATCCTGCAGTACTTCAAGTTCCTCGGCCGGGCGGTCACCGGCGACTTCGGTGCGTCCCTGTCTTCGGGGCAACCGGTCATGTCCGAGATCGGGACGTTCCTGCCCGCCACCATCGAGCTGGGCATCACCGCGATGGTGCTCGCGGTGCTCATCGGCATCCCGGCGGGCTACCTGTCCGCACGGTCCCGCGGCGGCCCGGCCGACAACGTCATCATCCTGCTGACCCTGGTCGGCGTGGCGGTGCCGGTGTTCTTCCTCGGCTACATGATGCAGGACATCCTCGCCTCGCCGCTCGGGCTTCCGTCGCAGGGCAGGCAGACGGCGGGTCTCGACGCCACCGCCATCACGAACTTCGCGATCCTCGACGGCATCATGACGAGCGAGTGGGACGCGGTGTGGGACGCGATCAAGCACCTGATCCTCCCCGCGTTCGCGCTCGCCACGATCCCGCTGGCGGTGATCACCCGGATCACCCGGGCCTCCGTGCTGGACGTCCTCAACGAGGACTTCATCCGTACCGCCAACTCCAAGGGCCTCACGCAGCAGGTCGTCCGGCGGCGGCACGTCCTGCGCAACGGCCTGCTGCCGGTGGTCACCACCATCGGCCTGCAGACCGGCGCGCTGCTCGGCGGCGCGGTGCTGACCGAGCGGGTGTTCAACTTCCGCGGCCTGGGTTTCCTGCTGGCCGAGGGCATCGAACGCCGTGACTACCCGCGGCTGCAGGCGCTGCTGCTCTTCGGCGCGCTGGTCTACGTCCTGGTGAACATGCTGGTCGACGTCTCGTACGGGATCATCGACCCGAGGGTGCGTGTGCGATGAACACTTTGCTGACCAAGAAGAAGGAGCCGATCGACAAGCTCGCGGCCACCGCCGGTCGCAGCCTCGGTCGTGAAGCACTGCATCGGATGCTCCGCAGCCCGGTCGCCATCACGGGCGGGGCGATCACCGGCCTGTTCGTGCTGCTGGCCATCTTCGCCCCCCTGATCGCGCCCAAGGACCCCGTCGGGCGTTACCTGCAGGACAAGGTCATCCTCGGCCAGGGCATCATCCCCGGCTCGCAGCCCGGTTTCCCGCTCGGTGTGGACGACTTCGGCCGCGACGAGCTTTCGCGGCTCATCGCCGGAGCCCAGAACACGCTGCTGGTCGGTGTGCTCGCCACGGTGATCGGCGTGCTCGTCGGCGTCATCATCGGTGGCCTCGCCGGTGCCTTCGGCGGCTGGGTCGACACCGTTCTGATGCGGCTGGTCGACGTCATGCTGTCGGTCCCGTCGCTGCTGCTGGCCATCTCGATCGCGGCGCTGTTCGCCAAGCCCAGCCAGTGGACGGTGATCATCGCGGTGTCGATGGTCGGCGTGCCGATCTTCGCGCGGCTGCTGCGTGGCTCGATGCTGGTGCAGCGCAACAGCGACCACGTGCTCGCGGCGACGTCGCTGGGCGTCAAGCGCGGCTCGATCGTGTTCCGGCACATGCTGCCGAACTCGCTCGGCCCGGTCATCGTGCAGGCGACGCTGACCCTGGCGACCGCCATCCTCGAGGCGGCGGCGCTGTCGTTCCTCGGTCTCGGCGACCCGGACCCGAACCGGGCGGAGTGGGGCATCATGCTGAGCAAGGGTGCTCGGCAGTTCCTCGACGTCCGGCCCGAGCTGGCGTACTACCCGGCGGTCGCGATCATCGTGGTCGCGCTCGGGTTCACGCTGCTCGGTGAGTCCCTCCGGGAAGCCCTCGATCCGAAGAACAGGCGGTGACGAAACCCATGGCACTCCTCGAAGTCCGTGATCTCACGGTCAACTTCACCCGTCGGGGCGAGCGCCCGTTCACCGCGGTGAACGGGGTCAGCTTCGACGTCGAGCCCGGCCAGACGGTCGGTCTGGTCGGCGAGTCCGGCTGCGGAAAGTCCGTCACGTCGCTGGCGATCATGCGGCTGCTGGCCAAGCGCGGCAACGAAGTCACCGGTTCGGTGCGCTTCGAAGGTACGGACCTGCTGCGCATCTCCGACCGCGAAATGCGGGACCGCCGCGGTCGCGACCTCGGCATGGTCTTCCAGGACCCGCTGTCCTCGCTCAACCCGGTCATCCCGATCGGGCTGCAGATCACCGAGGTCCTCGAGCGGCACCGCGGGATGGCGCGCAAGGCGGCGTCGGTCGAGGCGATCGACCTGCTGGACAAGGTCGGCATCCCCGACCCGTCACGGCGGCTTTCCGAGTACCCGCACCAGCTTTCCGGCGGGATGCGCCAGCGCGCGCTGATCGCGATCGCGCTGGCCTGCCGGCCGCGGCTGCTCATCGCGGACGAGCCGACCACCGCGCTGGACGTCACCATCCAGGCCCAGATCCTCGCCCTGCTGCGGGAACTGGTCCAGGACACCGGGACCGCGCTGATCATGATCACGCACGACCTCGGCGTGGTCGCCGGGCTGTGCGACGAGGTGAACGTGCTCTACGGCGGCAAGATCGTCGAGCGGGCGCAGCGGCATCAGCTCTTCGCCGAACCGCGGCACCCGTACACGCACGGCCTGCTCGCCTCGATCCCGCGTCTCGACGCCGGGCGTGGCGAGAAGCTGATCCCGATCCGGGGTTCGGTGGCCGACAACATCCCGTGGGACGGCGGCTGCGCCTTCGCTCCGCGCTGCCCCAACGCGCTGCCGGTGTGCCGCGAAGTCTCTCCGCGGCTGGTCCGTGACAACGGCGGGCTGCTGCGCTGTCACAACCCCGTGCGGCCCGCGGTCGTGGCGGGAGGAGGAGCCCGATGAATCACCCCGCTTCCGAGGTGCTGCTCGAGGTCTCCGACCTCAAGGTGCACTTCCCGATCAAGCGCGGCATCGTGATCGACCGGACGATCGGGCACGTGTACGCCGTCGACGGCGTCGACTTGGCCATCCGTCGTGGGGAGACCTACGGCCTGGTGGGTGAGTCCGGCTGTGGGAAGTCCACGCTGGGCCGGGCGATCCTGCGGCTGTCCGAGCCGACCGCGGGCAAGGTCGTCTTCGACGGCACGGACGTCGCGCAGCTGAAAGGCGAGACGCTGCGCAAGGCCCGGCGCCGGATGCAGATGATCTTCCAGGACCCACTGTCCAGTTTGGACCCTCGCCAGTCGGTGGAGTCCATCCTGCTGGAGGGCATGCGCGCGCACGGGCTCGACAAGGATCCCGAGGCCACCCAGCGCAGGCTGCGTGAGCTCCTGGCCGCCGTCGGCCTGCCGGAGACGTCGCTGCGGAAGTACCCGCACGAGTTCTCGGGCGGGCAGCGCCAGCGCATCGGCATCGCGCGGGCGCTGTCGGTCGAGCCGGACCTGATCGTCGCCGACGAACCGGTGTCCGCGCTGGACGTCTCGGTACAGGCCCAGGTGGTCAACCTGCTGGAGGACCTGCAGCACCAGCTCGGCCTGACCTACGTGGTCATCGCGCACGACCTGGCCGTGGTCCGGCACATCTCCGACCGCATCGGCGTGATGTACCTCGGCGCGCTGGTCGAGGAGACGGACGCGGACTCGCTGTACGAGAACCCGCTGCACCCGTACACCCGGGCGCTGCTCTCGGCGATCCCGGTGCCCGACCCGGTGGTGGAGGACACCCGCGAGCAGATCCTGCTGGCGGGCGACCTGCCCTCGCCGGCGAACCCGCCGACCGGCTGCCGGTTCCACACCCGGTGCCCGTGGCGGCAGGCGAGCCTGTGCGACACCGACCGCCCGCAGCTGCGGGAGATCGGCGACGGCCACCGCGTCGCTTGCCACTACGCCGAGGACATCCGCGACGGCCGGATCCAGCCGCACGAGGTCGAGCCGGAGCTGGTGGAGCTGAGCGGCATGCTCAACCCCGACCTCGGCCCGCCCGACGTCGGCTCGGTCTCGGAAATCCTCTGAGCTGATTGCCCGTGAAGGCCCCCTTACCGGCTGTGAGAGCCGGTAAGGGGGCCTTCACGGCTTATGGGCTTAGTGGTTACCACTTAGGGCTGCAGGTCGACGGCGGCGCGGAAGGACCCGTCCATGTGGAACGGCGTCGAGGCGTGCTCGTGCTCGATCTTCCACTCGCCATCGACCTTCACCCAGCCGATCGTCTCGCGGTACCAGAGCGTGAACGCGCTGGGCATGCCGTACGGCGTCGCGGTGAGGCTGCTCAGGCTGCGCGTGTAGGCGACGTCGCCGCCGACGCGGACGTGCAGGTCACGGATCTCGAAGTCGATCGGGCCGTCGAAGCCGTTGAACCAGTTCTGCCGGTCGGCGGCGTCGGGCGCCGGGTTCTGCAGCGGCGGCGCGAGACTGAACGTGACCGCGCCGGGGGCGTAGTCGGCGACGACCCGCTCGGCGTCCTTCTTCTGCAGCGCGGAGACCCGCTCGGCCAGCAGTTCGCGGATCCGTGCCTCGTCGTCGTGGGTGGTGCTCACGGTGTCCTCCTAGGGCCCGTCGGGGTGCTTTCATGGGGGACGTAGAAGCTGCGCGCGCGATCTCGACATCGTCGGGGGAAGATTTCCCCAGGAGTTTCGGGAGGGACCGGATGAAGTACGTGATCCTGATCTACGGCAACCCGGAGTCGCGCCAGGCCTGGGCGGGGTTCAGCGATGACCAGCGGGCCGCCGGCCTGGCCTACTACCAGCAGCTCAACGACGATCTCGACGCCTCCGGCGAGCGGATCGTGTCCGAGCGGCTGTCCGACCCGGCGCTGAGCCGCCGCGTGCTCGTCCGCAACGGCGTGGCGATGACCGCGGACGGCCCGTTCGCCGAGGTCAAGGAGCAGCTGGCGGGGTTCTACCTGGTCGAGGCCGAGAGTTTCGAGCGCGTGGTCGAGATCGCCGGGCGGATCCCGGAGGCGTCCTTCGGCGTGGTCGAGGTGCGGCCGGTGATGGGCCTGCACGGGGTGGAGATGTGACTTCGCGGGACGTCGAGAACCTGCTGCGCGAGCTCGCGCCGCAGGTCCTCGGTGCCCTCGTGCGGCGCTACGGCGGCTTCGACACGTGCGAGGACGCGGTCCAGGAGGCGCTGCTCGCGGCCGCGCTGCAGTGGCCGTCCGACGGCCTGCCGGACAACCCGAAGGCCTGGCTGATCACCACGGCGTCCCGGCGGCGCATCGAGGCGTGGCGCAGCGACACCGCGCGGCAGCGCCGTGAGGAGACCGCGGCCGCGCTGGAGCCACCCGAGGCCGACCCGCCCGGCGTCGACGACACGTTGACGCTGTTGCTGCTGTGCTGCCACCCGTCGCTGACCCAGGCGTCGCAGGTCGCGCTGACGCTGCGGGCCGTCGGCGGCCTGACCACGGCGGAAATCGCGCGCGCGTACTTCGTCCCGGAAACCACGATCGGCCAGCGGATCAGCCGGGCGAAGCAGAAGATCAAGGCCAGCGGCGCGGAATTCCGGCCGCCCCCGGACGACGAGCGCGCGGACCGCATCACGGCCGTCCTGCAGACGCTCTACCTGATCTTCAACGAGGGATATACGGCGAGTTCGGGCAGCGCGCTGAACCGCGTCGAGCTCACCGCGGAGGCGATCCGGCTGGTCCGGCAGCTGCATGCGCAGGTACCCGGCGACGGCGAGATCGCGGGGCTGCTCGCGCTGATGCTGCTCACCGACGCCCGGCGCCCGGCGCGGACCAGGCCGGACGGCGCGCTGGTCCCGCTGGCCGAGCAGGACCGGGAGCTCTGGGACCGCGACGCGATCACCGAGGGCATCGCGCTGATCACGCGTTCGCTGGCCCGGGCGCCGATCGGGCCGTACCAGGTCCAGGCCGCGATCGCGGCGATCCACGACGAGGCCCGCAAGCCCGAGGACACCGACTGGCCGCAGATCCTCACCCTCTACGACCTGCTGCACCGCATCGCGCCGGGCCCGATGGTGACGCTGAACCGGATCGTCGCGCTGGCGATGGTGGAGGGTCCGCGGGAGGCACTTGACC
Organism: uncultured Actinomycetota bacterium; assembly: GCA_963762765.1. Lineage (GTDB taxonomy): Bacteria > Actinomycetota > Actinomycetes > Mycobacteriales > Pseudonocardiaceae > Amycolatopsis. Next base: position 170,037 of record CAVXMR010000031.1, read on the forward strand.
GGCTGGCGGAGGCGGTGTCGGACCCGGCGCTGGCCGGGCATCACCGCGTCGCCGCTGTCCGCGGGCACCTGCTGGACATGACCGGTGACATCCAGGCGGCGAGCGAGCAGTACCGCCTGGCCGCGCGCCTCACCCTGAGCCTGCCGGAGCGCCACTACCTGGAATCGCGGGCTTCGCGGCTGAACTGATTACGACGAAAGTCTGATACAAGGCGATACTTGAGTCTGCCGCGCCGCTTAAGGTGCTCCCGGTACCCTGCGGAAAAGGCCGGTAAAGGAAGCAGGGGGTCCTGACGTGCACATCGACCAATGGCTGGAGACGATCCCGCCGATGTCGGTCTATCTGATCGTCGGCCTGGTGATCATGATCGAGAGTCTCGGCATTCCGCTGCCGGGTGAGATCGTGCTGGTCAGTGCGGCTCTGCTGGCCTCGCAGCAGCATTCGCTGAGCCCGCTGTGGATCGGCATCCTGGCCAGTGCGGGCGCGATCATCGGCGACAGCATCGGCTATCTGATCGGCAAGAAGGGCGGCAGGCGCCTGCTCGAGTGGGCCGGGCGGAAATTCCCGAAGCATTTCGGCCCGACGCACCTGGCCAACGCCGAGCGGATCTTCGACAAACGCGGCATGTGGGCGGTGTTCTTCGGCCGCTTCATCGCCTTCCTGCGCATTCTCGCCGGCCCGCTGGCCGGCTCCCTGAAGATGCACTACCCGAAGTTCCTCACCGCGAACGCCCTCGGCGGCATCGTCTGGGCGGGCGGCACGACGGCGGCGGTGTACTACCTCGGCGTCGTCGCGGAGGAGTGGCTGGGCAACTTCTCGAAGTACGGCCTGCTGGCCGCGGTCGTGCTCGGCGTGGTGGTGTTCTTCGTGATGAAGAAGCGCCTGGGCCGCAATCATGCCCACGACGAGGCCCCCGCGGAGCCGAAGGAAGCCCAGGTCACCGAGTCGACTTCGTAAAGGACTCGTGAGCGTTCCGGGCGGTTAGAACCGCCCGGAACGCTCAGCGAGTCCTAAACCTTCGCCGGGATTTCCGCCGGCAACAGTTCCGGTTCCCCCTTCGGCGCCCGCCGCAGCGAGCCCAGCAGGACGCCCCCGATCACCACCGCCGCCGCCACGATCTCCAGCGCGCTCGGCCGCTCGCCCAGCACCAGGAACGACGCGGTCAGCCCTACCACCGGCACGAGCAGCGAGAACGGCGAGACCACGCTGGCCGGGTTGCGCCGCATCAGCGTCGTCCACAGGCCCGAGCCGGCGATCGTGCCGATCAGCACCACGTAGGCGAGGGCGGCCAGCGCGGTCAGGCCGGTCGGAGTGCCCAGCGTCGTCAGGGAGTGCCACTGTGCGGCCGGGCCTTCCATGATCAGCGACAGCGCGAACATCGGCAGCGGCGGCACCACCGACATCCACAGCACGAAGTGCATCGGGTTGTCGGGCGCGGCCTGCCGGGTGCTGATGTTGCCGAACGCCCAGCTCAGCGCGCCGAGCAGGGTCAGGATCACCGGCAGCAGCGCGGCGTGCCCGGACTGCTGCCACGCGATCGCCGTCATCCCGGCCACCGCCAGCGCGATCCCGGCGACCTGCCGGACGTTGAGCCGCTCCCGCAGGAAGACCGCGCCGAGCAGGACGGTGAACGGCGCGGACGCCTGCAGCACCAGCGAAGCCAGCCCGGTCGGCATCCCGCGGTCCATCGCGATGAACAGCAACGCGAACTGCCCGGTGCCGAAGCCGAGGCCGTAGCCGAGCAGGTGGCGCACCTTCACCTTCGGCCACGGCACGAAGAGGATGGTCGGGACCGCGATCACGGCGAAGCGCAGCGCGCCGGCGAACACCGGCGGGAACTGGCCGAGGGTGGCGTGGATGGCCAGGAAGTTGCAGCCCCACAGGACGGCGACGAGCGCGGCCAGCAGGCGGTCTCGGATCGACATGTCTCCACTGTGTCGAGGTCGATCGTGAAGGACCAGCGAGAATAACTGCAGCAACCTTGTAGCAGCCCTTCACATATCCTGGGGCCGTGGATCTGGGCAGACTGAAGACGTTGCGCGAGTTCGCCGACCGCGGCAGCGTGACGGCGGCCGCGCGAGCCTTGCACTGCACGCCGTCGGCGGTGTCGCAGCAGCTCAGGGCGTTGCAGAGCGAGGTCGGCCTGCCGCTGACCGAGCCTGCCGGCCGTGGCCTCCGGCTCACCGACGCGGGCCGCGCGCTGGTCGCCCGCGCCGACGAGGTCCTGGCCGCGCTCGACCGCGCCGAGTCCGAGCTGGACACCTACCGCAGCGCGCCCCGCGGCCGGGTCCGGGTGGCGATCTTCCAGTCGGCCGCGCTGATGCTGCTCCCGGGCCTGCTCACCCGCGTCGCCCGCCACGACGGCCTGCTCGTGGACGTGCGCGACCTCGACATCACCCCCGCCGACGTCCCCGGCCTGGTCGCGGACTACGACGTCGTGATCGCCCACCGCGACGAGCACGCCCCGTCGATCTCCTCGGACCGGCTCGACGTCGTCCCGCTGCTGCGCGAGCCCCTCGACGTGGCGCTGCCGGCCGGCCATCGGCTGGCGAGCCGGCGGCGGGTCGAGCTGGCGGACCTGGCCGAGGAACGCTGGATCAGCGTCGACCACGGCTTCCCGGTGGACGACGTGCTGCGCTCGCTGACCGTCCGTACCGGCGTGCGGCCGATCGTCGTCCAGCGCATCAACGACTTCCGCATCACCGAACGGCTGGTCGCCGCCGGGCACGGCATCGCGCTGCTCCCGCGCTACACCATGGACACCCGGCGCGGCAGCGGTCTCGTCGGCCGCCCGCTGGCCGGGATCCGCGCGGCCCGGCTGGTGGAAGCCGTGTGCCGCACCGGCGCGCTCGCGCGTCCGGCGGTGGCGAAGGTCATCGAGGAGTTCGCCGCGGAAGTGAGCGCGCTGACGTCACGGACTTGAGGTCGCGTGGCTTCGCAGGTGCGCGATGGCGATGTGCAGCGCATCTTCCAAAGCCGTGAGGTCGTGCCGGATGTGGGCCAGCAACAGTCCACCTTGGACACATGTCATCGCGGCCTGCGCCAGCCGGGCCGTGTCCGCGTCCGGTGCCAGCTCTCCCTTGTCCCGCAAGGTGATCAGCCCACGCTCCAAATAGGACTCCCACTCGCCGTACGCCTTGGCGAGCAGCGGTGACACCTTGGGGTTGTCGCCCAGTTCCCCGGCGAGATTCCCCAGCGGGCACGCGACCGGCGCGCCCGCGCGGCGGTGGACGTCCAGCAGCTGCTCGACCCAGGTGTCGAAATCGGCCCACGACCCGAGGGAGTGGATCGCGGGCTGGTTGGCCAAAATCTGCGCCAGGTACCGCTCGATCACGGCCTCGACGAGCTGGTCCTTGTTCTTGAAGTAGTGGTACATCTGCGATTTCCCGGCCCCGCTCGCGGCCAGGACCTTGTCGACGCTCGTCCCGGCCACGCCGTGGACGTACATCAGCCCGGCGGCCGCGTCCACGATCGCGTCGCGCGTCCGCCGTCCGTGCGGGGTCACCGCGGCCCCTTGCGTCTCCATGTACCGAATAGTACAGTCAGCTTCGCTGTACCGTTCAGTACAACGACAGGGGGATCCATGCAGCTCAACCAGGGACTGGCCGACATCCGCACTGAGGGCGCGAAGGTGTGGCCCGCGGAGCTGGTCGACATCCTCGGCGCGCACCAGCGCGAGCTCGTCGACTCGGCCGACCCGGCGAAGTTCACCCAGGTCGGTGCCACCGTCGAAAGCTTCACGCTGCCAGACGCCGACGGCACCGATGTCAGCCTCGCGGCGCTCACGGAGGACGGCCCGGCGGTGCTGGTGTTCTACCGCGGGCAGTGGTGCCCGTACTGCAACCTGACCCTGCGCACCTACCAGCGGGAACTGGTCCCGGCGGGCGTCCGGATGGCCGCGATCAGCCCGCAGCTGCCGGACGGCTCACTGGCCGTGAAGGAGTCCAACGAGCTCGGCTTCCCGGTGCTCTCCGACGTCGGCAACGTCGTCGCCCGCTCGCTCGGCCTGACATTCATGGTCTCGGAGGACATCCGGCCGACGCTCAGCGGCATCGGCGCCGACCTCGAGAAGCACAACGGCGGCTGGGAGCTCGCGCACCCGGCCGTCGTGGTGGTCGATCGCGACCACGTGGTCCGGTTCATCGACGTCCACCCGGACTACACGACGCGGACCGAGCCGGCGCGGATTCTCGAGGCGCTCAAGCAGCTTTAGCGCTGCGCCGCGCGCCGTAGGTGATCACCGAACCCAGGATCAAAGCCACGCCGAGGGAGAGCAGCAGGCTGATCCCGGGTTCGGTGATGAGCTGGCCGCCCGCGTAGCCGAGAAAGGCCACATAGGACGTCCAGAGGGTCACCCCGACGGCAGACGCGGTGAGGAACTCACCCATCGGCCACCGGAGCGCGCCGGCGAGCAGCGCGCCGACCGTGCCGCCCGAGGGCAGCCACCGCGCGATCACCAGCACCGGACGGGGATGGCGCTGCAGGCGCCCGTCGAACCAGCCGACGCCGGCGGCGAACCGCCGGCGTCGGCTCAGCCGGTCCAGTACCGCCCGGCCACCGGACCGGCCGAGGGCGTAGAGCACCTGATCGGAAACCAGGCAGCCCGCGCCGGCCACAGCAATCACCAGCGCGAGCGAAGTGCCGCCCTGCGCCGCCGCGACGCCCATGCCGAGGATCGTCACCTCGGTGGGGAGCAACGGCACCAGCGAGACGACGAACAGCACCAGCAGTCCCGCCGTCGATCCGTCCATACCTCCATTAACCGCCTGTGCGGCGGGAATGGCTCCCGATCACCGGGGACTCACAGCAAGGCACAGCCGGCACACAGACTCGTGAGCGTTGCGGCGGTTCTCACCGGACCACCTGCACCAGCAGCACCGGGTATCACACGAGCCCCACGATGCCCGGGGTGTCAGAGGTCGTGAAGGCCACCTTGAGGGAAACTATTGAGGGGTAGGGCAAACGTGGCGGCTCTGGTTGCGCTGGGGTCGGGTGTCTCGTGAGTGGTAAGTGGGGTTAGAACCCGACTTAACACTCACGAGTCCTTACCTGCTGGCCCGGTTCACCGCACTCACGACGGCCCGCAGCGACGCCGTCACGATGGACGCGTCGACGCCGATGCCCCAGAACACCCGGTCGGAAATGGCGCACTCGATGTACGACGCCGCCCGCGCGTCGTCGCCCGGCGAGAGCGTGTGCTCGCTGTAGTCCAGGAGCCGCAGGTCGAACCCGACCGTCGACAGCGCGTCGAAGAACGCCGCGATCGGGCCGTTCCCGCGCCCGGTGATCTCGTGCTCGTCACCCTCGACCCGCACGGTCGCGACGATGTCGTACTCGCCGTCGCCGTTGTCGGTCACGTGCTGGCGGACCAGCTCCAGCGGCGTCTTGAGCTCCAGGTACTCGCCCGCGAAGGCGTTCCACATCGTCGTCGGGTCGACTTCGCCGCCCTCGGAGTCGGTGTAGCGCTGGATGACCTTCGAGAACTCGATCTGCAGCCGCCGCGGCAGGTCGAGCTGGTGCTCGGCCTTCATGATGTAGGCGACGCCGCCCTTGCCGGACTGCGAGTTCACCCGGATCACGGCCTCGTAGGTGCGGCCGACGTCCTTCGGGTCGATCGGCAGGTACGGGACCTCCCACGGGAATTCGTCCACCGGGACGCCCTCGCGGTCGGCCGCGCTCTTCAGCGCGTCCAGGCCCTTGTTGATGGCGTCCTGGTGCGAGCCGGAGAACGCGGTGAATACCAGGTCCCCGCCCCACGGCGAGCGCTCGGCCACCGGCAGCTGGTTGCAGTATTCGACGGTCCGCTTGATCTCGTCCATGTCCGAGAAGTCGATCTGCGGGTCGATGCCCTGGCTGTAGAGGTTCATCCCCAGCGCGACCAGGTCGACGTTGCCGGTGCGCTCGCCGTTGCCGAACAGGCAGCCTTCGATCCGGTCCGCGCCGGCCGCGTAGCCCAGCTCGGCGGCGGCGATGCCGGTGCCGCGGTCGTTGTGCGGGTGCAGCGAGAGGATCACCGAGTCGCGGCGGGCCAGGTTCCGGCTCATCCACTCGATGGAGTCGGCGTAGACGTTCGGCGACGCCATCTCGACGGTCGCGGGCAGGTTGAGGATCACCGGCTTCTCCGGCGTCGGCTGCCAGATCTCGGTGACGGCGTTGCACACCTCGAGCGCGTACGACAGCTCGGTGCCGGTGTAGGACTCCGGCGAGTACTGGAAGCGGAAGTCCGTGTCGCGCTGCTTCGCGGCCAGGTCGACGAGCATTTCGGCGCCCTGCGTCGCGATCTTCTTGATGCCTTCGCGCTCCTCGCGGAACACGACCCGGCGCTGCAGGATCGACGTCGAGTTGTAGATGTGGACGATCGCGCGCGGCGCGCCTTCCAGCGACTGGAAGGTCCGCTCGATCAGCTCCGGGCGGCACTGCGACAGCACCTGGATGCTGACGTCGTCGGGGATCGCGCCCTCTTCGATGATCTCGCGGACGAAGTCGAAGTCGGTCTGCGACGCCGCCGGGAAGCCGACCTCGATCTCCTTGTAGCCCATGCGGACCAGCAGGTCGAAGAACTTGCGCTTGCGCGCGGGCGACATCGGGTCGATCAGGGCCTGGTTGCCGTCGCGCAGGTCCACCGCGCACCACAGCGGAGCGCGCTCGACGCGCTTCTCCGGCCAGGTGCGGTCGGGCAGGTCGATGTTCTCGATCAGGTCGTACCACGGACGGTAGCGATGGACCGGCATGGACGTGCCGAGCTGGGTGTTCCAGGCGGGCTGGCCGGCGGGCGCGGGGCGCGAGGGTTTACGGATGCGAGACGTGCTCGAGCTCATTGAAGGTGCTTCTCCTGACGAAATGGGTGCACTACGACCGGCACCACAAAGCCCCGCGACGGGGAGCCGGTCCGGTCAGGCCCCGTCGCGGCAGCGAAGCAGGAGAGCACGCGCCACGGCCTCACCATAACCAGCGATCGTGCCCGGTGGGAAGCCCGCCCCCCGCGACCCACCTGTGATGAACACTGGGCCGATCGTGTTACCAGCGGGTAGCAATCGGGGTAGTGACGTGCCAGACTGCCGGACATGGCCGAGCACGCAGAGTCGCCGGAAGAGACCCGGCCGGAGCCGCGACAGATCGACTGGCGCCGCACCCGCGAGCAGGGTGTGTCCGTCCTCGCCTCGATCGTGCGCTGGATCGGATTGATCTTCGCCGCGCTGCTGGTGATCCACGTGATCTTCACGGTCGGCTCGGCGAACCCGGACAACGGCATCGTCACCTTCGTCCGCGGCTGGGCCGACAGCCTCGCCCTCGGCTTCCGCGACCTGTTCACGCCGAGTGACGAAAAGCTGCGCGTGCTGGTCAACTACGGCATCGCGGCGATCTTCTGGCTCGTGGTGTCGGGCATCCTCGCCAAGATCATCCGGCGCGTCGGCGGCGTCGGCGCCTGATCACCCGTTCTTGCCGAGCCCGTTGACGTCGTCGACAGCGCCGGCGCGCGTGGCGTAGAGCGGGAGAACGGCCTCGAGGCCGGTGAGCTCCAGCGTCGTCCGCGCCGCGCTCTCCGCGTCGGCGAACAGCCGGGTGCCGTGTTCGAGGTCCGCGCCGAGCCGCACCGCGGTCAGCAGCACCGACAGGCCCGAGCTGGACATGAACGTCACCTCGGACAGGCCGACCAGCAGCAGCTTCGGCGGCGGAGGGGTCAAGGCGGCGCGGAGGACGGTGGTCGCCTCCGCGACGGCCGCGAGATCGAACTCACCGCTCAGGGTGACCTCAGCGATGCCGTCGTCCCGCGTGCTCTGCGCGCGGAATGAGGGATAGACGGGGCGGGACGGCGTGGTCGTCATGGGCATAGGCCCTCCCTCACAAGCGGGGTCCGCATCCGACGTTAAACGTCGCCGTGCGGGCGGACAACCGCCTCCAGGGTCAGAGTGCCGGCGTTCCCCATGTCCCGGTGAAAGCGAACTCTTCCAGCGGGATCCGGGCTCGTTCGGCCTTCTCGCGTTCGATGCGCCAGTCCTCGCCCAGCACCTCGGGATCCGCCGGCGAACCCACCGCGATGGCGACCTTCGCCACGGCGTTGTCCGGCAGCGCGAAGAAGTCGCCAGCGGCGTCCGGGGAGAACCCGGCCATCTGGTGCGCGATCAGGCCGAGCTCCACGGCCTGCAGCACGAGGTTCTCGCTCGCCAGGCCGAGGCCGTATTCGGCGTAGGGGATGTCGCCCTTGTCGTTCGTCGTCACCGTCACGCCGATCAGCAGCAGGCTCGCGCGATGCGCCCAGGCCCGGTTGCCCGAGTTGAACGTCGCGAGGATCCGGTCGAACGCCGGGGTGCCGCGCAGGCCGGTCAGGTAGCGCGCCGGCTGGGTGTTGCCGAACGACGGCGCCCAGCGCGCGGCCTCCAGCAGCGCTCTGAGCTGCTCCGGGGTGACCTCGGCGGTCTCGTCGAAGGCCCGTGGGCTCCAGCGCTCGGTCATGATCGAGGCGATCGGGATGCTCGTCACAGCGGGTTTGCGCACGCACCGCAAACTAGCAGGGCGTGCGCTGCGTCACTCGAAAGGAAGGGCTTCGAGCATTCCGTTGGTGTCGCGGAAGATTTACTCCGCCCCCGCCTTGGTCCGGTAGGCGTGACCACTCAATAGTGTGGCGCGCCGCTGCGGCCCCGGTAGGCTCCCTCTCAAATATGGGACGTGGGGGCTCCTCGGTGCCCACCAGGAGCCGCCCCGGCCCGTCGAGGAGGTTCGGGCGTGGCCCTCGTGGTCCAGAAGTACGGCGGATCGTCGCTGGAAAGTGCCGACCGGATCAAGCGCGTCGCGGAACGGATCGTCGCCACCAAGAAGGCGGGCAACGACGTCGTGGTGGTCTGCTCGGCGATGGGCGACACCACCGACGAGTTGCTCGACCTGGCCCAGCAGGTCAACCCGGCGCCGCCGGAGCGCGAGATGGACATGCTGCTCACCGCGGGCGAGCGCATCTCCAACTCGCTGGTGGCGATGGCCATCGCGGCCCAGGGCGCCGAGGCCTGGTCGTTCACCGGTTCCCAGGCCGGCGTCGTCACGACGTCGGTGCACGGCAACGCGCGCATCATCGACGTCACCCCCAGCCGCGTCACCGAGGCGCTGGAGCAGGGCTATGTCGCGCTGGTCGCCGGGTTCCAGGGCGTCGCGCAGGACACCAAGGACATCACCACGCTGGGCCGCGGCGGCTCGGACACCACCGCCGTCGCGCTCGCCGCCGCGCTGAACGCGGACGTCTGCGAGATCTACTCCGATGTGGACGGTGTGTACACCGCCGACCCGCGGGTGGTGCCGGACGCGCGCAAGCTCGACACCATCGCCTACGAGGAGATGCTGGAGCTCGCCGCGAGCGGGTCGAAGATCCTGCACCTGCGCTCGGTCGAGTACGCGCGCCGCTACGGCGTGCCGATCCGAGTCCGTTCTTCCTACAGTGACAAGCCGGGCACCACGGTGGCCGGTTCTATCGAGGAGATCCCCGTGGAACAAGCCCTGATCACCGGTGTGGCGCACGACCGCTCCGAAGCCAAGATCACGGTCACCGGGGTGCCGGACCACGCCGGTGCCGCGGCCCGGATCTTCCGCGTGATCGCCGACGCCGAGATCGACATCGACATGGTGCTGCAGAACGTGTCCAGCACCGTGTCCGGCCGCACCGACATCACCTTCACGCTGTCGAAGGCCAACGGCGCCGAGGCGGTCAAGGAACTGGAGAAGGTCAAGGCGGAGATCGGCTTCGAGTCGGTGCTCTACGACGACCACGTCGGCAAGGTCTCGCTCGTCGGCGCCGGGATGCGCTCGCACCCCGGTGTCACGGCGACGTTCTGCGAAGCGCTCGCGGGCAGTCCGGCGTCAACATCGAAATCATCAACACCTCGGAGATCCGCATCTCGGTGCTGATCCGGGACGCGCAGCTCGACGAGGCCGTGCGCGCGATCCACGAGGCGTTCGAACTCGGCGGCGACGAAGAAGCCGTCGTCTACGCGGGGAGTGGTCGCTGATGGCGGACGGGCTGCGGGTCGGGGTGGTCGGCGCGACCGGCCAGGTCGGCGCGGTGATGCGGAAACTGCTGGCGGAGCGGGAATTTCCGCTCGCCGAGCTGCGGTACTTCGCCTCGGCGCGCTCGGCGGGTTCGAAGCTTCCCTGGCGGGACACCGAAATCATCGTCGAGGACGCGGAGACGGCCGATCCGTCCGGTTTGGACATCGCCCTGTTCTCCGCCGGTG
>CAVXMR010000032.1:0-123144 GCA_963762765.1 uncultured Actinomycetota bacterium
CCGGTGGCGCGACTTCCAAGGCACAGGCGGCCCGGTTCGCCGCGGCGGGCGCGACGGTCATCGACAACTCCTCGGCGTTCCGGATGGACCCGGACGTGCCGCTGGTGGTCAGCGAGGTCAACCCCGAGGCCATCAAACTCGCGCGGCTGGCGGGATCATCGCGAACCCCAACTGCACCACCATGGCCGCGATGCCGGTGCTCAAGCCGCTGCACGACGAAGCCGGGCTGGTGCGGCTGGTGGCGTCTGACGTACCAGGCGGTGTCCGGCAGCGGGCTCGCCGGCGTGGACGAGCTGGCAGGCCAGGTCCGCGCCGCGCGAACACGCCGCGCTGCTCACCCACGACGGCGCCGCGATCGAGTTCCCGACGCCGGAGAAGTACGTCCGCCCGATCGCCTTCAACGTCCTGCCGATGGCGGGGTCCATTGTGGACGATGGTGAGCTCGAGACGGACGAGGAGAAGAAGTTCCGCAACGAGAGCCGGAAGATCCTGAGCATCCCGGCGCTGCGGGTGTCCTGTACCTGCGTGCGGGTGCCGGTGTTCTCCGGGCACTCGATCTCGGTGAACGCGGAATTCGAGCGCGCGATCTCGGTCGAGCGGGCGACCGAGCTGCTGCACCACGCCGCCGGCGTCGAGCTGTCCGAGGTGCCGACCCCGTTGCAGGCGGCGGGGAACGATCCCAGTTACGTCGGCCGGATCCGGGTCGACCAGGGCGTTGACGGTGGGCGCGGGCTGGCGCTGTTCATCTCCAATGACAATCTGCGCAAGGGGGCCGCGCTCAACGCGGTGCAGATCGCCGAGCTGATCGCGCAAGGGTGAAGGACTCGTGAGCGTTCCGGGCGGTTCTAACCGCCCGGAACGCTCACGAGTCCTTACTCGCGCGGCGGCAAACCCGCGCCCTCAGCGCGGCGAACTGCTTGACTCGCTTCGCGGTGCCGTTCACATCTGTCGTGAAGTTCCAGACGTGGCCGTCGGCATGGCCGCCGAGCCGCCGGAACTGGGCGACGGCCTCGTTGTAGCGACTGTTGTGCACCAGCGCGTAGATGGCGTAGCCGCGGTCTTCCCTGGCCGAGGGGTGCTTCGCGCCTGCGCCGTCCAGCCAGGGCAACGCCGCGTCGAGAGCTTCCCGGACATAGCGGGAGCGCCAGATAGGGTTCCCCTCCATCGCCATCTCGAACGCCGCCCGCAACGGCAGTGGCGACAACGACGGCGCCTTGGCCGCGGCTTCGAGCGCGAAGTCGAGCAGCCGTTCTTCCGTGCCATGCCATTTCGGGCACCAGTACTGCAGTGCGCTTTCGTGGCCGGCCCGATGGGTGGGCGACCGGACGACCAGGCCGGACCAGATGCCGTCGAACGGCGCGAAGCGGGTGCCGAGTCCTCTCGCGATCGTGAGCAGCGTCGTCCACGGGGTCGGGTCCGCCTCCGCCGCCTCCGCCGCCCGCCACGCCGCTTGTTCCGCGTGTTCGAGCAGCTTGTGGAACGGCCCGAACTGCTGACGGCCGGTGTGCTTGGCGCGGGCGCTGCCCCGGCGTTGCCAGGCCAGGGACACCAGGGTCGCCGCCTGCATCACCGCCGCGTCCGGGCCGCCGTCGTGCGCGGCGAGCCATTCGCGCAGCCAGCCGCGCTCGGTGGTGGCGTGGTCGGCCAGGGCGGTGACGACGGCCGTGCGCCGGTCCCAGTCGCCGGCGGTGGCCGCGACCAGGTCCGCGGCCGGGTGCCAGTCGCCGGTCTCCACGGCAGTGAGGGCGCCCCTCAGTTCCTGGTCCTCGGTGAACGGTTCGTCGCTCAGCTCGTCGTCGGGAACCATGCCCCGGGCGGCGGCCTTCGCGCCGGGCAGCAGACTCATCGGCGATTACCCCCTCGTGTGTGCCCGGCGATTCTGCCGCATCGGCCCCCCTGATCCAAGGAATCCACAGTGGACGATCGGAAATCGCCTTGTCCGATCGGGAGCGCCGGGGGATCCTGGGTGCCGCAAGCAAATCAGGGGAGGAACCATGTACACGGCGGTTGACGGTGCTCGCGTGCCGATCCGGATGTGGGCGGATCCCGCGTCCGTCGAGGATCAGGCGATGCGGCAGCTGCACAACGTCGCGAACCTCCCGTGGGTGCACGGCGTCGCCGTCATGCCCGACGTCCACTACGGCAAGGGTGCGACGGTCGGCAGCGTGATCGCCATGCGCGACGCCGTTTCGCCCGCGGCGGTGGGGGTCGACATCGGGTGCGGGATGAGCGCGGTGCGCACGTCGCTGACCGCGGCCGACCTGCCGGACGACCTCGGCAAGCTGCGCCGCCGGATCGAGTCGGCGGTGCCGGTCGGCTTCGGGCTGCACAAGACGCCGGTGAACCCGGCGGTCGTGCACGGCGTCGGCGGCTGGGACGGGTTCTGGAAGAGCTTCGGTGACCTGCACGAGGGCGTCCAGGAGCTGCACGACCGGGCCGCGCGCCAGATCGGGAGCCTCGGCGGCGGGAACCACTTCATCGAGGTCTGCCTCGAGCAGGGTGGCGACGACGAGGGCCGCGTGTGGCTGATGCTGCACTCGGGTTCGCGCAACATCGGCAAGGAGCTCGCGGAACGGCACATGGCCGTGGCGCGCAAGCTCCCGCACAACGCCGACCTGCCGGACCGCGACCTCGCGGTGTTCGTGGCGAACACGCCGGAGATGGCGGCGTACCGGCGTGACCTGTTCTGGGCGCAGGACTACGCGGCGCGCAACCGCGCGACGATGGTCGCCCTGGTCAAGCTGGCGCTGGCCGACGTCGTCCCCGGGACGACGTTCGACGACGCCATCTCGTGCCACCACAACTACGTGGCCGAGGAGACCTACGACGGCGTCGAACTGCTGGTCACCCGCAAGGGCGCGATCCGGGCGGGGTCCGGTGACCTGGGGATCATCCCCGGCAGCATGGGGACCGGGTCCTACATCGTCCGCGGCCTCGGGAACGAGTCGTCGTTCCAGTCCGCTTCGCACGGGGCGGGACGGCGGATGTCGCGGAACAAGGCGAAGAAGACGTTCACCGAGGCGGACCTCGTCGAGCAGACGGCCGGCGTCGAGTGCCGCAAGGACTCGGGCGTGGTCGACGAGATCCCGGCGGCGTACAAGGACATCGACGCGGTGATCAAGGCCCAGACCGACCTCGTGGAGGTCGTGGCGCACCTCAAGCAGGTCGTCTGCGTCAAGGGGTGAGGTGAGGACTCGTGAGTGGCGCGGCTGCGCCTATGCAAACCGGCCGCGCCACTCACGAGCCCGCTACCCTGGCGCACATGACGAGGCGGGGAACGACGGCCGGGCTACTGGCCGCGGCGGGGTTGCTGCTGGCCGGGTGCGACCAGGTCAACACGGCGATCGACAGTGGCAGCAAGACCGCGGACAAGGTCGGCGCGTGCACCGAGGCACTCGGGCTCGCCGACCTGAACCCGCTGGTCGACCCGGAGAAGCTCAAGGCGCGAGCCCAGGACAAGGAGCGCCGCCTGCGCGAGCTGGCCGGGAGCGTCCAGGACCAGGACGTCAAGAACGCGCTGTTCGGCATGGCCGATTCCTACGTCGAGGTGCAGAAGGAGCGCATCGACGACGCCGGGGTCGTGGCCCAGTGGGTCCAGCGCAACGTCAAGAAACTGGACGCGTTGAAGAACGCGTGCAGCTGATCACTCTGCGTTGATCTTCTCTCCGGAGCCGGGCGTTCGTATTCTGTCCTCCGGGTGAGGGGAGCGGGCGATGCTCGAGGGAATGCTGTCCACCGACGCGGTGGCGCTGTACGAATCGATGCTGAGAAGCGGGCCGATTCCGATGACGGGTCCGCAGGCGGGCACGCCGGAGATGGACGAGCTGGCCGAGAAGGGGTTCGTCCGCCGCGATTACCGGATCGACCCGAAGACGCCGATGCTCGCCGCGGTCGAGCCCGTCCGGGCCGTCGACCACGCGATCCTCGCCGCGCAGCAGGCGGTGCTGGAGCAGAGCCGCCAGATCGTCGCCGCACGTCAGCAGCTGGACGCGCTGCAGGCGGTCTACCGGGCGACGCACAGTTCCGCCGACTTCAGTGGGATCGAGGTGCTCGACGACGCCCAGCGCGTCGCGGCCACCTCGGTGGAGTTGTGCCTGAGCGCCCGCGAGGAGTTCGTCTCCTTCGCGACCAGACGCTCCGGCCGGGCACCCGACCCGCGGACCGCCATGACCTTCCCGGCGGCGGTCACCGAGCGCGGGGTGGTGCTCCGGAACGTCTACGAGCGCTCGGCGCTGGAGTTCGACGGTGCGTCGGAGATCGTGAAGGCTTCGGCCGAGGCCGGCTGGCAGCTGCGCGTCGCGGCCGAACTGCCGATGCGGATGGTGATCGCGGACCGGGACGCCGCGCTGGTGCCGCTGGGCGCGACCGGCGCGGACGGCGCGCTGCTGATCCGGACGCCGATGCTGGTTTCCGCGCTGCAGGTGCTGTTCGAGCTGGTCTGGTCGCAGGCCGCGCCGCTCGGGGACACCGCCGAGGACGCGGGCACCGGCCTCACGCCGACCCAGACGAAGGTCCTCCAGCTGCTGGCGACGGGGATGACCGACGGTGCGATCGCGCGGCACCTCGGCAGCAGCGAGCGGACGGTGCGCCGGCACGTCTCGGGGCTGATGGAGGCACTGCAAGCGGACAACCGCGTGGCCGCCGTGTATGCGGCGGCCCGGCGCGGCTGGCTCACCTGACCTCAGATCCCTTTCCCAGGGGGCGGCGGCCGGGAGTCCCACTCCCAGGGACCGGGCGCCGGGCCAGGCGGCACGCAGGCGTCGACGGGGATGTCGGGCCCGCAGGCGTCGCCACCGGTCGCGGTGTCGACGTGGCGGGCGGTGCTGGTCGCCAAGCCGAAGCCGGCGGTGACGGTCAGGGCGAGCAGAGCGGCGGCGGTAATACGTCTGAGCATGGTTTCGATCCCCTCGTGATCCAGCGATGCGGGTGTTCGGTCAGTCCCATTCCCATGGACCCTTGGGCCCGTCGCAGGCCGACGGCGGGAGGCCGAGCGCCGCGCACTCACTGCCGGTCGCGGTGTCGGTGTGGGTGGTGGTCATGGCGACGACGCCCAAGCCCGCGGTCAAGCTCAGAGCCAGCGCCGCGGCGGCGGTGATGCGTTTGAGCACGTTCGTTCTCCTCATGGTCAGTCCCATTCCCACGGATCCGTCGGCAGGGTGCTGCAGCCCCACGGGTGCGGATGCAGGCAGACGACCGGCGGATCGTCGGCCAGGATCGAGGTCGTTCCGGCCGTGGCGGCGATCGGCACCAGGACGGCGATGGCCGTCGTGACCACTACCGCGAGTCTTCTGTGCATGATCAGTCCCATTCCCACGGGTAGCCCGGAAAGCTGGTGAGCGGGGTGGTCTCGACCGGTGCTGGACGGTCCTGGCAGGCGACGCCGGGCAGGCAGGGCAGTTTCGGTGGCTCGGTGGCGGCGGTCGCGAGGACCGTGAATCCCGTTGTCGCGGCCACCGCCAGTAATCCCGCGACCGCAATTCGTTTCAGCATTTTCGGTTTCCCCCTCGCAGCGGATCTTCTGGTTTGAAATCTAGGCCGCGGTGCCACGGGTTCACCAGAGGCGGATCCGGCCACCGTCCGCTTCCGGCCAACCCCCGGTGTCCGGAACCGGACGTTGGCCGGTCCTGACCGGTGCGCGAAAGCGGTCGCTGCTCCTAGGTTGAGTGGCGGAGGAAACGTTATGGGACAAGCAGAACCACCGATGGAGCCGCCCTTCGGCGACGACTGGTGGCCGGAAGCCGACACGGTCGGGCTGATCGGCACACCGGACGCCGAGTACGGCGGCGACCCCGGGGACGACCGGCTGGCCGAATCCGGCCACTGACCGCTTTACCGCCTACCGGGTGCCCGGATCGGCGGTCAGGATCGAAACCACCTCGAAAGAAATCCATTCAGCCATGGGAGGAAAACCATGAAGTCGACCCTGCTCAAAATCGCCGCCGGCGCGGCGGCACTGATGTTCGGCGCCACGCTTTCCACGGTGCTGGCCGCCCCGGCCGACGCCGCGGTGAACGTGAAGATCGAGGCCCAGATCTCCGCGCACAACCTGCCTTACCTCAACAGCCCGTACGTGCCGAGCTCGACGCTCGCGGCCGGCACCACGGTGTCCGTCGAATGCCAGGCCCAGGGCCGTGAAGACATCGGCGGCTCGGCGGTCTGGTACCGCGTGAACCACGTCTACTACCCCTCGTACGCCTTCGCGGGATCACCGGACAAGGTGCCCTGCGGGTCGGCGGCGGTCGTTCCGTCGGCGGCCAACGGCTACACCGCGGGCTCCTTCGATTCGACGCCGAGGGAAGGCTGGTTCTCGACCGGCGACAACATCAAGATCCTCTGCACCGCCGCCGGCCAGCGGGTCGACGGCAGCAACGCGTGGTTCTTCGCCCGGGGCTACTGGCTGCACTCCAGCCGGATCAGCGGACACCCCAATGGTGACGGCTTCGCGACCTGCTGGGGCTACGACCACCCGGACAGCGTGGACGGCGTGATCGCCGCGGCGAAGAGCATGCTCGGCAAGTACCCGTACTCCTGGGGCGGCGGCAACCAGAACGGCCCGACCAACGGCATCTGCTGCAGCCCCGGCGGGCACGACGACTCCAACGTCAAGGGCTTCGACTGCTCCGGCCTGACCCAGTACGCCTACTACCAGGGCGCCGGCATCCTCATCGGCGGCACCTCCTCGGCCCAGTACACCGGGGGCTACAAGGTTCCGCTGGCCCAGCGCAAGGCAGGCGACCTGGTCTTCTACTCCAGCAACGGCACCGCCGGCGGGATGACCCACGTGGCGCTCTACATCGGTGACGGCAAGATCATCGAGGCGACCCGGGCGAGCAGCGGCCCGGACATCCGCCAGCGTTCCTTCAGCGCCGGTGAAGACGGCCTCATGCCCTCCGTCGTCCGCCCGATCCACTGAGGCCGGCGATGAAGACGAGGGGTTTCGCGGCCGTGCTCGCGGTCGTCGCCGGTGCACTCGGCGCGCTGATCCCCGCCACCTCGGCGGAGGCGGCGGTGAACGTGAAGGTCGACGCGCAGATCTCCGCGCACAACCTGCCCTATTTGGACAGTCCGTACGTGCCGAGTTCGACACTGGCGGCGGGGACCACGGTTTCGGTGGAGTGCCAGGCGCAGGGGCGGGAAACGGTCGGTGATTCGGCGGTCTGGTACCGGGTGAACCACGTCTACTACCCGTCGTACGCCTTCGCGGGTTCGCCGGACAAGGTGCCCTGCGGGTCGGCGGCCGTCGTTCCGTCGGCGGCCAACGGTTACACCGCGGGTTCCTTCGACTCGACGCCGCGAGCGGGGTGGTTCTCGACCGGCGACAACATCAAGATCCTCTGCACCGCGGCCGGGCAGACGGTCGACGGCAGCAACGCGTGGTTCTTCGCCCGGGGTTACTGGCTGCACTCCAGCCGGATCAGCGGACACCCCAACGGCAACGGCTTCGCGACCTGCTGGGGCTATGACCGGCCCGGTCAGGCCCCGACGAACGACTATCCTTACAGCGGGCAGACGTCCGGAGTGGACCCGTGGGGGTTCTACAAAGGACAGTGCACGTCCTTCGCGGCCTTCCGGCTGAACGACCGCACCGGCATCGATTTCTCCAACAGTTACCGCGGTGTCCACTGGGGCAACGCATCCAACTGGGACAACGCGGCCCGCTCGGCCGGGATCACGGTGAACTCGACGCCCGAGGTGGGAGCGGTGGCCCAGACCGACGCCGGCTCTGGCCACGTCGCCTGGGTGACGGCGGTGAACGGCAACACCATCACGGTGGAGGAATACAACTACCTCCACCCTGAGCACTACGGCACCCGTTCGGCCGCGAAGAGCGATTTCGTCTACCTGCACTTCTGAGCAATGTCCGTGAAGGCCCCCTTACCGGCTGTGAGAGCCGGTAAGGGGGCCTTCACGGCTCATCCGCCTGTCTCGGCGAGGGCCGGAACGGGAGCGGGGACGCGCTGGCGTCGGAGCAGGCCACCCGCCGCGATCACCAGGCCGCCGAGACCCGCCGCGGCGAAGCCCCACGCCGGGCTCGAGTGGTCGATCGCGAACCCGACCACCGGGCCGCCGATCGCCAGCCCCAGCCGAGTCGACGCGTCCTGCAGTCCCATCGCCTCGCCGCGGACCTGCGGCGGCGCGAGCCGGCTGGTCGTCTCCGTGGTCGCCGCGAGCGTCGGAGCGCACATCATGTTCGTCGGGATCAGCACCAGCATCAGCAGCCACCACGGCTGTTCGAGCAGCCCGACCGGCACCACCAGCAGCGCGAGCAGCAGCATCAGCACGCCCTGCGACAGCGACCGTCGCACCGCGCCGTGGATGATCCCGCCGATGATCGACGCGACGCACATGATCGCGATCACCAGGCCGGTCACCTGGAGATCGCCGTGCGCGCGCAGGGAAGCCAGCGTCGCGAGCTCGGTGCCGACGAGCACGAACAAGGCGCCCGCGGCGATCAGGAAGGTCGCCACCAGCCGGCCGGTCAGCCAGCTGCGCAGCGGCGGGCGGGCATCGAGCGAGCCGGCCTCCTCGTGGTCGCGGATCGGCGGATTCGACAGCCAGATCAGCACCGCCGTCCCGCCGAAGAGCGCGCCGACCGCGCTCAACGTGAGTGTCGCGGACAGCTGGGTGATCGAGACGATCGCCAGCGCCGGGCCGATCATGAACGTCATCTCGATGGCCACCGTGTCCAGCGAGTACGCGGCCCTGAGCTGATCCGCCGGCACCACCGCGGCGAGGAACTGCCGGGTGATCGAGCCGGACGGCACCGAGAGCATCCCGGCGGGCACGGCCACGAAGACCAGCGCCAGGTACGGCAGATGCGGCACGACCACCCAGAACGCCGTGGTCGCGACGCCGCAGGCCGCGACCACCGGGCGCAGGCCGTACCGGTCGAGCGCGCGGCCGAGCAACGGAGCGCCGAGCGCCATCCCGAGCGTGACACCCGCGCCGACCAGGCCGGCGGCACCATAGCCGCGGCCGAGCACGGTGACGACGTACAGCGTGAGCAGCACGCCGCTCATGGTCATCGGGAGCCGTGCGAAGAACATCAGCGCCATCAACGAGGGGACACGGGGAACGCTCAGGACCCGGCGGAACGGCTGAAGCGGCACCCCTCGATGACAACCCAGGGTGGTACGCGCGTGCAACTTATTTTCCGCGAATCAGGGGGTTGCGTGAAAAATTATGAGAGCTACTCTCATTTGGTGTACACACTCAAATGGGAGTCGCTATGACAACGATCTATCCACGCAGGTGGTGGGCGCTGGGCGCGCTCGCGGTGAGCCTGCTGACCGTCGGGCTCGACCTGACGGTGCTCAACGTCGCCGTGCCCACATTGGCCGTGGACCTCGGCGCCTCGACGACGCAGCTGCAGTGGTTCGGCAACGCGTACACGCTGGCGCTGGCCGCGCTGCTCCTGCCCGCCGGCCTGCTCGGCGACCGGTTCGGCCCGAAGAAGCTGATGCTCGGCGCGCTCGCGGTGTTCGGGCTGGCGTCGCTGGGCTGTGCGTACTCGACGTCCCCTGGTGAGCTGATCGCCGCGCGCGTGCTGCTCGGGGTCGGCGCCGCGTTCCTGATCCCGCTCTCGCTGTCGCTGCTGAACGTCCTGTTCCCGCCTGAGGAGCGGGCGAAGGCGTTGACGACCTGGGTGATGGCCATGTTCGTGGGCATCCCGCTCGGCCCGCTGCTCGGCGGCTGGCTGCTCGACCACTTCGCCTGGGGCTCGGTGTTCCTGATCAACGTCCCGCTGACCGTGGTCGGCCTGGTCGCGGTGCTGTTCCTGGTGCCGCTGACGCGGGGCACGGGCGGCGGCCGGATCGACTTCGCGGGCATCGCGCTCTCGGCGACCGGGCTGGTCGCACTGACTTACGGCTTCGTTTATGCGGGTGAGCACGGCTGGGCCGACCCCATGACGTACGGGCTGATCGGGTTCGGCGCCGTGCTGCTGGCCGTCTTCTGCTGGGAGCAGACGCGGGTGGCCGCACCGCTGGCGGATCTCGCGTTGTTCGGTTCGCCGCGGTTCGTCTGGGGCGCGGTGCTGGCGACGGTGGCGTCCTTCGCGCTGATGGGCTTGATGTTCGTGCTGCCACAGCTGTTCCAGGCGGTGCAGGGCGCGGACGCGCTGCAGACCGGGCTGCGGCTGCTGCCGCTGATCGGCGGCATGCTCGTCGCGGCGAAGATCGCCGAACGGCTGGTCGCGGCGGCCGGCGTCCGTGCCGTGGTCACCGGCGGGTTCGTCCTGCTCGCGGCCGGGCTGGCCTGGGGTTCGACGACGTCGGCCGCGGACGGCTTCGGCGTGACGGTCGGCTGGGAGATCGTGATCGGCCTCGGCACCGGCTGCACGCTGCCACCGCTGATGACCATGGCCATGGGCGCGCTGACCGAGGGCCGGTCGGGGGCCGGGTCGGCGCTGATCCAGGTATTGCGCCAGGTCGGCGGCACGATCGGGGTGGCCGTGCTGGGCACCGTGCTCAACGGCATCTACCGCGACGGCGTGGACGTCCACGGGCTGCCGGCGGCGGTCGCCGACGCGGCGAAGGGCAGTGCTTCCGGTGCGGTCGCGGTCGCGGAGAAGCTGCACCTGCCCTGGCTGGCGGACTCCGCGAGGGTCGCGTTCACCGACGGCATGTCGGCCACGCTCTGGGTCTGCGCCGGGCTCGGCCTGGCCGGCGCGCTGCTCGCGCTGGCATTCCTGCCCGGCCGGTCTGCGACGGCGGGGCACGAACAGCGACAATCGGAGCATGTCGCCGTCTGAACCCATGGGCCTGCGGGAGCGGAAGAAGGCCAAGACCCGGGACGCCATCCAGCGGCACGCGTTGCGGTTGTTCCGAGAGCAGGGTTATGCCGCGACGACCGTCGACCAGATCGCGGCCGCCGCGGAGATCTCGCCCAGCACCTTCTTCCGCTACTTCCCGACCAAGGAGGAGACGGTCCTCTACGACCCGCTCGATCCCCTGCTGATCGAGGTCGCCGCCAACCAGCCGCCGGAGCTGAGCCCGATCGGCGCGCTGCGGGCGACGATGCGCCTGGCGTCGGAGTACCTCGACCCCGACGAGTGGGCGCGCGAGCGCGAGCGGCAGATGCTGGTGTTCAGCGTGCCGGAGCTGCGCAGCGCGATGATGGAGATGTTCGCCTCCGGCATCGACGTGATCGCGGCGGTGGCGGCGCGGCGCACCGGCAAGGCGCCGGACGATTTCGCGGTACGCAACTGGGCGGGCGCCGTGGTCGGGGTGATCCTGGCGGTGTTCCTCACCCCGGGGCGGACCGCCGAGGACGACTACCTCCAGGAGATCGACGCGGCCATCGCCCACCTCGAAGACGGGCTGCCGCTGTAGGCCGCCGCGCTTCTTGTGGGTGGCGGTGCAAGCGTGGGGGACACCCCGAGTGGAGCAGTCCCGACACGCGGTCCGACGGAGTGATGAAGCTAAACGATCTTCGTTTACACCCGGGTGAGTTACCGCGACGTTCCATAGTGGACAGTCGTGACCCTCGGTGAGGCTCATGATCGGTGAAGATGATCTTCGGAGGGATGGGCAAGGTTTCGACGTTAATCAATTGCGGGCAAGTCCGCCGCTTCCGAATCCGGCACGTAAGGGTTAGAAAGCGTCCCGAAACGGTGATCGGGTGGCTTATCTCCTTTACAGCGGGTATCGATTTACCTCGTCAGGTCCCCAGAGGCCAGGAGGTAAGGAATGAAAGGCAAGATCGGGCGGACCATCGCCCTGGTAGCCGCCGGCAGTCTGCTGGCGGTCGTGACGGCGGGGATCGCATCGGCGAGCCCGGTCGGCGGCAAGGGCTCTTCCAGCACCGAGGCGCTCGCCGCGAAGGTGCTCCAGATGCGTGACGACCTGACCAAGGCCGCCTACGCCGGACAGGTCGACATGACCCGCGCCGACCTGGGCACCCTGAGCCCGGTGCTCGGAGACATCGCGGCCGGAAAGCGCTACACGGTCCAGACGGACACGCAGCAGCTGGCCGACCTCGCCAAGGGCAGGGCCGACGAGTCCAGCAGGCTGCTGGCCGACCCGACCGCCACCCCGCGCCAGCTGCCGCCGCTGCCGCTGCCGCCGATCCCGGACCTGCCCGGTCCGCTGAAGATCGTCAGCGACCTGCTGAAGGCACTGCTGGGTGCGGTGACCGGCATTCTGGGCGGCCTGCTCGGCTCGCTCCCGGTGCCGCTTCCCGTTCCGCCGCTTCCGCTGCCGGCCCAGTAGGCCGGCGCCGCCCCGCAGGGGGAAACCGGGCCTGGCGCGCATTTCCGCGCCAGGCCCGGTTTTCATGTGCGGCGGCTAATGCACCCCAATGTGGCATTGGTTGCGTCCAACGCACCCAATGCCACTGGGGTGCTTGGATCAGTCGCGGGGGGCGAGGGCCTGGCGCAGGGCTCCCGCCATTTCGGCGAGTGCTTCGCGGAAACGGGTGCCGACCCCGGTGAAGTTGATGAAGCCGTGGATCAGGTCCTCGTGCCGTCGCACCGCCACCGGTACGCCGGCCTCGCGAAGCTTCTCCGCGTAGGCCTCGCCTTCGTCACGCAGCGGGTCGAACCCGGCCGTGACGACCATGGCCGGCGGCAGGCCGGTGAGGTCGTCGGCGCGCAATGGGGACAGCCGCGGGTCGGTCAGGTCGGTGCCCGCCGGGATGTAGTGGCCCTCGAACCAGTCCATATGCTCGGCGGTCAGGAACAGGTCCTCGGCGAACAGGTCCTGCGAG
Source organism: uncultured Actinomycetota bacterium (assembly GCA_963762765.1). Lineage (GTDB taxonomy): Bacteria > Actinomycetota > Actinomycetes > Mycobacteriales > Pseudonocardiaceae > Amycolatopsis. The sequence continues at coordinate 12,709 of CAVXMR010000032.1, forward strand.
CGGTAGCGCTCGGCGAAGTCGGTCGCCGGGTAGATCAGCAGCTGGAACGCCGGGATCGGGCCGCCGCGCAGCAACGCCTGCTGGGACGTGACGGCGGCGAGGTTGCCGCCCGCACTGTCCCCGCCCACCGCGATCCGCTCGGGGTCGGCGCCGAGGTCGCTCGCCTTGGCGACGGCGTACTCGAACGCGGCCAGCGCGTCTTCCGCCGCGGCCGGGAAGGGGAACTCCGGGGCGAGCCGGTATTCGATCGAAAGCACCCGCACGCCCGCGTGCTTCGCCAGGAATCGCACGGCGTTGTCGTGGCTCGCGCGGGTGCCGAGTACCCAGCCGCCACCGTGATAGAAGACCAGCAGCCCGGATTGCTCGGGCAGCCCGACCGGCGTGTAGAGCGTCGCGGGGAGGTCCCCGTCCGGCGTCGGCACGGCGATCTCCCGCACCGAGACCGGCTCGACCGGCTTCCCGCTCACCAGGTGCCTGGCCTCGTCCAGCATCGCGCGGGACTTCTCCACCGAGCCGCGCACGAGCTCCGCGCGGGCCAGTTTCTGCAGGCGGAGCAGCAGCTGGGCGTCGAGCGAGAGGTCCTGGCCGTCCAGGTGCAGCTGGCGGCCCGCCAGGATCCGGCGCACCGGCTTGGGCAGCCAGAAGGCCAGCTGGGTCGCCGCCGTCTGGACGCGGACCGGGAGCGGGATCGCCATGGAAAGCCTCCTCATCGCCGTGTGCGCGAGGCTACTCGTGGGTAGATAACAGGTCCAGTGGGCGAACTGTGACCGGGACCTCCGTTCCAGACTCTGGTCCTCCAGTTAAGTAGAGGGGTTAGCCTGGAAAACGTGACTTCAGCCAGGACGGTCAACGTGCTCGGGATCGGCGGCTCGCTTCGTGAGGGCTCCCAATCCGAACGCGCGCTGCAGATCGCGCTGGAAGGCGCGGCCGAAACCGGCGTCCAGGTGAAGCTGATCGCCGGGCCGGAACTGGTGCTCCCCTTCTACGACATCGCACTGGTCGAGCGAGACGAGCGCGCCCGTCGCCTGATCGACGGAATCCGGCGCGCGGACGGGCTGATCGTCGTCTCGCCCGGCTACCACGGCGCGCTGTCCGGTCTGGTCAAAAACGCCCTGGACTACGTCGAGGACCTCCGCGACGACGCCCGCCCCTACCTCGACGGCCGAGCCGTCGGGCTCGCCGCCGTCGCGCACGGCTGGCAGGCCGCGGTGACGACGTTGGAGCAGCTCCGCACCATCACGCACGCGCTGCGCGGCTGGGCGACCCCGCTCGGCGGCGCGATCAACGCCGCCGAGACGAAGTTCGACGACGCCGGTGGCGCGTCCGACGAGAAGAGCGTGCGCACGTTGCGGCTGATCGGCCGCCAGGTCGCCGAGTTCGCGGTGGCGCGCGCCACATAGCGCGTTTCGCCCGGTGTTCGCCGGGTATTCGAAGACGTGATGCCTGCCATGCGCCGGCAAGGTTCCGCGACTGCGGGATGTTGTCGGTAGTGAGACGCTCGATGGGGAGCGTTCCTGAGCAGAAGGCAGGCGAAGACATGGGTCAGGCGATCTACACGGCGGTGGCGACGGCACGCGGCGACGGCCGCAACGGTGAGGTGACGTCGTCCGACGGCGTCATCGACGAGTCGCTCTCCATCCCGAAGGAGATGGGTGGCCCGGGCGGGGACAAGACCAACCCCGAGCAGCTCTTCGCCGCCGGTTACTCGGCGTGCTTCCACAGCGCGCTGCAGCTCGTGGCCCGTCAGGCCAAGGTGTCGCTGCAGGATTCGACCGTGACCGCCGAGGTTTCGGTGCTGAAGCAGGGCGTCGGCTTCGGCCTGGGTGTGGCGCTGAACGTGTCGCTGCCGGGCCTGGAGCAGGGCGTCGCCGACAAGCTGGTCGAGCAGGCCCACCAGGTCTGCCCGTACTCGAACGCCACCCGCGGAAACATCGAGGTCGCGCTCTCCGCGACCGTCTGATCAGCGCAGAAGGGACAGCACAGATGACCACCTCTCCGATCAAGAGCCCGCTCGCGGCCGCCGACAAGGAGATCACCGGCAACGTCCTCCAGGCCACGCTGGTGGATCTGGTCGACCTGTCGCTGATCGCCAAGCAGGCGCACTGGAACGTCGTCGGCCCGAACTTCCGCAGCGTCCACCTGCAGCTCGACGAGCTGGTCGACGTCGCGCGCCAGTACACCGACGAGGTCGCCGAGCGCGCGAACGCCATCGGCGTGTCGCCCAACGGCAAGGCCAAGACCGTGGTCGAGAGCTCGGGCATTCCCGCGTTCCCGGACAACTGGCAGTCGGTGGAGTCGACCGTCGCGACGATCGTGGACATCCTCGCCGCCCTGATCGAGCGCCTGCGCGCCCGCATCGACGAGACCGACAAGAGCGACCTCGTCACCCAGGACCTGCTGATCCAGATCACCCAAGAGCTGGAGAAGGCGCACTGGATGTGGCAGGCCCAGCAGGCCTGACCCGAGTGTCATGAAGGGACCCGTCAGGACGATTTCGGTCCTGAAGGGTCCCTTCTTGACATCCGGCCGCATTAGGGTCGGCGCCATGGTGCTGCATCAGGGGAACCCGGACCGGCCGGACCGGGTCGGCGGGACGAATCCGTTCTATACCGGGGCGAGTCCGGCATTGGCCGCGAACTACGTGCTGCCGCACGACAAGCTGCTCGACATGTCGGTGCCGCCGGACACCGCGCTGCAGCTCGTGCGCGACGAGCTGATGCTCGACGGCAACGCGCGGCTCAACCTCGCCACGTTCGTCACGACTTGGATGGAGCCGCAGGCCCGCGAGCTGATGACCGAGTGCGTCGACAAGAACATGATCGACAAGGACGAGTACCCGCAGACCGCCGAGCTCGAGCGGCGCTGTGTGAACATCCTCGCCGACCTGTGGCACGCACCGGATCCCAGCGACATCATGGGCTGCTCGACGACCGGGTCGTCCGAGGCCTGCATGCTCGCCGGGATGGCGCTGAAGCGCCGCTGGTCGAAGCTCGGCCTGTCCGGCAAGCCGAACCTGGTGATGGGCGTGAACGTCCAGGTGTGCTGGGAAAAGTTCTGCGAGTACTGGGAGGTCGAGCCGCGGCTGGTGCCGATGGACGGCGACCGGTACCACCTGAGCGCCGAGGAAGCGGTGAGCCGCTGCGACGAGAACACCATCGGCGTCGTGGCGATCCTGGGCTCGACCTTCGACGGCAGCTACGAGCCGGTCGCCGAGATCGCCGCCGCGCTGGACGAGCTGGAGGAGCGCACCGGCTGGGACATCCCGATGCACGTCGACGGTGCGTCCGGGGCGATGATCGCGCCGTTCCTCGACGAGAACCTGGTGTGGGACTTCCGGCTGCCGCGGGTGGCCTCGATCAACACCTCCGGCCACAAGTACGGCCTGGTCTACCCGGGTGTCGGCTGGGTGCTCTGGCGCGACAGCGAAGCACTGCCTTCGGAGCTGGTCTTCAACGTCAACTACCTCGGCGGCGACATGCCGACGTTCGCGCTCAACTTCTCGCGGCCGGGCGCCGAGGTCGCGGCGCAGTACTACACGTTCGTACGGCTGGGGCGCGACGGTTTCCGTGCGGTGCAGCAGGCCTCGCGTGACGTCGCGATGCACATCGCCGACGGCGTCGCGAAGCTCGGGCCGTTCGAGCTGATCACCCGCGGCGACCAGCTGCCGGTGCTGGCGTTCACGACCCGGCCGGACCTGCCCTTCGACGTCTTCGACGTGTCCCGGCGGCTGCGCGAGCGCGGCTGGCTGGTGCCGGCGTACACGTTTCCGGCCAACCGGACCGACCTGGCGGTGCTGCGGATCGTCGTGCGGAACGGCTTCACCCACGACCTCGCCGACCTGCTGCTGGCCGACTTCTCGCGGATCCTGCCGGAGCTTGAGCAGCACGGCGGCCGTCCGCACGACCCGGCCAAGGCGACCGCGTTCCACCACTGACTCGCGCATCCCCGCTACCCGCGGGTAACGTCGTGGCCATGGGCATTGCCGCAGACGAACGCCGGGCGCTGAGCGCGCTGTTCGAGGAGGTCGGGCCGGACGCGCCGACGTTGTGCGAAGGCTGGACGACCCGGGATCTCGCGGCGCACCTGGTGGTGCGCGAGCACCGGCCCGACGCCGCGCCGGGGATCATGGTGCCCGCGCTGGCCGGGTACACCAAGCGGGTGCAGGACCGGTACGCGGCGCGGCCGTGGGAGTCGCTGGTGGCGCAGGTCCGGCGGGGCCCGTCGAAGTTCTGGCCGACCGCGATCGGCCCGCTCGACGAGCTGACGAACACGGCCGAGTTCCTCGTGCACCACGAGGACGTCCGCCGGGCGCAGCCGGGCTGGGAGCCGCGGCCGGCGGACCCGGCGCGGGACGCGGCCGCGTGGAGCTCGGCGCGCAGTGGGGCGAAGCTGAACCTGCGGAAGTCGCCGGTCGGCGTGACGCTGCGGACCACCGACGGCCGCGAGGCCACGGTCAAGACCGGCCCGGACCCGGTGACCGTCGTCGGCGACCCGATGGACCTGCTGCTGTTCGTGTTCGGCCGGGACGCGGTGCGCCTGACGTTCGAGGGCGACGCGGGCGCGGTCACGCGGCTCCAGGCGGTGAGCCGGGGGCTGTAGGCCCTTGCTAGTTTGCGTCGGATCCCCGTTGCGCCGTCGAGGAGAGCCGCCGCCATGCCGATGATCAGCGTTTCGATGTTCCCCGGCCGCACCCCGGCGCAGAAGAGCGCCCTGGTGCGCGAGCTGACGGAGGCGTTCGTCCGCACGTGCGGCGGCAAACCCGAAGGCGTCCAGGTCACCCTGCTCGAGGTCCCCGCCGACCACTGGGCCACGGCCGGCATCCTGCATTCAGAGCGCTGAAGCAGCCCCCACCCTTCCCGGGGGGCGTCCCCAGCCCAGTCTATCGGGGGTGTCCGACACTTCCGGGCTGCGAAGGGGGAAGGGCGGGAGTTGTCCACACCGGCGGTGTTCTGTGGACAACCGGACAACCGGACAACCGACCTACCGCAGACCTAGCGCCCGCAGCGCGAAGCTGACCTCGATGGACGTCTGCTTGATGGTCTCCGCGATCACCAGGGAGCCGTGCCCGGCGTCGTAGCGGTAGAACTCGTGGTGGAGGTCGCGCCCGGCGAGCCGGTCGAGGTAGTTCTCGATCTGCCGGATCGGGCAGCGCGGATCGTTGTCCCCGGCCAGCACCAGCACCGGCGCGGTCACCGCATCGACGTAGGTGATCGGCGAGCACTCCTGATACACCGCGGGCACGTCGTCCGGCGAGCCGCCGAACAGCGCGCGGTCGAACGAGCGGAGCTGCTCCATCTCGTCCTCATACGCCGCCACGTAGTCGGCCACCGGCACCCCGGCGACTCCGGCCGCCCACCGCTCCGGCTGGGTGCCCAGTGCCAGCAGCGACAGGTACCCGCCCCAGGAAGCGCCGTTCACCACGCACTTGCCGGGATCACTCAGTCCACTTTGGACAGCCCAGTCGTGCACCGCGGCGACGTCTTCCAGCTCGGTCAGCCCAGGGCGGCCCTCGATGGCGTCACGCCACGCGGAGCCATAGCCGGTCGAGCCGCGGTAGTTGACCTCCACCACCGCGAACCCGGCGTCGAGCCAGGTGGCGCGGTAGGCCGAGAAGCGGTCCTCGTCGGCCGCGTGCGGGCCGCCGTGCAGCGAGAACACCGTGGGCAGCGGGCCTTCGGGCGCGCCGGAAGGCCGGGACACCAGCGCGTGGATCCGGCCGCCGATTCCCTCGACGAAGGTGTCCGTCATCGGCTCGGAACTCGGCGCCCGCTCACCCGGCGGCTCGAGGAGGACGACGTCCGCGCCGTCGGTGCTGCGCGCGCGAACCGCGGTCGGCTCGGCGGCGCTGGACCACGAGTACTCGACGCTGCCGTCCGGACGCACGCCCGCGCCGCCGATCCGGCCGGCCGGGGTGTCCACAGCGGACAGTTCGCCGGTCTCGAGGTCGTAGCGGTACAGCGAGCTGCGTGCCTCGTGGAAGTGCACGACCAGCAGGGCGCGGCCGTCCGGGTACCAGCCCGCGACGACCTCACCGGGCAGGTCGAGCTCGATCTCCGTCTCAGTGTCGGCGGCGACGTCCCAGACCAGCAGTTCCTCGCGGCCCCGGCGTTCGTGCAGGACCAGCAGCCGCTGATCACCCGCCAGCGGCGAGAACTCCAGCGCCGAGAGGCCCTTGCCCGCGCCGTCCCACATCTGGGCGACGGTTTCGAAGCCGTTGGTGGCCAGCACGCGCAGCGCCGGGTGCCGGGAGTCACCGTGTTCGGAATGCGAGATCGCGATGAGCGACTCGTCGCGCGAAAGCGACGAAATCCCGGCGTCGTCGTGGTGGGCGTAGAAGCGCTGCGTTTCGCCGCCGACTTGCGCGAAGAGTTCGCTGCCGTCGTCGGTCGAGACGCCGATGGCGACCACACTGGCGCCGATTTCGAGCCCGGCGGGGTAGCCGTCGTGGACGTCCGGGATGGCCTTTTCGGCTTTCGTGCCCTCGGTCGCGGCGAAGGGCTCGCGGACCCAGGCGCCGAACTCGTCGCCGTCGGTGTCGTCGAACCACCAGATCCACTGCCCGTCGGGCGAGGGGGTGGCGTGCATGGTGCCGTTGGGCCGGTCGGTGACCCGGCGGTGGCCCCCGGTCGCGCGGTCCCAGGCGTAGACCTCCCAGACGCCGCTGGCGTTGGAAACGTAGAGGTTCGCGTCGGGCGCGTCGCGGGCCCACTCGGGGACCGAGATGCGCGGCGCGTGGAAGCGGGCGCGCCAGCGTGCCTCGGCTTCGGCGTCGTCGAACAGGCGGTCCGGGACAACAGCGGGCGGATACTGGTTGCTCACCCCTCGATCCTGCCACTTCCGGGCCGTACTGTGTGCGGGGTGCTGGAGGGATACGCGCGGGACGCGGTTTCGATGATGTCCGCGCGCGCGGCGGCGCAGCGGGCGGTGTTCGCGCAGCCGCTGTTCGGGCCGGGCCTGCGGGTGGTGGACGTCGGCTGCGGCCCCGGCTCGATCACGCTCGGCGCGTCGGACTCGGCGCGTCGCCCAGGTAGGTCCACAGTGGACTTTCTGACGGCATCGGCGGGCTCCCTCCCGTTCGCGGACGAGAGCATGGACGTGGCGTTTTCGCATGCATTGTTCGAGCACCTGGCGAACCCGCTGGAGGCGCTGGCGGAACTGCGTCGCGTCCTGAGGCCGGGCGGCCGTCTCGCACTGTCCACATCGGACTGGGGGAAGGCTCGCCTCCGCCCCAAGACCGCGAACGTCGACGCGGCCCTTCGCGGCCACTACCTCCTGCTGCGCCGCGCGGGGGGTGATCCGTTCGCGGGCCGCAAGATCGCCGACCTCTGCGCCACTGCGGGTTTCACCGCCATCCAAACGAAGACCCGCTACCGCGAGGACCTGTCCTACCGCGACTTGGCCAAGTACATCGAGTCCCGGTTGGAAGAAGCCATCCAAAACCCGGACTTCGCGCGAGACCGTGACCAATTGGCGAGCGCGGCCCGCTCCGCGTGGACGTGGGTCCGCAGCGGTGACGGCGACTTCTCCCAGTGCTGGACCGAACTGACCGCGACGCGAAACTAGAAGAGGCCCGCATCTGTGTTTCCACAGACACGGGCCTCCGCATCGTCGGGGTGGCGGGATTCGAACCCACGACCTCCTCGACCCGAACGAGGCACGCTACCAAGCTGCGCCACACCCCGAGGTACTGCTTAACGGGTCGTCGAGAAGTCTAGCGGACGGTGTTTCGGGCCTTGCGTGGGGCTTGCCTACGGGTGCTTTCGGCGCCGGATCCGCGCGGGACCAGGGTCAACAGGCTGGCTTCGGGCGGGCAGGCGAAGCGGGCGGGCGCCCAGGGTGAGGTGCCCAGGCCGGCCGAGACGTGCAGCCACATGTGGGCGCCCCAGCGGGACGCGCCGCGGGCGCGGGTGCGGTCGAGCTCACAGTTGGTGACGAGGGCGCCGTAGCCCGGGATGCGGAGCTGCCCGCCGTGGGTGTGGCCGGCGAGGACCAGGTCGTAACCGTCGGTGGCGAAGGTGTCGAGGACGCGGGGCTCCGGCGAGTGGGTGACGCCGATGCGGACGGCGGCGCTGGACTCGGCGGGCCCGGCGATGTCGGCGTAACGGTCCCGGCGAAGGTGGGGGTCGTCGACCCCGGCGGCGAACACCGGCCGGCCGTCGACCTCGACGGTGCGCCGGACGTGAGTGAGGTCGGTCCAGCCGCGCTCGACGAAGGCCGCGCGGAGGTCTCGCCAGGGGAGCTGGACGCCGTGGATGCGCTTCTTCTTGCCCTCGGGCATGAGGTAGCGGGCCGGGTTCTTGGGCTTCGGCGCGTAGTAGTCGTTGCTGCCGAAGACGAACAGGCCCGGCCGGTCGAGCAGCGGCCCGAGCGCGCGCAGCACCGACGGCACGGCCTGGTGGTGGGACAGGTTGTCACCGGTGTTGACGACGAGGTCGGGGTTCAGCTCGTCGAGCGCGGCGACCCAGCGTTGCTTGCTTCGGTGTCCGGGCAGCATGTGCAGGTCCGAAATGTGCAGGATGGTGAACGGCCGGGCGCCGGGGCTCAGCACGGGCAGCTCGGCCGTGCGCAGGGTCCAGTGGCGGCGTTCGATGCCGACGGCGTAACCGAGGGTCGCGGCGCCGAGGGCGAGGGTCCCCGCGGCGAGGCGCTTGGCGCGCGCCCCGGAGGTGCCTGTGTTACTGAGCGTGCTCACGGGCTCCAGGATACGTGCCCGGCCGTGAACGTTGCGGCCGCACGCGACACTTGACACTTGACACTTTCACGATGACTTAGAGTCGCATATGACCACCTATTGTGACATCGTCAAGTCAGGTCGACTACTTCGTCGAGTCCGGGATTGAAGTATGGGTCGTTCGAGCATCGTCGGCTCTCGACGCGAACGGGTTCCGCTGCGGTGCTTGCGGTCACGTACGCCACGCAGAGCCTGACCCGATGCCCTTGGTTGAGGTGGGACCACCGCTCGTCGAATTGTGCGCCAATCTCGAAGCCGGCGCCCTGGATGATCACTTCGGTAACCGTGGCGGAGGCTAGGTGGAGCTTCGCCTTTTCGACAGCAATGCGCGAATCGATATTGCGCGTGGTGGCATCAGCGGATATTTCATCCCTGATTGCGATCGCGCTCGCACGAATCCTGGAGATGGCATCCGCGCGAGCGCGATTCTCAGCACCTTCGAGGAGATACTGACACGAGGCGACTCCGCCGAAAAAGAGTAGAACGACCAGTAGTGTCGCCACCTGCCACCATCTCATGATCTGAATTTTACCAGTTCTTCACCGTTTGGTCCATGACCTGTGCATACAACGTCGAACCATATTCATTCGGATGGAAGGATTGCTGGCTCACCGGTGCTTGTGCGACTGGCGCGTCACCATGTGAACGACGGAGGACGACTTCGTTAATCGCTTCGCTTGCACCGCATGCGCCCTTGCCGGCGAACGCTGCCATAGGATCGCCGAACCTAATGTTGTACCCACTATCTCGGAGATTCTTCGCCTCGTTGTATTGAAGGTCGTGGAGTTGGGCGGTGATCGTGCGGAACCAGTTAACGGAACTCTGGTGGAACACAACACTGCAGGACGCGTTAGCTTCGATCGGCTGCGGGTATCCCATGAGTAGAACGGCTGCGTTTTGTGCTGCAGCGAATACGTTCATAATTGTCTGGTGTACGTTCGGTATTACAACATTGACCAGCCTGGCAGGCTCGACCTGTGAAATCGGCTTGGTGTCCCCCTTCATGATCATGTCCGCGCACGAGCTGTTAGGATCGGCAATGCCGTATGTTGCACAACTGTTCAGGATGTCAACAAAGTCCGCGTCATTTCCGCCGATCGATAGTGTTACCAGGCTGGTGTACTGATCAAGATACCCTTGATCGATCTGCGCGGGTTCGAATTGTGCTGAGCCACCTTTCCATAGGTCGGGCGCTCGTGCTCCGCTGCAGGCGGACATGTGATAGTCAAGCTTCGGATCGAATACGTCGGCGCGCTCGCCAACGCTCGCGGTCGAATCCGGGAGCTTTGCTAGTCGGGACCAGGCATCCTTAGATCGGTGACACCCGTTTCGAAGCGCCTGGTTTATCCCATCATGGTCGGTTTCACGGTAGTATGCCCAAGAATCACTCGGTGTCACGCCCTCGCCAGATGCGTAGGAATCGCCCAACGCCACCACCTGGTTCGCAGGTCGTCCGGGGAGGACCTGAAAAGCCACGGCGTCCCAGGCGACATCAGCCGTCCCGTCGGGAAGCAAGCCGGTACCTTTTGCGTGGGTGAAGTTGTCGAGCGTCACGCTAGGGGTACCCGAGAACTTGAACGCTCCGAGCGAGCGCCATCCGCCAGGCTGTGGCCGCCGATTCTCGTCGAGATAGTTGCCTTCGGTGACTGCCCGCAGTGGGGAATTGCTGTCCGAACCATTGATCCGGTACCAGGCCTGAGGCGTGTCTGCACCATGGTCCGGGACATACACCAGGACGCGTGCCCATCCGTTGATCTGTTGATCAAGCGTCCAGGTGCCGGTGATCCGATGCTTGTCGTTTGTGTTGTCGTCCTTGTCCTTCCAGGTGTGGGTGAACCAGTAGTGGCCTCGGTAGCCGGTGTCAAGCTGGTGGAAGTCGATCTTCGACGGATAGTTGCCTGCGGAGTCGGCGTCGAAGGAGAAATTCAGTGAGCCATGGCTGGCCGCGCCGGCCCCGCACCCGTACCGGGTCCGGATGTCCGAGGCGACGTCATCGATGATCAGAAAGTTGGCAACCGGACCATTCGCGGCGCAATCGGGTGTATAGAAGCGGTAGGGCTGAGGCTCGGCTGTTCCAGCGGTGTAGGCCAGTCGTTCTTTGCCGAGCTTGCTCGGGTCCGACTCCCATGCCGTGGAAGCGTGCCAGAAGCAGGCGAGATCATCGCGCAGGCAGTGGCTGGCGACCGTTCCGGGAAAGTTGCCGGGGACGTGAGTGGTGTTGGGATCGCACATGTTCTGCGCGGGGACGCAGAACTGGAGTTTGTTCGGAATCCGGGGACCGCCGTCGGCGAACCTGCCGGTTTGGAAGGTATAGTCGTATTGGCCTGCTTGCCAGTCGTACCGAACGAGTGAGTGATACGCCCATCCCATTACCCGTTCTGGGTACGTCCAGTCGCCTGGGTGTTTGGCGTCGTTGCACGAACCGTTCGGGTCCTGCTGACTGGGTTTACAGTTGGTCGTGTTGTCCATGAAACCTTTGCGGTCCTGGATGAGGTCCTGGTTGGCCACGTTATTCGACCAGCCGAGCCCGTAGACATCTGAGTGACTGTTCGGGTCGGTAGGGTCGTTGAGCTTGTGCCAGCCACTGTTATATGCCCAGAGTGCGAACCACCAGTTCTCGATGTACTGGGGATCGGTGTTGTTAGCCACAATGCCCAGATCCTTGAGCTGATTCCACTTGTCTATAAGAATATTGAGGCCTGCTGCAATATTGGCCGCGTAGTCGACCGTGAGCGCGATCTGCTGGTTTCTTGTGTATACGGACGTGCCGTCGCCGACGGTCATGCCGGTGGTGACCTGCGTTGCACCGTAGCCGCAGTCCGCGTGCGCAAAGTCGACTCGGTCAACGCCGACGTTTCGGCCATAGAAGCCGCCCTGCTGGAAGTTGCCGCTCTCGCCGTCTACAGCATGGGGACTGGCCTGCCACATATTGGATTCCTGCGCCATAACGCCGAGGAGTACTTGCGCCGGAACTTGCCCACCACCGCGCAGCGCGTGCAAGGGGAGGAGGCCCTGGGGTGTGTAGGCTGGCAGCGCCGAACCGTTATATCCAGCCGGGCGGGCGACAGTGAGCGCGCCCTTCACCGCAAGGTTGGCAGCCCATTCCGCCATTTGTGGAGTCTCTTGCAGTGACTGGATCCGTGGGTCATTGCGCGGGATCGCGCACTTGCGGTTCGGATCGGTCGTGTCGTTGCCGGGACCGGATGTCTGGGCTCCGGCTGAACTACCTGCGGTCTTCGGCACTGCCGGAGATTCGGCGCTACCCTGATCGGGTTGCAGTGATATCGGCTGAATCTCGAAGTCCGTATTCGTCTTGGTGTTCACTACCTCAGCCGTGATTCGAACAGGGGTCATACCCGCAGGCTGCGGTGCGGAGCCTGGCTTGGCGGGGTTGCCAGACAGAGCCGAGTCGACAGCAAGCGCACCTGTGGTTGACAGCTCGGCGTCTACGGGGACCTTGAGGGCCTGCCATTGAGGCGGGGCGGACTTCAGAGTGGCGTCGGGTCCCTGGAGGAACACCCGTCCGGCAGTACCGTGAAGCTGGACCGAACCTTGTGGCGCAGTCGTGATCAGCTGGTCAGTTCCTCGCACAAATCGGTGAACATCGGTCTTCGTTGCGGTCTGTGTTTGGTAGGCGATGCCGCCGGCCGCGTCCACGACCAGCCGGAAGGCCCCGCCTGGCGTAGAGGCGACAGGCGTAAGTGTGCCATCCGCGCTGACGGACACTAGGTTGTCACCCTTTGCGGCGATGAGGTCTTTGCCAGCCGGAACGGCTGACGTTACTTGACCAATTGCATCGACAGTGGCCGTGATCTGCGCGCGAGCGGCATCCACCGTGAACAATCGCGAAACGTACTGGCCCTTGCGGTAGAAGTTCTGCGTCAGCACGGCGCTCTCGTCGGTGCCGCACCCCGGGTTGTAGTATGCGATGGACACTGGCTCAGGCAGCTTGGTGACGGCACCGCTGTCCAGATCTACGACTGCGGCGAGCGCGCCGCGGTGGTAGCGGTCCTCGTTGTTGACGACCTGCCGCGGTGCGTAGACCACGACCGCACGCTTCCCTGATGAGGTAAGGCACGTCCGGCCGATCCATTGGTCGGTCTCGGTACCAGGCTCGGTGAGCGTCGCGGCGGTGCGCCACGCGTAGCCATCCTTGGCATCCGCTACAAGGACGTGAAAGCCTGCAGCGTCCCCGTTGCTGGTCACGGAACGGTCGGTAGACGTTGCCCAGGCATCGCCGATCACCTTGGAGCGCAATTCTGGCGGTACAGACTGAGTTGTTGCTGCGCCGGTGGACAGCGGTGATTGGCTCAAAGGTGCTGCGCTGGCCGGTCCCGTCAGCACAGTGTAGGCGACGGTACCTGCCAGTGCCAACGGGAGCCAGCGCAGTCTTCGGGGTATAGATCTGCTCAACTTGAGCATGCGTTTACCTTCCTGAAAAGCTAGATTGCAGCAGAAACGCTCGTCGATCGAGCTGATTCCCGGATATTCCGTAGCCGCGAAGAAGGGGTTATATCGGCTGGCAATTGGCGTATTCCGAGCGCTGGTCTCGGTGGTACGCGTGCGACCGATCGGGCGTTCGAAACGTGGCGACCGCATCCGACGTCGCGTGCTCACCCCCTCCCCAGGGTCGGCGGTCACGTTTACCCATGACGAGAGGTCGCCGCAGGTCATGGCAGTACACATGTGGTGGAGCGCGTTGATCAAGGGGCCATTCGGGTGGTCAACTCACAGTCTTCGGCTGCTTGTAGTTGGATGGCGACATCACCTGAATGGCTGATTGATCGAAGGTCTGGCGGTCGAGCTAAGCTCCCTGCTCGGGAGGAGGGTTCGTGTGTATGCGCGCGGCTCGGTGCTTAGATGTCGATTGATGTCACACCGGCAGGCATCGCAAGTCTTTGGTCATAGTCGAGATTTTCTCTGCGGCTTGCATTATTTCGACTTTTGGAATAGGAATCATGCGAAAATTCAGTGTTATCGCGGCATTTGTCGTGGTTATCTCGGGAATGATTGGCGGAGCGGGAGTCGCCTCGGCTGCGGATCCGACTTACCACACCTTCGCTTATGACGTCGCAGCGAGAGCAGGTGGCGAATTGAACTGGGACAAGTGCACCGATTTTCCCTCGACGACGAACTGCAACTGGGTGGAAGAGCGGATCAACCCGAACTGGCCGCTCGTAGTGCACTGTCAGAAGAAGGGCCAGAACATCAATGGTAACCCCAACTGGCTGTTCGTCGATGTGCACGTTCCGGCTGGTTCTTACGCCAATCAGGCGTGGGTCGCCAGCTACTACATCGACTACCCGGGCAACGTGCTTCCGGTGCGCTGGTGTGGGCCAAACGATGGTTGGATCTAGTTGCTGAGTTGACACGAAAACGGGGCGGGAGTCTTGCCTTCCCGCCCCGTTTCGTGCTGGCTAACGTGCGCCGCCACCCATGTACTTCGGATCCGGTTGCGGCAGCTGCTCGACCGGTTGGCCGTCCATGATGTTCTTCATGGCGCCGAACCAGGTTCGCGCCGGGGCGCGGCCGCCGAAGATGTTGCCGCTGCCGCAGAGGTGGACCTGGTTGACCACCTGCGCGTCACAGATACCGCCCTGGCCGCCGCCGAATTTGAACGTCATTGCCGCGCCGGCCAGCTGCGGGGTGCCGGCGACGAACGCTGCCGAAACGTTGGCCTGTGTGGTGCCGGTCTTGCCGATCAACGGCCGGTCCCAGCCGACCGCGCGGGCCGCGGCGGCCGAGGTGCCGCCGGGCTGGTCGTCCTTGGACATCCCGACCGCGAGGGTGTTCGCGAGGCCTTCCGGCACCGCCTGGTCGCACGGCGCTTCCTTGACCGGGATGGGTTTCCCGTTCCGGTCGGTGACTCCGGCGATCGGAGTCGGCGGGCACCAGACGCCGCCGCTGAGCAGTGTCGCCGCGACGTTGGCCATCTCCAGACCGCTGACCGGGCTGAAGCCGAGCGTGAACGCGCCGTAGCCGGGGTTGTTGCCGGTGGGGCCGTAGGTCTCGGCCTGGCTCTTGTTCTTGTTCCTGTCTTCCGACTTCGGATCGACTGTGCCGCCCCCGATGTTGCTGGCCATGGTTTCCCGCAAGCCGAGCCGCGAGGCCATGTCGATGGCGGGGCCGGTGCTGCCGAGCTTGTCCTCGAGTCCCACGAAGGTCGTGTTCGGGGAGGTGGCGAGCGCGGTCTGGAGTGTCGCATTCGCGGCGGCCTTGCTGTAGTCGCCGGCGTTGCCGACGCAGTACCAGTAGCTGGCCGGTTTTCCGGTCGGGGTGGTGCTGCACCCGCCCTTGTTGGTCCAGAACACGTGCGAGGTGTAACTGTCCGGCATGTCTACGGGGGAATAGATCCCGGCGATTCCCTTGTCGAGGATCGCCGCACTGGTGAAGATCTTGAACGTCGATCCGGCGCCACCGGTGTTGTAGACGCCGGCAGGCAACGTATAGGTCGTCTGCCCGGCCGCGGCGTCTCCGCCGTAGTCGCGATTCGCGGCCAGAGCCACGACTTCATGCCGGTCTTTTCCTGGCTTGATCAGGGAAAGCGTGTTCGCTATATAGGGCTGCGTCTTCGAAACCTGCGTCTCCGCGGAGATTTTCGCCTCGTGGTTGGCGCGTTCGTCCAGCGTGGTCTTGATGGTGTAGCCGCCGGAATAGAGGTCGTCCTTCGTCATGCCGGACTTGAGGAGGTAGTCCTCGACGTACTGGCAGAAGAAACCGGCCTCCGCGCCAGCGCCGATGCAGTTCGCGGCGGGCTTGTCGGGGATGTTCGGGACGACGCCGAGCGGCTCGGCCTTGAAACGTTCCGCGTCCGCCTTCGCGAGCTTCTGGTTGGCCACCATGCGGTCCAGCACCAGGTTGCGGCGCGCGGTCGCGTTCGCCGGGCGCTTCCACGGGTCGTTGGTGACCGGGTTGTTGACCAGCCCGGCGAGCAGCGCCGCCTGCGGGACGGTGAGTTTTTCGGGCGTGGTGTTGAAATACGCGTGCGCGGCCGCGCCGACGCCGTAGATCTGGCGGGAGAACTCGATGATGTTCAGGTACTGGGTGAGGATCTGCTTCTTGGTCAGCTTCGTCTCGAGCTGGATCGAGATCCGCGCTTCCTTGAGCTTGCGGGCGATCGACTGCTCCTGCGCCTTCTTCTGCCCGACCGGGTCCTCGCGGTAGACCACGTTGATCAGGTAGTTCTTGACCAGCTGCTGGGTGAGTGTCGAGGCGCCCTGGGTGTCCCCGCCCGTGCCGTTGGAGACCGCCGCGCGCAGCGTGCCCTGCCAGTCGACGCCGTGGTGCTCGTAGAACCGCTTGTCCTCCACCGAGACCAGCGCCCACTGCATGGCGTCGTTGATCTGGTTCTCCGTCACCGGGAGGCGGTACTGGTTGTACAGCGTCGCGATCGGCTTGCCCGCGTTGTCGGTCACCGTGGTGACCAGCGGCGGCGGGATGTCGGCCAGGTCCGAGGACGTCTTCTCCACCGTCTCGCTGGCCTGGTTGGACATCACCCCGGCCGCCCCGACGATCGGGAAGAGCATGCCGGCGACGAGCACCCCCGCGAGCAGGCAGAGGCCGATGAGCTTGAACAAACCATCCGCTTTGCGCACGGAGCCCAGACTACGCGGAACGGATCAGGTGCCGGTGACAGCGTGTCCCCACCGGTGCGAGTTCGGTGACAAAACCCACCCCGTTTGGTGACATCTGGTAGCGGAAGGCATGCTAGGTCTTGGCGGGGGGAACCGAGGGCCCCTACAGTCCGTCAACGTCTCACGGAGAAAAGCCGACGGACGAGTGAGCGCGAGTGGGAGCTCGTGCTGATTCGAACGGCGGCGCCCGGCACCGGGGAGGTGTCCGGTCCAACCGACGTGAGCAGAGGGAGACACGCTCGTGGGGGTAGGGAGCGCAGGCTGCCTTCCACCGCTGGTGCGTCGAACACCAGAGGGTAGGGAGCTGGGGGTTATGGAAGCCAACCAGTCGAGCTGGCGAATCAACGCGTCCTGCCGGGACGCGGATCCGGACGGCCTGTTCGTCCGGGGCGCGGAGCAGAACCGGGCCAAGGCCGTGTGCCTGGGGTGCCCGGTCCGCACCGAATGCCTCGCCGAGGCACTCGACGGACGGATCAATTTCGGCGTCTGGGGAGGGATGACCGAACGGGAGCGGAGGGCCCTGCTGCGCCGCCGCCCCGACGTGGAGAGCTGGGCCGACCTCTTGGAGGCGGCCAAGCGCGACGCACTGGAGAGAGTCGAAGTCGGCTGAACGGATCGTGGGCCGTGTCTGTCGACCGGTCCCGGCGTCTCCAGGAGCGCGCGCAGCGCGCGAGCGGAGACTTCACCGTCGCGCGCCTCTTTTGGCCGGAGGCCACGTGATCGCGATGGCAGGTGCCCCCTGAAGCAGGCAAGTCGACTGTGACGGATGCCCTGTCAGCGCGATCACGTCAGCGCGCGACAGAGGACAAGGTGCTGCCGGAACTCCGTACCGGCAGCACTTCCTCACGAACCCAGCTTGGCTCCGATGTCTCGCAGACCGTCGAGGTCGTGCACGTCCCCGGCCAGCGCCGGCACCTTGACCAGCGCGACCTCCGGGTGCGCCCGGGTGAAACGCGCGAGCAGCCGTTCCTCACGAGCGGCGAGGTCGACGCGGTCCGCGTGCAGCCGCAGCACGGCCTCGGCCAGCGGCGCGCTCGTGTCGCCCTTCTGGAGCGATTCGGCCGCGGCCAGCGCTTCGGTGCCGGAGAGCTTGGCCAGCACCGGGTGGGTGCGGTTCGCGATCAGCCCGGCCAGCGGCATGGATTCCTCGGACAGCCGCTCGACGAAGTAGGACGCCTCTCGCAGCGCGTCCGGCTCCGGCGCGGCCACGACCAGGAACGACGTCCCGGACGAGCGCAGCAGCTCGGCCGTCTTCCGCGCGCGCTCGCGGAAGCCGCCGAACATGCTGTCGAAGGCCTGCATGAACGCCGAAGCGTCGGTGAGCAGCTGCCCGCCGATGATCGTCGACACGGCCTTCGCGAACATCGAGAACCCGGCGTTGACGACCTTGCGCAGGCCCCAGCCACCGGCCTTGGCCGGCCCGGTGAGCAGCCGGATCATCCGGCCGTCGAGCGCGGACGAGAGCCGCGTCGGCGCGTCCAGGAAGTCCAGCGCGGAACGGCTGGGCGGGGTGTCGACGACGATCAGGTCCCAGTCGCTCGTGGACGCGAGCTGGCCGAGCTTCTCCATCGCCATGTACTCCTGCGTGCCGGAGAACGACGTGGAAATGGTCTGGTAGAAGGGATTCTGCAGTAGCGCCTCGGCGCGCTCGGGCCCCGCGTGCACGCGCACCATGTCGTCGAACGTGCGGCGCATGTCGAGCATCATCGCCCAGAGCTCGCCCTTGGGCTCGAATCCCTCGACCTGCACCTGCCTCGGGTGGTTGCCGAGCTCGCGCAGGCCGAGCGCCTGGGCGAGGCGTCGCGCCGGGTCGATCGTGAGCACCACGGTCTGCCGGCCACGCTCGGCCGCACGCAGCGCCAGCGCCGCCGCGGTGGTGGTTTTGCCGACGCCGCCGGAGCCGCAGCAGACGATCACGCGGCTTTCCGGGTCGTCCAGCAACGCGTCGATGTCGATCGTGCTCATCGCACCCCCTGCTCGGTGAGGGCCTCGGCCAGGTCGTAGAGCGCCGCGACGTCCACGCCGTCGGTGAGGTCCGGAAGCTCGAGCGTCGGCAGGTCCGCCTCGGCGAGCTGTTCGCGGGCGCGCTGCTCGGAGGCGACGCGCACAGCGTGTTCGACGGTCTCCTCGACCAGCGCGTCCAGTGTGTCCGCCGCGAGCTTGAGCCCGGCCGACGCAAGCCCGGCGCGGACGCGGGAGGCGTCGACCCGGCCGTCCGCGGCCGCGGTGATCGAGCGCGCGGGCAGCCGCGGCGGGCGGACCCGGTTGACCAGCACCGCGCCGGGACGCAGGTCGGCGCCGTCGAGCTCGGCCACGGCCTCGACGGTCTCGCGAACCGGCATCTCTTCCAGCAGCGTGGTCAGGTGGACGGCCGTCTCGCCGGAGTGCAGCAGCCGGACGACGCCGTCGGCCTGGCCGCGGATCGGGCCGGTCTTGGCGAGGTCGGTCAGCGCCTTGGTGACGTCGAGGAACTTGACCACTCGGCCGGTCGGCGGCGAGTCGACGACGACGGCGTCGTAGGTGTGGCGCCCGTCGGACTCGGTGCGCCCGACGCACTCCTTGATCTTCCCGGTGAGCAGGACGTCCCGGAGCCCGGGCGCGAGAGTGGTCGCGAACTCGATCGCGCCCATCCGTCGCAGCGTCCGCCCGGCGAAGCCCAGGTTGTAGAACATCTCGAAGTACTCGAGCAGCGCGGCCTCGACGTCGATGTGCAGCGCGCGCAGCTCGCCGCCGCCGGGCACGGAGGCGATGCGCTGCTCGGCGTAGGGCAGTGGCTCGGTGTCGAAGAGCTGGGCGATGCCCTGGCGGCCCTCGACCTCGATCAGCAGCACCCGGCGGCCGTCGCGCGCGAGCGCGAGGCTGAGCGCGGCGGCCAGGGTCGTCTTGCCGGTCCCGCCCTTGCCGGTGACGAAGTGCAGCCGGGCACGGGCGAGCTCGTCGGTCCAGCCGGCATGGGGAGTTGTCACCACTTCACCCTAATTGAGCGCTCAGCTGGCGAGCATCATGACGCTGACCGCAGTGGCCACCGCGGCGACGACGAGCCAGGTCACGAGGCCGGGCAGCGCAGTGAGCATCAGCACACCGAGCACCAGCAGCACCGTGAGCGTGACCACACCGCCGATCACGGTCTGCCCGGAGCTCTGCGTCCGGTCACGCACCTTGGCCATCACGACCAGCACCAGCGGCAGCCCGGCCGCCGCCAGCACCGCCACCGCGATCACCCGCCACGTTTCCACGCGCTCACGTTAGCGGTGCGTCAGCTCCCGAGGACCGAGGCCGGGACGCAGGGGACGGGCTGAGGATGGGCCGGGTCGAGGGCGTTGAGGACGTGACCGGCCGCGTTGCGGTCCGCCGCCAGGCCCGCGTGCTCGGAGAGGTCCAGCGGGCAGGAGTTCTGCAGGACGATGTCGTGCACGTTCGGGCCCGAGCCGAGCCCGGACGTGTACGGCGTCACGGCTTCGTCGTACCGGGTCAGGATGTTCGTGTACTCGACGCCGGGCTGGAAGACGCCGTTGCCGCTGTTCAGCTTCGTCAGGAACGCGGAGCCGCGTAGGAACTGCCGGCACGATCCGCACACCGGGTCGAGCGCGCCGTTGATCCCGGCGTCCAGGCCGATCAGCTTCGACAGGTCGTACAGCGACGAGACGCCGAACAGCGTCGTCCCGCTCCAGAGCGGGGTCAGGCTGACATATTTGTCCACTTTGGACGCTCCGCCGAGGAACTTCACGTAATAGGAAGGCATCACCGTGCCCTCGGAGTGGCCGAGGATGTCCACCTTGGACGCTCCGGTCGCGGCCAGCACCCGGTCGACGAACGCGCCCAGCTCGGCCGCGCTCTGTTCCATCGGCAGCAGCCCGCCCGGCTGGTAGATCGGCAGCGGCGCGCCGGGCACCCCATAAGTAAGGGAGAACACGCAGTAGCCGTGGTTCTTCAGCAACGGGCTGAACGTCTGCCAGTTGACGGTCTGGTTCGCGCCGAGACCGTGCGTCAGCACGACCGGGCTGGGATGCGCGGCACTCGGCCGGCAGGAGAAGTCGTTCGCGCCGGGCGGCGGCCCGCCGGGATTCGCCGCCTGCGCGGGCAGCGCGGCCAGGAGCGTCCACGGCACCGGGAGATCCGAAGCGGCAGAGGCGGTCGGAGCGAGAACTAGGACGAGGAGCGCGGCCAGGACGGCGGCACCCAGGGACTTCGTTGTCCGCATGGCGTGGTCCTTATCTACTCACCAGTAGGTGTGAAGTGAACCACAGTCGCGCAGGTCTGGGGATTCGTTCACCCGGTCGGGTTCACCCAGGCCTCGGGTCTTTCCCGCCGTCGGCCCCCGGCGGCCTTGCCCGCTTGGCTACGCTCCCGCGTATGAGCGCCAAGTGGGAGTACGCCACCGTCCCCCTCCTGATCCACGCGACCAAGGCGATCCTCGACCAGTGGGGCGAGGACGGCTGGGAGCTGGTCACCGTGCTGCCGAACCCGACCGGTGAGCAGCACGTCGCGTACCTGAAGCGTCCCAAGGGCTGAGAGGACAACCCCCGTGACCTGGAGCGAACGGCTGAAGGAGCTCGGCATCGAGCTGCCCGGCGTCGCGAAGCCGCTGGCCGCCTACGTCCCGGCGGTCCGCAGCGGCTCGCACGTGTACACGTCCGGCCAGCTGCCCTTCGTCGACGGCGTGCTCGCGGCGACCGGCAAGGTCGGCGCCGAGGTCAGCCCCGAGGAGGCGAAGGACCTCGCGCGGACGTCGACGCTGAACGCGCTCGCCGCGGTGCACGCGCTCGTGGGCATTGACAACGTCGCTCGGATCGTCAAGGTTGTCGGCTTCGTGGCCTCTGCCGACGGTTTCACGGGACAGCCCGCGGTCGTCAACGGCGCGTCCGAGCTGCTCGGCGAGGTCTTCGGCGACGCGGGCGTGCACGCCCGCTCGGCGGTCGGTGTCGCGGAGCTGCCGATCGGGTCGCCGGTGGAGGTCGAACTGATCGTGGAGGTGCAGTGATGGATCCGGACATCGAACAGGCCACCCACGAGCTGCTGCTGCGGCTGGCCGGGCGGCTGCCGGACCAGTTGCTGTGGCGGTTCCGGGACTGGCTCGGCGAGGGTGCCATGGGCACGCTCGCGCGGACCCTGCCAAGGTCTTTGCTTAAGCACAGGATTGACCTCGACCAGACCGAGTACCGGCTGCTTGTCGCCGGGCTCATCCCGCACGGCGCCGACTGGCACCAGGTCAGTTCGACGCTCGGGGTAGACGACGTCACCGAGAACAGGTACACATTCACGTCGAGTGCACCCGAATGGGTTAACTCGGTCGACTCCGTGTCCGTGTTGATCCACGCAACGTTGCGGGGACGCCCGGACGTGGGGGAAGTGCGGCAGAGCTGGCGGCACGTCGGCGTGGTCGGACAGGGCACCGCGAAGCGCGTCCTGCTGATCACGGCGCTGTCCGGGCTGCCGAGGCTGACCGGCGAACTGCAGCGGGTGCTGCGGGTCCTGGGCGATGAAGAGCCCAGCGTCGAGGTCATCCCGCCGCGCTTCGACCTGCAGGGTTACCACCGGGCCGCGCTGGCCGACTCCGAGCTGGTCTGCGTCGGCGCGGTGGCGGGAACCCGGCTCGTAGCCGCATAACGCTCGCTCCGCCAGGCGAGCTGGGAGGGAGCAAGGCAATGGTGGAGGTCCACGACGGCCCGCCCATGGACGGGTTCTCGGTGCCCCTGCGCCTGCACAACCTGTTACTGGCCTTGGCGGGCCGGATCGACGACAGCGCGCTCACCGAAGCGCGCGAGCTCATCGCCCGGGCGCACATCGACGAAGCCGTCGAACTGACCACCGGCACGCTGATCGCGGGCCGGATCACGGTCAGCTCGGCCGAACAGCGCGAGCTGGCGCTGGTGCTCGAGATGAGCCGGTCCGACGCGACGCTGGCCAACGATCTGCTGGTCGACGAGGCCGAGCCGATCTTCACGCACCGGTTCACCGGCGAGAACGCGCCGGAGTTCGGCATCGCCGAGGCGCTCGACCGGACCCTGCAGGTGCTGCCGGACGTCCGGTCCGTGCACGCGGTGTGGCGCAACACCCCGGCCGGCAGCGTGCCGGGCGCGCTGCCGCAGCGGGTGGTGCTGGTCGAGCTCGGCCCCGAGGGCAACCCGCCCGCGGTCGCGTTCCGCGTCGACACGGCGCTGCGCCGGGCCGGGATCCACTCGGTCGTCGAGGTCAGCGGCCCCGGTGTCGCGCGCTCGGAGTACCACCAGGCGGCCGCGTCCGCCGCGTCCCCGGCGTGGGTGACCGGTAACACGTCGTCGAGCTCGTCGTACCGCTCCGAGCCGGTGCCGCCGAAGGTCACGCCCACGCCGGAACCGGTGGCCGAGTCGGGCAGCAGGCACAGCATGCGCGCGGCCGCGGCCGCGGCGGTGGCCCCGGAGCCGGTCGCCCCGGTGGTGCCGATCGTGTCGCCGCCGGTGCCCGAGCCGCCGCGCAAGGCCCGGTCGGAGACGCGCGCCGAGCGCACCGCCGACCTGACCCCGGCCGAGGTGGCGCAGCTGCGGCAGGCGCTGGCCGAGGACCCGGAGAAGGGCCGCGAGATCGCCGCGGGCAAGCCGAGCATGCACGAGGTCGTCGAGCTGCCCGCGCTCGATCTGGAAGATCCGAGCTTGTCCGAGCGGGACCGCGCACTGCTGCGCGAACTGCACGCGGAGCTGGCCGAGCGCGAGCGCGCGGAGGCGGCGAAGATGCGTCTCAACGGCGCTTCGCGCTCCGGTGGCGAGCAGCGCGGCTGGACCGCTCCGTAGTTTCTGTTTTGTTCGGAGGGCCGCACTTCCCCTGGGAGGTGCGGCCTTCGTCGCGAGGTATGTTGCCGGGGTGGAGCAGCCAAAGGAGTTTGTCTTCGACATCCCGGTGGGCGCCGGGGTGGCGACGCGGGCCAACGCGGACGGGCCACCGGTGACGCCCAAGGAAGCGGCGACGGTGATCCTGCTGCGCGACGGCGCGGACGGCCTCGAAGTCTTCCTGCAGCACCGGGTCAAGGGCATGCCGTTCGCCGGCGGGATGACCGTGTTCCCCGGCGGCGGGGTGGATCCGCGCGACGCCGACGCCTCGGTGGCCTGGGCCGGCCCGGAGCCGTCGTGGTGGGCTTCGCGCTTCGGCTGTGACGATGCTCTCGCGCGGGCGCTGACCTGCGCCGCGGTGCGCGAGCTGTTCGAGGAGTCCGGGGTTCTGCTCGCGGGCAGCGCCTCAGAGGTACTCACCGACGTCTCGCCGTACCGACAGGCACGCGTGGACCTCGAAAGCCGCGAAGTGTCTCTCGCGGGCTTCTTGGCTAACGCGGGGCTCACGCTGCGCGCGGATCTGTTGCGGCCCTGGGCGCACTGGATCACGCCGGAGCAGGAGCCGCGTCGCTACGACACTCGCTTCTACGTCGCGAAGCTTCCTTCGGGGCAAGACGCTGACGGCGCCACTTCGGAGGCCTCAAGCTCCGGCTGGCAGCGACCCTCCGACGCGATTGCCGACGCGCGTGAGGGCCGTCGGATGCTCATGCCGCCGACGTGGCTGACGCTGAGCGAGCTGGCCGAATTCGAGACCGCCGACGACGCGCTGGCGTCCGAACGGAAGATCGTCCGGATCGCGCCGCTGCTTCGCCGCGAAGGCGAGCAGATCCACGTCGTGCTGGAGCCACGATGACGGCGCCCGCGTACGGCGTGCTGCGCCGCGTGTCCGACACCGCTTCGGTGCTGCTGGAGAACAATCCGTCGTCGATGACGCTGGAAGGCACGAACAGCTGGGTCTTGCGCGCGCCCGGTTCGCCCGCGGTCGTCGTCGACCCGGGTTACCGCGACCTCGAGCACCTGGAGCTGCTGGCCGACGTTGCGCCGGTGGAGCTGATCCTGCTCACCCACTGCCATCCTGACCACGCCGAGGGCGCGCCGTGGTTCGCCGAGCGCGTCGGCGCCCCGGTGCGCGCGTTCGATCCAGGCGCTCTGCATCGGCGCTTCGTCCTTTGTGGACGGTGAGGTGATTACCGCCGGCGGCCTGGACATCGGCGTCCTGCACACGCCCGGCCACACCGACGATTCGGTGTCTCTGCGGGTCGGCGACCAGGTGCTGACCGGCGACACGATCCTGGGGCGCGGCACGACCGTGCTGCACGATCTCGGCGATTACCTGCGTTCGTTGCGGAAGCTGATCGAGCTGCCCGCGGGCACGGTGGGGCTGCCCGGGCACGGCCCGGAGCTCCTCGATCTGCCCGCGACCGCGCGGGAGTACCTTGCCCATCGGGAACAGCGGCTCGACCAGGTGCGTTCGGCCTTGAAGGTGCTCGGCGCGGACGCGACTCCGCGCCAGGTGGTCGAGGTCGTCTATGCCGACGTCGACCGGGCGCTGTGGGCGCCTGCCGAATGGAGCGTGCAGGCCCAGCTGGACTACTTGCGGTCGGAGGAACGTGGATGAGTGACGTCGAGGTCGAGTTCTACTGGCGGCCCGGATGCGGGTTCTGCGCGGCACTGCACCGCCCGCTGTCGAAGAGCGGATTCAGTGTGCGCGAGATCAACATCTGGGAGGACCCGGCCGCGGCCGCGCGCGTGCGCGAGGTGGCGAACGGGAACGAGACCGTGCCGACCGTGATCGTCGGCTCGACCGCGCTGGTCAACCCCTCGTTCGCCGAGGTCGAAGCCGCGGTGCGCGCGGCATCCGCCGCCTGACCCAGTTCTCGTGAGCGTTCCGGGCGGTTCTAACCGCCCGGAACGCTCACGAGTCCTTCAGCGGGGCAGCATCGGCATCAGGTAGTACGTCAGCTCGACCTCCCCTGGGTTCGCCGCGCGGAGCACGCAGGCGCGCATGCCCGGCTGGATCGACAGCACCACCTGTTCGCCCGCGAACGCCGAGAGCGCGTCGAGCAGGTAGCGCGCCTGGAACGACGGGGACGTGCGGCCGCCGAGGACGTCCGCCTTCAGCGTCTCTTCGGCCTCGCCGGCGTCTTGCCGTGCGCTCGCCAGGCGCACCTGGGTGTCGCCAACCTCCAGGGTGAGCACCCGCCGGTCCTCCGCGTAGACGCCCACCCGCCGCACCGCCGCGGCCAAGGCGTCCGCGTCCAGCGCGACCGTCGTGTCCACCGCGCCGGACGGGATGGCGTCCTCGGAAAGGAAACCCGCGTCCAGCACCGCAGTGGTCACCAGGCCGCCTTCCCAGCTCAGCCCGAAACCGCCGGGCGTGGAGTGCAGCCCGACCTTGCCGCGCGATTGCTTCGCGGCTTCGGTCAGGAGCGTGGCCGGGACGAGCACGTCCAGCTCGCCGGAAGACCGGACCGGCAGCCTCGCGACCGCCATCCGGTATCGGTCCGAGCCGGTCAGCCGCAGCTCACCCGCGCTCGCCTGCACCCGGACGCCGGTGAACAGCGGCAGCGGGTCGTCCTTCGAGGCCGTGCCCGCCACCGTGCGCAGCGCCGACGCCAGCAGCGCACCGTCCACTTCGGACAGCCGAGGTGGCTCGACCACCGCGCCGGCCTCGGCGGACAGCAGCGGTAGCGCGAATCGTGCGGTGTCCAGGCGCAGCGCCAGCCGACTGCCCTCGACGACCAGCCGGACCAGGTCGGTGTCGAGCATCCGCAGCGTCTCGGCCAGCGGTGCCGCCGGGACGACGACCTCGCCGTCCGTGTGCGCTGTCGCCGGACAGCCGAACCGGACGGCGAGATCGCTCGCGCTTCCCGAGACCGTCAGCCCCGCGGCGTCGGCCCGTAGCCGCAGCCCGGCGCGGGCAGGCAGGAGGCGGGCCGCGGCGGTGACAGCGGTCGAGAGCGAGCGAGCCGGAGCGGTGACGTCCATGCCCGCAAGCTACCGCCCGGCACCGACAAGTTCCGCCTTTGCGCTGGTCATGGCCCCTTTGGCGGGCTTGACCGTGCCGCGCAGCAGCCAGACGACGCCACCCAGCGCGAGCCCGGCCGCGCTTGCCGTGAGGAACGCTGCCGACGTCCCGGAGTGTTCGACGATGTAGCCGCTCACCGACTGGCCGGCGGCCAGGCCGAGCGTGACGGCGGTGAGCACCCAGCCGAACGCCTCGGCCGCGGTGCCCTCCGGCGCGACCAGTTCGATCGCGGAGGAGTGTGTCGTCGACTGCGGCGTGATCAGCGCGCCGGCGATCAGCATCGCGACGGCCAGCCCCCACAGCGAGGACGGCAGCGCGAGCAGCGCGACCAGGGCGCCGAACCCGCCGAGCAGCACCGGCAGCCGCAGGCCGAGCTTGCGCGGCCACGGGCGCAGGCTGTACGCGACGCCGAAGGCGACCGAGCTCAGCGACCACGCCGACAGCAGCAGACCGCCGACCGAAGCCTGCCCGGCTTCGGTGGCCCACGCGGGCACGGCGACCTCGACGAACCCGATCACCATGCCGAAGCCGAGCGCCGCGAGCGCCAACGTCCGCATGCCGGGGCTCGACAGCGCGCCGAGCAGGGAGCCGCCGGAGCGTTCCGCCGGACCCCAGGCGCGGACCGCCGGGCTCAGCGCGAACAGCGTCGCGCCGGCGAACTGCATGGCCACGCCCAGCACCAGGCCGGTCCCGGCCCACGGAGCAAGCACCAGCAGCCCGGCGACACCGGGGCCGAGGATGAAGAAGACCTCCATGCTGATGGCTTCGTACGAGAACGCGGCGTTGCGCGGGCCGCCAGGAGGCAGCAGCCGCGTCCAGAGCGCGCGGGAGGCGGAGCCCACCATCGGCTCGGAGAAACCGGTGATCCCGGCCAGCGCGACGAGGAGAGCGGTGGCCGCGTGCGACTCGATCGCGACGACCAGCACCGCCATTGACAGGACCGAAAGCAGGGCTGCGGCGAGCAGCGGGCGCGTCGGTCCGAAGCGGTCGATCAGCCTGCCTTGGACGACGGCGCCGACGGCGACCCCGGTCAGCGAACCGGCCGAAACCAGCCCGGCCGCGGCGAACGAGCCGGTCTCGCGCTGGACGTAGAGCAACGCGGAGATGCCGATCATGGCGATCGGCAGCCGGGCGAGGACGGACGCCACGGCGGGCCGCCTGGCCGCGCGGCTGGTCAGCGCGGTGCGGTAGTCGGCGAGGGAGGTTCGGCTCTCGTGGTTCGGCACGGACTGGGACATGAGTACCAGTATGCCGCAGAGTGGTACGCCGGTACCAGTTATTTGACGGTCAGGTGCGTCACCATGGACAATGATCTTGGGTTGAGAGTGCGAAGTCTCGATCCGGTAACGGCTTGCCTATTCTCGGTGAACTCGTGCAACGAAACTGCCCGGGTGGCGTCCTTGAGAGTGAATGGCCTTGAATTCGTGGGTATGGGCCGTGATGGTTGAACAACAGCACAGAACCCAGCTCCCTCCGGCATAAGGGTCGGGGCCTGGCCCGGAGGGCGGGGAGCGCGGATCGTCGGGGGATGGTCCGCGCACAGCGAAGAGCCGGTGCGCCACGTCGGGGGTGGCGCCCGGCTCTTTGTTATTTCCGGTGACCGGCGGTGAGCGGTTCACCCGGTCGAGGTTCAAGTCCGTGAATGCCACATTCACGGCGTCTTGGGCCCTCAATGTGGCATTCATGGACTTCCGGCCCGGACACACTGAAGGCCACCCCCGCGAGCGGGGATGGCCTTCAGGTGAGAGAACTCAGCGGGCGCGGCGGGCCAGGCGCTCCGGGTCCAGGATCAGGACGCTCTTGCCCTCGAGCCGCAGCCAGCCGCGGTGGGCGAAGTCCGCCAAAGCCTTGTTGACGGTCTCGCGCGAGGCGCCGACGTACTGGGCGATCTCCTCCTGCGTCAGGTCGTGCGTGACCCGCAACAGGCCCGCCTCCTGGCTGCCGAAGCGCTGCGCGAGCTGCAGCAGCGCGCGCGCGACACGCCCGGGGACGTCGGTGAAGATCAGCTCGGCGACCATGTTGTTCGTCCGGCGCAGCCTGCGGGCGACGACGCGGAGCAGCTGCTCCGCGATCTCCGGGCGGGTCGAGATCCACTGGCGCAGGGCGGGACGGTCCATGGTGACCGCGCGGACCTCGGTCACCGTCGTCGCGCTGGACGTGCGGGGGCCGGGGTCGAAGATGGACAGCTCGCCGAACATGTCGGACGGGCCGAAGATGCCCAGCAGGTTCTCGCGGCCGTCCGGGGACTTGCGGCCGATCTTCACCTTGCCGGACTGGATGATGTACAGCTTGTCGCCGGGCTCGCCCTCGTTGAAGATGACATGGCCGCGGGGGAACTCCACGGATTCCAAGGTCTGGGCCAGCGCCTCCGCGGCTGCCGGCTCAACACCCTGGAAAATGCCCGCACGGGCCAGGGTTTCGTCCACCTCGGGTGCCTCCTCGTCGAGAAACGATCACGCTCCCCCGTGGGTGGAGGAGCGTGACGCCGATCACTTGCGCGTCAGTCTAGGGCGTACCGGCGAGATCGCCTGCCGGGCGCGCGGTGGCCGGGTAAACGATCTCGTCGAACGTGGAGCCTAGCTGCGTACGCGACGCGCGCGAAGCCTGGCTGCCCGACCGCCCAGCCTACGCAGCCGGAACAGCTCCAGCGCGCGGCCGATCCCGTGCCCGTAGAGGGCCCTGACCTCGTTGGGCTGGGCCTGCTCGAGGAACTCCTCGACCTCGTTCTCCTGCACGGCGACGTGCTTGAGCCTGCTCTCCACCCGCTCCATGAACAGTGCGAAGAACATGATCACCAGGGGGACCAGGATGACGAACCAGACTGTCATGACCGGGACCCACCGCATTCAGTGAAAAGCATCTACTCCAGATCCTCGCTCATGGCGGCCGTGAATTGCGCCGAGGTGGGGTGCTCTGGCGTGTCGCGACGTCCACCGGTGCGTTGACCGGCTCGTCCGACGGCGCCCGTAGGCTATCGGGGTGCCACCTGCCACCACGAACGCCCCCCGTAAGGGCGCTGGTGAAAGCCGGTTAGCTCTGGTGAGACGCGCAAGGCGGATGAAGCGTTGCTTGGACGACGTGTATCCGGACGCCCACTGTGAGCTCGACTTCACCACGCCACTCGAACTGCTGGTCGCGGTCGTGCTGTCCGCGCAGACGACCGACGTCCGGGTGAACCTCGTCACGCCCGCGCTGTTCAAGCGCTACCGGACCGCGGCCGACTACGCCGGCGCCGACCGCCCCGAGCTGGAGGAGTACCTCCGCACGACCGGCTTCTTCCGCGCCAAGGCCAACTCGGTGATGGGCCTGGGCGCCGCGCTCGTCGAGCGTTTCGGCGGCGAGGTGCCCGGGAAGCTCGAGGACCTCGTCACGCTGCCCGGCGTCGGCCGCAAGACCGCCAACGTCGTGCTCGGGAACGCCTTCGACGTCCCCGGCATCACCGTCGACACGCACTTCGGACGGCTGGTCCGGCGCTGGGGCTGGACCGAGGAGGAGGACCCGGTCAAGGTCGAGCACGCGGTCGGCGAGCTGATCCCCCGCAAGGAGTGGACCATGCTCTCGCACCGGGTGATCTTCCACGGCCGACGCGTCTGCCACGCCAAGAAGCCCGCCTGCGGTGCCTGCCCGCTGGCGAGGGACTGCCCGTCCTACGGCACCGGGCCGATCGGGTTCGAGGAAGCGGCCAAACTGGTCAAGGGTGTCGAAAAGGACCACATCCTGGCCATGGCGGCGCCCCGGTGACAACCGTCACCAAATGGGCTCTCGCGGCCGCCGTCCTGGTGGCCGCGTTGCTCGTCGCGCTCCTCCCGCGCGGGGGTTCGGACACCTCCGCCCGGCCTTCCCAAGACCTCGCGCCCGCGCGTGCCGCGGCCGCGTTGAAACCCTGCCCGGCGGCAGGCACCGCGCCGGTCGTCAAGCAGCTCGACGGCGTCGCCGCGGACTGCCTCGGCGACGGCTCCAAGGTGGACCTCGGCCGGGCGCTGGCCGGTGCTCCGGTGCTGGTCAACGTGTGGGCGTCCTGGTGTCAGCCGTGCAAGACCGAGCTCCCGGTGCTGCAGGCCTACGCCGCCGAGCCGGGCGCGATCCGCGTGCTCGGCGTCCAGGTGCAGAGCCCCGCCAAGGACGGCCTCGAGCTGCTGTCCACATTGGGCGTCCACCTGCCTTCCGTGTTCGACGGGGAGGGGCAGACCGGGCCGGTCCGAAGTGCTCTGAAAGTCCCTTCCGCGCTGCCAGCGTCCTACCTCGTGACGGCCGACGGCCAGGTGCGGTTCATCGCGAATCCCCGCACCTTCGTGAACACTGTCCAGGTGCACGCGGCAGTGGAAGGGGCCTCATGATCGGACCGCTCGTCGAGCCGACGTCCGTTCCGGAGTGGCTCGCCCCGCTGGTGAAGGTGAGCGGAGAGCTCGACTCGACCACGTTCACCCGGTTCAACCCGCCCGAGGACGCCTACACCAGGCCCGCGTCGGTGCTGATCCTTTTCGGCGAGCGTGAAGCCGGTCCCGACGTCCTGCTGCTGCGCCGCGCCGACACGCTGGGCTCGCACGCGGGCCAGGTCGCGTTCCCCGGCGGCGGTGCCGAGGACGGTGACGGCGGCCCGATCGGCACCGCCCTGCGCGAGGCCGAAGAAGAGACCGGCGTCGATCCCTCGGGCGTCCGGCCGGTCGCGGTCCTGCCCGAGCTGTTCGTCCCGGTGTCCGGCTTCGCCGTGACGCCGGTGCTGGCCCACTGGGACACCCCCTCGCCGGTGCACGCGGTCGATCCCGGCGAGACGGCGTCGGTGGCCAGGGTCGCGCTCGCCGATCTCGCCGACCCGGCGAACCGGTTCCAGGTGCGCCGCGTGGGGATGCCGTGGAAGAGTCCGGCCTTCGAGGTCGATGGCCTGTTCGTCTGGGGATTCACCGCGGGCCTGCTGTCCGTGCTGCTCGGCCTCGGCGGCTGGGAGCGGGAGTGGGACACCACGGACGTACGGGATCTCGACGAGGCGTTGACCGCGTACCGCACGCGGGTGGCGGGCGAGGAGTGAAAGCGTGAACTGGGTCGATCTGGTGGTGCTGCTGCTGGCGCTGCTGGCGGCGGTGTCCGGCGCGTTCCAGGGGGTGATCATCGCGCTGCCCTCGCTGGTCGGCGTGGTGCTCGGCGCGCTGGGCGGGATCAAGCTGGCGCCGCTGGTGGTGGACCTGTTCACCAACCCGGTGGCCAAGGTCGCCTTCGCCGTGGCGACGGTGGTGTTCCTGGTCGCGCTCGGCGAGACGCTCGGCGTCTGGGTCGGGCGGAAACTGCGCCAGAAGATCAACCCGGACCGGCTTTCCGGCATCGACAAGACGCTCGGCGCGCTCGTGCAGGCGGCGGTCGTGTTCGTCGTGGCGTGGCTGATCGCGACGCCGCTGACCACGGTGTCCGGGCTGCCGGGGCTGGCCAAGGCGATCAACAGCTCGGTGGTGCTCGGCGGCGTCAACGACGTGATGCCCGAGGCCGCCCAGGGCTTCCCGAGCGACCTGCGCAAGCTGCTCGACGCGTCCGGCTTCCCGTCCATAGTGGACCCCTTCCAGAAGACCCCGACGGCCGACACGTCCCCGCCGGACAGCGCGCTGCAGAAGAGCGGGATCGTGCAGTCCGTGCACCCCAGCGTGGTCAAGATCCGCGGCCAGGCAAGCGCTTGCTCCCGCTCGCTGGAGGGCAGCGGTTTCGTGATCGCGCCGCAGCGCGTGATGACGAACGCGCACGTCGTGGCCGGCACGGACACCGTCGGCATCGAGACGACGGCCGGCGACTACCCGGCGCGGGTCGTCTACTTCGACCCCGAGGTCGACATCGCGGTGCTCGCGGTGCCGCGCCTGCGTGCCCCGGCGCTGCCGTTCGCCGCCGAGACGGCCAAGGCGGGCGACAGTGCGATCGTCCTCGGCTACCCGCTGGACGGCCCGTACAAGGCGACGCCGGCGCGGATCCGCGGCCGCATCAACCTGCGCGGCCCGGACATCTACGAGGCGAACACGGTGCAGCGGGACGTCTTCACGGTCCGGGCGGAGATCCGCAGCGGCAACTCGGGCGGCCCGATGATCACCCCGGACGGCAAGGTCATCGGCGTGGTCTTCGGCGCGGCGGTGGAGGACCCGGAGACGGGCTTCACCCTGACCGCGGAGCAGGTCCGCTCCGAAGTCGACCAGGCGCCTTCCCAATCCACGAACGTCTCCACCGGCTCCTGCGCGGCCTGAATCCGCCCCAGCCCAGCCCCCGCCCTTCCCGGCAGGGTTCCGGCAAAGTCGCCGCGACCCGGCGAAAGGTCAACCTGGTGTGAGGGGAACCTTCTTAGCGCGTGACGCGATGAAAGTCCCCTTCACCTCGCCTCGCTAGCACGGCAAATCGAACAAAAGCCATAATTCAGACTTGATTTGGGTCCACATTGGGTGCAGCGCGTCCACAAAGCACCTCCGGGCACCCAGGCCCCGTGACCAAGAACAGTCCTCGGCGGGCAACGCGACTTCGCGCAGCCCCCACCCGTCCCGGGGGGCGACCCCAGCACCAGTCTATCGGCGCCCCCCGACACCCCACGGCCGCGAAGCCGGAGACGCGGGAGTTGTCCACACCGGGCGGGTTCTGTGGATAACCGGGCCGGGCGAGGCGTGCGGTATGTCCTTTGTGGACTTGCTGCACCCAATGTGGCATTGGGTGCGTTGGACGCACCAAAGGCCGCATTGGCGCCGTCACGCCGACCCGAACCTGGTCTGAATTCTGGCTTTTGTCCGATATTGTGATCGAACCTCGGGTCCAGGGATGGTCACGGCCTCGGTGGACGGCCTCGCCGGGGCCCGGCATCGAGCGCGCTGAAGGTGTCCTTCAGCTCATCCGGAGGAAGTCCACCAAAGCGGACGAGGTGCGAGAAGGCGCCTCCAGGTGCGGGAAGTGGCCGACCTCCGGCCAGATCACCGGCGCCGAATGCGGGCCCGCCCACCGCACCGACGACGTCGCCGTCTCCGGGAGGATGCAGGTGTCGTCGGCGCCGTGTAGCTGCAACGTCGGCGCCGCGATCCGCGCGCCGACCGCGTCGGTGAACCGGCGGCCCTCCCCGCGGAACTGCGCGCGGAACGCCCACCGGTAGTACTCCAGCGCGCTGTGCGCGACGCCGGGAACGAGCATCGCCTGCCGGAACAGCTCCAGCGATCCGGCGAAGTCCGAAGTGGACCGCCAATCCGCGCCGGCCCAGCTGTCGAAGAGCGACGAAACAGCGGCGGCGTCGTCGCGGACCAGCCATTTCTCCGGCCCCATCGGGACCTGGAAGCGGAACAGGTGCCCGGCCGCCCGGCCCTGGCCCCGCCACGGCGAGCGGAGAACCGCCGAGCGCAGCGCCAGCGGGTGGGCCGCGCCGATCGCCGTCACCGACGAGACCAGCCGCGGGTGCAGCGAAGCGACCGTCCAGGCGAGCATGCCGCCCCAGGCGTGACCGACCAGGTGCGCGCGCCGAGCGCCGAGTGCCTTGATCAAGCCGCCGACATCGCCGGACAACGTCCAGGCGTCGTAGCCGCGCGGCGGCTTGTCGGAATCGCCGTAGCCGCGAAGATCCACCGCCACCGCGCGGAAACCGGCGTCCGCGAGCGCGCGCAGCTGGTGGTGCCAGGTCCACCAGAACTCGGCGAACCCGTGCAGCAGCACCACCATCGGGCCGTCGCCGAGCTCGGCGACGTGCAACCGGATGCCGTTGGCGGAGACGTCACGATGGGCCCACGGGCCGTCGATCCGGACGATCGACGGGTCGGGCGTCGGCTGCACCGGGCGAGCGCCGCCGGTCAGCCGCGGGTCGCGGGCAGGTCGTCCTCGGCGGGACGCTGCGGCTTCAGCGCCGCCGCGGTCTCCTTGAGGCTGGTGATCGTCCGCTCCGGGGCCTGGAACTTCTTGAACTTCCGCCACCCGAGGAACGCGGTGACGAGCACGACGACGATCATCAGGCCGAAGACGATGAGGAACGCGGCCCAGCGGTGGCCCACCCAGGGCCACAGGCCCTCGGCCAGGGTGAAGAACGCGAAGAACGAGCTGTACAGCAGCACGGTCAGCGCGATCAGGAAGTACACGGCCCCCTTGAGGCCCTTCTTCACCTCGCGGACGACCTCGGACTTGGCCAGTTCCATCTCGGCACGCACGAGGGTGGAGATGTGCTGGGTCGCGTCGCCGACCAGACGGCCGATCGACTGGTCACCCGGGACGTCGGTGTCGGCGGTCAGGGGGAGGTAAGGCACGGCCCCCACGCCGTCGGGGCCGGTGCGTTCGTGTTTGGGGCTGCTCACCGGGTCATCGTGCCATGTGCGCCAAAACCGGGCGCGGCGGCACGCTGGTCAGTCCGCATCGGCATGCGCGCGACTTCGGCGCAGCAGCAACAGCGCCGCGGAAAGCGATGCCACGGCGGACGCGATGAGCACCGCGGTCTTCGCGAGTTCGCTGGTGTCCCCGGGCAAGGCGAGCTCCGCGATCAGCAGGCTCACGGTGAAGCCGACCCCGCCGAGCAGCGACAACGCGCCGAGATCACGCCAGCCCATCCCGCGCGGCTTCTCCGCGGCGCCGAGCTTGACGGCGAGCATGCTCGCGCCGAGGATCCCCACGGCCTTGCCCACGAGCAGCCCGGCGAGGATCGCCAGCGGCAACGCCGTCGTGAACACCGCGCCCAGCGAACCGCCGTTGACCGTGATGCCGGCGGCGAACAGCGCGAACAGCGGCACCGCGACCGCCGCCGACCACGGCTGCAGCCGGTGTTCGAGGCGTAGCGCCGGGGCCGCCTCCTCGCCGTCGTCCGGGCGGACGCGGGTGAGCAGCCCGAGCGCGACCCCGGCGACCGTCGCGTGGATCCCGGCCGAGTGGACGGCGACCCAGGTGACCAGCGCCAACGGCACGTAAATCCACGCCGTCCGCACGCGTTTGTGCTGCAGGTACCAATAGAGCGCCAGCGCGACGACGGCGATGCCCGCCGCGAGCAGGTCGAACCCGGTCGTGAACAGCACCGCGATGACGACGATCGCGCCGAGGTCGTCCACCACCGCCAGTGAAAGAAGGAAGACGCGGGCGCTGGAGGGCAAGTTGGACGCGGTCAGCGCGAGCACGCCCAGCGCGAAGGCGATGTCGGTGGCGACCGGGACCGCCCACGCGCGCTCGATCCCCGGCGTCCCCCAGCCGACGGCCAGCGCGACGACCGCGGGCACGACCATCCCGCCGAGCGCGGCCACCACCGGCAGGATCGCCTGCTTGAACCGCGACAGCTCGCCGATCACCAGCTCGCGCTTGAGTTCCAGGCCGGCGACGAAGAAGAACAGCGCCAGCAGGCCGTCTTTCGCCCAGTCGCCGACCGACAGGTTCAAGTGCAGGAACTCCGGGCCGAGCCGGAAGTCGCGAAGTGCGTGGTAGGCGTCGCGCAGCGGGGAGTTCGCCCAGATCAGGGCGACCGCGGTGGCGGCGAGCAGGATGAGCCCGCCGGTGGTCTCGGTGCGCAGGTAGCGCGCGAACTCCGTGATCGGTCGGGACATCGGTCGCTCCGGAAACTAGGCAACGGCGAACACACTTGCCGACCAGACTTCCCGGCGCACCTTGACGATACTTTAATCCCAACCGGTCACGGATTGTCATGACCGGGGCCACATCGGGTGGCGGTGGTGGATTCACCCGGAGTCCTCTTAGCATGCCAAGGGACAACGAAGTCCAGTCGCAAGGGATGAACACTGTGAGCACCTCTACCGAGGTTCAGCAGGACACCAGGTTTTTCGGGCACCCACGAGGGCTCGCGAACCTCTTCGGCGTGGAGATGTGGGAACGCTTCTCCTTCTACGGGATGCTCGGCATCCTGCCGCTGTATCTGTACTTCGCGGCCGCGGACGGCGGGCTCGCGTTGCCGAAGGCGTCCGCGCTGGGCGTCGTCGGCGCGTACGGCGGCCTCGTGTACCTCTCGGCCGTCGTCGGCGCATGGGTGGCAGACCGGCTGCTCGGCTCCGAGCGGACGCTGTTCTTCAGCGCCGCGCTGATCATGGTCGGCCACATCAGCCTGGCCGTGCTGCCCGGCGTGGCCGGGATCGCCGTCGGCCTGGTGTGTGTCGCGATCGGCAGCGGCGGGCTGAAGGCGAACGCCACCGGCATCGTCGGCACGCTCTACGCCGGCGACGACGAGCGGCGCGACGCCGGGTTCACCATCTTCTACATGGGGATCAACCTCGGCGCGTTCGTCGGGCAGATCCTCACCGGACTGGTGCAGCAGCAGGCCGGCTTCCACTTCGGGTTCGGGCTGGCCGCGATCGGCATGGCGCTGGGTCTGATCCAGTACACGATCGGGCGGAAGAACCTGCCGGACCGGGCGTCCGAGGTACCCAACCCGCTGCCGGCGTCGCAGCGGCTGCTCGTGGTGGGCGCCGTCGTCGTGGTGGTCGCCGCGATCGTGACGCTGGTGCTGACCGACGTCGTGCGCCCGGACAACCTGGCCGACATCGTGGTCTGGACGGTCGTGGCGATCTCGGTGGTCTACTTCGCGGTGATCCTGAGCAGCCGCAAGATCGACGCGACCGAACGCAGCCGGGTGTACTCCTTCATCCCGATGTTCATCGCGAGCGCGGCGTTCTTCTCGCTGTACCAGCAGGTGTTCACGGTGCTGTCGACCTACTCCGACGCGCGGCTCGACCGGAAGATCTTCGGCTGGGAGATGCCGATCTCGTGGGTGTCCTCGGTGAACCCGGTGTACATCATCGTGCTGTCGCCGCTGTTCGCGCTGCTGTGGCTCAAGCTGGGCTCGCGCCAGCCGTCGTCGCCGATGAAGTTCGTGCTGAGCACGATCACCATGGGGGTGGCGTTCCTGCTGTTCCTTCCGCTGGTCGGCACCGGCCGCAACGGCACCCCGCTGCTCGCGATGATCGGCATCCTGCTCGTGTTCACCATCGCCGAGCTGGGGCTTTCGCCGGTCGGGCTGTCGCTGGCGACGAAGCTGGCGCCGGAGGCGTTCCGCACCCAGATGGTGGCGCTGAACTTCCTGTCGATCTCCCTGGGCACGGCTATGTCGGGCAAGCTCGCCGAGTACTACTCGCTGGACGGCGAAGCCGCGTATTTCGGGACTGTGGGCGGGGTCGCGATCGTGATCGGTCTGCTGCTGCTCGGGGCGACGCCTGTTATCCGCAAGTTGATGCGTGGCGTGCATTAGGACTCGTGAGCGTTCCGGGCGGTTCTAACCGCCCGGAACGCTCACGAGTCCTCAACCGAGGGTCACTCCGAACAGCACCCCGGTGTAGTAAGTCACCAGCATCGTCAGCGCCCCCACGCCGACGTTGCGCAGGATCGCCCGGCCCACCGCCGCGTCGCCGAGGCGAGCGCTGATCCAGCCGGTCAGCGTCAGCCCGACGATGACCGCCGCCGCACAAGCCCAGACCCGCAGCGACACCCCGGCCCAGGCGATCGACAGCAGCGGCAGCAGCCCACCACAGGTGAACGCGATCAGCGACGCCCAGGCCGCCTGCCACGGGCTGGTCAGATTGCCCGGGTCGATGCCGAGCTCGGCCTCCGCGTGCGCCTGCAGCGGGTCCTTTTCGGACAGTTCGCGGGCCACCTGGGCGGCGAGCTCCGGGGACAGGCCCTTGCTCTCGTAGATCTCGGCCAGCTCGCGTTCCTCGGCCTCCGGCATTTCCTTGAGTTCCTGCTTCTCGAGCCGCAGGAGCGCCTGTTCGGTGTCGCGTTGCGTGCTCACCGAGACGTATTCGCCGCCCGCCATCGAAAAGGCGCCGGCGACGAGCCCGGCAATTCCGGCGGTGAGGATCGTGGTGCTGTTCGTGGTCGCGCCGGCGACACCCACGACGATGCCCGCCACCGACACGATCCCGTCGTTGGCCCCGAGAACCCCGGCACGCAGCCAGTTCAGCTTGCCGCCGACGCCCTCGTGCGGTTCGTGGGCGTGCGACGCCGAAGCGTCGTCGTCAATCATTTCGGTCACGCGATAAGTGAAACACGGAAATGGGCCGGTCGCGAGGTTAATGCAGGCAATCCTAAATTAGCCCATCCTTAATTGGCGCAGCCTCGCCAGGGGCAGCAGATAGACGAGAGTCTCGTCGACACCGTCGAGCCCGAACACGTCGTGCGCGACATCGTCGTAGAAGCCGCCGATCATCCCCAGCGCGAGCCCGGTCGCGGCGGCCACCAGCGACAGGTTCTGTGCCAGGTGCCCCGCCTCGGTGAACGCGAACCGCAGCGCGCGCAGGCCGTACTTCTGCCGCAGGAACCCGTTGCGCACGTACAGCCCCAGCATCGCCGGAGTCCGCTCCAGCGACTCGGCACCGGGGCCGAACCACACCGACGTGTCCTCGAGGTCCGGCACGGACGGCGCCGGGCCGGTCCGGATCAGCTCCCGCGACACCTCGTCGACGTCGTAGCTGCCCGGCTCGAGCCCGTCGACGTCGAGCGCGGCGATCCGCAGCCGGGCGCAGTAGGCCGCGCCCGCGCTGGGGTACGGCCGGTGCGGCCCGTAGCCGCTGGTTCGCGAGCTGCCCTGGGCCGTCCACAGCAGGCTCGCCAGCTCGCGCGCGCTCAGCGTGCCCGACCACGAGTGCGCCGAAGCCCGATCCCGCAACGCCGAGGTCAGCGACGCCGGGACGTGCTCGGGCGCGGGCAGCGAGACCCGCGGCTGCCAGGACGGCCTGGGCTCGGGCAGCGTGTGCGGCAGCTGCTCGTCGAAGCCGGGCAGGAACTTGCTGGCCTGCTGATAACGCCGGTCGGGCGCGTCGGCGCCGTCGTCGTGGAACGGCGTGAGCGCGCCGGGCGTGGCCGCGCTCGCCGCGACCACCCAGCACACCAGCCGTTCCTCCTCCGGCGTCAGTCCGAGCCGGTTGAACAGCATGTGCAGCTGCGACGCCCAGACGTAGTCGCGATCAGGACCGACCGCGGTGTACGCGGCACGCAGGTGGGACGCCCAGTGCGCGGTCGCGCCGGTGGGCTCGGCGGCCCACTTCCGGTCGAGTGTCTCGGCGTGCCGGGACAGGATCAGCGAGGCCGCGCGATGGGACCCGGTGGACGGCGGTTGCGCGGGTTCGCTCACGTTCCGCCAGCTCGCCGCGAGTGAGCGCAGCCAGGCCGCCGCGCCCGGACGGTCGAAGCCGAGCGCGGTCGCCGTCGCCATCGCGAGCCCGAACGCGGCGGACAGCTTCGCGCTCGTCGTCCGGGTCGCGGGAAGGACCGCCAGCGCGACTTCCGTGCTACGGCAGAAGAGTTCCTCCGACACCGGCAGTGCGTCCAGGCCGCCGTACCGGGCGATTTCCGGCTCGTACGGCACTTCCCGGACGTCGCCGTGCGGCAGCCAGGAGACGTCCGGCGCCCCGATCGACGCGTAATACTCCTCGTGATCGTGGTCGAGCAGCCGGTGATCGGCGTTCGCGATCAGCTTGGCGACCCGCTCGGCCAGGTCCGTGACATACGTGGCCGACGCACCGCGGACGCGCACCCGCAGGTGCGGGCCGGTTTCCCAGTAGCGCAGGAAGTACCAGCCACCGATGTGCCCGGCGGCCACGTCCGCGGCGAGCAGAGGGCCGAGGTTCGTGGTGAGGAACGTGTCCACGTCCGCGGTGGTCCACGAGACGCGGCAGTGCAGGCCGGTCCAGGTCATGCGGTCACCGCCGTGAGGTCGTAGGGGAAGCCGAGCACGCGAGGGCGGCCCGCCAGCAGGACGTAGAGCAGGCTGTGGGACATCGGCGCGTCGACCGTCGCCTCGAGCAGCGGATCGTCGACGCTGCGGACCGGGCGGCAGAACATCCCGGCGCGCGCGGCGGCAGTGCCCGCGTGCTGAGCCGCCGCCCCGGCCGCGCGGAGCAGCGCGGGATAGGCATCCGGACCACGAGCCGAAACCGCCGCCGGGACGTCCGCGGTCATGACCAGCGCGAGGTTCATCCCGCCGACGTCGACGAGATCACGTGCGTGGCCGAACGCGCGTTGCACGGAATCCATGGCAGCGCCGCGGTTCACAGCCTTGAACGGGTCGACTGTGTACCAGCCGTCCTCGATGCCCCGCACATTGTGCACGGCGAGCCGGAACCGCAGATCCGGGGACCGCGGAATGCCCTCGCAGAACGTCGCCAGCGCGCCGGCGGGCAGCGGGCGTGGGTCGGCGCCGAGCCCTCGCGGGCCGAGGCCAGCGCTGCGGAAAGGCAGTGGAACAGTCCACTGTGGACCGTCCTTGAACGTGACACCCAGTTCGTCGACCTGTGCCGCGAGCCCGTGCCGGGGCGCGTACTCGACCAGCGCCGCGGCCAGGTGCCCGGTCTCCAGTTCGACCAGCGCGTCCGCGAAAGTCCCGTAGCCGGCGGAAATCCGGTCCGGGCGCGAGCGGAACTCCACCCGGTGTGCCGATTTCCAGGGCACCGCGCCGATCGTCGCGCGGCGCACCGGATCCACCGGCCGGCGGCGCCCGTCGGCCACGACGTCGACGTCCACCAGGTACGCCGAGCGCGGCGACGGGTAGGCACGGTGGTCGTTGTACTGGTTCCACGGCTCCCAGCGCGCGGGACTCAGCACGTCGACGAGCAGCCGTGCCAACGGCAAGTCGGGCAGCGGGTGCCGGATTCCGCGCTGTGCCGGGATCTTCGGGGTGGGACCTGGCGTGATGGCCTTACCGGGCCCGTGAGCGTACGCCGCCGCGAGCGCCGGCGTCACGGGAACGGGTGGGGTCGCAGGGCCAGGTCCTCGTACCGCAGCGGCGCCTCGACGCGGCCGAGCGCGTGCGGCACCTCCAAAAGCCTTGGCAAGCCGAGCGTGCGCCGGAACACATGCCCGAACGTCATCGGCAGCGTCCCGGGTACCAGTACTTTCGCCGAGTACAACCCCAGGTGCTCGGCCGTCACCGGGTCGGACTGGTCGACGGCGATGACTTCCAGATCCAACGCGGACAGCCAATCGACGTAGTGATCCAGCAGGTCACGGAGGTCGTCGAACGCCGGAGGCGGTGGTGCGAGGTCGTCGGCGTCGATGTCCGGCAGGGTCGATTCGGTCAGGAACGCATAGCCCGACGCGGCCTCGGGCAGACCGTTGACCGCGACGTGGTCGTCCATCGTGCGGACCAGCCACGGCTCGGCCAGCATCCGCCGCAGCCGCTCGGGATCGCGCAGCGCCGGGTCCTTGTCCACAGTGGACTCGACGTCGACCGCGACCTCGGCCGCCGCGCCCAGCAGCGCCCGTCGCGGATCCGGATGCGCTCCGGCGGCGAAATACGCCTGCGGAACACGGGGATCGTCGCCACGGTAACGGGCCAGGCTGAGCACCGCCGGGATGCCGAGGTCGTTGGTGGCGTCGAAGAACCGCAGTTCGTAGCCGAGGGACTCCAGCCGGTCGGTCAGGTGCGGCAGCACCGCGTCTTCCGGGACGCGGATGCGGCGCAATGGCGTCTGGGCATACCAGGCCATCAGGAACGCGTCGCGCTCGGCGACCTCGAACAGCCCGTGCAGCACCGCCTCGGTCAGGCTGTTGCCCAGGCCGCAGCCACTCGACGTCTCGGCGATGAACCCCGGCCCGGCATCGAAATACGCGACGTGCTCGGGCACGGCGATGGCGCGCTCGCGGGTGTACGACCAGCCGTGCACCCAGCGGGTGCGCAGGTCAGGCGCGTACTGCGAGGGCGCGTCGTACTGGCCCAGCCGGGTGGGATCGAGCGCGCGGTCCGGACCCAGCTCCGCGAACGACGCTTCGAGTGCTGTCGTGGTCCGGCGGGGTTTCATGCCGTTGATGCGCTCGACGGATTCGTACAGCGCGACCCGCTCGGCTTCGGCGAAGTCGAGCGTGCGGCCGTAGCCGGCCTCGCGGACGGTGTGTTCGCTGACGAGTTCCGCGCTGCTCACCGCCAGCGGCAGATGTCCGATGGTGTAGACACCGACGACCGGCCCGTGCCGAAGATCCTCCAACTCCTTGAGCTGCGCCGACTTCGGGTTCTCACTGCGCAACGCGCCGGGCGCGACCGGCACCGGTTCGCGCCGGGTTTCCGCTGTCTCAGGCGAATCCACGGGCAGCGGACCGCACACCGGGCACCCCGTCGGGCGAGTCCGGACGCGGTGTTCGGAGACGACGGCCAGATCCGTCCGCACCGCGAGCACGCGCCGCCGGTACCACTCCGGATCCGCCCGCACCCGCGCGATCAGCTCGTCGATCAACGGCCTCAACGCGGGCGTGGCCAGGCCGTCCACCCGCACTTGCCGGGGCACGGCCGGGCCGAGGACCGCGAGCCGGGCTTCCTCGGCGCACGAGACGCAGACCCCACCGGGGGCCGGGCCGATCAGCACGAGCCCGCCATCGTGGCGGACCGGGACCTCGATCATCGAGCCGCCTCCAGGACCGGGATCGGACAGCGGACGTACCCCTCGGCGTCGGCCGGGATCGGCGCGGCCGCGAGGTTCAGCAGCTCGAACAGCCCCGCCTGCAAAGCACTTTCGCGTCCGCGGACGTCCGCGGGCCAGTGCCAGTCGCGTGTCGCCCACTCGACGTCCGGGGCGGAAGCGACCGGCGCCGCGCCGCTCAGCCAAAATTCGCCGGGCTCACCGGCCTGGACGGCACCGGTCGCCGCCAGCGCCGCGAACGCGACCGCGTCGGCCGGCTCGGCTTCGACAGCCCAGGCGAGCACGCGCTCGCCGTCCCGGATCTCCGCGTGCACCACGGCTTCGCCGAGCCTCGTGACCTGGATCTTCGCGGGCACGCCGAACCGCAGCGTGAGTGCCTTCCACCAGCGCCGGGCGGTGGCGTCCCCGGACCAGTCCACTTCGGACAGTGTGAGCGCGGGCAGCTCGGCCAGCCGGGTGTGGGCGGCCGCGCGCAAGGCGTTGCCGAGTGCGTGCGTTCGATCCAAGCCCGCGCTGACTCCGGGCTTGGCCAAGGCGCGCACGGCGGCGTCGATCTTCGCACCGTCCAAAGTGGTCCCGATGCCGAGGACCTCGCCCGCGCGCACGATGTTCGCCGGGAGCTGCGGCAGGTCACCGGGTGAAGGCGTAGCCACCGGTCCGAGCTCCGGGTCGGTCAACGCGGCCAGCGCGCGCACCGGATCCGCGTCCGGGGCCGACGGCCGGGCAGCGGGGATCCAGGGGTGGTAGCTCGCGCGCAGTGGGTCGAGCCGGGCGACGAACACGGCGTGCTGCGGCACGTCGGGCGGGGTGTCGGCGGAGTGCGTGATGAACTCGCCTGCCGGATCAGGCAGACCGCCGACCGCGCACAGCAACCGGTGCGCGGCGGCCGATCCGACCAGGGCGGCCAAGACATCCGGCGGGGTTGCGCCGTCCAGGCCGAGCCGTGCGGGCACAGCGGCCGCGTCCAGCAGGACACTGGCGAGGGGACCGGGGTGCACGACGAACCCGGCCTCACCCGAACATCCCGCCGCGACAGCGAATTCACCCGCGGTGACGACCAGGCCGCGGCCCGGCTCGCTGACCACGGTCAGCCCGGTCTCGGTGATCGCGCGGACGGCGGCCGCGGCGAGCGGTCCCGAGCCGGCGACGACGAACTGGGCCGCGCGCAGCCGAGCCCAGGTCAGCTGGGGCTGGGGCGCGACGGATTCCAGCCAGCACGCGATGTCCTCGCGCGGCGCGTCCGGCCACTCGGCCGGGACCTCGACGAGCATGTCGTGCTCGCGCAGCTGGGCGAAGAGCAGCTCGAGCGCGGCGGCGGCCGGGGCGGGGGTGCCCGG
Organism: uncultured Actinomycetota bacterium; assembly: GCA_963762765.1. GTDB lineage: Bacteria > Actinomycetota > Actinomycetes > Mycobacteriales > Pseudonocardiaceae > Amycolatopsis. The sequence goes on from CAVXMR010000032.1 coordinate 56,558, forward strand.
TGGCACGGCGAGGTCCGGGACACCGTCGGTCAGCGCGGGCGCCAGCCGTTCCCACAGCTTCCAGACACCCGCGCCGCCCTTGAGCGTGAAACTCGACGCCCAGCCGCGGACGTGCAGTCCCGACGGCGCCGGCGAGGCGTGCACGACCGGCCGCAGGCGGATCACCCGCCCGGTCATCGCAGCGCCGCCAGTGCGCTCAGGTGCTCGTCCCAGTTGATCCCGGTGAGCCGCTGGGTCGCGGCCGCGACCAGGCTCGCGGCGAGGTAACGCTCCATCGGCGTCACGTCGCAGAGGGCCAGGAGCTGGTAGAGGACGTTGGTACCGAAGCGATAGGCGGTCAGAGGGCGTTGGATCAGCGGATGGTCGAGATCGACGTCCCAGAGTTTCGTGTGGTACGCGCTGAAACTCGTGCGCTCGGCATGGTTGTAGCGCTGGATCGCGCCGGGGTCGCCGAGCTCGTGGGCGCGCTCGCCGTACCGCGGGTTCGGCGTCGAGGTCAGCTCGCCCGCGTCGAACGCGCGCTCGGCGGCCAGGCGCATCCCGATCGTCCAGGTCTGCCAGGCGGCTTCGGCCTCGGTCGTCGGATGTCCGCCGGCGACGCGACGGACAGCCTCGGTGACGGACTCGGCGTTGTCCGCCCATGCCTTGCCGAACCGCGCCCGGATGCGGCCGTCGGTGTCCGCGGCGAGCAGGAAATCCTCGACGTGGGAAAGGAACGAGTGGTACCCGTTCCCGAGCCCTGGCGGATAGCGTCCCGCATGGACGGTCATCGCGGTGATGGTCAACCGGACCCGTTCCTGGCTCGTGGTGCTGAATTCGGCGACGGACTCCTCGATCGCCGGGACGCCGAGCCGGAGCCCGGTGGCGCGGAGGTCGATGAGGGCTTCCGAGCCCAGCAGGTCGAGGATCCGGCGGGTGTCGGTCGGCTCGATTCGCACGGAGTTGTTGGCGTGCAGGGGTTCGAACGGTGGCTGGAGCAGCTCCGCGATGGCGGCGTCGTGCGCGTGGCTCAGCAGGTCGGCCTCGGGAATATCCACAGTGGACGGATTCGTGCGGACGTAATCCCGTAGCACGGCAGCAGCGGCCGCCGCCGCGGCGGCTTGCGCTTCGATCGGACCCGTCAACCGGATCCGGAGGTGCGGACCGTGCAGCCAGTGTCGCTCCAGATGCCCGCGCACGTCGGCGACCCGCGTGGCCGCCGCGAGCGCGGGCAGGACGCCGTCGCGCAGTAGCGGTGCCTTCACCGGGTCGTGGTAGTACACGACGACGTCGGTCATGACGCCCTCCAATACGACTCGGCGATGATTTCGGCCACGCGGCCTTGGGGAACGGGCAGCGCTTCGGTGAACCGGACGGCGTCGTACCGGGCGAGCAGCCGTGGCAGATGACGCAGGTGCAGCGCGTTCCCGAAGTCGAGGTACTGCGGTTTCGGCGCCGCGATCCGGGAGTTGAACTCCTCCATCGACGACACGGTCTCGCCGGGCTCCGTGAACACGTGCTCCGGCAGGCCGTGCCGCGCCCGGGCCCTGGCAGCGGCCACGGGTCCGTCCACACTGGTCCGGAGGTTGTCGCTGGCTTCCGAGGTGAAAGTCCAGGACTTCCTGGCGAGGACGACGTTCCGGTAGCGCAGCTGCCCGCGGGTGGTCACACCGTTGTTCTCGCTGGACGGCCGGAGTGCGTCGAGATCGGTCCAGCCGCAGGCCAGATCGGTGTAGAGGGCGGCCATCCGGTCCGGCAGGATCAGCGGCATCAGGAAACCCGGGTACAGCAAGTCGACAAATCGACCGGTCCGACGGTCGCGCAGGCGCAGCTCGTCGGCCGCGAGGTCGTGGCACACCTCGAGGTCCTCCGGCGTCCGGTCGGCCCAGCGCGCGTCCTCGCCGACGTCGAGCGCGCCGAGGAGCGGGTGCAGGTTCGCGGTGAAGCCGTAAACCGGGCGGTATTGGGCGAACTCCCCGAGATGCTCCCGCAGCTGGGTGGCGACCTCGGTCCGGGCGGACGGCTCGAAGCTGTCCAGGAAGCGGCTCGTGAACCGGCCGAACCCGGCGTAGATGTGGTTGAGCACGACCTCGCCGCCGGGCAGCGGCTGGAGGAAGAACGAGTACGAGACCGGCCGGGTGCGCGCCCAGCCGGGCAGCAGCGCTTCGGCCTCGTCGATGACGTCGTCGGTGATCTCGCCGCTCACCTTCGCGGCCAGGCGTTGGCGGCGTCCGGCGATTTCGGTGGCGTCCGCGTTCTGCGGTCCGGCCATGGTCTGCCGAAGCGCCGCGCCGAGCAGCTCGGCGCAGTCGGCCGGCGCGGCGGTGCCTCCTTCGCCGAAGCGGGCTATGAAGCGGTCACGGGCATACCGGCGGATGAGGAGCTGCTGGTCGAACAGCATGAGCAACGGGGTCAGGCGGGCGAGCGCGTCCGTCGCGTCGCGGCCGTGCGCCGGGCCGAGCTTGGCCGTCCCCGGCAGGAAGACGTCCTCGACGACGGGCGGAACCTCGGTCAGGTCGGCGCCGGTGTCCTCGCCGAGGGCACGCCACCCCGCGTCGAGCTCGGCGAGCCGGGCTGGCCGTTCGGCGGCGTCGAGCGTGGCGAAAGAGGTCGTGGCTTCTTCCAGGGCAAGGAGTTTCGCGGCCCTGCCGGGTTCGCCGCGGTCACGGAGCCAGCCCGCGAGGGACGTGACGGCGTCGGGATCCTGCGGCGCGACCGGCTCGACCGGGATCAGCAACCCGACGTCGAGCAGCTTGCCGAGGAAGCCGGTGATCCGCTCGGCCTGGCCGTCGGGCAGCCGGTCCCGCAGTGCCTCGGCGAGGTCGTCCGGCGTGATGCCTTTGGGACCGGCGGCGCGGGTGGTGTCGACGACGAACCGGAGCCGGACCGCTGAGCGCGAGGTCGACCGACTCCTCCTTGACGATGTACGCGCGGGTCGCGCCGGTGATCGGGATGTCACGGTGGAAGAAGAGGCGACCGTCGCGTTCGGACAGTGCGGGCGCGAGCCGGTGCGGGAGCGTGCCGGGCCGGCCGGTGAGCAACGCCGCAGTCAGCCGAGCGACCAGGACCCGATTGACGCGGGCGATGGCGGTGGGTTCTCCTTGCGGCAGCTCGTCTTGGTCGGCCCAGCGGCCCCAGCCGACCGACGTGTACCAGGACAGCGGGCTCGTCTTGGACGTCGCTCGCAGGGCGTACCGGAGGACGGTGGGCTCGCTCTTGCGGGCCTTCTTGTCGGGCTCACCCTGGGCGCGCGCGGTGCGGTCGAGGCCGTACAGCAGGTCGCGGCCGGTGAGTACGGCTGCGCGGCGCAGTGGCTCCTCCGTGGCGACGGCGGCGAGCACCACGCGTTCGGCGGAGAGGGCGTCTTCCCAGGTTTCGTTCACCGCCTCGGTTGCCGCGTCGGCCTCGGCACGCAGGCGCAGCCAGCGGTCGAGCTCAGGGACGCGGGCAGGCAGGTCGCCCAGGGCGGCCCGGCGCGGTGAACGTCCATTGTGGACATCACGGCGAAGGGGGAGTACGACGCGCTGGTGGAATTCGAGAGAGTGGCCGGAGGCGCTGGCGTACAGCGCGTCGGAGAGCGGCCCGGCCAGGGCGGCGAGCTCGGTTTCCTTACCGGCCACCGTGGCGAGGGCGGCCCGGAAGGCGTCCGCGGATCGCGGCGGGGCCGGGTGGGCGACTCCTGCGAGCCGCAGGAGCGCGAACGGCGCGATCCGAGACGTCATCCCGGCCGTCCTCTCGGTTGGGGGTCGGGCCCCGTGCGTGCGGCCCGGGGGTTGCCGCACGCACGGGGCGGGGACGATCAGGCCTGCTGGGCCAGCTGGTCGGGCACGATGCACGAGCAGCACGACGTGATCGCCGAGGGCACCTCGCCGCCGTGGCGGCCGATCGATTCCCGGATGGTGGTGACCTCCAGGTCGTTCAGGTCGAGGTCGGCGAGGTCGAAGGTCAGGTTCGACATGGGTGTTCTCCTTGGGTCGGGGGCTTGCCGGTACTGATTTCCGTGGTGGCGGCGAATCAGAACTGAACGGGCAGGGTGGGCAGGGACGATTCCTGCTGGCAGCAGCAGCACGAAGAACTACCGCAGGAGCAGGACGAAGCGGCGCCGGAAGCGCCGGATTCGGGCAGGGCGACGGTGTCCCGCATGGCGGTGACCGTGAGGTCGTCCAGGTCGAGATCCGTGAAGTCGAACGAAAGATCCTTCATGCGTTCCCTTCTGGCAGGAATCGCGTCCGGGGTATTCCGCTACCGGGATATCGCGTGGGAGTTCCGGCGTGGAATAGTGGTGGCGCTGGCATTCCACGCTCCTTCCCGGAATTGCTTCGCTGTTTCGGACACATCACAAGGTTATGTGATCCGAACGTCGTTGACATGCGTTTCGCATGCACACCGCAGGAATGGAGAATGCGCCATCCGCGGTTTTTCGGAGGAATTCGATCTTCGTGATGGCCGTGAGCACGGCTTTTCCGGCGAGGCATACCGGGACCGAAGATCGCTGTCGCCGGGCATGATGAGGGGCATGCAGACCGACGATTGGCGGGCGCTGACGGCCGTAGAGGGGCTGCCGCTGCTCGGCGGGCAGGGCCGGATGCGGCTCCTGGAGCAGGCGCCGAGCGGTCTGGCGTACCTGATCCACTACCCGGCGGGCGTGGCTTCGCCGCCGCACGCGCATGACCACGACAGCATCGTGTACGTCCTGTCGGGCCGCCTGCGCGGTGCGGTCGGCGGCGTGTCGGCCGAGCTGGGGCCGGGCGACTCGATCCTGTATCCGAAGGAGGTCAAGTCCCCCTTGCCCAGCCGCCCGCCGGTGTCTTGAGCAGGCAGGGGTAGGACTCGTGAGCGTTGCGGGCGGTTAGAACCGCCCGCAACGCTCACGAGCCCGTCGGCAGGTCCCCCTCGCTTCACCACGCCACCTTTGACCTACCCCTCAATAACCCTACTTACCACTCACGAGGCCCTATGAACCGCAGCGTGAGTGGTGAGTGCCGTAGCGGGACGGCACCCACCACTCACGACCCCCAGTCGGTGAATCGGCTAGTGGTGGTCGACCGCCCCGCCGCCCGGCGTCCAGGAGATGTAGCCGCCCTGGAAGTTGTTCCGCCGGCCGCCGGGAATGTCGAACTCGTCCGAAGTCGGGTACCTCAGGTAGGACAGTTCCCAGCCGAGCGACGCCCACTTCTTCTTGATCTCGCCGTAGACGGCGTGCGCGCCGGTCGCGGTCGTGTAATAGATCGAGCCGTTGGCGCCGGAGAAGTGGTTGTAGCGCCCGATACCGTCCGGCGTGCCCGCCTCGTCGGTGGCCGGGTAGCCGAGCGTGCCGCGTTCCGCGCCCAGCGCGACCCACTTCTGCTTGATCAGGCCGTAGATCGCGTGCGCACCCGTCGACGGTGTCCAGTAGATCGAGCCGTTGGCTCCGCTGAAGTTGTTGTAGCGGCCGACGCCGTCGGGCGTGCCCGTTTCGTCGGTCGTGGGGTAGCCGAGCGGGCTGTGTTCCCAGCCGAGCGCGGCCCACCTCCGCTTGATCTCACCCATGATCGCGTGCGCGCCGGTCGAGGGCGTCCAGTAGATCGAACCGACGGTGAAGTGGTTGAAGCGACCGACGCCGTCCGGCGTGCCGGTCTCGTCGGTGGTCGGGAAGCCGAGCAGCGACGGGCCGCCGAGCGCCTGGTAGCGGGCCAGGATGCTGCCCGAAACCGCCCAGGCGCCGGTCCCCGGCGTGTAATAGATGACGCCGTTCGCGTAGTTCTGCGCCCAGCCGTCCGAGACCGCGTACTCACTGCCGGAGGCCGCGCCCAGGTACGAGCTCGCCCCGCCCATCGCGGTGTACTTGGCCACGATCTTGTCCGGCGAAGCACCGGCCGCGAATGTCGTCAGCTGCTCCGCCGTCCCGGCGAAGACGTCCTGGTCGCCGGGGAACGTGCCGGAGGGGGCCCACTGGTAGAAGGTGTAGGCCGTCCAGCCTGCGGGCAACGCCGGCGAGTTGGCGCCGTCCGAAGCCACCGGTGCGATCCACAGTGGAGTGGTGGCGTTGGCCGTGGTGCTGCTGCCGGTGCAGTTGTTCCACCAGCCGCTGGTGGTGTAGACCACCGGCCACTGGTTCGTGCGGTCGTGGACGCGGTTCACGAAGTCGGTGATCCACGCGACGATCTGCGCCGGGGTCTTGTTGTAGCACCAGCCGGCCCAGTCGGAGGTCGAGTACGGGTTGTACTCGATGTCGAGCACCGGCGGCAGGGTCTTGCCGTCGTTCACCCAGCCGCCGCCGTGCGCCATGAAGTAGTCGGCCTGGGCCGCGCCGGTCGACGTGTCGGGTAGCCCGAAGTGGTACGCGCCGCGCTTGAGCCCCGCCGCGGCCGCGTCCGCGTAGTTGGTCGCGAACTGCGAGTCGACGAACGTGGTGCTCTCGGTCGCCTTCATGTAGGCGAACTTCGCGCCGTTGCCGGCCACCGCGGCCCAGTCCACGGCGCCCTGGTAGTGGCTGACGTCCAGGCCGGGCAGCCCGGCCGGCGCCGCGGCGGCTTTCGCGGCACGAGCGGAAACCCGCCCCGGTGCGCGTTCGGACGCCGGAATGGACGACCCCATGTAGTCCGACTCCGGATGGACCGGGCCCGGCTTGGGCGCGGCCGAAGCCGGCCCCGCCAAGAGCCCGGTGAGCATCACCGCCACCGATCCGGCGGCGAGCGTGCCGCGCGTCAGGCGAACTGCCACCACAACCTCCCCAGGTGTGTCCGACCGGTCGATCCGGTCGACTCACTTTCGTTGCGGCGAGGAGATCGTTACACCGAATCGCCGGTGTCGGCGGGATTGATGTAAAGAACCTTTTCCCTGGTCAGGGCCCCGGTCGGAAACTTCCCTACCGGCGAAAATGACAGTTGTCCGGACCAGTGAGGTTCCATTGTGGACAGTTCGGACAGCGCACACGAAAACGCCCGGCCCCGCGGCTGCGGGACCGGGCGTTCTGCGCGGAAAAGGCTCAGACGTCCAGCTCGGCGAGAGCCTGCTTGGCCTTCTCGAGCTCGGCTTCCAGCGCGGCGACCTTCGCGGCCTGCGCCTCGCGGGCCTGGTTGATCACCTCGTCGATCGGACCGGACAGGTCCACGTGCAGTTCCTTCGCCGCGCGCGACACCGCGGCGGCGGGGATCTCGAGGCCCTTGGCGACCCACTTGCTGCCGTTCTTGAGCTCGGCCTGCCACTCGCCGTCGGCGGTGCCGGTGACGGTCAGGGTCAACTCGACCGTGCGGGTCTTCTTGGCCGTGGACGCCGGAGCGGCCTTCGGGCGGCCACGCTTCGGCTTCGGCGCTTCTTCGGCCGCGGCAGCCTCAGCCTCTTCGGCCGGAGCCGAAGGCGTCTCGGTGGACTCGGTGACGGTCGCCTCGGCGTCGGAAACGGCGGGGGCGGGAGCCTCGGTCGTTTCCTCGTCGTGCGTCAGGACATCCACGGTCATCGTCGTGTCGTCTCCTTGCCCGGGAAGGGGGTGTGGTTCGCGGCACATCGTAGAACATGCGTTCGACGCGCGCCATTCGGGGGTGACATGAAGGGACCCTCCGGGAAGCTCCCGGAGGGTCCTTCGAGCGAAAACGCTAGCTCACTCCTCGGACTTGCCCGACTGCAGGCCCGACGAGATCAGCTCCATCACCGACGAGTCCGCGAGCGTGGTGACGTCGCCGACCTGCCGGTTCTCCGCGACGTCCCGCAGCAGCCGGCGCATGATCTTGCCCGAGCGCGTCTTCGGCAGCTCCGGCACGACCATGATCTGCCGCGGCTTCGCGATCGGCCCGATCTCCTTGGCGACGTGGTTGCGCAGCGCCTGGATGGCTTCCTCGCCGCCGTCGACCGCGTTGCCGCGCAGGATGACGAACGCGACGATGCCCTGCCCGGTGGTCGGGTCGGTGGCGCCCACGACCGCGGCCTCGGCCACCGTCGGGTGTGACACCAGCGCGGACTCGACCTCGGTGGTCGAGATCCGGTGCCCGGACACGTTCATCACGTCGTCGACGCGGCCCAGCAGCCAGACGTCGCCGTCGTTGTCGTACTTCGCGCCGTCACCGGCGAAGTAGAAGCCCTGGTCCTTGAAGCGCGACCAGTACGTCTCGCGGTAGCGCTCCTCGTCGCCCCAGATGCCCCGCAGCATCGACGGCCACGGCTGGTCGAGCACCAGGTACCCGCCACCGCCGTGCGGCACCTCCGTGCCCGTGTCGTCGACGACCTTCGAGGAGATGCCCGGCAGCGCCTTCTGCGCCGAGCCGGGTTTCGTGCTGGTGACGCCCGGCAGCGGCGAGATCATGATCGCGCCGGTCTCGGTCTGCCACCAGGTGTCGACGATCGGGGTCTTGCCCGCGCCGATGTTCTCCCGGTACCAGATCCACGCCTCGGGGTTGATCGGCTCGCCGACCGAGCCCAGCACGCGCAGCGAGGACAGGTCGTACTTCTCCGGGATCTCCGCGCCCCACTTCATGAACGTGCGGATCAGCGTCGGCGCGGTGTAGTAGATGGAGACCTTGTGCTGCTGGATGATCTCCCAGTGCCGTCCCTCGTGCGGGGTGTTCGGCGTGCCTTCGTAGACCACCTGGGTCACGCGGTTCGCCAGCGGCCCGTACACGATGTAGCTGTGCCCGGTGATCCAGCCGATGTCGGCGGTGCACCAGTAGACGTCCTCGCCGGCCTTGTGGTCGAAGACGTTGTGGTGGGTGTAGGCGACCTGGGTCAGGTAGCCGCCGGAGGTGTGCAGGATGCCCTTCGGCCGCCCGGTGGTGCCCGAGGTGTAGAGGATGAACAGCGGGTGCTCGCTGTCGAACGCCTCGGGGGTGTGCTCCTCGGACTGCCCGTCGACGAGCTCGTGCCACCAGAGGTCGCGGCCGTCGGTCCACGGGACGTCGCCCTCGAGCTTGTCGCCGGTGCGCTGCACGACGATGACCTTCTCGACCGTCTCGGCGCCTTCGAGCGCCTCGTCGACGTTGGCCTTCATCGGCGCGGCCTTGCCGCGGCGGAACTGCCCGTCGGAGGTGATGACGATCTTCGCGGCGGCGTCGTCGACGCGGGCGCGCAGCGCGGTGGGCGAGAAGCCGCCGAAGACGACGCTGTGCAGCGCGCCGATGCGGGCGCACGCGAGCATCGCGAAGATGGCCTCGGGGACCATCTGCAGCTGGATCGCCACGACGTCGCCGGCCGTGACGCCGAGTGAGGTGAGTGCGTTGGCGGCCTTGGAAACTTCGGTCTTCAGGTCCGCGTACGTGATGTCCCTGGTGTCACCCGGCTCGCCGACCCAGTGGATCGCGACCTGCTCGCCGTGGCCGTCCTCGACATGCCGGTCGACGCAGTTGTACGCGACGTTCAGCTTGCCGCCGACGAACCATTTCGCGAAGGGCGCATTGGTCCAGTCCAGTACCGTGGTCCACTTGGTGTCCCAGTGGAGCCGCTCCGCCTGCTTGGCCCAGAACGCTTCACGGTCCGCGTCGGCTTCGGCGTACAAGCCGGCTTGCGCGTTGGCCTGAGCGGCGAATTCCTCGCCAGGCGGGAAAGTACGGCTCTCCGTGAGCAGGTTGTCCAGGGCTGGGGACTGCTCGGTCATGGTTGCAAGGCCTCCTGTAGTGCGCCGAATCACGGCTAGCGGCACGCTAGCGACGTTAGTCCGCCTTGTAAAAGGTTGCACCCAGCACGGCGAAGACTTTTCACTGATCGAGGCGAGTGCCCCCGGTCAGACGCTCGGTCAGACGTTCGCGTGCGGCGGGCCATTCGGCGTCGAGCATGGAGTAGACGACGGTGTCGCGCGAGGTGCCGTCGGGCCGGATCCGGTGCCCGCGCAGGACGCCTTCGCGCAGCGCGCCGAGCCGCTCGATCGCCCGCTGTGAGCGAAGGTTTCGGATGTCGGTCTCCCACGACACCCGTTGCGCGCCCAGGGTCTCGAAGGCGTTTTGCAGCAGGAGGAACTTCGCTTCGGAGTTGAGCGCCGTGCGCTGCCAGTCGGCCCCGATCCAGGTGTGGCCGATGCTGAGGATCCGGTGCTTCGCGACGATCTGGTAGTACGAAGTGGTCCCGGCGACACGGCCGGAGCGCAGGTCGATCTGTGCCCACGCGAACCGGCCGGGCTCGCCGAGCATGATTTCGAGCATCCGCTCGGTCGCGGCGACGTCCATGGGCTGCCGGTGGCTCAGCCAGGTCCAGATGCCGGGATCGCCGCCCGCCTCGAACAGGCCCTTGGCGTGGTCGAGGGTCAGCGGTTCCAGGCGGACGTACTCGCCGGTCAGGACTGGGTGCGTGTTCCATTCGCTCACGCTGCCCAGGCTAAGCTGGGCAGTGGCTTGGTAATAGGGCCAATTTCTGAGGGTTCTCAGGGGCCACTTGAGCGTTGCCTATGCTCACGGGAACGATCGAGAGAGGCGGGCCGATGGCCGAGGAGCGGGAAGAGCTCACCTGGGAGTTGTTCGGGTCGGCGAGCCGTGATCTGGCGGAGACGATCGCGGACGACGGGTTCGCGCCCGACCTGATCCTGTCGATCGCCCGCGGCGGCCTGTTCGTCGCCGGCTCGCTCGGCTACGCGCTCGACGTGAAGAACCTGCACGTGATGAACGTCGAGTTCTACACCGGCGTCGACACGCGTCTCGACCTGCCGGTGATGCTGCCGCCGGTGCCCAACGTCGTCGACCTGACGAGCAAGAAGGTGCTGATCGCCGACGACGTGGCGGACACCGGCGCGACCCTGAAGCTGGTGCGCGACTACTGCCTCGACCACGTCGCCGAGGTCCGGTCCGCGGTGATCTACGAGAAGCCGCACTCGACGGTCAAGTGCGAGTACGTCTGGCGCCGCACCGAGCGCTGGATCAACTTCCCCTGGTCCGTGCTGCCGCCGGTGGTCCAGCGCGAGGGCCAGGTGCTCGATGCCTGACCCGTTGAAGCCCCTCCTCGACCTCGAGGGTGTCGCGGCCGCGGCGAAGTCGGCGCAGAACGCGGTGTTCGCGGTCCACCGCCTCCCGGCGAACCTGCGGGGCGGCGCGGCGACGGCGGCCGAGGCGTCCGTGCGGGCGGCCCGCGCGTCGGCCGGGATCGACGGAGCCAACCCGGAACTGCCCGAGGATGGCGTGACCGACCCTGTGCTGGCCGGCTCGCTGCGGGCGGCGGAGGCGCTGGAGTCGCTGCTCCCGACCTGGCGCCGCGCGCCGATGCAGGCGCTGGCCCGGCTGCACGTCCTCGCGGCGGCGGACCTCGTCACCGACCTCGATGCGCTGGGACGGCCGATGCGCGGGGGTGGACGGCTGGAGCTGCTGGCGCAGCTCGTCACCGGCGCGACTTCGGTGCCAGGCCCGGTGCTGACCGCCGTCGTACACGGGGAGTTGTTGGCGCTCAAGCCTTTCGGGACCGCGGACGGGGTCGTCGCCCGGGCGGCGGCGCGGCTTTCGATGGTCGCGACGGGGCTGGACCCGAAGTCGTTGAGCGTGCCTGAGGTGGCTTATTTCCGGCGGGTGCCCAAGTATCTGGAGCTGGCTTCGGGGTTCGCTTCCGGGACGTCCGAGGGCGTTCGGGAGTGGGTGCTGTTCTGCTGCGAGGCCTTTGAGGCCGGGGCGCGGGAAGCGAAGAGCATTTCCGACGCCGCGGGCTAAGTGGCTCAGCACCGCATCCAGCAGCCCGGGGAAGCGCGCGTTCACGTCCTCCCGGCGTAGCTCCACCCAGCGGCGGCGGCCTTCGCTGTACGTCGTCGTCAGGCCCGCTTCTCGCAGCACCCGCCAGTGGTGGGACAACGTCGGCGCGCTGATCTCCACGTCGTAGCCGTCGAGCGAGCACGTACGCGGCACAGTCTCGTCGAAGAGCGCGCGCATGAGGTCGAGCCGCACGGGGTCGGCGAGCGCCTGCAGCACGGTCACGATCTCGATCGCCTCGCGGGGCGGCTGCGGCAGCGTGCGTCTCACCGTGTTCCTTTGATTGTTTGACAACGATCGAAGTGTACCTCCATCATGGCCCTATGACGATTCGACAACCATCGAATGGTCGGCTGGGGGCCCTGCTCGTACTCGCCGTCGGGACGTTCACCGTCGGCACGGACGGCTTCGTCCTCAACGGCCTTCTCCCCACCATCGCCGCCGACCTGCACGTGTCCGTGTCCACCGCGGGGCAGCTCACCACGATCTTCGCGCTCACCTACGCCATTTCCTCGCCGCTGATCGCCGCGTTCACCGGCGGCTGGGACCGCCGCCTGCTGCTCGCGGGCGGCATGGTCCTGTTCACCGTCGGCATGGCCGGGCAGGCGCTCGGCACGACGTTCGCCGTCGTCGCGCTCGCGCGGCTGCTCGCCGCGATCGGCGCCGCCGCGTTCCAGTCCAACGCCTACGTCCTCGCCGGCGCGCTCGCTTCGGATGAACGCCGTGGCCGCGCGCTGGCCACGGTCGCGGCCGGGATGAGCGTGTCGATGGTGGTGGGTGTGCCGATCGGCGTGGTCGCTGGGACGTGGTTCGGCTGGCGCGCGGTGATGTGGGGGATCGGCGCGGCCGCCGTCGTGGTGGCGGTGCTGATCCCGATCCTGCCGGAGGTCCGCGTCCCCGCGGCCGGGCTGCGCGCGCGGCTTTCCGTCGTGGTCCGGCCGCCGGTCGCGCGGGTTCTGACGGTGACAGTGCTGGCAGTGCTCGCCGGGTTCACCGCGAACGTCTACCTGCCGGTGCTCGTCGCGCCGGTCGCGAGCGGGGCGATGCTTTCGTGGGTGCTGGTCGGCTCCGGCGTCGGCCAGGTGATCGGCAACGTCGTCGCGGGGCGGACCACCGACCGTCTCGGCCCGGCCCGTGTGACGGCGATTTCCCTTACCGGGACGGCGATCGCGCTCGCCGTGCTCGACCTCGGCGTGCAGACCCTGCCGACCGCTTTGCTGCTGGCGATGGCGTCCGGCGTCTTCGGCGGCATGCTGATGGTGCCACAGCAGCACCGGTTGTTCACACTGGCGCCGGACGCGCCGACTGTCGCATTAGGACTGAACGGGTCCGCGATCTACATCGGGGGTGCGCTCGGTTCCGCGCTCGGCGGTGCGGTGCTGGCGGGTCCTGGGGTGTGGTGGCTGGGGCCCGTGGGGGCGGTGGCAGCCGTATCCGCACTCGCGCTCGCCCTGGCCGGACGTCGGGTCCGGGTGCCGGTGCCCGCGTAAGGACTCGTATGTCCGTGAATGCCACATTGACAGCGTTGAACGCCGTCAATGTGGCATTCACGGACCTGGGGCCACTTATCCCGGCCTAAACGCTCACGAGTACTTCTCCTCGATCCGCCCCCACCGCCACACCGCCAACGCCACCAGCCAGGTCACCACGAACAGCCCGACGATCGCGAACCCGACATAGTCGAGATCCACCGATGCGCGATCGCGGCCAGCGGTCCCGACGGTGATCTCCAGCTTCTCCGCCAGGATCGACACCAGCTCGATCGTCCCGATCACCAGCGCCACCGCGACCGACAACGCCGTCACGACGATGTTGTAGAAGATCTTCCGCACCGGTTTCGCGAAAGCCCAGCCGTAGGCGAAGTTCATGAAGCAGCCGTCAACGGTGTCGAACAGCGTCATCCCGGCCGCGAACAGGATCGGCAGCACGAGAATCGCGTACCAGGGCAGCGCGAACGTCGCCGCGCCCGCGGCCAGCACCAGCAGCCCGATCTCGGTCGCGGTGTCGAACCCGAGCCCGAACAGGACGCCCACCGGGTAGATGTGCCACGGCTTGCGGACCGCTTTCGTGGCACCGCGAAGGATCCGGTTCATCAGGCCGCGGTTGGCCAGGTGCTCCTCGAGTTCGGCCTCGTCGAACTCGCCCTTGCGCATCCGCCGGAACACCCGCAGGATCCCGGCCAGCACCACGAGGTTGAGGAACGCGATCAGATAAAGGAAAACGCCGGACACGGACGTCCCGATGACGCCGGTCGCCTGGTGCAGCGCGGAAGAGTCGTCCTCGACCTGGCTCGCGAGCGCGCGCACGCCGAGGGAAAGCAGCAGACACAGCGCGAACACGATCGTCGAATGGCCGAGGGAGAACCAGAAACCGACCGAGAGCGGACGGCGGCCGTCGGCCATCAGCTTGCGGGTGGTGTTGTCGATCGCGGCGATGTGGTCGGCGTCGAACGCGTGCCGCATGCCGAGCGTGAACGCCGTGACGCCGAGCCCGATCCCGAACACGCCGGAGGCGCCCAGCGAGTAATGCCGCGGCGCGACGAAAAGCGCCAGCACGCCCCAGCCCACGACGTTCAGCAGCAGGATGAACGCACCCATGCCGCCGACGGACACCCATTCGCGGCGCGTGAGCCCACGCCGCGTCCGGGTTCCGTCGTCCACGTGTACCGCTGCCATGCCCCAACCCCTCCCGGCTGTGCGACCGGATACCTGAGAAGTTAGGCAGGTGTTCAGGTGAAGAGCAATACCGAGTTTCAGCTGGCGCGCACGCGCAGCGTGTCGAGGGCCTTCCGGACGTGCCCACCGGATGCTTCGAGTGCCTCAGCCGCACCCGGAACGTCCGACCCGGACAGCAGGTGCACGAGCGCGACCTTGAGGTCACCGCCCGCTTCCGTGAGCGCGTCCGAACAGTCCGCCATCGTCATGCCGGTGGCCTCCTGCAGGATCCGGATGGTCCGGCCGCGCAGCTTCGCGTTCGTCGCGCGCATGCTGACCATCAGGTTCGAGTAGGTCCGGCCCAGCTTGATCATCGTCGCGCTGGAGAAGGAGGTCAGGATCATCTTCTGCGCCGTCCCGGCCTTCATCCGGGTGGAGCCCGCGATCGCCTCCGGCCCGGTGTCGACGGCGATCAGCACGTCGACGCCCACCGGCTTGGCCGCGGACGGGTTGCCCGACACCAGCCCGGTGCGGGCGCCCATGCTCGACGCCGCGGCGAGCGCGCCCAGGACGAACGGCGTCCGCCCCGACGCCGTCAAGCCGAGCACGAAGTCACCCGGCTGCACTGACGCGACCATCTCCGCCGCACCGGCCGCCGAGTCGTCCTCGGCGTTTTCGACGGCCTGGCGCAGGGCCTTCACGCCGCCGGCGTGGTGCGCGATGAACCAGTCCGCAGGCACGTTGAACGTCGGCACCAGCTCGGCCGCGTCCAGGGTGGCCAGGCGGCCGGACGTACCCGCGCCGACGTAGTGCACCCGGCGCCCCGACCTCAGCGCGTCCACGGCGTAGTCCACCGCGCGGGCCACCTGGGGCAGCACCGCGGCGACCGCGCCGGCGACCGTGCGGTCCTCGGCGTTGATCGCGCCGAGGATCCCCGCGGTGGACATCAGGTCGATGTCCGTGGTGCGGGGATTGCGCTGTTCGGTCGGCGAATCGACGTGCACCGCCTGCATGGGGACGGTCATCATGCGCCTCACATTTTCTGTGGTCATTGTTCTCCGCGGTCTGCGCGCTGCCGTGAACGCGTCGCCAGGGCGCACTTCTCGAGGAAGCGCTCGGGCCGCTGCCGGGCGCCCTGCCGCCACGTTCCCGTGGCCTTCGGCCGGGAGCGCGTGCTGTGGTCGGCCGGGTGCCGCGGCTCAAGACCGTTCATGGTCATTTGCCGGTTTCCCGAGGACGGCGACGTCCGTCGGGCCTGACCCCCAAGCGATGTGAACCGACCGCGTCCCTGGTGGCGTCGAGCGCGTTGACCGAGGCGTCCATGTGCCGCTGGGCGACCCCGATGAACAGGCAGTCGATGACGGTGAGCTGCGCGATCCGGCTCGCGGTGGCACCCGAGCGGAACGTGGTCTCGCGCGCGGCCGTGGTGAGGACGTAGTCGGCGACCTCGGTGATCGGCGAACGCGGGAAGTTCGTCACGGCGATGGTGATCGCGCCGTGCTCACGGGCCACGCGCAACGCTTCGACGGTGTCGGTGGTCGCGCCGGTGTGCGAGACGCCGACGGCGACGTCGCCGGGGGACAGCACCGCGGCCGAGGTGAGCATGATGTGCGTATCCGACCAGGAGAAGCAGACCCGGCCGATGCGGTGCAGCTTCTGCTGGAGGTCCGCGGCGACGAACGCGCTCGCACCCACGCCGTAGACGTCGACGCGGCCGGCGTCGGCGACGAGCTCGATGACCCGCTGCAGGGTCGGCACGTCGAGCTGCTCGGCGGTCTCCTCGACCGCGCGGGCGTCGGCGAAGCTGACCTTCCCGATGACGGCCGCGAGGTCGTCGTCCGGGGCGATCTCGCCGCCGAGGTTGCGGGTCGTGCGGGCCTCGGTGCGCGCGGTGTCCGCGGCCAGCGCGATGCGCAGCTGCGGATACCCGCCGACGCCGACGGCCTTGCAGAACCGCGTCACCGTGGTCTCGCTGGTGTTCGCCGAGAGGGCGACTTCGGTGATGCTGCGGCGGGCGACGGACGCGGGGTTGTCGAGCACCACCTTCGCCACGCGCTGCTCGGCGCGGGCCAGGCCCGGGAGCAGGGACCGGATCCGCACCAGCGGGCTCGCGTCGGCGTCCCGGGTGGCCACCTGGACCGATACGGGCTCGGACGGTGCCGGGATGATTACGGATTCGGCATCATTCACCGTCGGAAAGTTACTAACCGCTGGCATTTGAGACAAGGCTACCCACACCCTTCGGTCTGATCGCAACCCGTCCGTGTCTGCGGACTTCGATTTGCGATTAATCGTTGACCAGAAAGTCGCTAACCAGGTCGAGCTTGTTAACGAGGCGCAGCTAACGACTTGGCAACTTAGTGTGGTGGCGCAACGGTTTCGATCCCGGTGAACGGGACATGCGGGACGCCGTTGCGCGACTGATCGGTCACCGTGTGCTCAACTTCCAGCCTGAACCGGTCAAAGCGTGCGGGTTTCGCTCACTGTCGAGCAGTACCCGGCCGCCCTCGGTGACTTTCACACTGTCGACGGAAACTCCGCGGCCGGTGTAACTCCCGTCGGTGGCGTAACGCCACTGGAGCCGCAGGCCGGCGCTGACGGGCAGCTGGCCTGTGACCTTCCACCAGGCGCGGTGACCATGTCCGGAGAGCGACGTCACCTCTGCGGAGGGCGACCCCGGCCCGGTTACCGATAGCTTGATCGGTTGCCAGTTAACGCCGTCGACCCCGGCAAACAGCTGTAATGGATCAGAACTGCCCTCGGTGTCCACGAAAGCGTAGAACGACACGCGAGCTTGATCACTCTGGGTAGTAATGGGCTCGCTACTCAGCGTGGCCGTCGCATTGTTACCCAGCGCACTGAACCAGGCGTCCGGCCCGGCGACCGGCCGCACGGCCATGGCCAGCGCCAGCGACGTCGCCCACACCTGCCGCGCGGTGTTGATCGAGCCCCAGGTGCGGGTCGGGTGCACGCGGTTGGTCAGCAGCAGCGCGAACGACCGCGACTCCGGGTCGATGACCAGCGTCGTCCCGGTGTAGCCGGTGTGCCCGGCGCTGACCGGCGAGGCCAGCGCGCCCATGTACCAGGGCTGGTCGAGCTCGAAGCCGAGGCCGTGCGAGTCGTCCGGGAACTGCTGGTTGTAGTTGGTCATCATCTGCCGGACGGTCTCGGGGTTGAGGATCCGGTGCCCGCGGTAGCTGCCGCCGTTGAGGATCGCCTGGCACAGCACCGCCATGTCGCTCGCGGTGGAGAACACCCCGGCGTGCCCGGCGACGCCGCCCAGCGACCACGCGTTCTCGTCGTGCACACTGCCGCGCACCAGCCCGCGCGGCGGGTTCGCCTCGAACTCCGTCGCGGCGATGCGGGGCAGCTTCGACGCTGGCGGGTTGTAGCCGGTGTCGGTCATACCCAGCGGCGCCGTGATCCGCTCGCGCACGACCTGGTCCAGCGGCTTCCCGGAGAGCTTCTCGACGATGAAGCCGAGCGTCAGCAGGTTGATGTCGGAGTAGAGGTACGTCGTGCCGGGCTTGTTCTTCAGCGCGCTGTTCAGCACGGCCTGGCGCCGCGACGGGATGTCCGGGTAGCCCGCCCAGAGCGAGGGCACCGGGTCGGCGTCGAAGCCGGAGGTGTGGGTGAGCAGCATCTTGACGGTGATGGCCGCTTTGTCGCCCACGGCGAACTCCGGGAAGAACCGCGACACCGGCGTGTCGATGCTCAGCCGTCCGCGTTCGGCCAGCTGCAGCACCGCGATCGAGGTGAACAGCTTCGAGATCGAGGCCATGTCGAAGATGGTGTCGTCGCGCATCGGGACCTGCTGGTCCGCCGGCAGCTCGGTGCCGTTCGCGTCCGCGTAGCGCAGGGCCTGCCCGGTCGCGTAGCGGTCGACGACCACGCCGTCGTGCGCCAGCAGCCCGACCGCGCCGGAGAAGTGCGGATGCCCGGTCGCGTCCGGTTTCGTCCAGCTCGCCAGGAAGTCCTCGGCTGCCCTGATCGGCGCCGGGTCGAGGCCGACGTCGCGTGGTGCCCCCTCGCGCAACGTCGTCCAGGGTGAGGCGAAGCCCTGTTGCGGCCGGTCGAAGCGTCCGGCGTAGTGATTGCCGGAGTCTTCGATGGCGTTGGCTCCCGACGTGAGTGTGGTCAGTGCGACCACCACCCCGGCGGCCGCGGCCACCATCTTCCTAGCACGCATGAGTCTCCCCCTCAGCGATAGAGCAGATAGTGCTGTCGTCTTCGGTCGAACGCGGCCAGCTCGGCCTGCCAGGCGCCGGTGATGTCGTCGACCGTGGCCCCGGCGTCGACCATCGTCCGTAGCCGGTCGGAACCGGACAGCAGGTCGACGTAGTGGTCCGGGCGCCAGGCGAACTTGTCCGGGTGCAGGGCCTTGGCGGTGACGAGCATCGCGACGGCGGTCCGGATCGCGTCGAAGGCACGCGCGTCGGCGACGGACAGCTGGACGCCGCCGCAGGTCTGGTTGACGAACTTGCCGAACGTCGGCACGAAGTAGGTCTCGCGGAACCGCGCGCCCGGCAGGCCGAGGTCCTCGAGCTTCTCGCGCCAGCGCCAGTCGAGCCCCGGCGCGCCGATGATCTCGAACGGCCTGGTCGTGCCGCGGCCCTCGGAGAACACAGTGCCCTCGAACATCCCGGTCCCGGGGTAGACGAGCGCGGTGTCCGGCGTCGGCATGTTCGGGCTCGGCAGGACCCAGTTGAGGCCGGTGCGCGCGAAGAGCGTGTCGCGCTGCCAGCCGCGTACCTGGACAACCTCCAGCTTCGCGAGCGAGACGCCTTCGCCGGGCAGGAACTCCGAAGCGAAGAAGCGTGCGAGCTCGCCGACGGTCATGCCGTGCTGCTGTGCGATGGCTTTGCGGCCGACGCCGGATGCGAACTTCGGGTCCAGCACCGGCCCCGCGGCCTTGCCGCCCAGGGGATTCGGGCGGTCGAGCACGACGAGGGCGACGTTCACCTTCGCCGCGGCGACCATCGCGGCGTAGAGCGACCAGATGTAGGTGTAGAAGCGCGCGCCGACGTCGGCGATGTCGAAGACAACGGTGTCAACGCCTGCCTTCGAGAACAGCGAAGCGAGCTTCGTCGCGTCGACGCCGTACGCGTCGTACACCGGCACGCCTGTGCGCGGGTCCGTGTAGTCGCCTTCGGAGCCTCCGGCCTGCGCGCTGCCGCGAAAGCCGTGCTCGGGCCCGAAGGCGGCGACCGGGCTGGACGCCGGCGGCGACCATCGAGTCGACGATGTGGTCGCCGTTCGCGAGCACCCCGGTCGGGTTGGACAGCACGCCGATCTTGCGTCCGGCCAGGCGTTTCCAGCCCTGGGCGGCGAGCTGCTCGGCTCCGGTGAGCACCCGGCCCGCGTGCTCCGGCTGGGACGGTTGCGCGGGTTGCGCGGGTGCGGGGGCCGCCGCGCCGGCAAGGGCGGGGACGGCCAGCGCGCCCGCACCCGCGCCGAGGAAGCGCCGCCGGTTGAGCGTCACCAGGTGAGCCCGTGGCCGAACGGGTACCGCACGGTCTGCATGTCGGCGCCGGCCGGGATGTCGACCGGCAGCTTCCCGACGGGCTTCGTCTCGCCGAGGATCACCTTGGCCAGCGCCTCCAACGTGGGTCCGATGTAGCCGTAGGTGGCGAGCCAGGTCTTGACCGGGGTCTTGAATCCGGCGTCGTACGGGATCTGCGCGGCGACCGCGATGACCGGCTTCCCGGTGGCGGCCAGCGCGTCGAGAAGCTTGAGCTGCAAGGGGAACCCGAGCAGGTTGTTGGTCAGCACGATGACAACGTCGGACTTCTGGGCCGCCGCAACCGATTGCGCGATCTGGGCATCGGTCGGGGCCTGGCCGGTCTGGTAGGCCGTGGCCGCGGTGCCGTGCGCGGTGAGCTTCTGCGCGAGCGTCGCCGTCGTGCTCACGCCCCAGCCGGTGACGAGCGCGGTGGCCGGCTTCTGCTTGAGCGGCAGGACGCCGGCGTCGTTGGCGACGGCGGTGATGCCACGGTCGGCGATGTCCTGCGCGGTGGCCAGGTGCGCCGGGGTGCCGACGGTCTTCATGACGCGGTTCGGGTCGACGAACGGGGTGAAGAGGATGCCTCGCTTGAACTTCATCTTCAGCACGCGCAGCACGCTCTGGTCGATCCGCTGCATGGACAGCTCACCGGAGCGGACCGCGGCGATCACGGAGTTGATCGCGAGCTCCAGGTGGACCGGCATGAGCAGCTGGTCCACCCCGGCTTTCAGGGCCAGCACCGGGATTTCGGCGTCGGGGTGCATCACCCGCACGCCTTCCATCTCCAGCGAGTCGGTGATGATCACGCCCTGGTAGCCCAGCTCGCCACGCAGCTTGCCGGTCACGATCGGCTTCGACAGCGTCGAGGGCTCCAGCGACGGGTCGAGGGCGGGGAACTGGATGTGCGCGGTCATGATCGAGTCGATGCCCGCCTTGATCGCGGCCTTGAACGGCGGCGCGTCGAGCGCACGCCACTCGGCCTCGGTGTGGTCGACCCGCGGCAGCCCGGTGTGGCTGTCGGTGGGCGCGGCGCCGTGGCCGGGGAAATGCTTGGCGGTGGCCGAAACCGTCTCGGGCAGCCACCCGGAGTCCTGGTAGCCCTTGACCTCCGCGGTGACGAACTGGCTCGCGAGCCCCGGCTGCCCCGCGAAGGACCGCACGCCGATCACCGGGTTGACCGGGTTGGAGTTGACGTCGGAGTCGGGCGCGAAGTCCTGGTTGATACCGACGGCGCGCAGCTCGCGCCCGATGATGGTGGCGGCGCCGGTGGCCCGCTGGGCGTCCCGGCCGGCCGCGATCGCCATGGAGTTGGGGAATTCGGTGGCCGGCGCGCCCATCCGGGTGACCGTGCCGCCCTCCTGGTCGGTGGCGATCTGCAGTGGGATGTGCGCACCGCTGCCGAGCGCGGCCTTCTGGAGGCCGTTCGAGAGCTTGGCGACCTGAACCGGGTCGTCGAAGTTGTCGCGGGTGTCGTTGTTGAAGTAGATGACGCCGCCGAGGTGGTACTTCTGGACGACCTGAGCCGGGGTGTCGACGCCGAAGTCGGCCTGGTTCTTCGGGTTGACCTCGTCCGCGGACTTGCCGTTGACCCAGGTGACGAAGAGCTGGCCGACCTTCTCCTCGAGGCTCAGCCCGCGCAGCGCCTGGCTCGCGGCGGCCTCGGCCTGGGCGTCGGCACTCATCGGCGACGCGCCGGCCGCGCCACCCACACCGGTGACGGCGAGCAGCCCCACAAGTGGCAGGGCAAGCGCATGACGCCTCCGGATACGCATGCTGCGGGTCGTCACGAAGCCTCCCAGAGTCGACGCGGCCTCACCGGTGAGGCGTGCGTCCGTGGTTTCCGCGCCCCGGCAGGTGAGAAGTCCACTGTCAGGCGTCAGTATTGGGAAGCTACTCACCGATTCCGGCGCTGTCCATCGGCCGAGCGCAGCAACAGGCGCATCGTGCCCCGAAAGAAACGTGCCATCGGCAACGTGCAAGGTCAACGATCCCCGGTCCGCTCGCGTGTCACGGAGAACGGCCAGAAGTCCGTGAAGGCCACCTCGAACCCTGCGAGGTGGCCTTCACGGACTTCCGTTGGTCGTGTGCTCATTCGAGCGCGGTTTGTGGTGGAAGACTGGCGGCGCCCGTCAGCCATGGGCCGACGGGCGCCGCCTGCAGCGCGAACATCTCGGGCGACCAAGCGTGCAACTCTGGTCGTACCTACATGGACTCGGCGTGCGGCGTCCCGCTACGCAGTCCCTAGACGACGAGCCTCCCGCGGCGCGCTGCGCGTGGGTACCCGGAGTCCGCGCACGGAGGTTTGCCGGGGTGGAACAGGCTTCTCTTCTACCTGTTCCCTGGCCGACCAAACGTCCGCACCTACTTTCTACGCCGTGAGCCCGGTCACTTCAAGTGCGCGGATGGGTGCACCGGTACAGAGGCTCGATCTAGTGACATCGGCACGCTCGGCGACGGACAATCCGGGGCTGGCCTGGGAAAACCTGGGACCGGTACCGCCGTGTGGGTGTGCCGGCGCCGTCATCGGGACCGACGGCGACGGCTCAGGCCGTACCAGGTCGCACCGGCGGCCACCGCGCCGACGCCGAGCGCGACCATTCCGGCCGAGCGGACCGGGATCCGGCTCCGCAGGGACATCGGCCGCTCGAACGCGAGCACCGGCCAGCCGTGGCGCAGTGCCTCGCTTCGCAGGAGCTTGTCCGGGTTGACCGCGTGTGGGTGGCCGACGACTTCCAGGAGCGGGATGTCGGTGCTCGAATCCGTGTACGCGAAGCACTGTGCGAGGTCGTACCCGTGCGTCGCCGCAAGCTGTTTCGCCGCGACAGCCTTGTTCGCGCCGTAGCAGTAGAAGTCGACTTCGCCGGAGTAGCGGCCGTCGACGATCTGCATGCGCGTCGCCACACTTCCGGTGGCGCCCAGCATTTCCGCCACGGGGATCACCACCTCCTCACCGGTGGCCGACAGGATGATCACGTCGTGACCGTCCGCCCGGTGCCGCGCGATCAGCTCGGCGGCTTCGGCGTAGACGAGCGGGTCCACGACGTCGTGGAGGGTTTCGCGCACAATCGACGAAACCTGGGCGACGTCCCAGCCGATACACAGCTTGGAGACCTCGGCCCGCAGCCGTTCGGTCTTGTCGGCGTCGGCGCCGGCGAGAGAAAAGACGAGCTGGGCGTAAGCACTTCGCAACGCCGCGCGGCGGCTGATCAATCCTTCTTTGAGTAATGGTTTGCTGAACGCCAGCGCGCTGGACGAGGCGATGATCGTCTTGTCGAGGTCGAAGAACGCGGCGACCGCGCGCTCCGGTCCCGACTCGGGGGCACGCGAAGGCGCGCTGCTGGGTTCGGCCACCTCTTCAGGATAAGAGAGCCGTCTTGTTGATCCACCACGTGTGGCACTCATCGGCGGAAAATCCATGACAGAACTGGACTTCAGGCGCGCGATGCCGTTATCGAACTGTGTGCGTCGCCCACCGCGCCATCGGCCGGTCGGCGGAGTTACAGTGAGGGAGCCCGGTGTCCAACCGGGCCCGGTTCAGTCCGACCCCCCGGGGCTGAACCCCACGGCGGCCCCCGTCCCTCCCCCCTGGCGGGGGCCGCCCTCTTACCTTCCGTTTACCTGATTCTCCTTCTCGTGCGCGAAAATGTTCGCGTCCGATCGAAATTGTCGAATCCCGTTGAATGCGGTGCGGTTTTGCGTTTTTCGCGCGGATACGCGCGCGGGCGCGCGAGCATGCCATGCCCCACCGACAAGAACTCCCCGTGTGTCCTTGCCGCGACGGCGTTTGTCCCCATCCCCCCAGTTGTCCACAGGTACGCCGCCGGCCCGTTGTGCCCGGCGCCGTGGCGGCGCGACGGTGGAGGTCCGGACACACCGGCCCGACGCCTTGGGGGAGTGAGACGCATGATCGCGGAACGACCGCTCGTGGTCGCCACGGACGAAACAGTGCTCGACGAGATACTCCGCGTGGCCGCGGTGGCGGGCTGCGAGCTCGAACGGGCACCGGATCTCGATGCGGCGCGCGTCAATTGGGCTCGCGCGCCACTGGTCGTATTGGACGAAGACACCGCCCGGCTGCCACCGGGGCTGCCCAGACGTGAGGGCGTGCTCCTCGTCTGCAAGGGCACGCCCGAAGCGAAGACCTGGGAACACGCCTTCCGTCGCGGCGTGGAACGCGTGATCTGCCTGCCCGACGAGGAGACCGAACTCGCCGGGGCGTTCGCGGACATCGTCGAAACCCCGGCCGAACAAGCGGGTTTGGTGCTCGGCGTCGTCGGCGGCCGGGGCGGCGCGGGTGCTTCGGTGCTCGCCGCGAGTATCGCGCTGGCGGCGGACCGTGAGCCCGGCGGAGCGCTTCTCGTGGACTGCGATCCCCTCGGCGGCGGGCTCGATCTGTTGCTGGGTTTGGAGAAGGTGCCCGGTCCGCGTTGGCCGGAGGTGCGGCTGGCCGGCCGCGTCTCGGCGCCGTCGCTCGCGGCGGCTTTGCCCCAGCGGAAACATCGAGGCGGCAGTCTGCCCGTGCTGGCGTGTGGAAGGGAAGGACAAGGCCCGGGCGCGGCGGCGCTCTCCGCGGTTGTCGCGGCCGGCCGCCGCGCCGGGCGAACAGTGGTCTGCGATCTGCCACGCACGCTGGGTGAAGCCGCCGCGGAGGCGGTCACCGCGGCCGACCTCGTGGTCATCCTGGTCCCGGTCGAGCTCCGGGCCTGCATGGCGGCGAAACAGGTCCTGCGCCCGCTGGCCGAGCTGACCGCCCGGCTGGGGATCGTCGCATGTGGACGCTCGCGGGCCGGTGCGACGGCCGGGCAGACGGCAGGGCTGCTGGGCCCGCCGTTGCTCGCGTCCATGCCACCCGAACGCGGGCTCGCGACGGCCATCGAACGCGGTGAGTTCCCGGCGAAGCACGGCGGCCCGCTCGCTTCGGCGGCGGCGCACGTCATCGAGGTTGCTCGCCGCGAAGCCCGGGCGGCGAACCGATGACCACCGAATTCGTCGACCGCGTCCGCAATCGGCTGGCGGGCGAGCGCAGGCGAGCCGATCCGGTGGCGGTGGCCGCCGCGGTCCGGGCCGAAGCCGGTGGCGCGCTGGGACACCAAGCCGTGCTCGACGCGGCCCGCCTGGCCAGCGACGAGTTCGTCGGCGCCGGGCCGCTCGCCCCGCTGCTGGACGATCCGGCCACCACCGACGTGCTCGTGACCGGCCCGGGGGAGGTCTGGACGGACGGGCCCGCCGGGCTCGTCCGCACCGGAATCCGGTTCCCCGACGAGGAATCCGTACGCCGGCTGGCCCAGCGGCTCGCACTGGCCGCAGGGCGGCGGCTCGACGACGCTCAGCCCTTTGTGGACGGCTGGCTGCCGGAAACCGGCCCGCACGGCCGGATCCGGGTGCACGCGGTGCTCCCGCCGGTCGCCGCGAACGGCACTTGCCTGTCCCTGCGCGTCCTCCGCCCGGCGACACACGACCTGGCCGCGCTGCGCGAGCTGGGCGTGGTCGACGCGGCGGGCGAGAAACTGCTGCGGTCAGTCGTGGACCGGCGCCTGGCCTTCCTCGTCACCGGCGGCACCGGCGCGGGGAAGACGACGTTGCTGGCCGCGCTGCTGGGCGCGGTCGACCCGGCCGAGCGGATCGTGTGCGTCGAAGACGCGGGTGAGCTGCGGCCGTCCCATCCGCAGTTCGTCAGCCTCGTCGCGCGGCCGCCCAATGTGGAGGGTGCGGGCGCGGTCGGCCTGCCCGAGCTCGTCCGCCAGGCCCTGCGGATGCGGCCGGACCGGCTGGTGGTCGGCGAGGTGCGTGGCGCCGAGGTGGGTGCATTGCTCGTCGCGCTGAACACCGGCCACGACGGCGGCGCCTGCACGGCTCACGCCAACTCGCCCGCCGAGGTGCCGGCACGGATCGAGGCTTTGGCGGCGCTGGGCGGCCTCGGCAGAGACGCGGTGCAGAGCCAGCTCGTGGCGGCGATCCGGGTGGTGCTCCACATGCGACGAGGTCTCGACGGCAAGCGGCGGCTGGCCGAGGTCGGGGTGCTCCGCTCCGCTGCCGGGCGCAGCCGGGTGGTGCCGGTGTGGCGGGCGGGCCGCTGGACGCCCGACCGTCAGCTGTTCACCTCGCCCGGTACTTGGCCTGCGGCGTAAGGAAAGGAGGTTCCGATGATGGGGTGGATCCCGCTCTGCGCCGGGCTCGCGCTGGCGTGCTGGCCCGCTACGCCGACCCGGCTGGGCGCGGCGGTCGAGCGGCCGGAACCAAGCCGGCGGCTGCGGAAGTCCTGGCTGCGGCTGGCCTGGCTCCTGCCCGCAGTCCTGGCTTGGCCGTTCGCGGGTCCCGGCGGCGCGATCGCCGCGGTGGTACTGACGGTGGCGTATCGACAGGACTGGGTCGCCCATCGGCGCGGTGCCGCCGAGCTCGCGCTGACGGGACACACGGCCACGGCGTTGCGGACGATGGTCGCGGAGCTGCGGGCGGGTGCGCATCCCGTGCTCGCAGCCGAAGCGGCCGCGGACGCCGTTCCGGCGCTGTCGGACGACCTGCGGGCCTTGGCCGGAGCCGCTCGCCTCGACAGCGAACTCGCTGCGCCCGCGCTGCCCGGGCTCGCGGCTGCGTGGACGCTCGCTCGCCGGTTCGGCCTGCCGATGGCGGACGTGCTGGAGGCCGCGCGGCGAGACGTCGAGGCTGGGCTGTCCTTCGGGATGCGGATGCGCGCCAAGCTCGCCGGTCCGCGGACGAGTGCGTTGGTGCTCGCCGGTCTGCCCGCGGTCTGCCTGCTGCTCGGCGAATCGATGGGCGCTCGGCCACTGCATGTCCTGACCGGCACCGTGCCGGGTCAGCTCCTGCTGGTCGTGGGCGCGCTCTTCCTCTGGGCGGGCACGACGTGGTGCCGGGGGCTGGCCCGATGAACATCGCCGTCGGACTGACTCTCCTCGCGGGCGCGGTCCTCGCCTGGCCGAGCACCACCGCGGGCCGGTTCGCCGGTCTTCTGGGACCGGCCGAGGCACCTTTGAGACGACGGACTTCTCTTCCTGTGCGGCACGGCCTCATCGCCTTGGCCGCTGGGCTGTCGCTGGCGTTCCTCGTCGGTCCGCTTCCCGGCGTGGGAGCCGGGGCGGGCGTCTGGTGGCTGCTGAGACGCTGCCGACGTTCGCGAGCGCCGGACGTCGCCGAGCGGCTGCGGCTCGCCGGTGTGCTCGACCTCCTGGCCGCCTGCCTCCGGGCCGGGTTGCCGGTCCCGACGGCGCTGGCCGCGGTCGCGGACCTCGCCCATGGGGAAGCGGCGGACGCTCTCCGCTCGGCTGCGGGCCTCCTGGCTCTCGGTGCCGGGCCGGAGGAGGCCTGGGCCCCGGTCCGGGCGAGCCCCGAACTCGGCGAGCTGGCGGTAGCGGCGATCCGCACGGCCAAGGCCGGGACGGCGTTCGCCGCGGCGGCCGCGGACCTCGCCGGTCGGCTCCGCGAGAGCTTGGCCGTGGCGGCGGAGGAACGGGCGGAGCGAGCGGGTGTGGTGCTCGCGCTGCCGGTCGGGCTCTGTTTCCTGCCGGCCTTCCTCTGCCTCGGCGTGCTTCCCGTCGTCCTCGGCCTCGCGGCCGGGCTCGGCCCGCTGTTCTGACCCTCCCGACGAAAGGACACCCCATGCCAGCGCGTTCCCGGCGGTCCGATGCCGGCTCCGCCACCATCGAATACGTCGTCGTCCTGCTCGCGGCGGCCGTCTTCGCGGCACTCCTCTACACCCTGCTCACCGGTGAATCGGTGGCCTCGATGCTGAGTGCCCTGGTCACCAAGGCCCTGTCGGTGACGTCGTGAAGCGCGATCGCGGGGCGATCACCGTCGAAGCCGCGTTCGGCCTCGGCGGCCTGACCCTGGTGACCGTGCTGCTGATCGCCGGGCTGACCGCGCTGACCGGGCATCTGAGATGCACGGACGCCGCCAGGGAAGCAGCCAGGCTGCTCGCCCGCGGCCAGCCCCACGAGGCCGAGGCGGCCGTGCACGCCATCGCACCCGCCGGCGCGCGCCTCGACGTGCGGCGCATCGGTGACGGCATCGCCGTCGAGGTCGCGGCCGATCCGGTGGGCGGCCTGCTGCCAGGCCTCCGGCTCAGCGCGAGTGCCTTCGCGGTGGCCGAGCCGGGGGTCGGCGATGCGGGGTGACCAGGGCTCGGCGACCGTCTGGACGGCGGGCGCGGTGGCCGCGCTGACCGTGGTCGCGATGTTCGGCTACTGGCTCGCTGCGGCGGTCATCGCCCGGCATCGGGCCGAAGCGGCGGCAGACCTGGGCGCGCTCGCCGCGGCATCCCACGCCACCGAGGGCCCGGTCAGAGCATGTGAGCAGGCCAGATTGGTCGCCGACCGGATGGCGGTCACGCTGCTCAGCTGCCGGTGGGAGCGGCTCGACGCGCTGGTCGAGGTCCGCGGTGCCATGGTGAGGGGAGCCGCGCCGACCGCCCGGGCGCGGGCTGGGCCCGCGGAGCCGCCGTGACCGGTCGCCGCACGCCGACTGGTCGGTATGGCCATCCGCCGGGCTGACCCGGCGCCGGGGACGACGAACGGCGGCCGTCCACGGGCAGCGGTCGCCCGTGCACGCCGAGCGGTCGAAAACGCAGGTCACCTGAACCGAAGCAGGAGGCCGGGACGCGCGGGCAGACGGCTGTCGCGGGAGCGATCCTGGGTTTTCCGGCGACGAACGGTCCCCTGGTGGCCGCCCGCCGCCGATGATCGGCGGCCGGGCGTTCAGCCCGGCGGTTCGCACTACCGGGCGTTCATCGCCCAGTAACCACCGGTTGTCGCGTGGGGCTACCGAGCGATGTGCAACTTGCCGTTTAGTGAGATGTGCGACACCACCACAGGGTTTGAAACGGGTCGCGGAGAACCGGACTTGAAGGCAGGCAGGAACACAATGTTGGACGCGAATTGGCCGGACAGCTGGCGCGGCGCCTTCCGCATCGAACTGCGGGCGGAGGCGATCGGTCTCGCTTGGCGTGGCTGGCCGGTGCTGCCGGGCGTCAACCCCGCCCAGGTCACCGAGGACGGCGACGACCTGACCTGGCGCCGTCCGGTTCCGGCCAGCGACAACTGGCGTGAGCAGATCGGCACCCACGCCCACGAGGTCGCCACCTGGTTCTCCGACCGCACGCACAGCCTGCTCGTGGCCACCGGCACCGTGCTCGACGCCATCGAGGTTGACGACGAGCTGGGCAAGCGCGCCTGCCGCCTGCTCCGCACCCTCGGCCACCCGGCCCCCATCGTGGCGATGCCGAACGGCCGCTGGCTCTTCCTGACCACGGTCGCCGAGCGGATCCCGGCCGAGCTGGCCGCCCGCCCCGCGGTCCAGTGGCACGGCAAGGACAGCTGGATCCCGCTCCCGCCCTCGCCGTTCCAGCACGGCGTCGTGCACTGGCGCGTCAAGCCCGAGGTGTGCGGCTGGCGGCTGCCGGACGCCGCCGAGGTGCACGACGTCCTGGTCCGCGCGCTGGCCGGCGAAGACGCCGCGCAGCTGGCCAAGGTCGCCTGAGCGACACCGGATTTCCGCCCCGGGCCGGTTCGACCCTGGCCGCGGCGGCGCAGGACACAACTCCATGAACCATCAGTGGCCGTCCTGGGTGCCGTGCAGACGCAAAGCCCCGAGCACGGTGCCCAGCACGGCCACAGCCCCTGCCTTGTCCAGCGGATCGTTGCCGTTCCCGCACTTCGGCGACTGTACGCAGGACGGGCAGCCCGTCGGGCACTCGCAGGAGACGATCGCCTCCCGCGTTGCGGCCAGCCACGGGACAATCGCGGCATAACCGCGGTCGGCAAATCCCGCACCCCCGGGATGCCCATCGTGCACGAACACCGTCGCCTCCCCGGTGTCTTCGTGCCACGCGGTACTCACCCCGCCGATGTCCCACCGGTCGCACGTAGCGAACAGCGGTAGCAGGCCGATCGCCGCGTGCTCGGCGGCGTGCAGGGCACCGGGGACCCGTGCCGGAGACAATCCGGCACCCCCCGGTGTCCTGCCACCTTCGTGCGTGACCCCCCGACCACGCACGAGGGATTCCTCCTCGGTCCCCACCGAATTACCTGCGGTCCCCACCCGATGGCCCCCGGTCCCCGCCAAGCCATCGTCCGCGGCCAGCAGGTCCCCTGAAATCGTGTACCAGACCGCCCGCGTGTGCAGGCTCTGCTCCGGCAGGTCCAGCGGCGTGTGGTCCAGCACCTCGCCCGAAGGACGACGGCGCAGGTAGCCGACCACCTGCGACGTCACCGCCACCTCGCCCAGGCACACACTGACCCCGCCGAAGTCCCGCTTCGCCAAGGTGCTCAGCACCGAGATGTCGACGATCTCCCGCGGTGTCGTGGTCCAGTCCGGATTTTCGGCGTGCACCAGCGCCAGCCCGGTCTCCAGGTCCAGCTCGTCCACCACGTACGACGAACCCTGATGCAGGTAGACCGCACCCGGATGCACGGCGTAGCAAGCCGATCCCGGGTCGACGGTGCCGAGCATCCGCCCGGAGTCCGACTCCACCACCGCCACCTGGTCCCCACCCGACCCGCGGATCCCGACCTCGGCGTGCGGCCGCTCGCGCGAAATCCAGTACCAGCCACTCGATCGCCGCCGCAGCAGCTTCTGCTCGGCCAGGTCGGCCAGCACCCCGCGCGCCGCGTCGCCGCCGAAAGCCTCGAGTTCCTGCTCGGTCAGCGGCAGCTCCGCCACCGCACACGCGAGCTGCGGCGCCAGCACGTACGGGTTCGCCGGATCGAGCACCGCGCTCTCCACCGGACGTTCCAGCAGCGCCGCCGGATGGTGCACCAGGTACGTGTCGAGCGGATCGTCCCGCGCCACGAACACGACCAGCGCCGAATCACCCGACCGCCCGGCCCGCCCGGCCTGCTGCCAGAACGACGCCAGGGTGCCGGGATATCCGGCCAGCACCACGGCGTCCAGGCCCGCGATGTCGACGCCGAGCTCCAAAGCATTCGTCGTCGCGACACCCAGCAGGCGTCCCGACAGCAACGCCGCTTCCAAGGCGCGCCGCTCCTCGGGCAGATACCCGGATCGGTACGCGGCAACGGTTTCCCCGAGCGCCGGGTCCACTTCGGACAGCAGACGCCGGGCACCGAGTGCGGCCAGCTCCGCACCTCGCCGTGACCGGATGAAAGCCAGCGACCGCGCGCCCTCGAGCACCAGATCGGCCAGGATCCGCGCGGCCTCGGCGCCGGCCGAGCGCCGGACCGGCGCGCCGTTCTCCCCGGTCAGCTCGTCGAGCAACGGCGGCTCCCACAACGCGACCGTTCGCGCGCCGCGCGGCGAAGCGTCATCCGTCACTGCCGCGCACTCAACACCGGTCAGCAGCGAAGCGAACTCCGCGGGCGAAGCCGTCGTCGCCGAGGCAAGCACGAAGACCGGCGAAGCACCGTAGTGTGCGGCGACCCGTTGCAGCCGACGCAACAACAGCGCCACGTGCGACCCGAACACCCCGCGATAGGTGTGACATTCGTCGACCACCACGCAGGTGAGCCGCCGGAAGAACGGCGCCCACCGGCCGTGCGCCGAGAGGATCCCGCGGTGCAGCATGTCGGGATTGGTGAACACCCAGTTCGCGTGCGCGCGCACCCAGTCCCGTTCCACGGTCGGAGTGTCCCCGTCGTAGGACGCCGCCCGCACCTCCGGAACGTCCAAAGAGGACACCGCGCGTAGCTGATCGGCGCCCAGTGCCTTGGTCGGCGCGAGGTACAGCGCGGTCGCCTTCTCGCCTGCCGCGAGCCGCGAGAGCACCGGCAGCTGGTAGGCCAGCGATTTGCCGGACGCCGTCCCGGTCGAGATCACCACGTGCCGCCCGGCGTACGCGTGCTCGGCCGCCTCCGCCTGATGCGTCCACGGCGCCTCGACGCCGCTCGCGCGCAAGGCCTCGACCACCGGCGCCGGAACCCACGACGGCCACGGTGCGCACCGCGCGGCCCGCGCCGGGAGATCGGCGACGTGCGTGATCGGATTTTCCCGCGCCGGAACGCCGGCGGTCACCCGCCGGAGCAGCCGCCGTCCCCGTGTCCCGTCCACATCGGGGAGCTTGGCACACCCCACCGACAGTTCCCGGCCGACTGCGTTGCGGCACATGGGTGATCGATCAAGTGACCAGCATCACGAGGTCACAGAACGTGCAGTCCCGGGGACGCCTTGTCGGTGCTGGTTGCAGTACCAATACACTCCCGCAATCCACACTCTCTGTGGCGAGCGTCATGTGAGACGTGCATTGCTGCCCGGCTAGCGTGTCGCTCGGTACAGGATCCATGCCAGCGTCGGCCGTGTCGAACCTCGGCTTCGGCGTCGCTGGCGAACGGCGACGTCTCCTGGAGGACGAATGTCACGGCAATTCCTCGCGGAGGGCGGTATCACGCTCTCCGGAGGTGACTACACCATTGTCGGTGTGGTCGCCGTGGTCGCGCTTGCCGCACTCGTCATCGGCTACGTCCTGCTCAAGGAGGTGCTGGCCGCCGGCCAGGGCACCGCCAAGATGCAGGACATCGCCAAGGCGGTGCAGGAAGGCGCGATCGCGTACCTCAAGCGGCAGCGGAACACACTCGCCATTTTCGGCGCCATCGTGTTCCTCCTGCTGTTCCTGCTCCCCGCGGACGACTGGAGCGAGCGCATCGGCCGCTCGATCTTCTTCCTGGTCGGCGCGGTGTTCTCGTTCACCATCGGCTACGTCGGGATGTGGCTGGCAACGCAGGCGAACCTGCGCGTGGCCGCCGCTTCCCGCGAAGAAGGCGGCCGCGAGGTCGCGATGCGCGTCGCGTTCCGCACCGGTGGCGTGGTCGGCATGATCACCGTCGGCCTCGGCCTCTTCGGTGCCGCGGTCGTCGTACTGGTCTACACCGGCCAGGCGCCCAAGGTCCTCGAGGGTTTCGGCTTCGGCGCCGCGCTGATCGCCATGTTCATGCGTGTCGGCGGCGGCATCTTCACCAAGGCCGCCGACGTCGGCGCGGACCTGGTCGGCAAGGTCGAGCAGGGCATCCCGGAGGACGACCCGCGCAACGCCGCGACCATCGCGGACAACGTCGGTGACAACGTCGGCGACTGCGCCGGCATGGCCGCGGACCTCTTCGAGTCCTACGCCGTCATGCTGGTCGCCGCCCTGATCCTGGGCAGCACCGCCTTCGGCGTGCACGGCCTGATCTTCCCGCTGATCGTGCCGGCCATCGGTGTGATCACCGCGGTCATCGGCGTCTACATCACCAAGGCCCGCAAGGGTGAGGGCGGCCTCGTCACGATCAACCGCTCGTTCTACATCTCCGCGGCGATTTCCGCGGTGCTGTCGACGATCGCGTCGTTCGTCTACCTGCCGAGCTCCTTCTCCGAGCTGACCGGCGGCGCCACCAGCGAGCCGGGCAACCCGGCGGTCATCGCGACCGTCGCGGTGATCATCGGTATCGTGCTCGCCGCGGTCATCCTGAAGCTCACCGGGTACTACACCGGCACCGAGCACAAGCCGGTCCAGGAAGTCGCCGCGACTTCGGAAACCGGTGGTGCGACGGTCATCCTGTCCGGCATCTCGGTCGGCTTCGAGTCCGCTGTGTACACCGCGCTGGTGATCGCCGCGGCCGTCTTCGGCGCCTACCTGCTCGGCGGCGGCGTCGCGCTGTTCGCCGTGGCGCTGGCCGGTACCGGCCTGCTCACCACGGTCGGCGTCATCGTCGCGATGGACACCTTCGGCCCGGTTTCGGACAACGCGCAGGGCATCGCCGAGATGTCCGGCGACGTCGACGAAAAGGCCGCGCAGATCCTGACCGAGCTGGACGCGGTGGGCAACACCACCAAGGCCATCACCAAGGGCATCGCGATCGCGACCGCCGTGCTCGCGGCGACCGCGCTGTTCGGGTCCTATCAGGACGCGATCATGAAGGCGCTCACCGGGATGGGCGGTGCCGTCGTCACGTCGGCGGACGCCGCGAAGTCCTTTGTGAACACCGTGGTCAGCCCGAACACGCTGGTCGGCGTGATCGTCGGCGCGGCGGTCGTGTTCCTGTTCTCGGGTCTCGCGGTGAACGCGGTGTCCCGCGCCGCCGGTGCGGTGGTCCGCGAGGTGCGCCGCCAGTTCCGCGACATCGCCGGGATCATGGAGGGCACCACGCGGCCCGAGTACGGCAAGGTCGTCGACATCGTGACCCGCGACTCGCTCCGTGAGCTCGCGACGCCGGGTCTGCTCGCGGTCTTCGCCCCGATCGCGGTCGGCTTCGGCCTGGGCACCGGCGCGCTCGCCGGGTACCTGGCCGGCGCGATCGCGACCGGCACCCTGATGGCGATCTTCCTCGCCAACTCCGGTGGTGCCTGGGACAACGCGAAGAAGCTCGTCGAGGACGGTCACCACGGTGGCAAGGGTTCGGCCGCGCACGAGGCCACCATCATCGGTGACACCGTGGGTGACCCGTTCAAGGACACCGCCGGCCCGGCGATCAACCCGCTGATCAAGGTGATGAACCTGGTCTCCGTGCTGATCGCGCCCGCCGTCGTGCAGTTCTCGATCGGCCCCGACGCCAACACCGCCGTGCGGATCATCATCTCGCTGGTCGCGGTCGCGGTGATCGTCGCGGCGATCGTGGTCTCGAAGCGCCGCGGCACCGTTATTTCGGATGCTCCGGCCGAGATCACAGCCTGAGTCCCGCAGCTGGTCCCGGGCCCGGTACGCGCATCCGCGTGCCGGGCCCGGCCCGTGCCGGTCGCGGCGACTTGCGAAGCGGCATCGAGTAGGTACCGTCGGGACTTCGTCGACGTCGATCGAGGAGGAGGTGTTCAGGTGCGGCCGCGGTCCCCCGGTTTTGCCGCCCTGGCAATGATGATCACCCTCGGTCTGGCCGGTTGCGGGCACGCTCCCGCGATGCAATCACCGGCGCAGGAGCAAGAGCTGTCCGTGACGACAGACGCTCCTCGGACCGATCCGGCGGCGAGATGGGCGAACGGCTACTGCGGCGCGGTGACCCAGCTCGTGCAGACCCTGGCCACCCTGCCGACCGTCGATCCCAAGACACCGCAACAGGCTTCGCGGACGTCCAGTGACCTCCTCAGCTCATTGGTGGGCGGGCTGGACCGGGCGACGGCCGCGCTGGCCTCGCTCGGCGTGCCGCCGCTGCCCGCCACGGACCAGGGCCGCCAGGACGTGCTCGCGCAGTTCGCGCAGATCCGCACGCAGGCCGACACCATCCGGCAGCGCATCGACGCCGCCCAGGGCAACGCGACCGCGACGAAGGACGCGCTGGGGCAGGCGCGCACGACCTTGGACCAGATCGCCGCGCTCGACCTGCTCAGGGGCCTCAAAGCCGCACCCGCGCTCGAAGCGGCGGGCGGGCGCGCACCCAGCTGCCAGGACCTGACCCGGCCGCCACGCTGACGTTCTCCTCTCGCGCTCTATCGAACTTATGTTCTATCATGGCGCGGTGGATCGCACGATCTCGTTCTTCTCGGCCGAGGCCAGCGGGCCGGGGCTGGCCGACCTGGCCGGGCTGCTGTGCTGCCACGGCCAGATCACCGGCTTCGGGCGCACGGCGGCGCGGCTGTCGGTGGTCGTCGAGGAGCCGTGGCGGGCGCACGTGCTGGCGCGCGAGTTCCGCCGCCGGAATTCGGACGCCCAGGTCACGGCCGCCGAATGCGGCCGCCCGCAGGTGCGCACGTCGTTCCGGGTGGATCTGCTGCCGCTCGCGCTGCGCTGGCTGCGGGAGGGCTGTGCGGGGCCGCGGGAGGACGATTCGGGCAAGGCAGTCCCGGACGGTTTCCGGCTGAGCGGCGCGATGCTGCGGATGTGGGCGCTCGCGAGCGGCCGGCAGGGGCCGGGCGGGTACCTGCTGGGCGTCGACCCGCTGGCGCCGGACATGCACGAGCGCCTGGTCGAGGCCCTGACGCCGCTGGGCGTCCCGGCGAGACTGCTGGGCCCGAAGGCGGAGCAGCCCGCGGTCAGGGTGACCGGGCGGAGGCGGCTGGAGGCGTTGCTGGAGCTGATCGGGGAGCCCCCGCCGGGGGCGGAACCGGCCTGGCCGGTCCCGCCGCCGCATGCGGAGGACGTCGCCGAGGCGCCCGTGCGAGCGCCTGCGCGACGGCCCGAGGCCCAGGCCGAAGCGCTGGACCTCGCGGTAGGTCAATGACTCGTGAGTGGCCTTGTGGGAGCGCGTGGTCAGGCCTCGTGAGTGGTTAGTCGGGTTCTAACCCGACTAACCACGCACGAGACCTGGGCAGCACCGGCCCTTGCCCTGCCCGGTCCTGAACTGAGGCCTGCCGGATGCAGTGAAGGCGTCCTTCAGCACGCTCAGGCTCAACGAGGCAGGGTGCATCCCGCCTGCGTCAGCGCGATTTCGTTCGCCGGCGTCAGGCACGCGGGGATCCCGTAGGTCTCCTCGCCGTAGTTCGTCTTGTAGTGCACGGTGATGTTCCCGGCCGAGTCGACTTCGCACGGGTTGTTCACCGTGCACCGCGCGCCGTCCTCGTTGCCGGTGTTGTTGACGCCGATGACCTTGCCGCCGGAGATGATCGGCGAGCCCGACGTGCCGCCGATGGTCTGGCAGGCCGAGGTGTAGCGGATCGAGTCCTTCCAGGTCCAGCTGCCTTCACGCAGCCGGTAGACGAAGCCGTCGACGTTGCAGGAGTAGATCCGCTTCCAGTAGCCGGACACGACGTCGATCGCCGAACCGGCGGTCGGATGCGCGTTCGACAGCTCGAGCGGGGCGATGCCGTAGGACGACCGGATCTGCGCGTAAGTCGAGGTCAACTGGTACAGCGTGACGTCGGTATCCGTCATCGTCGCGTAGACGACCTTCTTGGCGCGTAGCGTGGCCACCTTGGTGCCGCTCGCGTTGAGCAGGCCGAAGGTCCGCGAGGAGGTCTGGTTGGTGATGACCTGGCCGGCGGAGGGGAACCCGGTCTCCAGGCAGTGCCCGTTGGACATGACCAGCGCGGGCGCGGTTTCCGGCGTCGCCGCCGGTTTGACGACCGAGCCGGAGCAGTTGGACAGGGAGACCGTGCCGGCGAACGTCGCCGTCGCCGCGTCGGCCGGCGTGGTACCCAGTACGACAGTGGCGGTAACGGCGGTGAGCAGGGCGCCGATGAGGCGTCGAGTCATGGCGGTTCCTTTCGGCTGGCGGGGGAAACCAGTGAAGCGGTGCCGTCCCCGAGCCCACCACCGTCGAACGGAGGGTATCCGAGCGGTTACCCGCTAGGCTGCGCGGGACGTGTCCGATCTCACGTGCGAGGTGTGGAGGGGAAACATCGCCGAGGTCAACGGCGATGCGGTGGGCACAGGGCCAGCGGCGTGTTGGGCGCCCTCCGCGCCGCGTAAGCGACGTGAGCGTGCACACTGGCAGGTCGAGACGCGGCTTGAACCCCGGTCAAGGGGCTGAAGCGTCCGCCGCCGGGGCGGCGGGACGAGATGAGCGGAGAGCAGGACAGCGTGGCAGGAGCACGGACCAACAAGAACGGAGCCGGGGCGGCCAACGGCGCCGGGCACCGGCGGCTGGTGATCGTCGAGTCGCCGACGAAGGCCCGCAAGATCGCCCCCTACCTCGGCGCGAACTATGTCGTCGAGTCCTCCGTCGGGCACATCCGCGACCTGCCTCGCGGTGCCGCCGACGTGCCCGCCCAGTACAAGGGCGAGGCCTGGGCGCGGCTGGGCGTCGACGTCGACAACGGCTTCAAGGCCCTCTACGTGGTGACCCCGGACAAGAAGTCCAAGGTCACCGAGTTGAAGGGGCTGTTGAAGGACGTCGACGAGCTCTATCTCGCCACCGACCCCGACCGCGAGGGCGAGGCCATCGCCTGGCACCTGCTGGAGACGCTCAAGCCGAAGGTCCCGGTCCGCCGGATGGTCTTCCACGAGGTCACCGAGCAGGCGATCCGCGCGGCCGCCGACTCGACCCGCGAGCTCGACGCCGACCTGGTCGACGCCCAGGAGACCCGCCGCATCCTGGACCGCCTCTACGGCTACGAGGTCTCCCCGGTGCTCTGGAAGAAGGTCATGCCGAAGCTTTCGGCGGGCCGCGTCCAGTCGGTGGCGACCCGGATCGTGGTCGAGCGCGAGCGGGAGCGCATGCGCTTCACCTCGGCGTCCTACTGGGACATCTCGGCGACGATGGACACCAGTGCCGGCGACGCTGTTGATGACACAGCTTCGCCGCGGAACTTCCCGGCCCGGCTGATCGCCGTGGACGGCGCGCGTCTGGCCACCGGCCGTGACTTCGGCCCGGACGGGCAGCTCAAGTCGTCCAACAACGAGATCCGCGTGCTCGGCGAGGCCGACGCGCGGGCCCTGGCTCAGGCGCTGGACCAGCGTGACTTCAAGGTCGCAAGCGTCGAGGAGAAGCCGTACACGCGCAAGCCGTACGCACCCTTCATGACCTCGACGCTGCAGCAGGAGGCGGGCCGCAAGATGCGGTTCACCTCGGAGCGCACCATGCGGATCGCGCAGAAGCTGTACGAGAACGGGTACATCACCTATATGCGTACCGACTCCACGACGCTGTCGGAGTCGGCGATCACGGCGGCGCGCAGCCAGGCCACGCAGCTGTACGGCAAGGAGTACGTCTCGCCGTCGCCGCGCCAGTACACGCGCAAGGTCAAGAACGCGCAGGAGGCGCACGAGGCGATCCGCCCCTCCGGCGAGGTCTTCCGCACGCCGGGCCAGGTCGCGAGCGAGCTGGACACCGACGAGTACCGCCTCTACGAGATGATCTGGCAGCGCACGATCGCCTCGCAGATGACCGACGCCAAGGGCACCACGATGTCGGTGCGCATCGTCGGCACCGCGACCAGCGGCGAGGAGTGCACCTTCTCGGCTTCGGGCCGCACGATCACCTTCGCGGGCTTCTTGAAGGCGTACGTCGAAGCCGTCGACACCGAGACGGGCGGCGACGCGGACGACAAGCAGAGCCGCCTGCCGGTGCTCGAGAAGGACCAGGCGCTCACCGCGTCCGAACTGAGCCCCGACGGCCACACCACTTCGCCGCCGGCGCGCTACTCGGAGCCGAGCCTGGTCAGCAAGCTGGAAGAGCTGGGGATCGGCCGGCCGTCGACGTACGCGTCGATCATCAAGACGATCCAGGATCGCGGCTACGTCTGGAAGAAGGGCGCCGCGCTCGTCCCGTCGTGGGTCGCCTTCGCCGTGATCGGCCTGATGGAGCGGCACTTCGAGCGGCTGGTCGACTACGACTTCACCGCCGGCATGGAGGACGAGCTCGACCGCATCGCCAACGGCGACGAGCACCGCAACCAGTGGCTGTCGAAGTTCTACTTCGGCGGCGACATGGGCGTCGAGGGTTCGGTCGGCCGCCTGGGCGGGCTGAAGAAGCTGGTCGAGGGCAGCGTCGAGGACATCGACGCGCGCGAGATCAACTCGATCCCGCTGTTCAGCGATGAGAACGGGCACACGGTCGTCGTGCGCGTCGGCCGCTACGGCCCGTACCTCGAGCGTGAGGTCGACGGGAACTCGCAGCGGGCGAACCTGCCCGACGAGCTGCCGCCGGACGAGCTGACCCCGGAGCTCGCGGAGAAGCTGTTCGCGACCCCGCAGGAGGGCCGCACGCTGGGTGCCGACCCGGTGAGCGGGCACGACATCGTCGCGAAGGAAGGCCGCTTCGGGCCGTACGTCACCGAAGTGCTCCCGGAGCCCGAGCCGCTGCCCGAGACCGCGACGGCTGCGCAGAAGAAGGCCGCCAAGGCGAAGCAGCCGAAGCCGCGTACGGGTTCGCTGTTCAAGTCGATGGACATCGAAACGGTGACCCTCGAGGACGCGCTGAAGCTGCTCTCGCTGCCGCGCGTGGTGGGCAAGGACCCGGAGTCCGGTGACGAGATCACCGCGCAGAACGGGCGCTACGGGCCGTACCTGAAGAAGGGCACGGACTCGCGCTCGCTCACGGCCGAGGACCAGCTGTTCTCGATCACGCTCGAAGAGGCGCTGAAGATCTACTCGGAGCCGAAGCAGCGTGGCCGCTCAGCCACCGCGAAGCCGCCGCTCAAGGAGCTGGGCGACGACCCGGTGTCCGGCAAGCCGATGGTGGTCAAGGACGGCCGGTTCGGCCCGTACGTGACCGATGGCGAGTACAACGCGACCCTGCGCAAGGGCGACGAAATCGACGAGCTGACCGCTGAGCGCGGGGCCGAGCTGCTGGCAGAGAAGCGCGCGAAGGGCCCAGCGCCCAAGCGCAAGGCCCCCGCCCGCAAGCCGGCGGCCACGACCGCGAAGACGGTCAAGGCGGGTACGAGCAAGACCGCGAAGGCGGCCACCGCCAAGCGCACCACGGCCACGAAGGCCAAGTAACTCGCTCATGGTCCGTGAAGGCCCCCTTACCTGCTCTCAAAGCCGGTAAGGGGGCCTTCACGGCTTTCCGGGGTGACACGTTCGAGTGACGGATCGAACGGATGTTCGGAAATTGTCGGTGCCCCCGGGTTCCATGGGCACGTGACCACTTCACCACGCACCGTGTTCGCGGTGACAGACAGATTCCTCAGACCGCTCTTCGCGGCCGTGCCGGGACGGCCGTCCGCGAAGGCACTCTTCGACTCACTGCCCGAGTTCGCGGGCAGCGGCGGCCTTTGTGGCGTGGCCGTCGGGCTGTTCGCGGACCAGGACGAACCCTGGCGCGTGGCGTTCTTCGACGATCTCGTGTGCGCCGGCGTGGCGGGCCCGCAGGGGCTCGAGTCCTGGCTGCGTCCCAGCGGGGTCGCCGACCTCCTGGAGCGGGCGTTCAAGACCTTGCCGAGCTGTCCGATGGCGCCGGGCGGGGCGCTCTATGTCGAAGCGGACGACCGCGGCGTGATCGAGCCGGACCAGGAGTGCCTGGTGCTGGAAATGATGGACGCAGCCGCCCGGCCGAGGCTGGGCACGGTGCTCGTCGAGCTCGTCTTCGACTACGGCAACCACACGCATTTCCCCGAGGGCGTGCTCGCGTACGTGGACGACGACCGCGGGCGGCACCTGCTCCTGCAGGCCCGGCTCCCCGACGGGCGGTGGCGGCTCTGGTGGGCTCCCGGTGACCCGGCGAAGATCGCCGAAGTCGCCGGAAGGCGGGTCGCGGGCCGTGTCTGAACCGCTTGCCGACCGCTCACCGATCCCTGTCGCCCAGTCGAACGTATGTGCGAGAAATTGTCGGTGCCAGGGTGTTCAATGCAGGGGTGAACAACTCAGTCGCCGTCTTCGACGTCATCGACGAGGTCATCGCCCCGCTGTCCGCCGAGGTGCCGGAGCGGCCTTCGGTGATGGAGTTCTACGATCCCCAGTTCGAGGTCCCGCCGGTGCTCGTGGACGAAGAGCCGCCGGCCGGGGTGAGCCTGGCCGACGAGGTCGAGCAGTACACCCGGTTCGTCTCTGGCATGTCGGCGATCGGGCTGGCACCCGGCGGAGATGTCACCGCGGAGGCGGTCGGGCTGTACCGCGCGCTGCGCGGGGGCTTCATCCGCGGCGTGGTCACCGGGGTCTTCCCGGCTCGCCGGGAGCCGTGGGAGGTGCGGTTCTTCGGCGACGAGGACTACACCACGGTGCTGCACAAGCTGGGCAGCCGGGCGCGGCTGCGCTCGGGGTTCCTGAGCGAGCTGCCGGGCTGGGTGTTCGACGGGCTGCCGGACCGGCCGCCGGGTCCCGGCCGGGCGGTGCGCATCGAGACCGACGAGGGTGGCCTGATCCCGTCGCGGTGCCGGCGCGATGTCGAGGTGATCCGGGCGTGCGCGGCGCGGCCCCGGCTGGGCACGGTGCTGGTCGACCTCGCGGTGCGGGACGCGATCCTGGCCGAGTACCCGCACGGCGCGTTCGGGCTGGTGGACAACGACCTCGGGCGCTACCAGTTCAGCGCCGCGGTCGGCAGGGGCGGGCGCTGGACGGTCACCTGGGGTCCGGCCAGCCGGAGCACGGCCGAGCAGTGGATCGTCGAGGCGGTGCAGAGCCATGTCTGACGAACCGGTGTCACCGGGGCAGGCCCGCCCGAGCGGCACATGGGATCTGCCGCCGGGCAAGGGCGGGGTCACGGCTTTGGAGCTGCTGGAGCTGGCCGCGCGGCCGGTGCTGGTCGCGATGCCGGATCGCGATCCGGTGGACCGGCTGTACAACCCGGACGTCAGCGACGACGACATCCGGGTGCACGGGCCGGTGTCGGACGATCCGGCGGACCTGGTCGAGGAGGTCGAACGGCACACGGCGTGGGCGGCCTGGATCGACGGCACGCCGTTCGGCGAGGGAGGTGAGCTCAACGAGATCGGCTACGAGGTGGTGTCGCTGATGCTGCGCGGGTCGGTGCGGGCGGCACTGTGCGGGGTCTTCGACGAAGGCCCGGAGACCGCGGACATCCGCTGCTACGCCGACGGCGAGCGCGCGTTCATGATGGGCTCGTTGCCGGGGCGGACGGCGATCCAGCTGGCCGACTTCGGCGAGCTGCCCGAGATGCTGGTGGCCGAGCTGCCCGAGGCACCGTTCGGCAGCTCGACGCGGGCGATCTGGCTGGCCCTCGACGAGCACGGCCTGATCGAGGACGGCCAGGAGGACGACGTCGGCGCGGTCCGGGAGCTGCTCGCCCGGCCGCGGTCCGGCACGGCGGTGCTCGACATGCTCGCGTTCGGCGGCCTGTGCGCGGAGTTCCCGGACCACGGCTTCGTGCTCGTCGATACCGACCTCGGCCGGTTCGCGCTCGCTTCGATCGAGCGCGGCGACGGGCGACGTCAGCTGGTGCTGAGCCCGTTCAGCCGGGGAATGCTGCGTGATTGGTGCCGGAAAATGGTCGATTTGAGTCTCGAGGACGGAGATATTTGACGGCTGGGAAATGGTGGCCAAACATTCGGGAAACGAAGGCTCGCGGCATCACCATGTGATGGGGCTCACTACAATCCGTCACGGCTGGCGGTCGACGGAATTCACGTCGGGCTGGACACTGCGGGGGTACCGGAGGGTCCGATCGCGGTGAGTGACGGACTCTGCGGCCGATAGAGAGCCATTGGGCGGATGCGTAGTCCGCTCTCGTCGCTACCCTGGAAGGCGAGGACATTCAGTAGTGAGGTGGTCACCATGAGCGCGAACGGTGAGGCTCCCTTCTTCAATGCCCCCGACTTCCCGCAACGCGACGGCACGCTGGTCGAAAGCCCAGGTGAGACGTTCGCCGACCCGGTTTCGGGTCTGGTCACCGCGAATCCGGAACCCCGGACAGCGGTGGCCGACGGGAACGAGCCCCCGGTGACCCCGGTGGCGGGCCCGGTACAGCACGACCCGGAGGTGGTTCGCCGCATGGTGGAGGCTGTGCGCGAGCAGGACGCGCAGCGGCCCTACACCCCGGACGCCATCGCGCCCGCGGGCACCACGGGCACGCTCGGGGAGCAGGTGGCCCCGCCGCTCGGGGTGCTGCCCCGCCAGCGGACCTGGCCGTCGCGGCCCCCGCAGCTGCTGCGCCCGCTCCGGCCCGCCCAGCCGTCGGCCGAGGCTGTCGAAGCCGTCGAGGTCGACGTCGAGGCGGAGGAAGTTCCGGTACGCGGGCGCCGGCGGCGGGTGCCCTCGTTGAGCATGCCGACGATCGGCAGGCCGTCTTCCAGCATGGCGGGCGTGATGCTGGCCGTGGCGCTCCTGGTCATCTTCGGCATCGTGGCCATCGAAATGGTGTCGAGCCTGGTCAGCAGCGTCACCGGTCTCTTCGACTGACCGTTCCCCTTTCCTCGCCGCGGTACCGGTGCGTGTCACGGCGCACCGGGCCGTGCGGCGGGGTGGAGTCGTACCGGGCTACCCTGGCTGCACGGTCGGGGGACCCACCCGAGGTCGTCCGGCACCGCCGTGACTAATGGGGTGGGCATATCAGCGAGGGCTTGCGATCGGCACCCGGGCCGGGCCCGGGCGGATCGTCGGGCGCTGAGACGTCCACGATCAACCGCGTCCGGCGCGTACTGGCGATCAAGGCATTCCGGCGGCTCTGGGGCGTCACCTACCTGTGCAGCGTGGCCGACTGGCTGAGCCTGCTTGCGCTGACCAACCTCGTCACCAAACTCACCGACAACTACTTCGCGCAGAACTTCGCCTTCGTGGGCGTGGTGCTGACGAGTCTGTTGCCCGGACTGCTGTTCGCGCCGGTCGGTGGCCTGCTCGCGGACCGGTTCGACCGGCGCAAGGTGATGTTCCTGTGCGACCTCGGCCGGTGCGTCTGCCTGCTGTCGATCGCCTTCGTCGGGACGTCCTGGTGGCTGCTGGCCGCCAACTTCCTGGTCGGCTGCTGCTCGATGATGTGGATCCCGTCGAAGGACGCGGCGGTGCCGAACCTGCTGCGTCGCCCCGACCAGGTCGAGACCGCCAACCAGCTCGGCATGGTGATGACGTACGGCCTCGCCGTGATCACCGCGGCCGGCGCGAACGCGATCCTCACCGGCGTCAACACGACGTTCCACTTCTGGCCGGGCGAGAGCGCCGCACTCAACATCGCGAAGATCGTTGTGGTCATCAACGCCCTGCTGTACCTGTGCAGTGCGATCCTCATCGCCACCCGCATCCCCGAGCTTTCGCTGCGCAACGTCCACGAGGCGCCCGAAAAGGCGAAGCGTGCCGACGAGGAGAAGCTCGGCGTCGGCGCGATGCTCAAGGACGGCGTCCGGTTCATCCGCAGCACGCCGCTGGTGCGCGGGCTGCTGGTCGGCGCGTTCGGCGCGTTCGCCGCCGGCGGCGCGGTGATCGGCTCGGCCAAGCCGTACTCCTCGAGCCTGCTCGCCGGTGACTCGGCGTTCAACCTGCTGGTTCTCGCGGTGTTCCTCGGCCTGGCGACCGGGATGGCCGTGGCGCCGAAGCTCGCGCACCGGCTCCCGCACGACCGGCTCTTCGGGATCTCGATCGTCGCCGCCGGGATCTCGCTGATCCTGGTCGCGCTGTCGCCGCACCTGGCGGTTTCGCTGATCGCCGTGGCCCTGGTCGGCATCTGGGCCGGCACCGCGTTCCTCACCGGCGTGACGATCATCGGCTCCCGCGTCGAGGACGCGATCCGCGGCCGGATCAACGCGATCTACCAGCTGATGATGAAGATCGTGCTGTTCGGCGCGACCCTCACCGTGCCGGTGCTGATCGGGCTGGTCCAGCGGCACACGGTCATGGTCTGGGGCAATCCGCTCACCGTCGACGGCACCCGCCCGGTGATGATCGGCGGCGGCGTCCTCGCGCTGATCGCGGGCATCTTCGCCTACCGGCAGATGGACGACCGGCGCACCGAGCCGATCCTC
Source organism: uncultured Actinomycetota bacterium (assembly GCA_963762765.1). Classification (GTDB taxonomy): domain Bacteria; phylum Actinomycetota; class Actinomycetes; order Mycobacteriales; family Pseudonocardiaceae; genus Amycolatopsis. Next base: position 101,473 of record CAVXMR010000032.1, read on the forward strand.
ACCGACCTCCGCAACGCGCTGCGCCGCACCCCGCGCCGGGTCAACGGCTACCTCATCGCGGTCGAGGGCACGACCGCGATCAACACCGCGATCCAGGCGGTCAACCTCGCCGAGTGGCTGCGTGCCGGCACCCGGCCCGTGGTGGTCGCCGCCGATCCCGCGCTCGACGACAAACGCCTCACGGCGCTCGTCTCCGGCGCCTCGCTCACCGGCGCGCGGGCCCAGGCCCTCGCCGCCGCGGCGGTGCGCGCGGACATCGTCGAGCGGCACGTCCAGCCGGCGCTCGACGCCGGGTCCGTGGTCGTGATGGAGCGTTTCGTCGACTCGCCGCTCGCGCACCTTTCGGCGGTGGCCGGGCTGGACAGCGACGAGCTCGAGGGGCTGGCCGACTGGGCGACCGGGCGGCTGCGCCCCGATCTGACCGTGCTGCTCGACGCCGCGCCCCACGGCGCGCCGCGCGACCGTGCCCAGTCGATGAACGACCAGTGGCGCGTCCAGCACCTGCTCACCGAAATGGCCGCCGCGGACCCCGACCGCTATCTCGTCATCGACGCGGACGGGTCGGACACCGAGGTGGCCGAGCGGATCCGGACGGCGCTGCGCGCGGTGTTCGTCGGCAGGCTGTCGAGCCTCGCGCCGCCGAACATCCCGGCGGCCGCCACGCTGCCGCTGCCCGAGCCGGTCGCCGCCGACTCGCCAGTGGAGGCGAAGTGACCGGACGGATCGGGGTCTGGGCCCAGCTCGTCGGCCAGGAACCCGCGGTCGAAACGCTGTCCGCGGCCGCGGACGCGGCGGCCAAGATCGTCGCCGGGGAACCGGCTCCGCCCGGCGCGATGACGCACGCCTGGCTGCTCACCGGGCCGCCGGGCTCGGGCCGTTCGGTGGCCGCGCGGACGTTCGCCGCGGCGCTGCAGTGCAGCACCGGCACCGGCTGCGACGCCTGCCCCGGCTGCCACACGACGATGGCGGGCACGCACGCCGACGTCCGCCTCGTCGTGCCGGAGGGGCTTTCGATCTCGGTCGCCGAGATGCGCGCGCTGGTCCAGGCCGCGGCGCGGCGACCGACCACCGGCCACTGGCAGGTCGTGATCATCGAGGACGCCGACCGCCTGACCGAAGGCGCGTCGAACGCGCTCCTCAAAGCGGTCGAAGAACCGCCGGAGCGCACGGTCTTCCTGCTCTGCGCGCCTTCGGACCACCCCGAGGACGTCTCGGTGACGATCCGCTCGCGCTGCCGCGTAGTCACCCTGCGGACGCCGCCGCCGGAGGCCATCGCCGAGGTCCTGATCCGCCGTGACGGCGTCGAGTCCGAACGCGCCCAGTGGGCCGCGTCGGTCTGCGGCGGTCACGTCGGCCGCGCGCGCCGGCTCGCCACCGACGAAGCCGCGCGGCAGCGGCGTGCGACGGTGCTCAGGATTCCGCTCGGCCTCCGTCGTCCCGCCGACGTCTTCACCAGCGCCGACCAGCTCATCAGCGCGGCCGAGGCGGACGCGGGTGAGGCGAGCAAGGGCCGCGACGAAGACGAGCGCAACGAGCTCCGCACGGCGATGGGTGGCGACGGCATCGGCAAGGGTGTCGCGGGGGCGAAGCGCGCCGCCGAAGCTGCGGTCAAGCAGCTGGAGAAGCGCCAGAAGTCACGCGCCACCCGGACCCAGCGCGACACCCTTGACCTCGCGCTGATCGACCTCGCCGGTTTCTACCGCGATGTCATGGTGACGCTGACCCGCTCAGGCGCGACCCTCACGCATCCCGACCATGCCACGGAAATCTCCGAGGCCGCGTCGGCGTGGACCGCCGAATCGACGCTGCGCCGCCTCGAAGCGGTGCTGGAGTGTCGTGAGGCGATCGACCTCAACGTGAAGCCGCGCATCGCCGTCGAAGCGATGGTGACCACGCTTCGCCAGGGCTGAATACGAAAGGACCGTTCCTCGTCAGGAACGGTCCTTTCTTCATGAGCCCCCGGGGCGGCTCTACTCCCTCGGACGCGGAGAGGGCTTGAAGGCCGCCTTCGCCGGGGCCAGCACACGTCGCCGGTTGGGCATCGCGGCGACCATGATCACGCCGAGCATCAGCATCGCGGTGCCGGTCCAGAACAGCGGCACGGTGTCGTAGGCGTCGCCGGTGTACGCGAGGTTCTTCGCCGGTCCCGCCGGCGCTTTCCCGCCACCGGGCGGCGGCGTTGTCGCCGTCCCACAGACCACGCCGCCGGTCGGCGCGTAAGCCCGGGCGATCTGCTCACCCAGCGAAAGCTGCGCCAGCGACGAGGGCAGGGAACCCGCCTGGTCCGCCGGCAGCAGGTTCTTCAGCGCGGTCGTCGGCAGCAGTTGCAGGTCGAACATCCGCGCCGCGGCGCCGATCTGGTAGCCCTTGAACGGCGTGGACATCTGTGCGTTCTTCTGGTCCAGCCCGGCGATGCTCAGCCGCAGCACGCCCAGGTCGAGCACGGTGCCGGTGGTGTTGCCGACCTGCTGCACGCCCTTGGTCAGCGTCGAGACCAGCCCGCCGACCACCGGGATGTCGTTGAGCTGTCCGAACCTCTCGCTCAGCCCGGCCAGGGGCAGCCCGATCGGGATGTCCTTGGTCGGGTGCGCGGCGTCGAGCGTGTAGAGCACCTTGCCCGCGGCTTCGATGCTCAGCACCGGCGCGGTGTACTCCACCTTGGACGTCTTCGCGTCGCCGGTGGAGGTCACCTTCAGCGTCGGCTGGCTGACGACCTTGATGCTCAGCGCCAGCGGCGTGCCCTTGAGGATCTCGATGGACGCGGCCTGCATCGTCGAGATCGACTGCACGGCCTTGTTCTTCGAACCCGGGATGTCGACCAGCTTCACGACCGAGCGCGCGGACAGCGTGTTCGGCAGGCTCAGCAGCGAGCCAGTTCCGTTCGCCGCGGTCTGCCCACCGCCCTGCAGCAGCCCGCCGAGGCTCTGCAGGCCCTTGGTGAGGTCGAAGCCCTTGGCCAGTGAGTTCGGATCCAGCTTCGGCTTGAGCGCGTCGAGCCCGAGGTTCGGCATCGACGGGATGACGTTGAGCAGCGAAAGGCTCGCCATCGAAGTGCTGGCGTCGGAGATGGTGTCCACGCACGGCCCGAGCGTCGGGCTCCAGCGCGCGTGCGCGCTCCCGTTCAGCAGACCGATGTTGAGCAGCGGGTTCGGCGGGCCGTTGAGGCCGCCGCTGATCGGTTGCGGGTTGTCCGGCAACGCGGTCTGCACGACGCTGCCCGGTGTCTGCGGCGCGTTGCCGCCCAGCGACAACCCGAACGGCGAAGCCTGCGCGATCGCCTTCTCGTAGGCGAGGTACGCGTCAGAGTTCGCGGAGGCGTTGGCCAGCCCCATCCCGGCCTCGAACGCGGACTGCTTCGGCAGCGTCGCCCCGAAGCCGGGCAGGATCGTCTCGGTGGGCACGGAGTTCGGCAGCAGCCGGATGATCCCGAGCGCGGTGCCGGCGTCGCCGACGGCCTGGCCGAGCGGCTGCGGCCCGATGGGCGCGGAAATCGGAGCCTGCCCCGGGTTCGCCGGCTGGGGAATCGGCGTGGTCGGGTAGACCGGGTCCGCGTTGGCCGGTGCCGCGCTCAGCAGGAGCAGGGCAGCGGCCGCCGGAAGGGCCACCGAACGGGGCAGTCGTCGCCGCATGTGCCAATGCCTCCAGGTAGGTCGATCGGGGAGGGAGACCGACGTCATATAGGGCACCAACGACGGCGCCCCCGGAAAGTGACGGTGACAGCCTCCGCTACACTGGTTCCCGACGCCGGGTGAGAGCCCGGCGCTCGCCGCCTTAGCTCAGTCGGCCAGAGCGATTCACTCGTAATGAATAGGTCAGGGGTTCGATTCCCCTAGGCGGCTCCACCACTTGACCAGGGACTTTCCGGATACCGGAAGGTCCCTGTTTCGTTGGGTCACCCGAGGGCACGACCCACGAAGGCGCGAACGGAAGTCACCCGCACGAGGGACATCGGTTGATCAGGAGAGCACGCTCGAAGTCGACCAAGGACCCGCCGCGGTCGTAGGCTCATCGGTACGTTCTTGCCCGGTTCAGGGGAGGGAGTAGCGCAATGGCGGACCTCGACAAGGAGTTCACCGCGACCCTGGAGAAGAGCCCGAACAAGGGTGGCTGGACCTACGTGATCTGGCCCGAGTCGGCGTCCTTCTTCGGCACCCGCGGCCTGGTGAAGATTCGCGGCACCATCGACGGCGAGCCGTTTCGCAGCTCGTTCATGGCGCTCGGCGACGGCAGGCACAAGCTGGCGGTGAAGGAGGAGACCCGCAAGGCGATCGGCAAGGAGGCCGGTGACAGCGTCACCATCCACCTCCAGGAGCGGATCTGAGGTAGGGGCCCGGCGCCGCCTCCGCGGGGCGACGCCGGGATCGGGTCGTCAGGAGGGGCGGGTCAGCTTCAGCACGGTCGCCTTCGCGTCGCCGCGCGGCGTCCGGTAGGTGATCTCGTCGCCGGCCTTCGCCGACGCCAGTGCCAGCCCGAGCGGGCTGTCGGACGTGATCGCGTCGGCGTCCTCGCCGGGGATGGTCACGACCTGGAAGGTCTCCTCGTCGCCGTCGGGGAAGCGCAGCGAGACGCTGGTTCCGTCGGGAAGCTGGGCGCTGCCGTAAGAGCCGTGTTCCATCTTCGCGGCCAGGTCGGCGATCTGGCGGTCGAGGCGCGCGGCCGCTTCCGCGCGGTCGATCACGTCCGCCTGGTCCGCCGCGTCGCCGGTGCGTTCCTGCTCGCCGGGTTGCGGCGCGAGAGCCGCCCGTTGTGCGCGAAGGGCGGCAATTTCCTTCTCCAGCTGTGTACGCGCAGCCGGGCTTAGCCCCTTGTCCCCTGAGATCACCATGCCGCGCATTGTCCGCTGTGCGGAGCGGGGTGGCCAATCCGGTTTTTCACCCCGAGGCCACCCGCAGGACGTCTGCCCTAGGATTCGGGCCTGTCGTCCGGAAGAAGGTAACGAGAATCACCGTGAGCGCCGTTCCCGGCCGCAGTGACCGGCTGTCCCCCAACCAGCTCCAGAAGCAGGAGCAGATCGTCGAAGCCGCCCGCGTGGTGCTCGCGCGCGACGGGCTCGCCGGGTGCACCGTCCGTGCCATCGCCGACGCCGGGCCGCTCACCAAGAGCGCGATCCACTACTACTTCGCCGACATCGACGTCCTCATCGACCGGGCGATGGCGGCGCACATCAACGCTTTCGCCGCGGGGCTGCGCGAGGTCGCCGCCGAGCACGAGGACCCCCGCGAGCGGCTCTTCGCCGTCCTCGAGGAGTACCTGTCGGTCTTCTCCGCGAACGCGAACGCCGCGTTCCTCTGGTTCGAGTACTGGGTCGCCGCCGGACGCGCGCAGCACCCGCAGGCCATCGACGCCATGCTGACCTCGGTCACCGAGCTGCTGGCCGAGCTGCTCGGCCCGCTCGACGTCGACGACCCGCGGGCGCGGGCCCGGGCGCTGTTGTCGTACCTGCTGGGCACGATCGTCCAGCAGCGGGTGCGGCCGCGGCCGTTCGCCGCGCTGCGTGCCGACATCGAGGCGCTGTGCTTCGCGAACTACGGCTAGCGAAGCCGGTTTAGGGTGCGGTATGCCTCTGTTCTCGTTCGAAGGGCTCAGCCCGCAGGTCCACCCGGACGCCTGGATCGCCCCCACCGCCACCCTGATCGGCGACGTCGTCGTCGAGAAGGATGCCTCGGTCTGGTTCGGCGCGGTCATCCGCGCGGACTTCGGCCGGATCGTCATCCGCGAGGGCGCGAACATCCAGGACAACTCGGTGATCCACGTCAACGACGGCGTCTGTGAGGTCGGCCGGAACGTGACGGTCGGGCACCAGTGCCTCGTGCACGACTGCACCATCGGGGAGCAGGCGCTGATCGGCAACGGCTCGACCGTGCTGGACAAGGCGACCATCGGCGCGCGAGCGCTCGTCGCGGCCGGCGCCACCGTCACGCCGGGCACCGAGGTGCCCGCCGAAGTGATCGCGATGGGCAGCCCGGCGAAGAAGTTCGTGCCGCTCACCGACAGCGCGAAGATGTGGGTGGAGCACAACGCCGCGATCTACCAGGACCTCGCTCGCCGGCACCGCGAAGGCCTCGAAGCGCTTTAAAGTTTGACTCTCCATCTACTGGAGACTTTACCTTCAGGGGCATGGCTCCGAAGAACAAGAAGCAGACCCACCAGGTCACCCTGCAGCTCGCCGCGGGCAACGCCCCGGTCGTCGACCTCGGCAAGATGCTGGGGCAGACCGGCGTCAACCTCGTCGAGATCAAGAAGGCCTATGACGCGGCGACGGCGTCGCAGCGCGGCGACATCGTGCCGGTCGTCGTTTCGGTGTTCGAGGACCGCTCGTTCGAACTCCGGCTGAAGACGCCGCCGACCGCGTTTCTCATCAAGAAGGCGTTGGGCGACAAGGGATCCGCGCGACCCGGGCACGAGATCGCCGGCAAGCTCACCCGGGAGCAGCTGCGCGGGATCGCCGAGCGGAAGCTGCCCGACCTCAACACCCCGGACATCGAGATGGCCATGCGCACGGTCGCCGGTACCGCTCGCTCGATGGGTGTTGCGGTACTCGACTGACTTCCTCAGTAGTGGCGGCGAAGTGCACTAGGCTTCGGAATCGCAGCAGCGACTGGCGCCATCGAGGTGGAGCACCACCGGGAAGCGAAGACGAGGCCGGCACCGCGCGCCTGGGTGAAGGCCACTCCAGAGCCGGAGTACGCCATGACACACCAGCCAGCCCTTTCCGCTCTCGCCGCAGAAGACCCCGCCATCGCCGGACTCGTCGAGGGCGAAGCCAAGCGCCAGCACGACAAGATCCGGTTGATCGCTTCGGAGAACTACGTCTCGCAGGCCGTCCTCGAGGCGACCGGGACCGTGTTGACCAACAAGTACTCCGAGGGCTACGCGGGGAAGCGCTACTACGAGGGCCAGCAGTTCATCGATCAGGTCGAGCAGCTCGCGATCGACCGTGCCAAGGCGGTTTTCGGCGCCGACCACGCGAACGTCCAGCCGTACTCCGGGTCTCCGGCGAACCTGGCCGCCTACCTCGCCCTGGCCGAGCCCGGTGACCGCGTGCTCGGCATGGCGCTGCCGGACGGCGGGCACCTGACGCACGGCTGGGGCGTGTCCGCGACCGGCAAGTGGTTCACGCCGGTGCGCTACGGCGTCCGGAAGGAGACCGGCGTCGTCGACCTGGACCAGGTCCGCGACCTCGCCCGCCAGCACCGCCCGAAGCTGATCTTCGCCGGTGGCACGGCGATTCCGCGCACGATCGACTTCCCGGCGTTCGCCGAGATCGCCCGCGAGGTCGACGCCGTGCTCGTCGCCGACATCGCGCACATCGCCGGGCTGGTCGCCGGCGGCGCGCACCCGTCGCCGGTCGGGCACGCGCAGGTGATCACCACGACCACGCACAAGACGCTGCGCGGCCCGCGTGGCGCGATGATCCTGGCCGACGCCGACTACGCGAAGGCCGTCGACAAGGCCGTCTTCCCCGGCCTGCAGGGCGGCCCGCACAACCACACGACGGCGGCGATCGCGGTCGCGCTGGGCGAGGCGCAGCAGCCGTCGTTCACCGAGTACGCGCACGCGATCGTCGCGAACGCCAAGGCGCTCGCGGAGGCGCTGATCGAGCGTGGCTACGACCTCGTCTCCGGCGGCACGGACAACCACCTGCTGCTGATCGACCTGACGAACAAGGCCGTCGCCGGCAAGCCCGCCGCGCAGGCTCTGGACCGCGCGGGCATCGAGCTGAACTACAACACGGTGCCGTTCGACCCGCGCAAGCCGTTCGACCCGTCCGGCATCCGGCTCGGCACGGCCGCGATCACCACCCGCGGCCTCAAGCCGGAGCACCAGGTCAAGGTCGCCGAGTGGATCGACCGCACGGTCACCGCGGCCGCGGCGCACGAGGAGGCCGCGCTGGACACCATCGCCGCCGAGATCCGCGAGTTCGTCGCCCCGTTCCCGATCCCGGGCTACACCGCCTGACCTTTCAATGTCCGTGAAGGCCCCCTTACCGGCTGTGAGAGCCGGTAAGGGGGCCTTCATGGCGTTCGAGCGCGGGAGACCGGGGTCACAGAATATTTAGTTGCTTGATACAAGCGAATGAGGAATAGTTGCCGGAGGCAAGTAGTTGAGGGGTACAAGCAACTACGACAGACCTCCTGAAGGGGACCCACCATGAGCGCCACTACAACAGCGGAAGGAGATGCCGCTACGACGGGCCGGCTATCCCACCGCCAGATCCTGACCGTGCTGTCCGGGCTGATGCTCGGCATGTTCCTCGCCGCGCTCGACCAGACGATCGTCTCGTCGTCGATGCGCACCATCGCCGACGAGCTCCACGGCCTGAGCCTGCAGGCCTGGGCGACCACCGCCTACCTGATCACCGCGACCCTTTCGACGCCGCTGTACGGCAAGCTGTCCGACCTCTACGGCCGCAAGCCCATGTACCTGACGGCGATCTCCCTCTTCCTGGTCGGCTCGCTGGCGAGCGGCATGGCCACCTCGATGTACGAGCTGGCCGCGTTCCGCGCGTTCCAGGGCCTCGGCGCCGGTGGCCTGATGTCCCTGGCGCTGGCGATCATCACCGACATCACCTCGCCGCGTGAGCGCAGCAAGTACCAGGGCTACTTCATGGCGGTCTTCGGCGTCTCGAGTGTCGCGGGCCCGGTCGTCGGCGGCTTCTTCGCCGGTATCGACAGCTTCGCCGGCATCACCGGCTGGCGCTGGGTCTTCCTGGTGAACGTGCCGATCGCGCTGGCCGCGCTGGCCGTGGTGAGCAAGGTGCTGAACATCCCGCACACCCGCGTCGAGCAGAAGGTCGACTACTGGGGCGCGGTGACGCTGGCCGTCGGGCTGGTGCCGCTGCTGATCGTGGCCGAGCAGGGCCGCGAGTGGGGCTGGGGTTCGGCCGCTTCGATCGCGATGTACGTCATCGGCGGGCTGGGCGTGGCCGCGTTCGTATGGACCGAACGCCGCATGGGCGACGCCGCCCTGCTGCCGCTGAGGCTGTTCCGCCGCCCGGTGTTCCGGATGGCCACGATGGTCACCGTCGTGCAGGGCGCCGGGATGTTCGGCGCGATGATGTCGCTCCCGCTGTACCTGCAGATCGTCAAGGGTGCGACGCCGACGCAGGCCGGCCTGCAGATGCTCCCGCTGACGCTGGGCATCATGGTCGCGAGCCTGACCAGCGGCCGGATCATCTCGGCCACCGGCCGGTACAAGCCGTTCGCGGTGGCCGGGGTCGGCCTGATGGCGGCGGCGCTGTTCGCCCTGTCGACGATCACCGTCGACACCTCGCTGGCGCTGGTCATGGTGATCGCGTTCGTGATCGGCCTCGGGCTCGGCGCCTCGATGCAGACGCTGGTGCTGGCCGCGACCAACGACGTCCGGCCGCAGGACATCGGCGTGGCCACCTCGGCGGCGACGTTCTTCCGGCAGATCGGTGGCACGGCGGGGACGGCGGTGTTCCTGTCGATCCTGTTCGGCACGGTCGGCGACCGGATCGCGGCCGCGTTCCGCTCGGCGATGGCCTCGCCGTCCTACCTGGCGGCGCTGGCGCAGCACCCGGAGTTCGCGAAGCAGATGCAGAGCGGGCTGGACGTCAACGACACGTCGTTCCTGTCCACCCTCGACCCGACGCTGGCCCGGCCGATCCTGACCGGGTTCGCCGACTCGATGAGCACGGTGTTCCTGGTCGGCGGGATCGTGCTGGTCGTGGGCTTCGCGCTGGTGTGGTTCCTCAAGGAGAAGCCGCTCTCGGACAAGTCCGCCCTGGAGCAGCGCACCGAGGCCGAAGCCGACGCCAACGCGGCACTGGCCCTCGCGCACTGACCGATCGCCAAAGCCGTCAAGGCCACCTTACGGGCGCCCGTAAGGTGGCCTTAACGGCACTTCAGGGTCAGTGAGCCGAGCCGCCGTTGGCCTCGGCCTTGGCCAGGCGGTCCTTCTCACGCTCGTAGGAACGCGCGATCTCGGCCTCGGCGTCGGTGCGGCCGGTCCAGCTCGAGCCCTCGACGCTCTTGCCGGGCTCCAGGTCCTTGTAGACCTCGAAGAAGTGCTGGATCTCCAGCTTGTGGAACTCGTTGAGGTGGTGGATGTCCCGCAGGTGCTCCAGGCGCGGGTCGTTCGTCGGGACCGCGAGGACCTTGTCGTCCGGGCCCTTCTCGTCGGTCATCCGGAACATGCCGATCGCGCGGCAGCGGATCAGGCAGCCCGGGAAGGTCGGCTCCTGCACGAGGACCAGCACGTCGAGCGGGTCGCCGTCCTGGCCGAGGGTGTCGTCGATGAAGCCGTAGTCGGCCGGGTACTGGGTCGCGGTGAACAGCGTCCGGTCCAGTTTGATGCGGCCGGTCTTGTGGTCGACCTCGTACTTGTTGCGTTCCCCTTTGGGGATTTCGATCGTGACGTCGAAGTCCACGCCGCCCTCGCTGCTCCTGGATTCGGGTACGCCCGCCGTCGGGCGCTCAACCTCAATGACTGTCTTGACGTCACTAGTGTGGACTACGCAGCGCGGGCCGAGCGATCTCGGCATGGCGGCATGTGAGCTTGGCCCCTTCCGGGGGACAGCCGTGAGGAGTGGGTGGGTGCCGGACAACGACCAGCCGATGTGGCCTTCGGCAGACGAAGACACCTCGTCGGGCAAGGGTGGCAAGACCGACAAGCTCCCCCTGCCGGACACCTCCGCCGCACCGCCCGAACAGCCCGCCGTGCCGAAGGTCACAGAGGGCAAGCCGCCGGGTTCGTGGTTCAAGCCGAACGTCCCTCCCAAGCTGGTTCCCGGGGTCAACGCGCCCTCGGCCAAGCCGGCTCCGCCGCAGTCCGCGCCCCGCGGTGACCTGGCCGACCGGCTCGGCGGCCGCAAGCCGCTGCCGAAGCTGCCGCAGGAGATCCCGGTCCCCAAGAACGACCCGCCGCCGTCGGAGCAGAGCACTCAGCAGCTGCCGGTGAAACAGCCAGGGAATACGCCGTGGGTGCCGGTGGAGCGCAACGTCTGGCCTGGTGGCGACCTGCGCGAGGCCCGTGGCGGTGACCGGCCGGCCGAGCCCGCCGAGCGCCAGCGGAACCTGCCGCCCGAGCCGCCGCGGGGCGTCGTGCCCTCGGCGTCCGCGGGATCGCTGGCCCGGCCGATGCGGATCGAGCCGGACGGCCGCCGCTTCGAGGCCGAAGCGACCGTCGGCATCGAGAGACCCGCCGACTTCGACCACCGGCGCTTCCAGCCCGAGCCCGAGCCGCCGAAGCAGCAGCAACAACAGCAGCGCCAGCCGCCGCCTCCGGAGCCGCCGCGCCCGGAACCCACGCCCGAGCCCGAGCCGCCGAAGAAGAAGCGCCGGGGCAAGCTGCTGCTGATCGGTGGCCTGGTGCTGCTGGTCATCGCGGCGCTCGGCGTCGCGGCCTCGATGCCCAAGGTGTCCAACCGGCTCGGCCTGCCCTGGGCGCCGAACGCGCCGAAGGGCGACATGCCCGAGCCCGTCGCGGTCACCCGCGTGCTGCAGGGCCCGAACACCAGCGGCCAGGCGCCAACGCCCGACGGCGTCAAGTCGGTGCTGTCCGGTCCGGCGGGAAACAGCGCGCTCGCCCAGCTCACCGGCAGCGTGATCGACCCGTCGACCGGCACCGAGCTGTGGGACAAGGGCGCTACGAAGTCCGTGACACCCGCGTCGACGACGAAGGTCCTGACCGCCGCGGCCGCGTTGCTCTCGCTGGACCACAACCTGCGGCTGTCGACGAAGATCGTCCAGGGCGCGGACCCGAGCACGGCGATCCTGGTCGGCGGCGGCGACACGACGATGACCGCCTTGCCGCTGGGCACCGAGTCCCCGCTGTACCCGGGCGCCGCGCACCTCGACGACCTCGTCGCGCAGGTCAAGAAGGCCGCGCCGAACGTGAAGAAGGTGCAGGTCGACCTCAGCTTGTTCAAGGGCGCGACGACTGCGCCGGGCTGGGAGGCGGGCGACGCGCCTTCGACGTTCGCCACGCAGATGGCGTCGGTCATGGCCGACGGCGGCCGGCAGAACCCGAGGGACAACGACTCCATGCGCGTCGGCAACGCCGGGAGCGCGGTCGCGGCGACGATCGCGTCGAAACTCGGCGCCTCCGCGGGTGGCCAGGCGACGGCGCCGAAGGGCGCGAAGGTGCTCGGGGAGGTCAAGTCGGCCCCGCTCACCGAGCTGGTCGCGGACACGCTCGAGCTGTCCGACGACGTCCTCGCCGAGGCGATCGCGCGGCAGGTGGCGCTCGCCAACGGCGAAGAGGCCAGCTACGCCGGTGGTGCCGCGGCGACCTTGAAGGTGTTGAAGGCACACGGTTTCGACGTCAACGGCGTGCAGCTCTCGGACGGCAGCGGCATCTCGATGCAGAACCGGATCTCCGCGCGGGTGCTGGCTCAGGTCCTCGCGGCCGCGGCGGCGCCGGACGGCAAGAACCCCGAGACGCCCAAGCTGCGTCCGATGCTGGAAGGCCTGCCGGTCGCCGGGGGCACCGGGACGCTGGAGCCGCGGTTCGGCAAGGGCGCGGCGGCCGCGGGCAAGGGCTGGGTGCGGGCGAAGACGGGCACGCTGTCCGGCGTCAACACCCTGGCCGGGGTGGTGCTCGACAAGGACGGCCGGGTGCTGGTGTTCGCGCTGATGTCCGAGGGCTCGGACCGGGATCCCGGCCGGGACGGTCTCGACGTCGTGGCCGCGGCCCTGCGCGAATGCGGTTGTGGCTAACAGTTCGTGACGTGGTGTCACAAAAGTTGTGAGAGGGCCGCGTGATCGTGAAAGCACGCGCGCCGAAACGCTGTAGCGTCGGAAGGGTGAGTCAGGAAACCGAGACGCCCCAGCCCCAGACCCGGCCGATGGTCGACTGGTCGCTCGCCGCCTCGACCGGTGCGCTGCTCGTCCGCGGCGGCCCGCAGGTCCCCCGGGGCGAGGCCGAAGCGGCCGTCACCGACCTGCGTGAGCTGACCATGGAGGCCGAAGGGCACGTCCGCGAGCTCACCATGCTCGGCCGGCATTTACCGCTGCTCCCCGGCGAAGTCGTCGACCGGCCCGGCTGGGTCCGTTCCGCCGCCGCCGGCCTTGACGCGCTCACCGGCCGTGCGCTGCCGCAGCAGGGCGGGCCGTTCGGGCCGATCCTCGCGGGCGGCGCCGGCGTCCAGACCGGGCTCGTGCTGGCGTTCCTGGCCAGCCGCGTGCTCGGCCAGTACGACCCCTTCGGCGGGCCCGACCGGGCCGGGCAGCTGCTGCTCGTCGCGCCGAACGTCGTCGCCGCCGAACGCGCGATGCAGGTAGACGCCCACGACTTCCGGCTCTGGGTCTGCCTGCACGAATGCACCCACCGCCTGCAGTTCACCGCGGTCACCTGGCTGCGCGACTACTTCGCCGACGAGGTCGAGCGGCTCGTCTCCGGACTGGCAGGCAACGGCTCCGACGGCCTGTCCGACCTGGTCGGACGGCTGCCCGAGGCGATCAAGCAGGGCCCGAAGCTCGGCATCGCGGAGCTGCTTCAGTCGCCGAAGGAGCGCGCGGTCTTCGAAAGGCTCCTGGCGCTGTCGACGCTTCTCGAGGGCCACGCTGACTACGTCATGGACGCTGTCGGCCCGCGGGTCGTGCCGAGCGTCGACACCATCCGCGCCCGCTTCACCGCCCGGCGCAAGGGCGGCGGAGTCTTCGACCGGCTGCTGCGCGCGCTGCTCGGCGTCGACGCGAAGATCCGTCAGTACGAAGAAGGCGCCAAGTTCACCCGGCACGTCGTCGACGCGGTCGGCATGGACGGCTTCAACGCCGTCTGGCGGTCGCCGAACACCCTGCCGTCCCGCGCCGAGATCACCGATCCGGCCGCCTGGGTCCGGCGCCTGCACGGGTGAGCGCCGCCGCGGTCCGCCGGGCCGTCCGGGAGTTCCTGGAGAGCGTCGAAGCGCCGTCCGAGCTGTGTGTCGCGGTTTCCGGCGGCGCCGATTCCCTCGCACTGGCCGAAGCGACCGCGCACGTGGGGCACAAGGCGGGCCACACCGTGCGCGCACTCGTCGTCGACCATGGGCTGCAGGAAGGCTCGGACAAAGTCGCCCGGGATGCCGCTGCTGCTGCGAAGGCTCTGGGCGTTGACGCGACTGAAGTCCTGAAGGCCGATGTCGGCACCGAGGGCGGTCCTGAGGCGGCCGCGCGCAAAGCCCGGTACCTCGCCCTGGGCGGCCACGAGCTGGTCCTGCTCGGCCACACCCTCGACGACCAGGCCGAGACCGTCCTGCTCGGGCTCGGCCGGGGCTCCGGTCCACGCAGCGTGTCCGGCATGCGCCCGTACGACCCGCCGTGGGGCCGTCCGCTGCTCGCGATCCCGCGCGAGACCACCCGGGCCGCCTGCGCCGAGCTCGGCGTCGAGCCGTGGGAAGACCCCCACAACGCCGATCCGCGCTTCACCCGCGTCCGCATCCGGCGGGAAGCGCTTCCGCTGCTGGAGGACGTCCTCAACGGCGGCGTCGCGGCCGCGCTCGCCCGCACGGCCGCGCAGCTGCGGGAGGACACCGAGGCGTTGGACACACTCGCCGCGGCGCTCCTCACCCGCGCGGGCGGCCCCGATGGGCTGGAAGTCGGGGTGCTGGAGAGCGAACCGGCGGCGCTGCGCAGACGTGTACTCCGCAGGTGGCTGCTGGACTCCGGGGCCCGTGACCTCACCGACGCGCACCTGCGGTCGGTCGACGCGCTGGTCGGCCGCTGGCGGGGGCAGGGTGGGGTCTGGTTGCCGGGCAACTTGGAGGCCCGGCGGGCACATGGCAGGCTCTGCCTCAGCGCACCCCAACCCACCACACGAGGGGAATGATCCGTGTACGAGGGCGAAATCGCCTCCGTGCTCGTCACCGAGCAGCAGATCAAGGACAAGATCGCGGAGCTGGCCGAGCAGATCGCCGCCGACTACCCCGCGAACGGCCAGGGCGAACTGCTCCTGGTCGGCGTCCTGAAGGGCGCGGTCATGTTCATGACCGACTTCGCCCGTGCCCTGCCGCTCCCGACGCAGCTCGAGTTCATGGCCGTCTCGTCCTATGGCTCCGCGACGTCCTCTTCGGGCGTGGTCCGCATCCTCAAGGACCTCGACCGCGACATCGCCGGCCGTGACGTGCTCATCGTCGAGGACATCGTCGACTCCGGGCTCACCCTGTCCTGGCTGTTGAAGAACCTCGCCAGCCGCAACCCCGCTTCGCTCGAGGTCGTCTCCCTGCTCCGCAAGCCCGACGCGGTGAAGGTGGACGTCCCGGTGAAGTACATCGGCTTCGACATCCCCAACGAGTTCGTCGTGGGCTACGGCCTGGACTACGCCGAGCGCTACCGTGATCTGCCCTACATCGGGACCCTGGACCCGCACGTCTACACGTCCTGAGCAACCCAGGCGCGACCGCTTGCCGCAACTACCGGAAATGCGGAACCCTGGGTTCGCGGAACGCGTCATAGGCTCTGATCACGTGCGTTAACCTATGCGAAGACCTTGCCATGCCCGCATGGCCCGGCCGGGGGAACGGAGAGAGTCCAGATGGTCAACAGCAGCGCGGCGGATGCGAACGCGTTCAAGGCGGCGGCCGCGGCAGGGGAGCTCGGGGTGGACCCCGACGCCGCCCAGGCCGTGCTGAACAAGATCCGTACCGGCAAGGACGCGGTCGAAGCACTGCTCCGCGGCTCCGGCACGCTGGCCAACCCGCCGAAGCTCGGGGACAACCCGGTCGGCAACGCGATGGCGGCCAAGTTCGTCCAGCGCGCCGACGGCGGGGGCGACTCCTACGCCGCGGCCCTGCAGAACCTGCTCGGCCAGTACCAGGCCGCGGAGGAGGGCATCGTCATCGCGATGTCGCGCTACCACGAGGTCGACCAGGCCGCCGCCGCGCCGTTCCGCAACGCCTGAGTCCAGAGGGGGAACTCGAAGTCATGGCACCGAACGACAGTAACCAGAGCTCGTCCCCGCTGGGCGACAGCTCCAGCAGCGCGGACATCGTCCAGCAGGCCCGTGGCCGCTCCGACGGCTACGACATCGGCAGCGACCGCGCGATCGCCAACCCGCCGAACTGGAACGCGCAGGCCAGCCAGCAGCTCTACAACGGCGCGGTCAACAACAACGACCCCGGCACGGCCGAGGCGACCGGGCACGCCTGGGCGCACCACGGCAGCGAGCTGAAGCAGGCCTCGGACCACCTCTACAACGCGATCACCGAGCTCGGCGCGGCCTGGATCGGCCAGGGCGCCGGCGCCGCGCAGGGCGCGCTGGTCGCGATCGCCAACTCGGGCGCGCAGGCCTCGGAGGCCGCGCACACGATGTCGGACCGGCTCGCCAAGCAGGCCGCGGCCGCCGCCGAGGTCAAGAAGATGCCCGCGCCCAAGGAGTTCGACCCCAAGCAGGCGATGACGGCGGCGCTGTCCGGCGGCCCGGCGGCGATGATCGCCGACCAGAAGGCCCAGTTCGACGCGGCCAACGACGTCAAGTCGCAGCAGGTCGCCTTCTTCGACGCCTACACCAAGTCGATGAGCGAGGTCGACAGCTCGACCCCGAGCTTCGGTCCCGAGTCGCTCGGCATGAAGCCGACCGCGGGCCACAACTCGACCTCGTTCGGCAGCATCGGCTCCGTCGGCGGGACCGGCGCGGTACACGGTCTCAGCACCGGTTCCGGCTTCACCGGCGGCAGCCTCGGCGCCGCGGCCTTCGGCGGCCAGGGTGGCCAGCACACGGGCCCGGGTGGCCAGGGCGGCCCGCTCGGCGGCCACAGTGGTCCGGTCGGTCCCGACGGCTCGCCGCTGGCGGGCGCGAGCGGCACCGGCACGGCCTCGGCCACCGGTGCGCAGATACCGGCGGCGTCCACCGGCAGTGGTGGGCTCGGCGGTGTCGGCAAGGCGCTGGGCCTCGGCGCGCTGGGCGGTGGCCTCGGCTACGCCGGCGCGCGCACGCTGGGTGCGGGCAACCGCTCCGGCTCGAAGGCGCAGGACGACTCCACCGAGGCGGCTTCGGACAGCCAGGCCGCGCAGAGCGCCGCGTCCGCGAACGCGCCGCAGCAGGGTGTCGTCTCGCCGGGTGGCACGATCGGCGGCCAGCCGACGCCGCCGCCGAACATGAACATGGGCGGGATGGGTGGCATGGGTGCCCACGGCGCCCACGCCGAGCAGGAGGAGGAGCACACGCACGCCTCGTTCCTGATCGAGGCCGACCCGGACGAGGCCTTCGGCGCCAACCAGGCGACCCCGCCGCCGGTCATCGGCGCGTGGACCGAGGACGAAGACCGCTGATCCTCACCGGTGCACGGCGCGAAGGCGCGCCGTGCACCGTCGGCTTTCCACTCCGGGGGGTTGTGTCATGCCGACCGCAGAGCTGCTGACGCCGCTCGAGCTCGACTTCCTGTGGGAGTCGGCCGGGCTGGGCGAGCTGCCCTACCCATTGCGCGTCCCCTCGCACGGGGCGACCGTCGACGAACGGGCGTTCCTGCGTCGGCAGACCATGGAGGCGCTGGTCCGGCGCGGTCTCGCGGATGGCCGCGGCCGTCCCGAACCGCACCTCGAGGACTACTTCGGCATCCTCGCGTCGCCGGACATCTCGCTGGATGCCGTCCAGCTGATCGATCCCAGCGCGGAGCCGCTGCTGTCGGTGGCGGGCGTGGTCGGCGGGCAAGGCCTGCTGGCCGTCCAGGACACCCGCGGCCTGCATCTGCACCCGTGCCCGGCGGACGGGCTGGTCAGCGCGATCGTCTCGCTGCTGCCGCCCGCGCAGCGCGGGGTCGAGAAGTCGATCACCGTCCCGCTGGAGCAGCTGGTCGGCGCGCACGGCGTCGACTTCATGCAGCGCCGGGGCAACGGCGATGAGCGGTCGAGTGCCGACGAGGACCGCAAGGCGCTGGCCAAGCTGCACGCGCAGCCGCGGCTGCGCGGTGGTCAGATCGGCGCGAACGCGCGCAACCGCATCGGCGGCAGCCGCACCCGGCCGCCCGTGCTGAGCTGGTTCGACACCGAATCCGGCCGCTACTTCACCCAGGCCAGCCGCGGCCGCGACGGCCGCGACTGGATCACCATCGCCCCGGCCGACGCCGCCACCCTGCGCGCCCGCCTCGGCGAAATGCTGGCCGGGGCGGCGAACGCGAGCACCGCCAGTTTGTGAGATCCCGGCCTTCGAACACCCCAATGTGGCATTGGGTGCGTCCTACGCACCCAATGCCACATTGGGGTGCTTGCGGCAACTGGCAACGGTGCCGTTTTGTCGGGGGTGCGAGTTACGCTGAGCCAAACCCCGAACCTGGAGAGTGACCAAGTGCAAGAGTTCTTCTCGCCGCTGGCGTTCGACTTCCTGTGGGAGTCGGCGCAGGTCGGCGAGCTGCCGTACCCGCTGCAGGTCCGCTCGCACGGCGCGACCGAGGATGAGCGCGTCGCGCTGCGTCACCGCGCCGACGCCGAGCTCAAGGCCCGCGGCATCCGGGACCCCCGTGGCAGGCTCGAGCCCGCCGTCGAGGACGCGGTGCACCTGCTGACCCGGGCACCGCTGACCATCGACGCCCTGCACATCCCGCAGTTCCAGGCCCCGACCGTCGGCGTGCTCGCGGCCTCCGACGGGCGCAACGGCGTCATCGCCGTCCAGGACCACGACGGCATCTGGCTGCGTGACGTGCCCGGCGACGGCATCGTGTCCGCGGTGGTCGCCCTGCTGCCGCCGGGCCCGCGCGGCAGCGAGGCGTCGGTCACACTGCCGCTGGACGACGCCATCCGCACCCCGCCGATCCGGGTGCCGGTCGTCGCCGGCGCCCCGGCGGAAGAGGAGAAGCGGCCGAGGCGGACGTCGCTGAGTGAGCGCGTCAACGCCGACCCGCGCGAGGCCTACGGCCGGATCTCGGGGCAGCCCCGGCTCCGCGGCGGTCAGCTGGCCGCGAACAGCCGTTCGCAGGTCGGTGCCCGGCAGCGGTCCCGCGTCCTGGCCTGGTTCGACACCGCGAGCGGCCGGTATCTGAGCCTGTCGCGGGCGGGCAGCGACGGGCGGGAGTGGGTGACCGTGGCTCCGGCCGATCCGAAGACGTTGCGGACCAGGCTGGGCGAGATGGCGGCGAGTGTGGCCGACGGCACGCGGTAGCCCCGCCCATGCGGACAGTCTCCGGGAACCCGCCCGGGTCACCGGCCGTTGACCTGCGAGAGGCTCACAGGCGATGTTCGCCCCGGCGGACGGTACCCTGGTGGGTGCTGGTGCGGCGAGCACCAGGGGTTGTCAAGATCGCGATGGCGGGTATCACAGGAGCCGCCCAACCAGGGAAGGGTCGAGGCCACACAGGCCGAGTCGTATGAACCGGAAGAGCGTGCTCAGGAACCCACTGCTGTGGATCGTCGCGGGGTTGCTGGCGTTGTTCGCGTACAACACGATCTTCGACAGCGATCGTGGGTACACCCAGGCACCCATCTCGGTGGCGAACTCCCAGATCGCCGCGAACAACGTCAAGGAAGCCAGCCTCGAGGACAAGGAGCAGCAGGTCAAACTGCTGCTGAACAAGTCCATCGACGTCGACGGGCAGCAGACCAACCAGATCGTGGCGCAGTTCCCAGGGCTCGCCTCGACGGAGATCTACGACAAGCTGCTCGCCGCCAAGAACGGTGACGCCGCGGTCAAGTTCACCACCAAGGTCACGCAGCAGAGCGTGCTGACCCAGATCCTCATCTTCGCCATCCCGCTGGCCCTGGTGCTGGGCCTGCTGATGTGGATGATGAACAACGCCCAGGGCGGCGGCAACCGCGTCCTCAACTTCGGCAAGTCCAAGGCCAAGCAGCTCAACAAGGACATGCCGAAGACGACCTTCGGTGACGTCGCCGGCGCCGACGAGGCTGTCGAAGAGCTGTACGAGATCAAGGACTTCCTACAAAATCCGGCGCGATATCAAGCGCTGGGCGCGAAGATCCCGAAGGGCGTACTCCTCTATGGACCGCCCGGTACGGGTAAGACGCTGCTCGCGCGAGCCGTCGCCGGTGAAGCGGGCGTGCCGTTCTACACGATTTCCGGTTCGGACTTCGTCGAGATGTTCGTCGGTGTCGGTGCTTCGCGTGTGCGTGACCTTTTCGAGCAGGCCAAGCAGAACGCGCCCTGCATCATCTTCGTCGACGAGATCGACGCGGTCGGCCGCCAGCGCGGCGCCGGCCTCGGCGGCGGGCACGACGAGCGCGAGCAGACGCTGAACCAGCTGCTCGTCGAGATGGACGGCTTCGACGCGCGCGGTGGCATCATCCTGATCGCGGCCACCAACCGGCCCGACATCCTCGACCCGGCGCTGCTGCGCCCCGGCCGATTCGACCGCCAGATCCCGGTGTCCGCGCCCGACATGCGCGGCCGCCGCGCGATCCTCGAGGTGCACTCGAAGGGCAAGCCGATCGCGCAGGGCACCGACCTGGGCAGCCTCGCCAAACGGACGGTCGGCATGTCCGGCGCCGACCTGGCGAACGTGCTGAACGAGGCCGCGCTGCTCACCGCCCGCCAGAACGGGCACGTGATCACCGACGCGGCGCTGGAGGAGTCCGTCGACCGCGTCGTCGGCGGCCCCGCGCGCAAGAGCCGGATCATCTCCGAGAAGGAGAAGAAGATCACGGCCTACCACGAGGGCGGGCACGCGCTCGCCGCGTGGGCGATGCCGGACATCGAGCCGGTCTACAAGCTGACGATCCTGCCCCGAGGGCGCACCGGCGGCCACGCGCTGCTCGTGCCGGAGGACGACAAGGACCTGATGACCCGCTCGGAGATGATCGGGCGGCTGGTCTTCGCGATGGGTGGCCGGACGGCGGAGGAGCTCGTCTTCCACGAGCCCACCACCGGTGCCTCGGCCGACATCGAGCAGGCGACGAAGATCGCCCGCGCGATGGTCACCGAGTACGGCATGAGTGCCCGGCTCGGCGCGGTCAAGTACGGCCAGGAGCAGGGCGACCCGTTCCTCGGCCGCTCGGCCGGGCGGCAGGCGGACTACTCGCTCGAGGTGGCGCACGAGATCGACGAGGAGGTGCGCAAGCTCATCGAGACCGCGCACACCGAGGCGTGGCACGTGCTGAACACCTACCGGGACGTCCTGGACGAGCTGGTCATCGAGCTCCTCGAGAAGGAGACGCTGACCCGCAAGGATCTCGAGCGGATCTTCACGAGCGTCGAGAAGCGCCCGCACATCACGGTGTTCAACGAGTTCGGCGAGCGCACGCCGTCCGACAAGCCGCCGATCAAGACCCCCGGCGAGCTGGCGATGGAGCGCGGCGAGCCGTGGCCGCCGCCGGAGAAGGAGAAGCCGGTCCTCAAGCCGGAGCCGACCCCGGTCGGCACCGCGCAGGGCGCGGGCGATCTCCCGGGCGGGCCGCCGTACTCGATGCCGGACCCGAACGCCAACCCGTACGCCCCGCCGGGGGCCTACCCCAACGGCGGCCGTCCCAACGGCACGAGCCACTGGCCGCAGCCAGGCACTCCGCCCGGCGGTCACCCCGGTGGCCCGGCCGGCCAGAGCGGCCCGCCGAACTACGGTGCCCCTCCCGGCTGGACCCCGGCGACCTCGCCCGGCGAGCGCCCCGGCCAGGCGTGGCGGCCCGGTGGTGAGGAACGCCCTCGTGAGCACGGCTGGTTCGCCGACCAAGCCGGCGAACAGCAGAGCGAGGGGGAACGCCGTGACCTGGATGGGCAGGGGCGGCAACAGTAACGACGACGGTGCCGACCGCCCGGTCTTCGATCAGGACCGGGCGGAAAAGGCCGTTCGCG
>CAVXMR010000033.1:0-374838 GCA_963762765.1 uncultured Actinomycetota bacterium
CCAGGTCCAGGACTGCGGGATGAAACTGCCGTCGGTGATCGTGTCCTTGGTCTTGAAGGACAGCGACACCACCCACAACACCGGCACCAGCGCGAACACCAGCACGAGGATGTCGAGCAGGCCCCAACGGAGCTTGCGGCCCAGCGTGACGGTACCGATCGCCATCAGCGCTTACCTCCCGTGTCCGAGCCCGGCGCGGCGGTGCCGAACACCTTGATGAAGATGAACGCGATGAGCGCCACCGTGATGAAGATCAGCACGGCCATCGTCGAGCCGATCCCGAGGTTGAGACCCTTGACCAGGTTGTCGTAGGTCTGCATCGACACCGAACCGGTGTCCTGCGCGCCGCTGGTCAGTACGAAGATGTTGTCGAAGATCCGGAACGCGTCGAGCGTGCGGAACAGCAACGCCACCAGGATCGCCGGCTTCATCACCGGCAGCATCACCTTGGTGAACCGCTGCCACGCGCTCGCACCGTCCATCGCCGCCGCCTTGAGCAGGTCGTCCGGCACCAGCGCGAGACCGGCCATCAGCAGCAGCGCCATGAACGGCGTCGTCTTCCAGACCTCCGCGCCGATGATGATGAACAACGAAGGCCACTGGTCGGTCAACGGCGCTGCTCCATCGGCCAGCGCGTTCGCCAGGTAGCCGTACTTCGGCGTCCACGCGTAGTACCAGGAGAACGCGGCGACGACCGTGACGATGCCGTACGGGATCAGCGCCACCGTGCGGACCAGGCCACGCCCGACCAACGTCCGGTGCATGATCAACGCCAGCGCCATGCCCAGCACGAACTCGATCGCCACCGAGACCACGGTCAGGAACATCGTGGTACCGAAGGCAGTCCACCAGTAAGAGTTCGTCAGCACGGCGGCGTAGTTGTCGAACCAGACGAACTCCTGCTGCGCCGGGAAACGCAGGTCGTAGCGCTGCAGCGAAAGCCATACCGAATACAGGATCGGGTACCCGGTCACCGCGACCATCACGATGAACGCGGGCGCGCACAGCCACAGGCCGAGACGGCGCTCGGCCTTCTTGCCCTCGCTGAGCGCGGGCTTGGCCTTCTTGTGGGACACGGCCTCGTGGGCGGCCGCGCCGGTGTCCGTCTGCGACGAATCCTGGACGGTCACGGGATCACTCCCTTCGACTGAAGCGCGTCGCCGAGCTGCTCACGCAGCTTGGCCGCGGTGGCCTGCGGGTCGATCTCACCCGGCGGCGAAAGAATCTTCGACATCACCGTCGACGCGTTCTGGTAGGCCGGGGTGAGCGGTCGCACCGCGGCGTCCTTCAGCGCGTCGAGGATCGAGTCGCGCATCGGGTACTTGAGCGCCATGTTCGGGTTGTCGGCGCTCGCCGGCGAACCCGGGTCCAGCGGCGTGTCGTTGTGGTACACCGACTCGATGGTCGGCGGTACGCCGTCGTTGATCGCCGAGAACTTCTGGTTCTCCGGGCTGCGCAGGCACAACGCCGCCTCGAAGGCCTCGGGCTTGTGCTCCGACAACGAACTCACAGCGAGGTCGTAGCCGCCGATGGTGGTCTTGGCGGGCGTCCCGGGGACCGCCTCGGGGTAGACCGCCCACTTGAAGTGCGAAACCTCGTTCGGCTTTTCCTTGGCGTAGGAGGCATAGACGAACGGCCAGTTCAGCTCGAACGCGGCATCGCCGCGCTGGAACGTCTGCCGGACGTCGTCCTCCTTCGAGTTGGTCAGCGACGGGTCGGTGATGCCCGACGAAGCGATCTGCTTCAACAGGGCGAGCGCTTTCACGGCCCCGTCGTCGACCACCACGGATTTCCCGTCGTCGGACAGGATGTGCCCGCCCATCGACTCGACCAGCGTGTTGTAGAAGACGACCAGGCCCTCGTACTGCGCACCGGTGAACACGATGTTGTGCGGCTTGCCCTGCCCCTTGAGCTCCTGGGACTTCTGGATCATCTCGTCCCACGTCTTCGGCGCGGTCGGGGTGATCCGGTCGTCGTACCAGAGCAGCTGGACGTTGGTGTTCTTCGTCGCCGCGTAGAGCTTCCCGTTGTAGGTGGCGGTTTCCAGCGGCCCGGCCAGGACCCCCTGGGTGGCCTGTGCCTTGTTCTGGTCCTTCCACTGCTCGATCCAGCCCGCCTCGGCGAACTCCGACACCCACGTGACGTCGAGCCCCAGCACGTCCATCGCGGTGTCACCCGCGGCCAGCCGCCGCGCCATCTGCAGACGCTGGTCGTCCGCCCCACGCTGCAGCTTGTTGTAAACGATCTCGTAGCGCCCCGCCGCCGCCTTGTTGCAGTTGTCGACGACCTTTTGGAAGCTGTCTTCAGGCGCGTAGTAAACGTTGATCTTCAGGCCGCCGCTCGAGCCACAACCGGCCAGCAGGCCGGTGGCGAGCGCACCGGCGCTCAGCAAGGCGGCTGTCCGGCCGGGCGAGCGCCCCCGTTCGCCCGCACCGCTCCTCTTCCCCATATGGCCTCCTCACCCGCGTGCACGCCGGTTAGCGCGATGCCTGGAAGGCATCGCGACGCGATGAGGCAAACCGCGCCAGCACCCCGACGTGCTAGTGCTCGGATGGCCGCGCTTGGTGGGCGAGGCCGCCCGACTGGTGTCGGTCAACTTATGCCGGGCGATCACACCCCGCAAGCAGTATCGGTAACGGTTCAGTCCAGCGCAGCACGAACAATGGTCGACTGCTGTTAATAGGGGTGACGCCGATCGGAGTAGTGGTGGTCAGGCTGTCGCGGACGGTGGCCGCAGGGCGAGCTTGGCCAGCAGCTCCCTGGCCTGCTCCGCGGTCCGCGGCTGGCAAAGGACGTCGTACCGGCCCGCGACGAGCTGGCTCGCCGAGGAGAAATCGCGCCGGCTGCCCCGCGACATGCCGTACCCGATCGCGGCGAACATCAGACCCGAAAGGACGCCGAGAATCAGCCCGGTGAGCAGCTGGAGCAAGAACCCCTGGCTCACGAACAGCCCGAGCAACAGCCCGGCGAACAACCCGAACCAGGCACCCGAGATCGCGCCCGTGCCGAGCACCCGGCCCCAGGACAGCCTGCCGATGACGCGCTCGACGAGCATCAGGTCGACGCCGACGATGGTCACGTCGCTGACGCTGAACTCGCTCTCCGCGAGGAAGTCCACCGCCTGCTGGGCCTCGCCGTAGGTCGCGTACGACCCGATCGGCCAGCCCGTCGGCGGCGTCGGCAGCCGAGGCAGCCCACCGGGCGGCCGTCCGCCGGCAAAGGGACCACTCACCATCATCACCTGCGCACTCGTCGGTCCGGAGTGCCCATCTTGTCAAGAACACCCGGGCCGTGCGACCCGCTCACCCGAAACCGGGATCACGAACGTGACTTGTACTCCCGCAGCAGGCCACGGCTGATGATGGTCTTCTGGATCTCGCTGGTGCCCTCGCCGATCAGCAGGAACGGCGCCTCGCGCATGAGCCGCTCGATCTCGTACTCCTTCGAGTAGCCGTAGCCGCCGTGGATGCGGAAGGAGTCCTGCGTGACCTCCGCGCAGTACTCGCTCGCGATCAGCTTCGCCATCCCGGCCTCGACGTCGTTGCGCGCGCCGGAGTCCTTGAGGCGGGCGGCGTTGACCATCATCAGGTGCGCGGCTTCGACCTTCGTCGCCATCTCCGCCAGCTTGAACGCGATCGCCTGGTGCTCGGCGATGGCCTTGCCGAACGTCTTGCGCTGCTGCGCGTATTCGACGGCCAGCTCGAACGCCCGGATCGCGATGCCGCACGCCCGCGCGGCGACGTTCACCCGGCCGACCTCGACGCCGTCCATCATGTGGCTGAAACCCTTGCCGGGCGCGTCGCCCAGCACCATGTCCGCGCCGATCCGGTAGCCGTCGAAGACCGCCTCGGTGGTGTCGACGCCCTTGTAGCCCATTTTGTCGATCTTGCCGGGGATGGTCAGGCCGGGCGCGACCTCGCCGAAGCCCTCCGGCTTCTCCACCAGGAACGTCGTCAGGTTCTGGTGGGGCTTCTCCGCGCCCTCGTCGGTCTTGACGAGCAGGGCGATCAGGTTCGAGCTGCCGCCGTTGGTCAGCCACATCTTCGAGCCGTTGATGACATAGCCGTCGCCGTCGCGCTTGGCGCGGGTCTTGATCGCGGCGACGTCGGAGCCGAGGTCCGGCTCGGACATCGAGAACGAACCGCGGACCTCGCCGGCGGCCATCCGCGGCAGGAAGTGCTGCTTCTGCGCCTCCGTGCCGTGGCGCGAAATCATGTGCGCCACGATGAAGTGGGTGTTGATCACGCCGGACACGCTCATCCAGCCGCGCGCGATCTCCTCGACCACCAGCGCGTAGGTGAGCAGCGACTCGCCGAGCCCGCCGTACTCCTCCGGGATGGTGATCCCGAACAGGCCCATCTCCTTCATCCCGGCGACGATGTCGGCGGGATAGGTGTCGGCGTGCTCGAGCTCCTGCGCGTGCGGGATCACCTCCTTGTCCACGAACTGGCGGACGGTGGCGAGGATCTCGGACTGCACGTCGGTGAGGCCGGCGGTCTGGGCGAGACGGGCCATTGCGGCTCCCTGTTGCTGAGGACGCGGTCACGGGCGACGCCGGCTCCCGGCGCTGGGTTACCGGTGAGTATGACCCGAAACGCGCGACCCTGCTATGAGCGCGCTCACGTCGGGCCTGCCGTGATCCGGTCCAGGCGACGAGCGCGGCTGAAACCACCCCGAATTCCCCCGATCGTGAACCATGGGGCGTCCGGCGGAGTTGTCGGTCCCCCCGGCTAACGTGGGATCCACACGCAGCGAGGGGACCCGCGATGACCGACCCGTCCGACGAAAAGGACCGCCAGGCCGATCAGCCGGCGTCGTACGAGCCACCGGCGACGGCGGACCCCGCGCCGTACGCCCCGCCCACCTCCGATC
The DNA here is from genome assembly GCA_963762765.1 of uncultured Actinomycetota bacterium. Lineage (GTDB taxonomy): Bacteria > Actinomycetota > Actinomycetes > Mycobacteriales > Pseudonocardiaceae > Amycolatopsis. The sequence goes on from CAVXMR010000033.1 coordinate 4,873, forward strand.
CGGCGTCGTACGCGCCTTTGTCGTTCGACGGGCCGGATGCGACGGCGACACCGCCGCCGCTGCCGGACGCTGCTGCCACACCGGACACCTTCGCGGCCCCTGTGGACCCGGTGACGGGAAGTCCCTACGGCCCGCCTCCCGCCGCACCTGCTGCCGAAAGCCTGCCGCCGGGTTCGTACGAGACTCCGGCCGCCCAGATCCCCGGCATGCAGAACTACCCGGCGCCGGGGACGGTCTTCCCGACCGGTGGCTACCCCTCCAGCACACCGTTGAGCCCGTACGGCCAGCCGTACGCGCCACCCGCACCCTTCGGGCAGCCCTACCCGCAGGCGCAGCGGTCGCAGGAGACCGGCCTCGCGATCGGCGCGCTGGTGTGCTCGATTCTCGGCCTCTGCTCGTGCATCACGACCATCGCCGGGCTGATCATGGGACACATCGCGCTGAGCAAGGTGAACCGCGGCGAAGGAGGCGGCCGGGGCATCGCGGTCGCGGCCGTGATCATCGGCTACAGCGTCGTGGCGCTCTGGGCCGCCTTCCTCGTCACGGTGATCGTGCTGGGCATGAACGGGCAGCTGGACAGCTAGTCGGACGTCGGCAGCAGTCCCGCGTCATCGGGGCTGCGCGGCGCCGGGGCGCCGTGCCCGTTCTCCTCCGGCTTCGCCTCGATCGCTTCGGCTTCCGGTTTCTCTTCCACAGTCTCGGGTTCGGGTTGCGGTGCCTTCGCAGCCTTGGCCGGGGTGTCCGTCTTGGGCGTGTGCGAATCGAGGAACCGCAGCAGTTCCACCGGGAACGGGAGCACCAGGGTCGAGTTCTTCTCCGAAGACACCTGCACGACCGTCTCGAGCAGGCGCAGCTGCAGGGCCGACGGGTGGTCGGCCATCGTCGCCGCCGCCTGCGCGAGCTTGTAGGAGGCCTGCAGCTCACCATCGGCCGAGATGACCCGGGCGCGACGTTCCCGTTCCGCCTCGGCCTGTCGTGACATCGACCGCTTCATCGCCTCTGGAAGTGCGACGTCCTTGATTTCGACGCGGTCGATGTGGATGCCCCAGTCCAGTGCGGGGCTGTCGATCATCAGCTCGAGCCCCTGGTTGAGGCGTTCGCGGTTGGACAGCAGGTCGTCCAGTTCGCTCTTGCCGATGATCGAGCGCAGCGACGTCTGCGCGACCTGGCCCACCGCGGCGCGGTAGTCCTGGACGTTGACCGCGGCGACCACCGGGTCGATCACCTTGAAGTAGACGACCGCGTCGACCCGGACCGTGACGTTGTCCCTGGTGATGCCGTCCTGGGCGGGCACCGGCATGGTCACGATCTGCATGTTGACCTTCTGCAGCCGGTCCGCGAAGGGCATCAGCAACGTCAGGCCAGGGCCTTGCACGCGGGTGCGGACCCGGCCGAACCGGTAGATCAGCCCACGTTCGTACTGTTTCACCACACGCACGCTGGCCGCGAGCCAGGCACCACCCGCGACGACGACGGCGCTGAGAATCTCCACCACCATGGCAGCTCCCGGGGTTTCGTGTTCCCCTGAAAGGCCAGCGTACGCCCGGTCGGTAACGGACGAAACGCACTGGACAGAGCTGCCAGGCTGAGCTGGTGACCGATCTTCGGATCCCACCCGCCTTCGCCGAACGCGCGCCGCGGACACTCGGGCCCGCGGCTGCCCCGTGGCTGGCGGCGCTGCCGGACCTCGCCACGGCATACGCCCGGAAGTGGGGGCTGACGTTCGAAGGCGAAGCGATGCACGGTTACGTCGGCGTCGTGCAGCCTGCGCGGCGCGACGACGGCACCGCGGTGGTGCTCAAGCTGGGTTTCCATGACAGGGAGTCGGCGGACGAGCCGGTCGCACTGTCCACATGGGCCGGTCGCGGTGCGGTGCTGCTGCTGGAATCCGCCCCGGAGGACGGGGTTCTCCTGCTCGAACGCCTTGACGCGAACCGGACGCTGGACGACCTGCCGCTGGACGAAGCCGTGCCGATCATCGGCGAACTCGCTCGGCGGCTCGCCGTGCCCGCACCGCCAGAACTGACCCGGAACCTGCGCGCCGAAGCCGAAGAACTGGCCGAAGCGCTCCCCCGCCGCTGGAGCGAACTCGGCGAACCGTTCGACCACCGGTTCGTCGCGGACGCGGCCGCGATCTGCCGCGAACTCGGTCCGGACACGGGAAACCTGTTGGTCAACGAGGACCTGCACTTTCAGAATGTGCTGGCGGGGCACCGGGAACCGTGGCTGGTCATCGATCCGAAGCCGCTGGCCGGCGACCTCGAGTGGGGTGTCATCCCGCTGTTCTGGAATCGCTTCGCCGAGTCCACACTGGACGATCGGATGACCGCGATCGTGGCCGCCCAGGAACTCGACGCCGCGCGCGCCCGCGCGTGGACGCTCGTGCGCGCGGTCCAGAACTGGATCTGGCTGATCGAGAATCTCGAAGAGTTCGGCTCGGGAAGCGACGACCCGGCGTTCGCGACCGTGCCGGAGATCACTGCGTGGGCAGCGGGCCCAAGCACCGGATAGTGTCAGCGGCATGGCCGTGGTCAACAGGGTTTTCGCAGCTCAGCTGTCCGGATTGCCGGTGTTCGGCCCGGACGGCGAGTCCATCGGCCGGGTCCGCGATCTCGTCGCCGGGCTGCGCCTGGACGCCCAGCCGCCGCGCATCCTCGGCCTGGTCGTCGAGCTGACCACCCGGCGCCGCGTCTTCGTCCCGATGTTGCGGGTCACTTCGATCGAACCGACCGCGGTGACGCTCGCCACCGGTTCGGTCAACATGCGGCAGTTCAACCAGCGCCCCAACGAAGTCCTGGTGCTCGGCCAGCTGCTGGACGCGCATGCGACGCTCGCCGGGTCGGACACCCGGATCACGGTGGTCGACGCCGGGATGGAGCCCACGCGCACCCGCGACTGGGTGCTCGCGAAGCTCGCCATCCGCGAGCGGCGCGGCGGGCTCGGCCGCCGTCGTTCGGCGATGCAGGTGGTGCCGTGGGCGGAGGTCGCCGGGCTCGGCCTGACCGATCTCGCCGGTCAGCCGCAGGGCGCGGGCCAGCTGCTGATGCTCTTCGACACGATGCGCCCGGTCGACATCGCCGCGACCGTGCGGGACCTGCCGCTCAAGCGACGGCACGAAGTCGCCGACGCGATGGACGACGAGCGCCTCGCCGACGTCATCGAGGAACTGCCCGACGACGACCAGAAGGAACTGCTGGCCTACCTCGCCGAGGAGCGCGCGGCGGACGTCCTCGAGGCGATGAGCCCGGACGACGCGGCCGACCTGCTGGCCGAGCTGGCCCCGGCCGAGCAGAACCGCCTGCTGGAGCTGATGGAACCCGAGGAATCCGCGCCGGTGAAGCGGCTTCTCGCGTATTCGCACGACACCGCGGGCGGTTTGATGACGCCGGAGCCGGTCGTGCTGACCCCCGATACGACCATCGCGGAGGCGCTCGCGCACATCCGCAACGCCGAGCTCCCGCCCGCGCTGGCCAGCATGGTGTTCGTGTGCCGGCCGCCGACCGCGACGCCGACCGGGCGTTTCGTCGGGGTCGCGCATTTCCAGCGGCTGCTGCGGGAACCTCCGGCGGAGATGGTCGCCACCGCGGTCGACACCAGTCTCGCCGCGCTGCGGCCGGGCGCGACGCTGGCCGAGGTCACGCGGTACTTCGCCGCCTACAACCTGACCTGCGGACCCGTGATAGACGACGAGGACCACCTGCTCGGCGCGGTGACCGTCGACGACATCCTCGACCACCTGCTGCCCGAGGACTGGCGCGAAACCGGGCTGCACGACGCGACGGTCGAGGCCGTCGGAACGACAACGGAGGAAGAGCGTGCCTGAGCTCACGTCCGGACGGCGCCTTGACCAGCCCCGTGGTCAGAACCGGATCCGGCTGAACATCGATCCCGACACCTTCGGGCGGCTGACCGAACGGGTCGCGCGGTTCCTCGGCACCGGGAAGTACCTGTTCTGGCAGACGTTGCTCGTCATCATCTGGATCGTGCTGAACCTCGTCGCGGTTTCGCTGCGCTGGGACCCGTACCCGTTCATCCTGCTCAACCTGGCCTTTTCCACCCAGGCCGCTTATGCCGCGCCGCTGATCCTGCTCGCGCAGAACCGCCAGGACGACCGCGACCGCGTCTCCCTCGAGGAGGACCGCCATCGCGCCGCCCAGACGAAAGCGGACACCGAATACCTCGCGCGGGAGCTGGCGTCGCTGCGGCTGGCCGTCGGCGAAGTGGCCACGCGGGACTTCCTGCGCAGCGAGCTCGAGCGGCTCCGGGAGGACCTCAATCCCAAGCCGCGGAAGGCCAAGGCCAACCGCGCCCCTACCAGTACGTAACATGGACTGGTGACCAGCACTCAGCAGCTCCCCAGCGTCGACGACGTCCGCAGCGCGCTGAAGAGCGTGCAAGACCCCGAGATCCGGAAACCCATCACCGACCTCGGGATGGTCAAGGACGTCGTGGTCGGCGAAGACGGCCTGGTGACCGTGGGGATCTACCTGACGGTCGCCGGCTGCCCGCTGAAGGCGACGCTGACCAAGGACACCACCGAGGCCGTCGCGAAGCTCCCGGGCGTGCGCGAGGTCAAGGTCGAGCTCGACGTGATGAGTGACGAGCAGCGCACCGAGCTGCGCAAGTCGCTGCGCGGCGACTCCGCCGAGCCGGTCATCCCGTTCGCGCAGCCGGGGTCGATGACGCGGGTGTACTGCGTCGCCTCCGGCAAGGGCGGGGTCGGCAAGTCGAGCGTCACCGTCAACCTCGCCGTCGCGATGGCCGAACGCGGCCTGTCGGTCGGCGTCGTCGACGCGGACATCTACGGCCACTCGATCCCGCGCATGCTGGGTGCGCGCGAGAAGCCGACCAAGGTCGACACGATGATCATGCCGCCCCAGGCGCACGGGGTGAAGGTGATCTCGATCGGCATGTTCACCCCGGGCAACACGCCGGTGATCTGGCGCGGGCCGATGCTGCACCGCGCGCTGCAGCAGTTCCTGGCCGAGGTCTTCTGGGGCGACCTGGACATCCTGCTGCTGGACCTGCCGCCGGGCACCGGCGACATCGCCATCTCGGTGGCCCAGCTCATCCCGAACGCCGAAATCCTCGTCGTGACCACACCGCAGCAGGCCGCCGCGGAGGTCGCCGAACGGGCCGGTGCGATCGCGCTGCAGACGCGGCAGCGGGTGGCCGGGGTCATCGAGAACATGTCGTGGCTCGAGCAGGCGGACGGTTCGCGGCTCGAGGTGTTCGGCTCCGGCGGCGGTCAGACCGTCGCGGACTCGCTGTCCAAGTCGATCGGTTCGGATGTCCCGCTGCTCGGCCAGGTCCCGCTCGACCCGCGCCTGCGGGAGCAGGGTGACGCCGGGACGCCGATCGTGCTGGCCGAGCCGGACGCGCCCGCGTCCCAGGTACTGCGCGAAACCGCGAAGAAGCTCACGGTCCGGGCGCGCGGACTGGCCGGGATGATGCTGAACGTAACCCCGGCCGGTCGCTGACCCCGCGGTGAAGCCACGGACGGCGCCGGTGCTGATCGGCGTCGTCCTGTCGTGGCTCGGCTTCTTCGTGCACAACACCGCCGACCTGCCCGGCCAGACGCTGCTCAGTCCGGAGACCGCATATCCGACGCTGGTCTACGTCGCGCTCGTGGTGCTGTGGTTCAGGTCGCGTCGGGGTCGATCGGCGGACGCTCGCCCGGCTTGAGCGGCTCGGGCTGCGGGGTCACCGCGTGGCCGTTCGACCCGTTGGTGCCATTGACCGGCGACTGGCTGACGGGCTTGAGGCCGAGCGGATCCGAGTCGCCGTCGAACAGGTGCTGCGTGACGACCCGTTTCGGGTCGAAGTTGCGCAGCCCGCGCAGGTCTTCGAGGGGCTTGCGGAGCTGATCGAACTCCGGCCCCATCTCCTCACGCAGCTGCTCCTTGGCGCCGGTCGCGAACTCGCGGACCTTGCGCACGTTCTTGGCCAGCCAGGACGCGGCTTCCGGGAGCCGTTCCGGGCCGAGGATGAAGAGACCGGCGATGATGAGGACGAGGATCTCTCCCCATCCGACACTGTCGAACACCCGTGAACCTCCGCTCGGTGCCTTCCACGCTCAGGGTACCCGGGTGCGCGCGCGGCCCGTAGCCCCGAATGTCAGTCGGAGCCCAGCGTCACGTCGACGACGAGCTGGGCGCCGTCCCGGATCAGCTGCACCGGCACGACCTCGCCGACGTCGTGCGCGCGCACGGCCACCGTCATCTCCGAGGAGTCGCGGACCAGGCGGCCGGCGATCTTGGTGATGACGTCGCCTTCCTTGATGCCGGCCGACGCCGCCGGGCCGCCGGGCGCCACGTTCTTCACCTGGGCGCCCATGGTGGACGACCCGGCGACCGTGGACGACGCGTTGATCCCGATGTCGGCGTGGTTGACCTTGCCGTCCTTGATCAGCGCCTTCGCGATCTTGATCGCGTAGTCGCTGGGGATGGCGAAGCCGATCCCGATGCTGCCGCCGTCGGCGCTGGACGAACGGATCGACGAGTTGATCCCGACGAGTGCGCCGGTCGAATCGACGAGCGCACCGCCCGAGTTGCCGTGGTTGATCGCGGCGTCGGTCTGGATGGCCTCGTAGGTGACCGGCGCGGCGCCGTTGTCGCCGCCCGCGGTGATCGGACGGTTCAGCGCGCTGACGATGCCCGCGGTCACCGAGTTCTGCAGCGCCAGCGGTGAGCCGATCGCCATCACCGTGTCGCCCACCTGCAGGTCGGCGGACTTGCCGATCTGCAGCACGGTCGGGTTGGTGACGTTGACCTTGACCACCGCGAGGTCGGTCTTCTGGTCCGCCCCGACGAGCTTCGCCTCGACCCGCTTGCCGTCGATGAAGATCGCGGTGACCTTGACGCCCGGGTCCGCCGCGGCGGAGCTGATCACGTGCTCGTTGGTGAGGATGTAGCCCTGCGGGTCGATCAGGACGCCCGAACCCTGCTCGCCGGACTCCGCGCCCGGCTTGAACACTTCGAGGGAAACGACCGCGGGAGCGACGCGTTTGGCGATGTCGGCGACCGAACCGGCCGGCCGTTCCTTGGCGGCTTCGGCCTCGGAGATCGTGGCGCTGCCGGTCAGCGACGTGCCGGTGTCGGCGGCCAGCCAGCCGACCAGCCCGCCCACCGCGCCGACGAGCAGCGCGACAACGCCGAGCAGCACCAGCGCCTTGGGCTGGACCCGGCGGCCGAAGAGCACCTCGGGCAGGCTCAGCAACGCGCCGGGCGGGCGCGCGCCGGGCTTGGGTTCGTCCTCGGCCTGGACCGCGGGACCGGCCAGGACCGCGCCCGCGGCCGGGTCGCGCCAGGGGTCGGCGGTGCCGGTCCACAGCGGCGGCTCGGGGTCGGGCCCTTCGCCGGTGGCGTCGTGGGGCCGTTCCAGCACCACGCCTTCGGCGCCGGGTGGGCGCCGGAACGCTTCGGCCAGGGATTCCGGGGCGGGCGGGGCCAGGTTCATCCCCGGCGTCGCACGTCCGTTGGTGTGCAGCTTGTCGAACGCGCCCTCGACACCGCGGGGCCGCCCGAACACGGACGCCTGCGAAGCGTCCACCGCCGGCCGGTCCAGCGGCCGGGGGCCCAGCCGGTCGGCCGGGTCTTCCCGGGCACCGGGCTGATCAGGGTTCACGTTCGGCTCGGTCATCATTCCCCGGGGCTGGAAGATCAGGTGGCTGGGCGTGAGAGTACCCAGCCCTGGGCACCGAGTCTGCCCAGACGGCGGTGAAATGGCTGTTGCCCGGCCCCGATCAGCGGACGGCGGCCGGCGCCGGGACCTTGCTGGTGACCGAGGAGGTCACCGTCGGCTCCGGGACGAGCTGCGGCGCCTGCGGCACGGCCATCTGCGCCGGGAGCAGGTTCGCGTTGAGCGGCTGGCTCCCCGGACCGGACGGCGGCGTGCCGTCGCTGCTGTCCCCGGACGTCCCGACCAGCGCGAGCGCGCTCAGCACGAGCCCGGACACGACGACACCGGCGCCCTGGGCGGCGCGACGGCGGACGCCGTGCCTGCCACCGCCCAGCACCGTGGACGACTGCCCGAGCGGAGCGGACGAACCGAGCGGCGCGACGCCGCCGAGCACGCCCGAATCCCGCAGGCCGGCGACCCGGTCGGGCCGCTGGATGGCGACCAGCTGGCCGTCGGCGGTCAGCGCCAGGTTGTCCGGGCTGCCGGGCAGCTCGGTGTGTTCGGGGATGGACCGCAGGCTGGCCAGGAAGCCCGCCGACATCGACGGCGCGCCCGCGCGCTTGATGGCCGCGACGGCCTGGCGCTGCGCGGCCACCTCGGCGGCACAGCCGGGGCAGCGCGCCAGGTGCGCGGCGGCCCTGTCCTGCGCGCCGAGCGAAAGCTCGCCGTCGACCAGGGCGACTACGACGTCGGGAAGCAGATGCGACTCGGGGAGGCCCCATCCTCGCGGTGCGGTCATACCGACACCTTCGCAGACTCCGGCACGTGACCGCGACGACGCTCCAGCGAAGCGCGCAGCGCCTGGCGGCCGCGGTGGATGCGGCTGCGGACGGTGCCCAGCTTGACGTTCAGCGTCGCGCCGATCTCCTCGTACGACAGGCCTTCGACGTCACACAGGACGACCGCGGCGCGGAACTCCGGCGGCAGCTCGTCGAGCGCGGCCTGCAGGTCCGGGTCCAGGTGGGTGTCCGTGTAGACCTGCTCGGGGCTCGGGTCGTCACCCACGATGCGGTCGGTGTCCTCGGGCAGGCCTTCCATCCGCACGCGCGAGCGGCGGCGGGCCATGTCGAGGAAGAGGTTGGTGGTGATCCGGTGCAGCCAGCCCTCGAACGTGCCGGGCTTGTAGGACGCCAGCGAGCGGAAGACCCGGATGAAGGTCTCCTGCGTGAGGTCCTCGGCGTCGTGGGTGTTACCGGTCAGGCGGTAGGCGAGCCGGTAGACCCGGTCGCCGTGCTCGCGCACGACCTCGTCCCAGGAGGGCGGCGTCCAGGCCGTTTCCCCCCGGTCCACGGTCACCGGCTCGACGTCCGGCTCGACAACGGCGTTCTGCATCGTGGGAGCAGGCACCTCCATCAGCGTGTCTCCTGTCTGCTCCACCCAACGCGGGCCCTCGGCACGGTGTTCCCGTGTGGTCGAAATCGAGTCTGATCGACTTCCTTATGGTTCTAGTGAGACTGGGCTGAGAGCGGGCTGAGAACTTCTCCCGGCGTGCTTACCAGGGAGCCTGCGCTGATTTATCGACAACCAACGCTAACCTCCGTGCGTGAACACGCCCACCCCCGCGGCCGCGCCGGTCGACTCCGGGTTCGTCGACGGGTACCTGCCCGACGACGAGGTGCTGTCCTCGGCACGGGCACGCGCGGAGGACCTCGGCTGCATGCCGCTGGCGGCCGGCGCCGGCGCGACGCTGCGGTTCCTCGCCGCGACGCTGCGCGCGAGGGCCGTCGTGGAGGTCGGGACCGGCGCCGGGGTCAGCGGGCTGAACCTGCTGCGCGGGATGGCGCCCGACGGTGTGCTCACGTCGATCGACGTCGAGCCGGAGTACCAGCGGGCGGCGCGCAAGACGTTCGCCGAGGCCGGCTACCCGCCCGGGCGGGCGCGGCTGATCCTCGGCCGGGCGCTGGACGTGCTGCCTCGGCTCACCCCGGGCGGCTACGACCTGGTGTTCGTCGATTCCGCGCTGATCGAGTACCCGGGCTGCTACGACCTGGGCGTCTCGCTGCTGCGGCGGGGCGGGGTCATCGCGTTCCACAACGTTCTCGCCGGCGGCCGGGTGATCGATCCGTCGCGCCGCGATCCGGAGACGCTGTCGCTGCGCGAGGTCGCGCGGGCGTTCCGGGAGGACGAACGGCTCGTCCCGGCGCTGCTGCCGGTCGGCGGCGGGTTGCTGGTCGCCGCCGCCTGCTGAGCACGGGCCGGCCGCGTGACCCTGGCCACCACGAAAGCCGCCAGCAGGAGCCAGACCGTGACCACCGCGATCAGCCACGGCCAGCCCGCGTGACCGTAGACGTACGCGCCGGCGGCGCCACCGACGCTGCTGCCCAGGTAGTAGAACAGCGTGTAGAGGCCGCCGACCTGGCCGCGCGCGGTTTCCGGGGCAACGGCGGCGGCCCAGCCGTTGGCGACCGCGTGCGCGGCGAAGAAGGCGCAGGTCAGCAGGACGAATCCGGCGATCACCAGCGGCAGCGAATCGGGCAGGGTCAGCAGCGCGCCGAGAATCGTCAGCAGGAGCGCCCCGATCAGCGCCCGAGCGCGGCCGACCCGGGCGACGAGCCGTCCAGCTGCCGCTGAAGAGACCGAGCCGGTCGCGTAGGCGAGAAAGACCAGCGACGCGATCGCCGGGGAGAGGCTCAGCGGGGCGCCGGCGAGGCGGAAGCCTGCGGCGTTGTAGAGCGCGACGAACGAGCCCATCGCGAGCAATGCGACGGCGTATTGGGCCAACAGAATGGGTTGACGCAATGCGGTGACCAGTCCGGCCATTACGGCGTTGTCCGGGCGTCGTGGACGGCCGGAGGGCGGCAGGGCGAGCACGGTGACCAGCGAGCAGAGCGTCGCCACTCCGGCGACGACGTAGAGCGCGCCGCGCCAGCCCAGCGGCCCGGCGGTGAAGCCGCTCGCGAGGCGGCCGAGCATGCCGCCGACGGTGTTGCCCGCGATCATCGCGCCCACCGCCGCGGCGACGCCGGTGCGACCGAGGCGCTCGGCCAGGTACGCGGCCGCGACCCCGGGGAAGCCGGCGATCGCCACGCCCTGCAGTGCGCGCAGCACCAGCAGCGCCGGGTAGGACGGCATCAGCGGGAGCAGGAGACCCAGCGCCGCCGACGCGATCACCGAGGTCAGGATCACCGGGCGGCGGCCGACGACTTCGGACAGCGCGGCGATCGGGAGCACGGCGATGGCGAGCGCGCCGGTCGCCACGCTCACCGCGAGCGCCGCGCCGCCGGGGTCGAGGTGGTACTGGGCGGCGAGCTGGGGCAGTACCGGCTGAGGCGCATAGAGCAGGGCGAAGGAGGAGATCCCGGCCGTCGCGACGGCGATCTTGACCCGGCTTGGAGTGCTCACCCCTGGAAAGTAAGCAGCGCTAATCAATACGTCCAATGCGCTGAGGGGTCATAATCGATGCGATGACGGATGAATCGCTGACCGCCCAGCTCGTGCCGCATCTGCGGCTGCTCGTCGCTTTGCGGAACACGACGAACGTCACACGCGCGGCCGAGTCGCTGGGCGTGCCGCAGCCGACCCTCAGCCGCCGGATCGCGGCGCTGAGCGCGGCGCTGGGTGCGCCGCTGATCGTCCCCGACGGCCGGGGGATCCGGCTGACGCGGGCCGCCGAGCTGCTGGCCGAGGCGGCCGAGCGGGGACTGGCCGCGGTCGAGACCGGGGTGCGGCTGGCGCGCGAGGAGGTTTCGCCGGAATCCGGTCACGTCGTGCTCGGGTTCCTGCACCTGCTCGGGCGTTCACTCGTGCCGGGGCTGCTGCGCGGCTACCGGGCGCGGAATCCGGATGTGCGGTTCACGCTGGTGCAGGGGTCGCGTCAGGAGATGCTCGACCGGCTGGCCGGCGGCGAACTCGACCTGGCGCTGCTCGCGCCGGTCCCCGCCGACGACCCGGCGCTGGTTTCGGCGGCGTTCGCGGACGAGGAGATCCTGCTGTCCGTCCCGGCGGGGCATCGGCTCGCCGGGCGGTCCGGGGTGCGGATGGGCGAGCTGGCGTCGGAGTCGTTCGTGCTCCTGGAGCCGGGTTACGGCGTCCGGACGCTCACCGACGAGCTGTGCGCGGCCGCCGGGTTCAGCCCGCGGATCGCGTTCGAGGGGCAGGAGTCGGACACCGTCCGCGGGCTGGTCGCGGCCGGGCTGGGGGTGGCGCTGCTGCCGCGGTTCGAGCCAGGGAGCCCAGCCGGGGTTGCCGAGGTGCCGCTCATCCCGCCTGCGGGGCGGACACTGGGGTTGGTGTGGCGGGCCGGTGAGCCGTTACCGCCCGCCGTGCAGGGTTTTCGGGACCATGTACGGGCTTCCGCGCCTTTGCGGTAGTCCGAAGTGGACTTACCGGCGGCGAAGGGGACTTTCCTCTCTTCTGACGCGAGGAAAGTCCCCTTCACCGCTTGTAGGTCCAGAAAGGACAGCTTGGATCAGGAAGTGAACGACGCGGCCAGTTCCACCAAGGTGCGGGCCGCGAAGCCGGTTGCTCCTGGGACAACGTCGTCGTAGGACTTCTCTGCCCGGGCCGGGCCCGCTATGTCCAGGTGCGCCCAGGGCACGCCGTCGGTGAACTCGCGCAGGAACAGCGCCGCCGCGATGCCACCCGGGCCGCCCGGGATCTGGCGGACGTCGCCGAATTCGCCGTGGACCGCCTCCGCGTAGTCCTCCACCAGCGGCATCCGCCACCACGCCTCGCCGACCCGCTCCCCAGCCTCGCGCACGCGCGCGGCGAGGGTGTCGTCGGTCGCGAACAGGCCGCCGGTGCGCAGGCCGAGCGAGACCTTCATGGCGCCGGTGAGCGTCGCGGTGTCGATGACGAAGTCGGGCTGGTAGCGGGCGATGCCGTAGGCCAGGGCGTCGGCCATCACCATGCGGCCCTCGGCGTCGGTGTTGCCGACCTCGGTGGTCCGGCCGCCGTAGTGCCGGACGATGTCGCCGGGCCGGTACGACGAGCCGGACACGTGGTTCTCCGCCGTGGGCACCAGCGCGGTGACCCGCACCGGCAGCGCCAGCTCGGCGATCGCGCGGACCGCGGCGATCACGGCGCCGCCGCCCGCCATGTCGGTCCGCATCAGGTGCATGCCGTCGGCGCCCTTGATCGAGAGGCCGCCGGTGTCGAACGTGATGCCCTTGCCCACCAGCAGCAAGTGCGTCGCCGCCCCGGCCGGGCGGTAGGCCAGCTCCACCAGCCGCGGCGGGCGCGACGAGCCGCCGCCGACCGCGAGCACCCCGCCGAAGCCCTGGGCGGCGAGCCAGTGTTCGTCCCGGACGGTCACCTCGACGCCGGGTCCGGCCACCTTGGCCGCGGTGTCGGCGAGCCAGGCCGGGCTCTTGATGTTGGACGGCGTGTTCGCCAGGTCTCGCGCCAGCGCGGCGGCATTGGCCAGCACCCGGGTCCGCGCGACGGTCGGAGCGTGGCCGGCGTCGGTGATCAGCCGGAACGTCTTCACCGAAGGCTTGGGGTCCTCAGTGGACACGACGAAGCGGTAGCCGCCCAGCAGCAAGCCCATCGCGAGCTCGGCGACGTGCTCGCCCGAAGCGTCCTCGGGCACCTCGACGTTCACCACGCGGAACGGCTTGGCTCCGCCTTCGACGTCTTCGGCCAGCGCGGACTTCACCGCGCGCGCCAGCGAAGCGCCCGCCTTCCGGTACTGCTTCGGCGCGCTGTCGCCGACCCCGGCGATCCAGCGCGGGCCGTCGCCCGGAATGGTCTGGACGTCACCCGCCTTGCCGGTGACCCGCACGCCACCGACCTCGACCGCCTCGGTCTCCTCGCCGGGCGCGCCGAGCAGCCGGGCGACCGGGGCGCCGCGCCGGACGTCGCCGGACACCTCGAGTTCGGGCAGATTCGTCGGAACGGGGGGTAGCGGATTACGCACAGTGAGCAACCTTCGGGCGCAGAGGAACCGCGACCCCGGCCTCCAGAGGAGACCGGGGTGCGACGGTCGGGACGGATCCTGGGGGCCGGCTCAGCCGGTGACCTCCTGCAAAGCGGCGCCGAGGTCCTTCGCTTCATCCGCGGAGAGCTCGACGACGAGACGCCCGCCACCCTCGAGCGGTACGCGCATCACGAGGCCCCGCCCCTCCTTAGTCACTTCGAGGGGACCATCTCCGGTCCGGGGCTTCATGGCCGCCATAGCGTGCTCCCTCCGTCTCAACCGGCGCGCCCGGGTCGCGCTCGCGTGAAAGCCAGCCGGGTCTGGCCCCATTGTCCCTCATCAGCGGCCGGGCGCATCAGCGGAGGGGATCTTTTGCCGCCGTATCGGTGCTGGTATGCGGCCCGCGCGAGGTGAAAGACTCCGGCGACCGCAGTTTTCGCACAAGGAGAAGACGTGACCACATCCGAGGTCCTGCTGACCGCCGACGCCGACGGGGTGCGCACCCTCACCCTCAACCGGCCGCAGGCGTACAACTCGCTGACCGTCGAGCTGAAGGAAGCACTGCTCGCGGCCCTGCGTGCGGCGGCGGACGACGAGGCTGTCCGCGCGGTCGTCCTGACCGGGTCCGGCAAGGCGTTCTGCGCCGGGCAGGATCTGAAGGAACATGTCGGGCTGCTGCAGGCGGGTGACCCCGCCCCGCTACACACAGTGAAAGAGCACTACAACCCGATCGTCCGGACGATCGTGGGGATGCCGAAGCCGGTCATCGCCGCGGTGAACGGCACCGCGGCCGGGGCTGGGGCGGCCTTCGCCTACGCCAGCGACCTGCGGATCGCGGCCGAGTCGTCGTCGTTCCTGATGGCGTTCGCCAACGTCGGGCTCGGCCCGGACTCGGGTGCGTCGTGGACGTTGCAGCGGCTGGTCGGCTACGGCCGGGCCGCCGAGCTGATGCTGATGGCGCGGACTGTCGACCCGGCCGAGGCGTTGCGCCTGGGCCTGGTCGGCGAGGTCGTGCCGGACGAGGAACTGGCCGCGCGCGCCCAGGCCGTCGCGGCGAAGCTCGCCGCCGGGCCGACCGTGGCCTACGCGAAGATCAAGAGTGTGCTGGCGCTGGCCGCGGAGTCCTCTCTGGACGACGCGCTCGCCGCGGAGGACGCCGCCCAGGCCGCGCTCGGCGCCACCGCGGATCACGCCGAGGCCGTGGAAGCCTTCGTGTCCAAGCGGAAGCCGAACTTCCTGGGCAAGTAAAAGCTCGTGAGCGTTCCGGGCGGTTAGAACCGCCCGGAACGCTCACGAGTCCTTACAGCCCCGGCGTCAGGGGGATCTTGGTGAGCCCCTTGCCCCCGGTACTGGTGTTGGAGACGCCGACCTTGTTCGGGTTCGACGAGCACGAGCTCTGCGAAGTCACGTTGATCCCATACCCCGACGACGCCTTCACCGTCAGCTTGTTCTGGCTGAAGATGTTGCCGCAGCCGTTGCCGCTGTAGACGTTGTGCGTCTGGAACGTGTCGAGGTAGGCGTTCTTCGCGGTGTTGCCGGTGATCGTGTAGCCGTTGCCCTTGACGTCGATGGTCGAGTCACCGGAGTTGGAGTTCTTCTCACCGGTGCCGTCGAGGGTGTTGCCGGAGATCAGCCCGCCGTGGGTGCCTTCCTTGATGTCGATGCCCTCGGCCGCCACCCCGGGCCCGATCCGGTTGTTCACCACCTGAATGAAATTACCCGCGTCCGGACCGCCGTTCACGCCGAAGCACTCCCAGTTGCTGTTGGCCGAACCGAGGTAGACGCCCTCGCCGTAGCCGGGCTGTTCCAGACCGGTGTTGTAGACGGACGAGTTCTTGATGACGCCGTAGGCGCTGCTCTTGCGGAAATGCACCGCCTCATAACCGATGTCGTGCACGCTGACGCCGTCGATCGTGACGTGCTGGGCGCCGTCCATCACGATGCCTTTCTTGGCCTTCGTGACCGTGAACCCCGTGAGGTTCCAGTAGCTCGCGCCCTGCAGCCAGAGGCCGTACCCGGTCTGGCCGGACGGGCAGTCGGTGTCGCCTGGGTTGAACAGCGGATCGGACAGCACCGCGCCGGGACCACCGGTCAGCGTGATCGGCGCGGACGCCGTACCGGGTTTGGCCGCGACGAACTGGTCGGCGTAGGTGCCGTCGGCCAGCTTGATCGTGTCGCCGGGTTTCGCCGCCGCGAGCGCGGCTTTGAGCTGCGCCGACGTCGAGACCTGGATGGTGGCCGCCTGGGCGGCCGGAACGGGGAACAACAAAGCACTCGCGACGGCGAGGACCGCCGCTTGCCAGAGCCGAGCCATTGGATCTTCCTTTCGGACGGGGACGAAAGGCTCCACTGACAAGTTCAGGCGGCGAAGGAACCGTTCACAATTATGAACAACCGACACATTTGTGAACGTTGGTCAGCATAGCTCGACACCCCGGTGGCCGGGAATACTCCGGCCGGGTCAGACCGCGCGGAAGCAGCCGTTGACGTGATCGTCGACCATTCCGGTCGCCTGCATCAATGCGTAGCAGGTCGTCGGGCCGAGGAAGGCGAAGCCGCGTTTCTTCAGGTCCTTGGCCATCGCCTTGGACTCGTCGGTGATCGCCGGGACGTCGGCCATCGTCTTCGGCCGCTTGTGCTCGGCCGGGGCGAACGACCAGAGCAGGTCGTCCAGCGGCACGTCCAGCTCGGCGATCGCGCGCGCGTTCGTGATCGCGGCCAGGATCTTCGCGCGATTCCGGACGATCCCGGCGTCCTGCATCAGCCGTTCGACGTCGGCTTCGCCGAAGCGAGCCACCTTCGCGGGCTTGAACTGTTTGAAGGCCTTTCGGAACGCCTCGCGCTTGCGAAGGATCGTGATCCACGACAGGCCCGACTGGAACGACTCGAGACACAACCGCTCGTACAGCGCGTCCTGCCCGCGAAGCGGCACGCCCCACTCTTCGTCGTGGTACGCCGCGTAGTCCGGCGTCGAGTTCCCCCAGCTACACCGTGCGACGCCGTCTTCGCCGACCAGCGTGGTCATCGATCCCCTGTCATTGATCCAGTACTGAGTAGTTCTCAGCGAAACGCGCGAAGCGGCGAAGCGACTGCTTGACGCCTAACGCGACCGGCGGCCGCAACACCGGCCACCCCAGCCTGCCCAGCGGGCCGAACGGCAGCCGCAGGTGCTCGGCCCAGATGAACGTGGAGCGGTTCGCGCCCTTCGCGACGACCTGGAACACGCCCGTGCCCTGCACGACACTGCCGAGATGGCGCACCCCGCACCGCACCGGCGGTTCCCAGCTGGTGATCTCCATCGTGTCGGTGAAGCCGATCCCGGCGACGCCGGTGAACGCGGCCAGCCTGGTGCCGACGCTGCGCCCGTTGCCCTCGACGACCTTGACGTCCGTGGCGAGCATCCACTCGCCTTGGCGCGTCCAGTCGGTGAGCGCCAGCCAGGTCGTCCCGGCGGGGGCGCGCACGTCGACCGACAGCACCAGGTCCGTCACTGGGCGCCCTCCGGAGCACGTTCGCGCTCGGCGGCCTCCAGTTCGGCGACCCGGGCCCGCAGCTCGTCGAGTTCGACGCCGAGACGGCGCATCACCCAGTCCACCTCGGACATCTTGTAGCCACGCATCACCAGCTGGAAGCGCACCTCGTGCACGTCCTCACCGGTGATGTCCTCGGCGGGCAGCCGGGTCGGCGAGGCGCCGGGCGGGAGCGGGGCGAGTTCCTCACCCCGGCCGAACACCACCGCGGCGAGCAGGAACACCACCGCGGCCACCAGCAGCATCACCACGAGGTAGATCAGGGCGGTCGTCACGCCACGATCGTGGCATACCCACCCCAGGAACGTCGCGCGAGCACGACGAGCCGCAGGCTCAGCAGCACCCACGCGACCATCAGCAGCACGCACGGGACGCTCAGGAACAGCCGTGAGACGTCGACGACGCCGGTCGCGCCGATCAGCAGCCCGACCGAAGCCAGGTTCACCCCGACGGCACCGGCGATGAGCAGCCCGCAGATCCGGGCGAGCCTGACGCCGTCGAGGCGCCGCGAGAGCCAGCGCGTGCACAGCAGCGCGATCACGCCGATCACCGGCACCACGAACACCGCGCCGTGCGAGGCATGCGCGACCACGCGGTACCACTCCGGCGTCGGCGTCGACAGCTGCGTCCAGGCGCCGAAGGTGAGGATGCGCGCGTAGTCCCACGACGCCTGCATCAGCGGGACGCCGATCACGAGCTTCCACAGCGTGCGGACGCCGCTGACCATGCCGAGCTCGGCCTGGTAGTCGCGGGCGAGCAGGTCGGCCGGGCCGAACTCGGTGACCGCGCGGCGCTGCGCGTCCTCGTCGCTCCAGCCGCCCTCGCGGTAGGCCTCGGCCGCGTCGTGCAGGCCGTCGCGCGCCTCGGCCAGCAGGTCGGCCTTGTGTTTCGCGCACCCGGTGAGCCGGCGGTCCAGCTCGCTCAGGTAGGTCTCGATGATCATGCGCCCAGTACTCCCCCGATGACCGTGGTGAACTCCCGCCATTCGGCCCGCTCGGTGGCCAGCGACTGCTGGCCGGACCGGGTGAGCCGGTAGGTCCGGCGCTTGCGCCCGCCCACGACGTCCCACTCGCTGGCGAGGTAGCCGGCCCGCTCCAGCCGCCGCAGCGCCGGGTAGACGGTGCCGGTCGGCAGGTCGAGCGCGCCGTCGGTGCGCAGCTGCAGCGCCTCGATGATCGCGTAGCCGTGCAGCTTCCGGCCGTCGACCACGGCCAGGAGCAGCGCGTCGAGATGTCCGCGCAGGGAGTCCGCCTTCATAGGTATGCACTCTACGCATCCCATGCCGTCGAGGCTATTACCGAGGACACCCCGAGCGGACCAGGGTAAATCCCGGAGATGACCCGGATCTCATGGATTTGGTGCCTACATGTAGCCAGCCTACGTATATAGTCCGGCGGCATGGACGCACTCCCGATCGCGAGACTCCAGTTCGCGACGACGACCTCGTTCCACTTCCTGTTCGTACTGCTCACCCTGGGGTTGGTCACGCTGGTGGCCGTGATGCAGACACGGGCGACGCTCGGCGGCAAGCCCGAGCTGATGCGGATGACGAAGTTCTGGGGCCGGCTCTATGTGATCAATTACGCACTCGGCATCGTCACCGGAATCGTCATGGAATTCCAGTTCGGGCTCACCTGGACCGGCCTCTCCGCATTCGCCGGTGACGTCTTCGGCGCGCCGCTGGCCATCGAGACGCTGGTCGCCTTCTTCGCCGAGTCGACGTTCCTCGGGCTGTGGATCTTCGGCTTCGGACGGCTGAACAAGTGGCTGCACCTGAGCCTGATCTGGCTGGTCACGCTCACCGCGTACGCCTCGGCGCTGTTCATCATGCTGGCCAACTCGTTCCTGCAGAACCCGGTCGGCAGCCATGTCGAGAACGGCGTACTGCGCCTCGACGACTTCGGCGCACTGCTCGGCAACCCCGCGCTCGCCGCCTCCCTGCCGCACGTCATCGCGGCCGCGCTGGCGACGGGCGGTTTCTTCGTCGTCGGCGTCAGCGCGTGGCATTTCCTCAAGCGCACCACCGAGATCGAGTTCTTCCGGCGCTCGATGCGACTCGGCGTGGTGGCTTCGTTGATCGGCTCGTTCTTCGTGATCAACCAGGGCTTCGAGCAGTTCGGCGAGCTCGCGAAGTACCAGCCGGACAAGCTCAAGGAGGTCGCCGTCGGGCCGCCGCTGGGGTTCATGATCATGATCGGGATGGCCATGTTCGGCTGCGCCATCCTCGGCGTGATCCTGTTGTACCGGAACTGGATCACCCGGTCCCGGTTCCTGAATCGCCTGATGGTGCTGGCGATCCCGCTGCCGTTCATCGCGGCGATCTGCGGCTGGCTGGTGCGCGAGCTCGGCCGTCAGCCGTGGCTGGTCTGGGGCAAGCTGCGCACGGCCGACGCGATCGCGGACGTCCCGGCCGGGCAGATCCTGTTCTCCTTCATCGCTTTCACGCTGTTGTTCGCCGCGCTGGCGGTCGCCGACTGGGTGCTGATGGCGCGCGTCGCCAAGCGCGGCCCCGAGTCCGAGACCCCGGCCGAACTGCCCGTCCTGAGCGGAGTCTGAACCATGGTGACCTTGTGGTGGTGCGCGCTGGGCCTGCTGACCTGCGGCTACTTCGCGCTGGCCGGCTACGACTACGGCGTCGGCATCCTGTTGCGCGGCTTCGGCGGTGACGAACGCCGCGTGCTCGGCGCGCCCGGGCCGTTCTTCCTGGCCAACGAGGTGTGGCTGGTGGCCGCGGTCGGGCTGCTGTTCGGCGCCTTCCCGCATCTGGAGGAAAAGGTGTTCGCCGGGGCATACGTCCTGGTCGTCACGCTGCTGCTCGGCCTGGTCACGTTCACCGCGTCGGTGCAGCTGCGGAGCCGGCGCCCGGACGCGCCGCGCGGCCCATGGACGTTCGGCATCGCCGCGGGCGCGCTGCTGACCGCGGTGTCGTGGGGGCTGTTCCTCGGCAGCCTCGTCATCGGGCTGCCGCTGGACGCCGCCGGTCGGCCTTCGGGCGACCTGCTCGCGCTGTTCAGCCCGTACGCGCTGGTGTGGGGGCTCGGGTTCGTGGCGCTGTTCGCCTTGCAGGGCGCGGTGTTCCTTACCGTGCGTGGGCCCGCCGACCTCACCGGCCGCGCGGCGCGGATGGCGCGGGCGTGCGCGGCGCCGGTGCTGGCGTTCCTCGTGGTCGCGACCGGCTGGGGCGTCTTCCTGCTGGACGGCGTGACGGCGCTCGGCATCGGGGTCGCCGGGCTCGCGTTCGCGGCGCTGGCCGTCACACAGCTCGGCTTGACGACCCAGCGGTACCGGCTGGCGCTGCTCGGTTCGATGCTGCTCTCGGCGGCTCCGGCGCTGCTGGCCGGCACGCTGCGGTTCCCGACCGCACTGTCCTCTGTGGACATGGGGTACGCGCTGAGCGTGCCGGACGCGGCGACCGCGCCCGAGACGTTCGCCCTGCTGGTCTGGTTCGCCGCACCCGCGATCGCGGTGCTCGTCGTCGTCCAGTGGCTGACCTGGCGGCGGCACCACGACCGTCTCGACCAGCGCTCGCTGCTGCACTTCTGAGGGGGATTCCCGTGCCCGCACTACCCAGACTCCGGATCTACCTGGCTTGGCTGACCGGCCTCGGCGTGCTCACCGCGGCGGCGATCCTGACCCAGGCCGAAGGGCTCGCCACGCTGCTCACCGGCGGCGGCGTGAGCCTCGCGCTGGTGCTCGCCGTCGTCGCGCGGGTGCTGCTGGGCGCCGGCGACGGCGTGCTCACCGGGCGGTTCGCGGCGTCGGTGAAAGCCGGGCTGCGGCGGCGAATCCTGGACTCGGACGGCCGCGCCGGGGAGGTCGCCACCCGCGTCACCCGGGGTGTCGACACGACCGACAGCTACCTGACCGGGTATCTGCCGACGCTGGTGGTGTCGGTCGTCGTGCCCCTGGCCGTGGTGGCGCGGCTGTTCACGACCGACCTGACCTCGGCGATCGTGGTCACCGTGACGCTGCCGCTGATCCCGGTGTTCGCGATCCTCGTCGGGATGCACACGAAAGCCCGCACGGCACGGCAGTGGACGCTGCTGACCAAGCTGGGCGGGCACTTCCTGGACGTCGTACGCGGGCTCGGCACGCTGAAGGTCTTCGGGCGGGCCGAGGCGCAGGCGAAGACCGTGCGCGCCATGGCGGACGCGCATGCCGACGCCACGATGAAGACGCTGCGGGTGGCGTTCCTGTCGTCGCTGGTGCTGGAGCTCGTGGCGACGCTGTCGGTCGCGCTGGTCGCGGTGCCGATCGGGTTCCGGCTGCTCGACGGCGGGATGACCGCGCACACGGCGATGCTGGTGCTGATCCTCGCGCCCGAGGCGTATCTGCCGCTGCGGGCGGCGGGTGCGAAGTTCCACGCGGCGGCCGAAGGTCTCGCGGCGTTGCGGGAAGTCCTCGATACGCGCCTCGTGGCGTTACGGGTGGCCGCGCGGACTCGCCGTCGCGGCGCGCCGGAACTGGCACTGGAAGGGGTTTCCGTATGGTACGGCTCCACTCCGGCACTGTCCGAAGTGGACTTGACGATCCCGCCGGGCGAGCAGCTGGCGCTCGTCGGGCCCAGCGGGTCCGGGAAGAGCACGCTGCTGTCGGTGCTGCTCGGGTTCGTCGAGCCGTCCTCGGGGCGGGTCCTGGTCGACGGCGTCGACCTGCGGGAACTCGACCCGGACGACTGGCTGGCGGACGTCGCCTGGGTGCCGCAGCGGCCGACGCTGTTCCGGGGTTCGCTGGCGGACAACATTTCCCTGGGCCACGAGGTGGACGTCCCGGCGGCGGCTCGGGCTGCGTCGCTGGATCAGGTCGCGGCTTCGCTGCCTGAGCGTTATGCGACGCAGATCGGTGAGCTGGGCGAAGGACTGTCGGCCGGGCAACGTCAGCGCGTCGGCCTCGCGCGGGCGTTGGCCCGGACGGACGCGGGGCTGTTGCTGCTCGACGAACCCACCGCGCGACTTGATTCGCACACTGAAGCCGCGGTGCTGAGCGCGACCCGGCGGCTGCTCGACGGCCGTACCGCGGTCCTGGTCGCGCACCGCCCGGCGATGGCCGCGCTCGCCACCCGGGTCTTCGAACTGCGTGACGGCCGGATTCGCGCGGAGGTGGCGGCATGAATCTGTCGGCGAAGGACATCGGGCGGCTGGTGCGGGCGGGGCTGCTCGCGGCGGGGGCCGAGCTGGCGGGGCTGGCGTTGATGGCCACCGCGGCGTGGCTGCTGTTGCGGGCCGCCGAACGTCCGCCGCTTGCCGCGTTGACGATCGCTATCGTCACTGTCCGGACCTTGGCGTTGGCGCGCGGCGGGCTGCGGTACGCCGAAAGGCTTGCGGGGCATGAGGTTGTGCTGCGCTGGCTCGGCGCGGTGCGAACCCGCGTTTACCAGGCGCTTGTGCCGGGCCGGTATTCCGGCGGCGACCTGGTCACTCGACTGGTGTCCGATGTGGACGCTCTGCAGGACGCCGTGCTGCGGTGCCTGCTGCCCGCGGTGGTCGCCGGGCTGGTCGGGGTGACGGCGGTCGGCGTCGTGGCGACGGCGAGCCTGAACGCTGCGCTCGTGTTGGCCGCGGGGCTGCTCGTGGTGGGTGTTTTGCTGCCGTGGGTGGTCGTGCGGATCACCGCTGCGGCTGCCGCCGACGGCGCTCCGGCACGGGCTGAGCTGGCCGAACGGACCGTCGAACTGGTCACCGGACGCCGGGAGCTGGTCGCCGCGGGTGCCCTCCCCCGGATCCGGGCCGAGGCGGACGCGGTAGTCGGCGGGCTCGCCTTTCGAGATCGCGCCAGCAGCACGAAGGTCAGCTTGCTCGGGGCCTTGGGCGTGCTGGTCCAGCTGGTCACGGCGGTGGGTGTCGCGCTGCTCGCCGATGCTTCGGTCCCGTGGACGGCGGCGCTGACGCTCGGCGCGATGACGACGTTCGAGCTGGTCCTGCCGCTGATCACGGCCGCCCAGCGGGTGCCGGAGGTCCGGGCGTCGGCGGCCCGGGTCCGCGCGGTGCTGACCGAACCCGCTCCGGTGCGCGGAACGCGCACGCCGGCCACGGGTCACTTCCGGCTGGAGGACGTCGGCGTGCGGTATCCCGGCCGGGCGCCCGCGCTGCGGGGCGTCGACCTCGACCTGCCGCCGCGGAAGCGGGTCGGGATCCTCGGGCCGAGCGGGGCCGGGAAGACGACGCTGCTGCACGTCCTGCTCGGGTTCGCGGCGCCGACGTCCGGCCGGATCACCCTGGACGGTCATCCCCTCGACGAGTACACCCACCTGCCTTCGGTGGTTTCGGGCGCGATGGCGGACGCGCACGTGTTCCACGCCAGCGTCCGCGAGAACCTGCTGCTCGGGAAGCCCGGGGCGTCCGACGAGGAACTACGGCGAGCTTGCTCGACGGCTGGTTTCGACCTGGATCTGGACCGGGACCCCGGCGCCGACGGCGGTGAGCTGTCGGGAGGTCAGCGGCAACGACTGATCCTCGCCCGGGCCGTCCTCGCCGACCCGCCGGTGCTGCTGCTCGACGAGCCCGTCGAGGGTCTCGACCCCGCGCACGGCGATGCCGTCCTCGCCCGGGTCCTCGCGGCGGCGACCGGGTCGGTCGTCCTGGTGACGCACCGGCCGGAGCACCTGGCCGGGTTCGACGAAATCCTCACGCTGGAGGATGGTCGCGTAGAGCACCCCAACGCACCCCATGGCACATTGGGGTGCTTGGGGGCTTAGGCGCGGGCGGCCAGGACGTCTCGCATAGGTGGGCGGTCGGCCACCAGGACGTCCGTGACGTCCGGGAGCCACTCCTCGTCGACCTGCACGAACTGGGTCAGGCCGGCTGAGGCGGCCGGGACGCCGCAGCGGGCCAGCGCGGTGCCGAGGATCTGCCGGGACATCACGCCCAGCTGCAGCAGCGAGCGGTTCCGGTGCTTGCGGACGCCGAGGTTGACCTGCGCGAGCCCGTCCAGGCCGTAGCGCGATTCGGCGTCGAGCAGCAGGCCGATCTCGACACCGTAGCCCGCCGCGAACGGCACCGACTCCAGGAACGAGCGCGTCCCGGCGTACTCGCCGCCGAGCGGCTGGATCAGCCCGGACAGCTCCGGGCGCAACGCCGAGAGCACCGGGCGCGCCAGCAGCTCGGTGACCCGCCCGCCGCCGGTGCTCTCCAGCCGCAGCGGACGCCGGTAGAAGCCCTTCACCAGGTGCACGCCGGGCTCGGTGACCAGCGGCCCGAGCAGCGTCGGTACGAACGCCGGGTCGGGGTCGACCAGGTCGGAGTCGAGGAAGACCACGAAGTCGCCGCTGGTCGCGGCCAGCGAGCGCCACAGGACCTCGCCCTTTCCGGGCACCGGCGGTAGCTCGGACAGCACGTCCTCGCGGCGGACCACCCGCGCGCCGGCGGCCGAAGCGACCGAGACCGTGGCGTCGGTGGAACCCGAATCGACCACGACGAGCTCGTCCACGACGCTGCCGAGCAGGGGGCGGACCGACGCCACGACTTCACCCACGGTCTGCTCTTCGTCCAGCGCCGGTAGCACCACCGAAACCGTCCGGTCACCCTTCGCGGCCACGATGTCGTCGAGCGTCCACGCGGGGTCCTGCCAGGTACGCCGCTCGAACCAACTCATGAGTAGCGATCGTGCCATGCTGGTGCGTACCGCATTCGACTGGAGGAACCTTGATAGCGCTGCTCGTCCGCTTCGTGCTGGGCCCGCTCGTCCGGACGATCTACCGGCCGCAGGTCCAGGGCGTGGAGCACGTGCCCGCCGACGGCCCGGTGCTGCTGGCTTCGAACCACCGCGCGGCGCTCGACACCGGCATGATCACCTTCGTCACCCCGCGGCAGGTGAAGTTCCTCGGCAAGGCGGAGTACTTCGTCGGCAAGGGCGTCAAGGGCAAGCTGATGGCCGGGTTCCTCGGCGGCCTCGGCTACGTCCCGGTCGAGCGCGGCAACGCCCAGGCCGGGCTGGCCGCGCTGGAGGCGGCGCGCAAGGTGCTCGACGCGGGCGGCGTCTTCGCGATCTACCCCGAGGGCACGCGCTCGCTGGACGGGCGGCTGCACCGGGGCCACACCGGCGTCGCCGCGCTCGCGCTCGCGACCGGCGCGAAGGTCGTGCCGGTCGCGATGTTCGGCACCGAGAAGCTGCAGCCGAACGGCGCCCGGATCCCGCGGCTGGCCAAGATCGGCGTCAAGTTCGGCGAGCCACTGGACTTCTCGCGGTACGAGGGCCAGGACTCCTCGCCCGCGATCCGCCGGTCGGTGACCGACGAGATCATGTACCAGATTCTCGAGCTGTCCGGCCAGGAGTACGTCGACACCTACCACAAGCGGCCCAACGAAGGCGTCGCCTAGATCCCCGGCGGCTGCTTGGCCCACTTGGGCGGGGGCGGCGGCTCGTAGGCCTCGAAGGCGTCGAGCAGCGCCGCCGGATCGGCGTCGACCTGCAGGAGGCCGCGGTAAGTCGGCGAAACGAAGCCCTCGGCGACCATGTGGTCGGCGAACTCGACCAGCTTGCCGTAGTAGCCGCCGACGTCGACCAGGCCGATCGGCTTGCCGTGCAGGCCGAGCTGCGCCCAGGTCCAGACCTCGAACAGCTCCTCCAGCGTCCCGGCGCCGCCGGGCAGCGCGAGGAAGCCGTCGGACAGCGCGGCCATCTTGGCCTTGCGTTCGTGCATGTCGGCGACGACGTGCAGTTCGCTGAGCCCGGCGTGCGAGAGCTCGACGCTCGAGAGCGCCTCCGGGATCACGCCGACGACCTCGCCGCCCGCGGCGAGCGCCGCGTCGGCCACCACACCCATGGTGCCGACGCTCGCGCCGCCGTAGACCAGCCCGATGCCGCGGTCGGCCAGCAGTTTGCCGAGCGCGGCCGCGCTCTCGGCGTACTGCGGGGACGTCCCCATCGACGAGCCGCAGAACACGCAGATCCGCCGCATCAGTGGGTGTCCTCCCACGCCTGGTAGGAGTCCTGGACCACGCGGACGGCGTCGTCGATGTCGTCGGTCAGGTGCAGCAGGTGCAGGTCGTGCGGGCTGATCTTGCCCTCGGCCAGCACGGACTTCTCGATCCAGTCGTAGAGCCCGCCCCAGTACTCGGTGCCGAAGAGCACCACCGGGAACTTCGTGACCTTCTTCGTCTGCACCAGCGTGAGCGCTTCGAAGAGCTCGTCGAGCGTGCCGAAGCCGCCGGGGAGGCAGATGAAGGCCTGCGAATACTTGATGAACATCGTCTTGCGCGCGAAGAAGTACCGGAAATTGACCCCGAGGTCGACCCACGGGTTCAGGCCCTGCTCGAACGGCAGCTCGATGCCGAGGCCCACCGAGAAGCCGCCGGCCTCGTTCGCGCCGCGGTTGACCGCCTCCATCGCGCCCGGCCCGCCGCCGGTCATCACCGCGAACCCGGCGTCGGCCAGCGCCGCGCCGATCTTG
Source organism: uncultured Actinomycetota bacterium (assembly GCA_963762765.1). Classification (GTDB taxonomy): domain Bacteria; phylum Actinomycetota; class Actinomycetes; order Mycobacteriales; family Pseudonocardiaceae; genus Amycolatopsis. The sequence continues at coordinate 31,328 of CAVXMR010000033.1, forward strand.
CGGCCGAGCTCGTACTCGGGGTGGTCGCGCTTGGTGCGGGCCGAGCCGAACACGGTCACCGCGCGCGGAACCTCCGCCAGCGCCCCGAAACCCTCGACGAACTCGGCCTGGATGCGCAGGACCCGCCACGGGTCGGTGTGCACCCAGTCGCTCGGCCCGCGCGAGTCGAGCAGGCGCTGGTCGGTCGTGCTGCCCTGGTCCCGGCGGTCGCGCCGCAGCACGACCGGGCCCTTGTGGCGCTCGACCGGGCGCTCGGGGTACTGGCCGTCGGGAAACTCTGATTGTTCACTCACCGGGCCATGCTACGGCCTCGCCTCCCATTCTTTCGGGGGTCCGGGTGGCGGAGCCCCCGGCGCGGAGCTGTGGGGGCACGGCCCCCACAGTCACAGAGCGAATGCCAAGAGCGCGGTTGAGGTGAAGTCGATGGCGGGCTCGTTACTGGGCCATGAACTCAGGTCGTCGGCGTAGCGGGATCCCTGGCCGTCGAAGGCTTCATACGATCGGGTGCACTCCTTGGCGCCCGCCGGGAACGGCAGATCCTCGAAGTTTCCGGCCCCGTTCGGCCCGTTCACGACCGCGCCATAGAGCAATTTCGAAGGCCCGGCGAGGTTCGCGGCCTGGTGGTGCGGGCATTGCGGGTACTTGCTGCCGACACCGACCACGAAGGACAGTCCCCACGCGTTGGCGCCGAGAGTGAAGTCGCGCTGCTGTGTACCGAAGGCCGCGTAGCGTGTGTCGCCGGTGACGCGCTGATAGAGCCGCGCAGTGGCGGCGAAGCCGAAGCTCTTGCTCGCGGCGTCGAAGTCGGTGATGTCCACGGCCGTCCGGAATGGACTCTTCTTCGCCCCAGCGACCCCTACGTCGAGCTGACGGCGCAGGTCCGCAGCCAGGTCGCGGACGCCGAGCGCGGCACCGGGGACGCCGGTGCGGAGCAGCCCGGCGAGGTCCGCGTGGGCCAGCGCACTGGTGTCGTAGAGGTTCAACGTGCTGGTGTCGTCACTGCCGATGTACGCCTTGGCCCATTGCGACGCCTGCCGCGCCCAGCCATTCGCGCGCGAGTCGCCCAACGCACGCCCTGCCAGCGCGAGCTGCGTCGCGCCGAGCTCGAGGTCGTCCTCCCACGAGGACTCCGGGTAGTACGCGTGTGGGAACGCGGTGACGAGCTCGCCGACGTCGGCCGTCTTGGCCTGCGCGAAGACGGTCGCGGCCTCGGCCAGGTAATGCCGGGCCAGCCGCGGGTCGCGGTGGGCGTGGATCTGCGCGCCGAGCGCGAATGCCGCGGCGACGCGCCCGGCGAGGTTCGGGGACAGCGGCGCGCCGGCCGGGCCGGCCGGGAACACCGGGCGGTACTTGACGAAGTACGCCGGGTCACCGGGCTTGACGTTCAGCGGGTCGTCGTCGTGCGGGTTGCGCCAGACGTCGTGGTCGCCGAGGAAGCCGAACTCCTCGCTGCCGGTACCGATGCCGACCTGCGCGTAGAGCGTCAACGCGGCGCCGTCCCACATCTTGTCGAGCCAGCCGAGTCCGAATTGGACTTCCGAAGCGAGCGCCGGGTCGTAGTCCTCACGGAGCACGAAACCCAGTTCCGCCAAGGAATAAGCGGAGTTCGAGGTGAACTTCACGAAGTCGCCCGCGTCGACCCAGCCGCCTTCGACGTCCACCGGGCCGCCGGTCGCCTTCAGCGGTTCGACGATTTCGTCGCCGCCCTCGCCGGCGAACTTCGGCTCGGCGTAGACGGTCGCCTTGCGGTCGGCCAGGTGCGAGGGCTTGCGGTCCAGCCGGCCGGGGATGACGTCGTGGCCGTCGCGCTGGGCCTGGAAGAACTCCGTGGTGGCGCGGACAAGTGGCCGGAACAGCCGCTTCGCGGTGTCGATCCGGAACGTCGGCGAACTCGCCTCGGTCGTGCCGGAAACCCGGATGCGATACGTACCCGGACGATCCACAGTGGACAGATCGAGGTCGAAAACCGCCGGGTAGCGCGCGTTCCAGGTGCCGAGGCTCGCACCGGTACGGCCGTGGCGGACGACGTGACCGCGGTCGTCGACAACGCTGTAGGACCCGCCGCGCGCGCCCCCGAGCAGGTAGGCGTGCTTGGCTTCGCCGAGCGCGTATCCGACCTGGTCCACGCGTACTTCGCCGGGCGCGGGCGCGGCTTCGGCAGGGACGGCGGTCACCAGGAGCAGACCGGCGGCCAGGAGGACGGCGGCGCGGACAGGCTTCGACACGATCCGACCTCACTTAGTTAAGAAAGTTTCCTATTTAGAGGACGCTATCCGACGTCGGCGACCTGCGTCAATATGTCCGGTTCGCCCCGCTGATCATCCGGCTGCGCACAGGATGATGACCTACCGTGTGGCTGATGGAAGAGTCCGGTGAAGCACTCGGCGCCCGCGTGCGGCGGCTGCGCCGGGCGCGGGGCTGGACCCAGCGCGAACTGGCCGGGAACCGCTACGACCGAGGCTTTCTCGCGAAGGTCGAGTCGGGTGCGCGGCCGGCATCGGGCGAGCTGCTGGACTACCTCGCCGGCCGTTTCGGGCTCACCGCCGACGAGCTGCGCCACGGCCGCCCGGCCGGGATCGCCGAGCACCTCGAAGCCGAACTGACCGGCGCCGATGCTGCCCTCGCCCGCGGCGAGACGTCCCACGCCGAAGCGGTTTTCACCACCGTCCGGGACGCCGCCGCGAAGTACCGCCTGACCGCGCTGGAATGCCAGGCCTGGTTCAGTCTCGGCGAGCTGCGCTGGCAGAACTCCGACCTCGCCGGGGCGCGCTCCTGTCTCGAACGCGCCCAGCTACTGGCCGGCGCCGCGCCGCCGTGGTTGCGGGCGGTGATCGTGAACCGGCTCTCCGGCCTGGCCTATCACCGTGGCGACGCGGGCACCGCGGTCGCGCTCATCGAAGCCGCGCTCAACGAGCTGTGGGCCGCTCCCGACGTCGACCCGGACGCCGAACTCGCGCTGCTGTCCGGCGTGATCCACCCGCTGGTCGAGATGGGCGGGCTGCGCCGCGCCCGGCGCGCGGTCGAGGCGGGCGGCCTGGTCGCCGCGCGAGCCACCCGGCGCGATTTCGTCGCGCGGTTCCACCGGCAGGCCGGGCAGCTCTGGCAGGCGGTCGGCGAGCCGGATCGCGCGGACGCCGCTCTCGCCGAGGCGCTGCGGCTGTTCACCGAACTCGGCTTCCCCCGCGACGCCGCCCGCTGCCAGTGGGCGCGCGGGTTCGTGCTCCGCCGGATGGGACGGCTCGACCGCGCTCGCCGGGAACTGACCGCGGCCCGGGACGGGCTCGCCGCCGCGGGCTCGCCCGAGGGAGTGCTCGGCGCGACGATCGAACTCGCCGACGTCCGCCGTCGCCAGGGCGCGCCGGACGAGGCGGAAGCGCTGGTCGCGACGGTCGAGCCGCTGCTGGCGCGGTCGGGGCGGGTGGAGACCGAAGCCGAGGTGACGCGGCTGCGCGGGCTGATCGCGCGGGCGCGGGGAGACCTCGGCGCCGCTGCCGCCCTGCTCGCCGAGGCCGCCGAGGAGCAGGAGCGCGCGGGGCTGCGGGGCGCACTGGCGTCGACGTCGCTGCATTTGGGGGACGCCCTGCGGGCACTCGGCCGTGTCGCCGACGCCGCGGCGGCCTACCAGCGCGGTGTCCGGGCCGCCGCGGATCTCGATCACCGTCCCGGAGACCGAAATCCATACGAAAGTCGCTATGTGTCCATCTCCGGTGGCGAAACCCTTGGTGTTCAAGGGTTTGCCGAGCTTGATTAAGGAACACGTAAAGCTTTGCTAGGCCGTTCGGCGCATTGACGGTTTAGGTGCTTCGTCCCTTTACTCAGAGTGCCGACCGGATCAACTGCAGTTATCCCGGCTGGCACCCTCTCCTCCTCCCGCACACGTGAACCCGTTGTCCGGTCGGCACTTCCTTCGCAGACGCCCCTGCCCGGGCGCGGGTTTCGCGTACCCACGGAAAGGAAAACCATGTCTTTCCCCCGAGGGCTCAGAACAGCGCTGGCGGCCACCGCCGGGCTGGCCCTGACACTCGCGCTGCCGGTGAACCCGGCGAGCGCGGCCCCCGCACCAGCTCAGCCGGCGAACCCCGAAGCCGCTGCCGCCCGTGCGGCCGACCAGGCCGTCGCGAGCGGTCTCGATCAGCTTCGCCACGGTGTGAACGAAGCCTTCCAGCGGACCAGCCTGACCGCGGGTGGCGGCGGGCTCTACTACAGCGCCTACCAGCGCACCTATCAGGGCCTGGAGGTCGTCGGGGGTGACGCGGTGGTCGTCGCCGACGGCGCCGGGCGCGTCCGCGGCACGAACGCCGCCGACACCGCGCCGATCACGGTCGGCACGAAGGCGGCCGTCAACTCCGCGAAGGCGGCCGGCACGGCGCGCACTCAACTGCCCACTGTGGACAGTGTGAACACGCCGAAACTGGTGGTGCTGGCCGGGAACACCCCGAAGCTCGCCTACGAGGTCGTGGTCAACGGCCGCACCGCGACGGCGCCGAGCATCCTCCACGTCTTCGTCGACGCCGCCACCGGCGCGGTGCTCGACAAGCGCGACGACGTGAAGACCTTTGCCTCCCCGAAGAACCTCGCCGCCGCGCAGCAGCGGCAGGCGCTCGCCCCCGACGTCGTCGGCACCGGCAACAGCTACTACGTCGGCAACGTCAGCCTCGACACGACGCAGTCCGGCACCACGTTCTCGCTGCGCGACCCGGGCCGGACCGGCCTGAGCTGCGGCACCGAGGGCGGCGCGGTGTTCAGCGGCCCCGACAACGCGTGGGGCAACGGCTCCGGCACCAATCTCGAAACCGGGTGCGTCGACACGCTCTTCGGCGTGCAGACCGAGTGGAAGATGCTGAGCGAGTGGCTCGGCCGCAACGGCATCAACGGCAGCGGCACCGGCTACCCGGCTTCGGTCGGCCTCAACGACGTCAACGCGTACTGGAACGGTTCCTCGACCCACTTCGGGCACTCGCAGGACAACCAGCGCCAGGCCACGTCGATGGACGTCGTCGGGCACGAGTTCGGCCACGGCGTCTTCCAGTTCACCCCGGGCGGTGCCGGTTCCGGCAACGAGAACGGCGGGATGAACGAGTCCACCGGTGACATCTTCGGCGCGCTGACCGAGGCCTACGCCAACAACGCCAAGGACACCCCGGACTACCAGGTCGGCGAGGGCGTGAACCTGGTCGGCCAGGGCCCGATCCGCTACATGTACCAGCCTTCGCTGGTCGGCGACCCGAACTGCTACTCCTCCTCGATCCCGAGCACCGAGGTGCACGCCGCCGCGGGCCCGCAGAACCACTGGTTCTACCTGCTGGCCGAGGGTTCCGCGCCGGGCGCGGGAAAGCCGAACAGCCCGACCTGCAACAGCTCGTCGGTCACCGGCCTCGGCATCCAGAAGGCCGGCAAGATCTTCTACAACGGCCTGCTGAAGAAGACCTCGTCGTGGAACCACAAGGCCGCCCGCAAGGCGACCCTGGAAGCGGCCATCGCGCTGTTCCCCGGCTCCTGCGTCGAGTACAACACGGTCAAGGCCGCGTGGGACGCCGTCAGCGTCACCACCGCGACCGGCGAGCCGGCCTCCTGCACCGGCGGCGGGCCGGACTTCTCGGTCGCGCTGAACCCGGCCTCGGGCACCGTCGCCCCGGGTGGCTCGACCACCGCCACCGTCAGCACCGCGATCACCTCGGGCGCGGCCCAGTCGATCACGCTGTCCGCCTCGGGCCTGCCCGCCGGCGCGACCGCGACGTTCAGCCCGGCAACCATCTCCTCCGGTGGCTCGGCGACGCTGACCATCGCCACCTCGGCGTCCACCCCGAACGGCACCAGCCAGGTGACCGTCACCGCCGACGGGGCGAGCACCGACCACACCGCCACCTACGCGCTGACCGTCGGCACCGCGCCGCCGCAGTGCGCGGCGGTGACCAACGGGACCCGGGTCGACATCCCCGACTCCCCCGGTGCCGCGGTGACCAGCACCAACACCGTCGCGAACTGCTCGCGCAACGCGTCGGCGACCACCAAGGTCGAGGTGCACATCACGCACACCTACGTCGGTGACCTCGTCATCGACCTGCTGGCGCCGGACGGTTCTTCGTACCGCTTGAAGAACTCAAGCAGCGACTCCAGCGACAACATCAACACGACCTACACCGTGAACGCTTCCTCGGAAGCCGCGAACGGCGCGTGGAAGCTGCAGGTCCGCGACGTCGCCCGGATCGACACGGGCTTCATCTCCTCCTGGACCCTGACCGTCTAGTCCCCCGATGGTCCGTGAAGGCCTCCCTACCGGACGTCAAAGCCGGTAAGGGGGCCTTCACGGCGTTACCCCTGGAGAATCATGACCTGGAAGACCAAGGCGGGCGCGGTGTTCGCCGCGCTGGGACTGGGACTCGGCATCCTCACGGTGCCCGCCCAGGCCGCGGCGACCCCGGCCGCGCCGGACATCTCGCTCGCCAACATCAAAACGCACCTGAACCAGCTGCAGGCCATCGCGAACCAGAACGGCGGGACCCGTTCGGCCAGCGGCGGCGGGTACGCGGCTTCGGTGTCCTATGTGGAGGGTCTACTGCGCAACGCCGGCTACACGGTGACGCGCCAGACCTGCACCAGCTGCCTCGGCAGCTCCCAGAACCTGATCGCCGAGTGGCCGCAGGGCGACGCGAACCAGGTGCTCATGCTCGGCTCGCACCTGGACAGCGTCAGCGCGGGCCCCGGCATCAACGACAACGGCTCCGGCAGCGCGTCGATCCTCGAGGTCGCGCTGACGCTGGCGCGGACGAACCCGGCGATGGCCAAGCGGGTCCGGTTCGGCTGGTGGGCCGACGAGGAGTCCGGGCTGCGGGGTTCGAAGTTCTACGTCAACAGCCTGTCCTCGACCGAGCGTGCGAAGATCAAGACCTACCTCAACTTCGACATGATCGGCTCCAAGAACTGGGGCTACTTCGTCTACGACGACGTCGCTTCGGTCAAGGCGGTGTTCGACGAGTACTTCACCTCGATCGGCATCCAGACCGAGGGCGACAGCGAGGGCGACGGCCGGTCCGACCACGCGTCGTTCAAGAGCGCGGGCATCCCGGTGGGTGGCCTGGCCACCGGCGCCGGCGACATCAAGAGCTCCGCGCAGGCCGCGAAATGGGGCGGCACCGCGGGTTCGGCGTTCGACAACTGCTACCACCGCGCGTGCGACACCACCGCCAACATCCCGGACGCGCCGCTGGAGAAGAACAGCGACGCCATCGGGTACGCGGTGTGGAAGCTCGCGGTCGGCGCGCCGACCGGCAATGACTACTCGCTGGCATTGAACCCGTCGTCCGGGACCGTCCAACCTGGACAGTCCATTCAGGTCACGGTGAACACGGCGACGACGTCCGGATCGGCGCAGCAGGTGGCGCTTTCGGCGTCCGGGCTGCCCGCGGGCGCGACGGCGACGTTCAACCCCGCCGCGGTGAACTCGGGCGGCTCGTCGACGCTGACGATCACGACCTCGGCGTCCACCCCGGCCGGGACGAGCTCGGTGACGGTGAACGGCGACGGGCCGGACGCGGACCACACGGCGGCGTTCGCGCTGACGGTGGGCGGTTCTTGTGCACCGGTCACGAACGGCACCGCGGTACCGATTCCGGACTCTCCGGGGGCCGCGGTGACCAGCACGGCGACGGTCTCGGGCTGCGCGCGTAGTGCGTCCTCCACGACGAAGGTGGAGGTCCACATCACGCACACCTACATCGGTGACCTGGTCATCGACCTGCTGGCGCCGGACGGATCGTCCTACCGGCTGAAGAACTCCAGCAGCGACTCGAGCGACAACCTCAACACCACGTACACCGTGAACGCTTCCTCGGAAGCCGCGAACGGCGCGTGGAAACTACAGGTCCGGGACGTGGCGCGGATCGACACCGGGACGTTGACCTCCTGGACGTTGAGCGTTTAAAGGACTCGTGAGTGGCGCGGCCGGTGGGAACCGGCCGCGCCACTCACGAGCGGTAACAGGTCTAGACCACCCGTTTGGTCGGTATTCACCAACCCCCGCGCGACTTATGTTGACCCGAACGGCCGCGTCCTCTTTCTTCCACGTCTCGAGACGGGAGCTGGCTATGTTCGGTCGGATATCACGGATCCTCGGCATCACCCTGGCGGCTTTGCTGGCCGCGCCGATGGTCGCCCTGAGCCCGGCGGCGCAGGCCGCGGACACGTGCGCGGTGAAGTCGAGACCGTCGGGCAAGGTCCTCCAAGGGTATTGGGAGAACTGGGACGGCGCCTCGAACGGCGTCCACCCCGGGCTCGGCTGGATCCCGATCACCGACAGCCGGATGGCCGCGCACGGCTACAACGTGATCAACGCGGCGTTCCCGGTGATCCGCTCCGACGGCACCGTGCTGTGGCAGGACGGGATGGACGCCGGCGTCAAGGTGTCGCCTCCAGCCGACATGTGCGCGGCGAAGGCGGCGGGCGCGACGATCCTGATGTCGATCGGCGGCGCGGCGGCGGGCATCGACCTTTCGTCGGCGACGGTGGCGAACAAGTTCGTCTCGACCATCGTGCCGATCCTCAAGAAGTACAACTTCGACGGGATCGACATCGACATCGAAACCGGCCTGGTCGGCAGCGGCAGCATCGAGCACCCTCTCGACGTCCCAGGCGAACCTGGTCCGGATCATCGACGGCGTGCTGGGGCAGATGCCGTCGAACTTCGGCCTCACGATGGCGCCGGAGACGGCGTACGTCACCGGCGGCAGCATCACCTACGGCTCGATCTGGGGCGCGTACCTGCCGATCGTCAAGAAGTACGCCGACAACGGGCGGCTGTGGTGGCTGAACATGCAGTACTACAACGGAAGCATGTACGGCTGCTCCGGTGACTCGTACCAGGCGGGCACGGTCCAGGGCTTCACGGTGCAGACCCAGTGCCTCAACAAGGGCCTGGTCGTGCAGGGCACCACGATCCGGGTGCCCTACGACAAGCAGGTCCCGGGCCTGCCCGCGCAGCCGGGTGCCGGTGGCGGGTACCTGTCGACGAGCCTGGTTTCCCAGGCGTGGCACAGTGTCCCGGGGATCAAGGGCCTGATGGACTGGTCGATCAACTGGGACGGCTCGAAGAACTGGACGTTCGGCAACAACGTCAAGTCGCTCCAGGGCCGCTGAGCTCAGGCTCGTGAGTGGTAAGTGTCGTTAGAACGACACTTACCACTCACGAGGCGCCGGCGGGGATCGGATCGTCGTACTCGCCCAGCGGGCCGGAATACGAGGCACCGGCGGGGAACGGCCACGGGTTCGGCACGCAGCCGTGCAGGCCGAGGGTCTGCTGCTCCATCACCGGCGCCGCCTTGCCCGGCCCGGGGCACAGCTCGTGCGCGTGCCCGAGCCGGTGGCCGGTCTCGTGCGTGACCATGTACTGGCGGTACACCGCAAGCGGCGCCGGGTACGCCGGCACCGCGTGCGCCCAGCGGGCGATGTTGAGCACGACGTTGCTGCCGTTGCGGCAGGACGTGTAGCCGTCGGGCCTGCCGCCGCAGAGCTTGTCGCGGCTGGACGGCGTGGCCAGGTAAATCGTGAAGTCGGCGTCACCGTCCGGATTCACCTGCTGCAGCCGGACGTCGCCGCCGGCCGTCCAGCCGCGCGGATCCGCCAGGATGGTCCGGATTTCCGCGGCGAATTCGATGGGATCGATGCCGGTGATGTCGGTTTCGACCGCGATGCGGTAGCGCATCAGCCGTCCGCCGGAGCCCGCGACCTTGTCGTCGCCCGGCGCGAAGACCCAGCGCCCGGAACCGGTTTCCGGGTAGGACAAGGAGATTTCGGCCGCCGCGGGCGGCTGGCCCGCCGGCTCGCGGACGGCGGCGGGAGGCGGGACGGAGGTCGCGTTGCCGATGGCCATCACGACCGGGCCCGCGGCGGGCGCGGCGACCGGCTGGCCCTCGCACCCGGCCACCACGAGCGCGAGGGCGGCGAAGGCCGCGGCTCGCGCCAGGCGGGTGTTCAGGTGCATGGGTCCTCCCGGTCTGCTGATCCACTCACTGGTTCATACGGGAACCAGGCCGAAATGGTTGTGCGCCGGTGGCCCAACTTCTCGCCGCCGTTCGGCCGTATGGTCGGCGCAGCGCTCCCACGGAAGCGAGGTGCACCCGCGTGAACGAAGTCGGCGGACGGTTGCGGCGGCTACGCTCCGAACGAGGACTTACCCAGCGAGCGCTGGCTGAACCGCACTACACGGCAGCTTATGTGTCCTCCGTCGAGACAGGTTCGCGGACGCCGTCCGGAGATGCGTTACGCCATTTCGCCGATCGTCTGGGTGTCGAAGCGGACGAATTGCTCGGCGCCGCTTCGCCTCGCGAAGTCGTCCAGCTCGACCTGGACATCGCCGCGGCCGCCGAAGAATTCCTCGCCGGAGACGGCCGACCTGCGACGATGGAGAGTCTGGCGCGCAAGGCGGAGCGGCTGAAGAAACCACGGCAAGCCGGATTGGCGTGGCTCTGGCTCGCGCGCGACGCCACCGGTGACACCCGGGCGCGGCTCGTCACCTCCGCGGAAGGCGCGCTCGCCGAGGACATCCCGCCGTTCCGCGAACTGGTGGTGCCGCTGCGCGCGGCGGTGCTGATCGAATGGGGCGAATCGCAGCACGCGCTGCATCTGCTCCGGACGTCGCTGGCGGCGTGCCGCGACGATTACCCGCACCCTGTGCTGCTCCTCACACTGCACGCCTCGCTCGCCGACGCCTATCTCCGGCTCGGCGACACCACGGCCGCGGCCCAGCACGCCGCCGAAGCGCTACGCCTGGCTCGCGGCGACGAAGAGGTCCTCGCGGAGCTGACACGACACCAGGCGACGCTCGCTTCAGCGTGTCTCGACGACGGCCGCGTCTCGGACGCGACAGTGGCCGTCGCGGCGCTTCACGACCTGCTGCACGAACGTGCGTTGCGCCCGAAGCTGGCACGGTGCCTGTACGCGCGAGCGCTGCTCCGCCGTGCTTCGGACCCCGAAGGCGCGTTGCGCGACTTAACGGCTTCGCGCACGACGTTCCCTGACGACGCTGTCACGTTGGAGCTCGCTGAGCTGAGCCTCGAGCTAGGGCGTCTGGACGACGCAGCAGCACTACTCGGCGAAGCGGCTCCGGCGATTTCGCCGGACTCGCAGCTCGCAGCGGCGCTGCTCTATCAACGCGGCTCGCTCGCGCTGGCCCGCGGAGACGCCGAAGCGGCCGAGACGCACCTGACCGGCGCCATCGACGTCGCGGCCAGGCACGGCGCCCGTGGGGTGCTGGCGGGCTCGGTCGACCGGGCGGGCGATCTGCTGCACGCTCAGGGCCGGGTCGCCGAGGCCGCCGACCTGCTCCGCCGCGGCCTGCTCCTGCTCGGCGCCGAAGAGGACTGACTTCAGCCCAGGAACTTGCGGAGGACTTCGGTGACCTGGCGGATCTCCGCCGTGTGGACGTTCTCCTGCTTCGTGTGCGCCAGCGTCGGGTTGCCCGGGCCGAAGTTGACCGCCGGCATCCCCAGCGCCGCGAAACGCGCGACGTCCGTCCAGCCCAGCTTCGCCGCCGCGCGGCCGCCGGCGGCCGCCACCAGCTCGGCCGCCGCCGGGCGCCGAAAGACCGGCAGCGCGCCCGGCGAAAGGTCCACAACGGACAGTTCGTAGCCGTCGAACACCTCGCGCAGGTGACGTTTCGGCCTGCTCGGGGCGTCGCGGTCCGGGCGCGAAGCGGTGGTTCACCGTCAGCACCGCTGCGTCCGGGACGACGTTCCCGGCCACGCCGCCGCTGATCGACGGTCGCCTGCAGGCCCTCGCGGTAGGTCAGCCCGTCGATGTCGACCACCCGCGGCGTGTACTCGGCCAGCCGCCGCAGCGGCTCGGCCAGCGCGTGGATCGCGTTCTCGCCCATCCACGCCCGCGCGGTGTGCGCCCGCGTGCCGGTGAACCGCAGCTCGACGCGCATGGTGCCCTGGCAGCCGGCCTCGATCACGCCGTTCGACGGCTCGCCGACGATCGCCAGGTCCCCGGCCAGCCACTCCGGCAGCTCACGCTCGATACGGCCGAGGCCGTTCTTGACCGCTTCGACCTCTTCGTTGTCGTAGAAGACGAAGGTGATGTCGTGCTTCGGCTCCGGCAGCGTCGCGGCGAGGTGCAGGAACACCGCGTCGCCGCCCTTCATGTCGACCGTGCCGAGGCCGTGCAGGAACTCTTCGTCGCCGCGCCTTCGCGCCGGGAAGGCAGGTTGCCGTTCTCCGGCACGGTGTCCAGGTGCCCGGCGAGCACCACCCGCGACGCGCGCCCGAGGTTCGTCCGGGCCAGGACCGCGTCGCCGTTGCGGACGACCTCGAGGTGCGGCGCCTGCTTCTCCAGCGCGTCCTGCACCAGCGTCGCGAGCTCGGCCTCGCTGCCGGAGACGCTGAAGACGTCCACGAGCGCGGCGGTCAGGTCGACGGGGTCGGCGTGCAGGTCGAGGCTCATGACCGGCACGCTACCGGTGGGGCTACCGTGGGCGTGCCTAGGTTCCCGGTCGCCGTCGGCGGCGCGTTGCTGGTCCTCGTCCTGTCCGGCTGCGGGACCGAGGCCGGGCCCGACCCCCAAGCAGGGTGGCGAGCCCGGGCCGGACGCGCTCCCGACGAAGCTGGCCGCGCTGACCGCCGACCAGTGCTACGCGAGCCCGCGCACCCAGCTGCCGAAGGGCTGTGAGAAGTACGTCACGGAGATGGGCGGCAACGTGCCGGGCACGGCCCGCAAGCGCGCGGGCGACAAGCGACCCGCAGCTGGTCGCCGAGGCCGACGCGCTGGACGCGGGCCGTCAAGGCGTTCCGCAGCGCGGGCTGCACGACGGTGCCGGACCCGGGCGGGCCGTGCACGCAGGCGCTGGTCGACGTCGCCGCCGCGCTTTCCGGCCTGAAGAAGCAGGTCGACGCCCGGCCCACGACGGGTTGATCCAGCTCACTCGACTACGGTGAGCGGCCGTGAGCGAGCAGAGCCCGAACCCCGAAACGACCGGCGCCAGCGGCGTCGGGCTGGCCACCGTCGACGACCGACGGGACGGTGCTCGACACCTGGTTCCCGCAGCCCAAGCTGACCGAAGGCGGCACCGCCGGCACCTCGGGCACCGAGCGCCTGGCGCCGCGAAGGCCGTCGAGCTGCTCGGCGAGGCCGCCGGCGGCGCTGCTCGGCCCGGACACCGACCGCGGGCGTCGAGGTCGTCGCCGTCCGCACCACGATCGGGCAAGCCTCGCCGACGCCCCCGCCGACACCCACGACATGTACCTGCGGCTGCACCTGCTCTCGCACCGGCTGGTCCGCCCGCACGGCCAGAACCTCGACGGCATGTTCGGCCTGCTGGCGAACGTCGTGTGGACCAACCACGGCCCGTGCCCGGCCGAGGGCTTCGAGGCGACGCGGCTGCGGCTGCGCGGCGCGCGGCGCGGTGACCGTCTACAGCGTCGACAAGTTCCCGCGGATGGTCGACTACGTGCTGCCCGCCGGTGTCCGGATCGGCGACGCGGACCGCGTCCGGCTCGGCGCGCACCTGGCCAGCGGCACCACGGTGATGCACGAGGGCTTCGTGAACTTCAACGCCGGCACGCTCGGCGCGTCCATGGTCGAGGGCCGGATCTCGGCCGGCGTCGTCGTCGGCGACGGCTCGGACGTCGGCGGCGGCGCGTCGATCATGGGCACGCTCTCGGGCGGCGGCAAGGAGACGATCTCGCTGGGCGAGCGCTGCCTGATCGGCGCGAACGGCGGCGTCGGGATCTCGCTGGGCGACGACACGGTCGTCGAGGCCGGGCCTGTACGTCACGGCGGGGACGAAGGTCGTCGTCGAGGGCAAGGTGGTCAAGGCGCGCGAACTCAACGGGATCTCGGGCGCGGTCTTCCGCCGCAACTCGGCCACCGGCGCGGTCGAGGTCGTCCCGCGGACCGGCTCCGGAGTCGAGCTGAACGCGGTCCTGCACGCCAACGACTGAGGCGGTTGCCCGTGCACCCTCGGTGCACGGGCAACCGTCCACAGTGAACGCCGCTGATGAGACGCGTGGGCAGCGCCGCGTTGTTCACCTACCATTCATCGGGTGACCACCGAATCGTTGCCTCGCGCCGGCCGACGTCGACGACGACCCCCGCCGAGCTGGGACTGCCGGAAGCCCCCGCCGAGGCGCGCCCGGCTGATCCGGCGGCCGTACCACGTGCGGGCCAAGCTCGACCGGGAGATCCGCGCCCTGCTCGTCGTACGAGCCCGGCACCCGCTCGGGCGCCGATCCCGAGGACCTGCACCAGATGCGCGTCGCCCTGCGGCGGATGCGCAGCGTGCTGAAGCTGTCCGGTCGGTTGGTCGGCGACGGCGCCGAGCCGGTGCGCGCGGAGCTGGGCTGGCTCGGCCAGTCCCTCGGCGAGGTGCGCGACTACGACGTCCTCATCGGGCACCTGCGCGAGGTCATCGCCGACTTCGAGGTCCGCGACCAGGCCGCCGGACGCCGGCTGGTGTCCCGGTTCGTCACCGAGCGCGCTACGGCGAAGCGGCGGCTGACGCGGGCGCTGTCCAGCGCCCGCTACTCGACGCTGCTGCGCGAGGTCAGCCTGCTGACCCGCGGCCGGGAGGCCGCCGCCGAGGTGGCCGAGGAGTCGCACGACCTGATCGCCGGGCTGGCGAAGCCGCACCGCAAGCTCGCGAAGGCCGTGCGCGCGCTGCCCGCCGACCCGCCGGACGACGACCTGCACGCCCTGCGCATCCACGGCAAGAAGCTCCGCTACGCCGCCGAGCTGGCCCAGACGTCGGCGAAGAAGAAGCGCGCCAAGCGGATCAAGAAGCTGATCAAGGCGACGAGGGACTTCCAGACCGTGCTCGGCGACCACCAGGACGCGGTGATCGCGGCCGAGCGGATGCGCACGGTGCTGGAGTCCGCCGACGGCGCGGTCGGGTTCGTCGCCGGCCGCATCGCCGAGCGCGAGCTGGCCCGCCGCGCCGAGGCCCGCGCGGCCTGGCGCGCCTCCTGGGCGGCGGTCGACGACGCCGCCGAAGGCCCTGCACGCCTGATCCCCGGCCCTCGTGAGTGGCAGGTCGGGTTCTATTGATGCGGTAAGGCAAACATGGCGTGGTCTGGCAGAAGGCCTCGTGAATGGTACGCGTTCAGGACGTGCGACGTCCTGAACGGGTCATGTCACGACCTTCTCCACTGTGGTTCTGCGAGCGAGAGGGACTTTGCCAGCGCCTGGTGACAGGAAAGTCCCCCTCGCTCCAGTCGCCATCGGCGAGCCGATGCCGGCGATGTCCCGAATGACGCGTTCGGGACGGCCAGCCGTCCCGAACGCGTCATTCGGGACGTCGTAGCGGCCCGGCGCAGGGACTGTGACACCAGGGGCTCGTAGAGTCGTCTGCTTAGAACCGTGGGTTCTAACACCCACTCACCACATCACGCAGACCCGACCACGCGTCCACGACCATCACACAACGTGCCACGTTTGCCTTACCCCTCAATAACCCTACTTACCACTCACGAGACTCCACCCCCACCCACTCCCACGTAACCGTCGGGCCGCACCACCACCGTGCCTTCTGCCTCGTAAGCCGCGTACGCGTGGCCGCCGTCGTCGACCAGGTCCGTGCCCGTCGCGACGCTGCCCGCGGGCAGGATCCGGTGCGCGCCTCGAAGGCGCCGGGCCGTCGCCGAAGACCAGCACCGTCGCGTGCGGGCCGCGGAACAGCTCGAACAGCCGGACCGCGCTTGCCGTTGGCGTCGGCCAGCGGCGCGTCCGGGGCGCGGTCGCCGGGCTGCAGCGCGCCGGTCCCGGCCGGGGACAGCGGGCCGCCGCGGTAGCTGATGTCCAGCTGCTGGGTGTCCTCGCCGCGCTTGTGCGCGTCCTCGTCGCCGTCGGCGTACTTCTGCAGCAGCTCCGGTCGAGATCCCCAGCACCCGCGCCGCGTTCGTCCGGCGCTCGGCCTCGTAGCTGTCGATCAGCTCGGGCGAGCCGTCGGCGAGCTTCCAGCCCAGGTTGTAGCCGTCCTGGACGCCGGTGTTGAGGCCCTGGCCGCCGGTCGGCGGGTGGACGTGCGCGGCGTCGCCGGCCAGGAAGACGCGGCCGTCGCGGAACCGCGCCGCCAGCCGGACGTTCGGCCGCCACACCGTCGACCAGGCCAGGTCGGACAGCTGGATCCCGCCGCCGGCGCAGCGCGTCGAGCCGGGCCTGGACCGCGGGCAGCGCCGTCTCGACGTCGAGCTCGCCGTCGCCCGAGCGGCGCGCCGAACTGGAACCACGGGCGTGCCCGGCAGCGGGCTGAACATCATGCCGCGCATCGGGTCTGTCCGGCGGCGCCGAACCAGTGCCCGTAGCGCGCGGTCGAGCCCGTCGGCGTGGACGTCGCCGAGCAGCATCCGGATCGACTCGTCGGTGGTGCCCTCGAACGCGATCCCCAGCGTCTTGCGCACGAAGCTCTTGCCGCCGTCGGCGCCGACCAGGTACGCCGCGCGGACCGTCTCGCCGGTGCTCAGCGTGGCCGTGACGCCGTCGGCGTCCTGCTCGAAGCCGGTCAGCGCGGTGTCCAGCTCGACGCGCACGCCGAACTCGGCGAGCCGGTCGCGCAGGATGCCCTCGGTCTGCGACTGGCCGAGGAACCAGCCGG
Source organism: uncultured Actinomycetota bacterium (assembly GCA_963762765.1). Lineage (GTDB taxonomy): Bacteria > Actinomycetota > Actinomycetes > Mycobacteriales > Pseudonocardiaceae > Amycolatopsis. The sequence goes on from CAVXMR010000033.1 coordinate 47,907, forward strand.
TCGGGTACGGCATCGTCGGCGTCGGCTCGACCGGGTCGAACATCATCCGCTCGCCGACGACCTCGCCGCCGACGTGGATCTTCATCGGCAACCGGCGCGGCTGCCGGCCGCGAGCACCGCGTCGAGCACGCCGAGGTCCTCGAAGACCTCCAGCGTGCGGGGCTGGAGGCCGTCGCCGCGCGAGCCCGATGAAGAAGGTCTCGGCCTTGTCGATGATCCGCACGGCGACGCCGCGGCGCGCCAGCTCGATGGCCAGCGTCAGCCCGGTCGGCCCGGCTCCCGCGATCAGTACATCCATGATCGTCCTCCCAGTGAGTGAATTATGATTCAGTGAATCTGGATTCACAATGACGGCTGCTAGCGTCCGCGTCAAGGGAGGTGCGCGATGAGGCGACGAGCCGCAAGGAGAAGGCGGCGGAGACGGAGACCGCGCTGAAGGCGGCGGCCAAGCGCGTGTTCGCCCGCAAGGGCTACCTGAACACGAAGATCACCGACATCACCGCGGAGGCGGGCCGCGCCGCTGGGTCGTTCTACAACCACTTCGCGGGCAAGGAAGAACTCCTCGAAGCGCTCCTCGCGGACCTCGCCGCCGCGGGCGACGAGAGCGCGCGGGCTCGAAGGGCACGCCAACGACTTCACCGACCCGGCGGCCGTGCGCTGGCACGTCGAGAGTACTGGAACTTCTACAAGGAGAACGCCGCGACGATGCTCGCGCTGCGCCAGGCCGCGATGGTCAACGAGCAGTTCGCGCGCACGATGGCGACCTTCGGCGCGACACAGGCCAGCGACCTCGACGACCACCTCGCGTACGTCACGGCGCGCGGGCCTGCGCCTCCCGGCGAGCCCGGACATGTGCGATCGGCCATGATGTACCACCTGGTGGACAGCTTCGCCTCGATGTGGCTACTCGACCCCGCTCCGGCCGGGCTGGACGCCGCCGACCGACGAAGAGGCGGTCGACATGCTCACGACGTTCGTCTACCGCGGCTTCACCGGCAAGGACCTCTAAGCGCTCAGCCGCTCCACCGCGGTGTCGATCCGCTCGTCGGTCGCCGTCAACGCGATCCGGACATGGCGCGAGCCCGACGGGCCGTAGAACGTCCCGGGCGCGACCAGGATCCCGCGCTCGGCGAGCCACGCCACGGTGTCGCGCGCCGGCTCGTCACGGGTCGACCAGAGATAGAGCCCCGCCTCGGAGTGGTCGACGCGGAAGCCGTTGTCCTGCAACGCCTTCCGCAGCACCAGCCGGCGCCGGGCATAACGCTCCCGCTGCGCGCCAAGGGCTTCGTCGTCGACGAGCGCGGCGACCATGGCCTCCTGCACCGGCCGCGGCACGATCATGCCCGCGTGCTTGCGCACCTCGAGCAGGCCCGCGATCAGCGTGGGGTCACCGGTCAGGAAGCCCGCGCGGTAGCTGGCCAGGTTCGCCGACTTGGACAGCGAGTGCACCGCGATCAGGTTGTCCGTGCGGCCACCGGAGACGTCCGGGTGCAGGATCGACAGCGGATCGGTCTCCCAGCCGAGCGCCAGGTAGCACTCGTCGGAGACCACGACGACGTCCCGCTCGCGCGCCCACTCGACGACCTTGCGCAGGTGCTCCACGGGAAGCACGCGGCCGGTCGGGTTGGACGGCGAGTTCAGCCAGATCATCGCCGGTTTCTGCGGGCCGAGGGCGGTCAGGCCGTCGGAGCGCAGGATCGACGCGCCCGCGAGCAGCGCCCCGACCTCGTACGTCGGGTAGGCCAGCTCGGGGATGACCACCAGGTCGCCCGGGCCGAAGCCGAGCAGCCTCGGCAGCCAGGCGACCGCCTCCTTGGACCCGATGGTCGGCAGCACCGCGTCGGGTTCGATCCCCGACACGCCGTGCCGGCGTCCCATCGCCGCGATCGCGGCCGCGCGCAGCGCCGGGATGCCGTGCGTGGTCGGGTACCCGGGGATCTCGGACACCGAGGCCAGCGCGTCCCGGATGCCCGCGGGCACCGGGTCGACCGGGGTGCCGATGGAGAGGTCGACGACCCCGCCGGGATGCGCCTGCGCGATGGCCTTGACCTCGGCGAGCGAATCCCAGGGGAAGTCGGGCAGGGCGATCCGGCTCATTCGCCCTGCGGGGGCAGGGCCTTGATGAAGGCGGGGTCGTGCGCGGTCTTACCGACCTTGGACGCACCGCCCGGCGAGCCCAGCTCGTCGAAGAAGTCGACGTTGGCCTTGGTGTAGTCGGCCCAGCTGTCCGGGACGTCGTCCTCGTAGTAGATCGCCTCGACCGGGCAGACCGGTTCGCACGCGCCGCAGTCGACACACTCGTCCGGATGGATGTAGAGCATCCGCTCGCCCTCGTAGATGCAGTCCACGGGGCACTCGTCGATACACGCCTTGTCGAGCACGTCGACGCAGGGCTCGGCGATCACGTAGGTCACTGCGCTCTCCTGCTGTTCTCTGCATTAGCCAGTCGGGGCCGACATTACGCGGGCCGGCACCCGTTCGGATGGTGAGGCAACCCTTAGCCATACCCCTGGTACGGCCACCGCCCCTCAGCGGTTCCGGCGGCGCGGCGGCGGGGTGGCGCGCGCGTCGCCGGTGATCACGAACCGGGGCTTGGCCGGCGCGTCTTCCTCGGCCTTCGGCCCGTCGACCGCCCGGTTGAAGCCGTCCGAGATCTCGTCGACGAGCTCCTCGTTGTGGCGCTCGTCCTTGCGCTGGATGCCCATGGCCACCTCCTGCAGAAATCCGTTCCGCCCCGGCTGGGTGCCTTAGGCACAATCTAGCCGTGAACACCCCCGAATCGCTCGAAATCGTCTGCGCCAGAGCATGGCCTCCCCTGGTCGAGGAATCCTTGGGCGACTGGCGCCTGCGCTGGGCGGACGGTTTCACCGGCCGTGCCAACAGCGCGCTGGCGGTCGGGGACCCCGGCGTGGCCGTCCCGGCGGCGCTGCGCGCGGTGTGTGACTTCGCCCACGATCGGGGGATCCCGCCCCTGGTCCAGGTGATCCGGGACAGCCCGAACGAGCGCGCGATCGTCGCCGCGGGCTGGACCGAGGGCCGCTCGCACGCGGCCGGGCACGAGGTGGTCGTGCTGACCGGCGCGCTGCCGGGCGGTGGCGACGCCGAGGTCCTCGACGAGCCGACGTCCGGATGGTGGGAACTCACCTGCCCCTCGCCCTCGGAGGCCGAGCGGCACGTCCTGACCACCGGGAAGATCGGCTACGGCGTGGCCGTGCGCGACGGCGTCACGGCGGGTGCGGTGCGCGGGGCGATCGTCGACGGCTGGCTGCACGTCGCCCGCCTCGCCGTCCGGCCGGAGTTCCGGCGGCGCGGGATAGCGTCGGAGCTGATGGGCGCGCTCGGCGCGTGGGGCGGCGCCCAGGGCGCCGGGCGCTGGGTCCTGCAGGTCGCGGAAGACAATGCGGGGGCGCTCGCGTTCTACGCGGGGCTGGGATGCACCCCGCATCACAGGTATCGGTACTGGGTGAGCGAGGATCCGACGTCGTGAAGATCGTGGTGGTGGTCGGCGGAGTGGGCGGGGCCCGCTTCCTGGTGGGGCTCAAGGCGGCGCTGGGCTGGATCTATGCGCCCGGCGGAGAAGAGTGCCTCGGGCCGGAGCACGAGGTGACGGCGCTGGTCAACACCGGCGACGACGTGTGGATGCACGGCCTGCGCATCTGCCCGGACCTCGACACCTGCATGTACACCCTGGGCGGCGGGCATCGACCCCGAACGCGGCTGGGGGCACGCGGGCGAGACCTGGGTGGTCAAGGAGGAGCTGGCGGCCTACGGCGCCGAGCCCGACGTGGTTCGGGCTGGGCGACAAGGACATCGCCACCCACCTCATCCGGTCCCGGATGCTGCGCGCGGGCTACCCGCTCTCCGCGGTCACCGAGGCGCTGTGCGACCGCTGGCAGCCCGGCGTGCGGCTGCTGCCGATGTCGGACGACCGCGTCGAGACGCACGTGGTGATCGACGACCCGGAGCAGCCCGGCCAGCAGAAGGCGGTCCACTTCCAGGAGTGGTGGGTGCGCTACAAGGCCGAGCCGAAGGCGCACTCGATCGTCGCCGTCGGCAACGACGAGGCCAAGCCCGCGCCCGGCGTGCTCGAGGCGATCTCCGGGGCCGACGCGGTGCTGTTCGCGCCGTCGAACCCGGTCGTCTCGGTGGGCACCGTGCTGGGCGTTCCCGGCGTGCGGGACGCGCTGCGCAAGACGTCCGCCGGGGTGGTCGGGGTCTCCCCGATCATCGGCGGGAAGGCGTTGCGCGGCATGGCGGACGCCTGCCTGACCGCGATCGGCGTGGAGACGTCGGCGGAGGCGGTCGGGCGGCACTACGGCTCGCGCAAGGAGTCCGGCGTGCTCGACGGCTGGCTGATCGCCGAGGGCGAGCAGGCCGAGGTGCCCGGCGTCGTCGTGAAGGACGTGCCGCTGCTGATGTCCGATGTGGACGCGACCGCGGCGATGGCGCGCGCGGCGCTCGAACTTGCGGGAGCCCCTGTTGACTAGCACCGGTGACCACGCTTCGGCGAAGCTGGAGATCCTGCCCGTCACCGGGCTGCCGGAGTTCCGCCCCGGCGACGACCTGACCGGCGCGCTCGTCGCGGCCGCGCCGTGGCTGCGTTCGGGCGATGTGGTGGTCGTGACCAGCAAGATCGTCTCGAAGGCCGAGGGACGGCTGATCCGGGTGTCCTCGGACCCCGAGAAGCGCGACGCGGAGCGCCGCGAGCTCGTCGAGTCCGAGGCCGTGCGGGTGGTCGCGCGGATCGCGCGGACGGTGATCACCGAGAACCCCCTCGGCATCGTGCAGGCCGCGTCCGGGATCGACGCCTCGAACGTGCAGGGCGACGAGGTCGCGCTGCTGCCCGCGGACCCGGACGCGTCGGCTTTGGCGCTGCGCAACGGGCTGCGCGAACGGCTCGGCGTCGAGGTCGCGGTGCTCGATCACCGACACCATGGGCCGGGCGTGGCGGATCGGGCAGACCGACGCCGCGATCGGCGCGTCCGGCCTGCGGGTGCTGCACGCCTACGGCGGGCAGGTCGACGGGCAGGGCAACGAGCTGGCCGTCACCGAGGTCGCCGTCGCCGACGAGCTCGCCGCGGCCGCCGACCTGGTCAAGGGCAAGCTCGGCGGCACGCCGGTGGCCGTGGTCCGCGGGCTGCAGATCCGACGACGACGGCTCGACCGCGCGCTCGCTGATCCGGCCGCTCGAGGAGGACCTCTTCCGCCTGGGCACCAACGAAGCCATCGCGCAGGGGCGCCGGGAGGCCGTCCCGGCACGGCGTTCGGTGCGGCAGTTCGCCGACGAACCGGTGGACGCCGAGGCGCTGCGGCGCGCGGTCGGCTCGGCGCTGACCGCGCCCGCGCCACACCACACGCACCCGGTGCGGTTCGTCTGGCTGCGCGAGGAAGGCTTGCGGCACAAGCTGCTCGACGCGATGCGGGAGTCGTGGCGGGCCGACCTCAGCGGCGACGAGTTCACGCCCGAGCAGATCGCGAAACGGCTGAGCCGGGGCGACATCCTGTACCGCGCACCCGAGGTCGTCATCCCGTTCCTGGTGCCGGATGGTGCGCACACCTACCGCGATGACCGCCGGAATGCCTGTGAGACCACGATGTTCACCGTGGCAGGCGGTGCGGCGGTGCAGGGCCTGCTGGTCGCGCTGGCGGCGGAAGGCCTGGGGTCGTGCTGGATCGGCTCGACGATCTTCGCCGCGGACATCGTGCGCGAGACGCTCGGTCTCGGCCCCGAGTGGCAGCCGCTGGGCGCGGTCGCGATCGGCGTCCCGGCGTTCGAAGCGCCCCCGCGAGGCCCGGTTTCGGCGGGCGACGGGCTGGTCGAGCTGTGAGCCTGCACGCTTCCGCGGTCTCCTCGCTGGACGCTTGGCGGCCTGCCGATCCGACGCAGGAGTCGCTGCGCCAGGCGTTCCTCGGGTTTCTGGCCGCACGGGAGGACACCTGCCGGCGGTCCTGCGAGGCCGGGCACCTGACGGCGTCCGCCGTCGTTTTGGACGACTCGGGCTCGCGGGTCCTGCTGACGTTGCACCCACGGGTCGGCCGCTGGCTGCAGCTCGGCGGGCACTGCGAACCCGGCGACGTCTCGCTGGCCGCGGCGGCACTGCGCGAGGCGACCGAGGAGTCCGGCATGCCCGGGCTGCGGATCGACGCCGAGCCGGTGCACCTGGACGTCCACCCGATCACCTGCTCGCTCGGCCTGCCGACGCGGCACTTCGACGTGCGCTTCGCGGTGTACGCGCCGCCGGGCGCGGAGCCGGTGCGCAGCGACGAGTCCGACGATCTGCGCTGGTGGCCGGTGGACGCGCTGCCGGCAGGTTCGGAAGATCTCGCCGATCTGGTGAAAGCGGCCATCCCGGCACGCTCCGGGCACTAGCCTGATCACCGGCGGAGGGAGGAACCATGTTCGGCCAACGGGTACACATCCACACCAGCGGCGGCGGCGACAGCGGCGTGTTCGGCTACATCGTGCTGGGCCTGCTCGTGCTGGGGATCATCGCGTTCGTGATCGTGGTGGCGGTGAAGGTCTCGAAGATGCGCCGCGAGGAGGCCGCGCGGCTGCACGCCGGGCTGCCGCCGAACCCGGACTTCCCGATGACGCAGCAGCAGGTGCAGAACTACGCGCCACCGCAGCCCCAGCAGTGGGCGCCGCAGCAGCCGCAGGGCTATCCGCAGCAGCCGATGCCACCGCAGGGGTATCCGCAGGGCAGAGGGTTATCCGCAGCAGCAGCCGTACACCCAGCCGTATCCGCAGCACCAGCCCGGACCGGGCGCGGGGCCGCAAAGCTGGTGAACCGTTGACTTTGTAGCATTGATTGTGTCTCGATGGAGCGACACAAGGGGTGCCATGATCATCACCGTCGACTCGCTGTCGCACGTGCCGCCGTACGAGCAGGTCCGCTCCGCGCTGGCGGCGCAGATCAACGACCGGACCCTGCCGGTCGGCGCGAAGCTGCCGACCGTGCGCAAGCTGGCCAGCGACCTCGGCGTCGCGCCGAACACCGTCGCCAGGGCGTACCGCGAGCTGGAGACGGCCGGGCTGATCGAAACCCGCGGCCGCGGCGGCACGTTCGTCGGCGCGTCCGGCGACCAGAACCGCGCCCGCGCCCAGCAGGCCGCGGCCGACTACGCGAAGCTGTCCCGCAAGCTCGGCCTCGGCGAGGCGGAAGCGCTTTCGATCATCCAAGCGGCGCTGACCGCGGCCGCCGAGGCACCGCTCAAGGCCCCGCCCCGTCCCCGCCCCGCTCTCTGACGACAAGGAATCCCCGTGTTGGGCTCGATAACTCCCCTGATGCTGCTGGTCGGCCTGCTCGTCGTCGGGTTGATCGCCACGGTCGTGATCGTCCTGGTGGTCAAGTCGTCCAAGCCGAAGCCGCCGCCTTACCCGCCGCAGCAGCAGTACCCCGGCCAGCCGCCTTACCCGCCGCAGCCGCCCTATCCCCCGCAGCCGCCCCAGGGTCCGCCCGGTGGCGGTTATCCCCCGCGCTGATCTCCGTTGGAGCCGACCATCACTTGGCTACCAGCCCGGTTATGTCCTGAAGGGTCCCTTCAGGACATAACGTCCCGCAGACTGGCCGATCAGGCAGCCCCAGCCACCCCACCAGCCACATCGGTAACGGTCGTGAGTGTTTAGAAGGGTTCTAACCCTCTTTTCCACTCACGACCCGCCCGCACAACGCCCCACCGGCCTCATCAACAACACCAACCACAGGTCGCCAGATACTCCTGGCCAGAACGACACTTACCACTCACGAGGCCGGGGCCGGGTGACTCGAGCCGGGACTACATGGCCCGGTAGTCCCGGAGCTCGATCCGCGGCCCGAACCGCGGCCGCCCGAAGCCGGCCGTCTCCAGATACCGCACCGCCCGCTGACGCTGCGGCGCGTAGGGCGCCAGCAGCTCCGCCAGTCCGACGTCGTCGGTCCGGGCGGCGCCGGTGAGCGCGTGGCCCACCATCGACGGGATGTTGTAGTCGCCGAAGCTCACCGCGTCCGGGTCGCCCCAGGCGCGCTGCGCGATCTCCGCCGCCGTCCAGACCCCGATCCCCGGTACGTGCCGCAGCAACGCCCGGCCCTCGAGACCGCCCAGCTCGACAGCCCGCTCCAATCGAGGAGCCACGCGGGCGGCGTTGATCAGCGTAGTCCGGCGTTTGATGTCGACGCCCGCGCGATGCCAGTGCCAGTCCGGCAACCCCCGCACCACCAGCGGCGTCGGCGGCACGCGCAGCCGCTCCGGGCCGGGGCCGGGCGCGGGCGCGCCGAAGCGGCGGCACAGTTCGGCCCACGACCGGATCGCCTCCTTGCCCGCGACCTTCTGCTCCAGCACCGCGAGCACCAGCCAGTCCCACACCAGCCCGGTGGCCCCGAGCCGCAGCCCGGGATTCCGCCGCCGGGCCTCGGCGATGACGTCGTGGTGCGCGACGAACCCGGAGTCGTCGTCGTTCGCGCCGAGCAACGCCGGGACGCCGTCCATCAGCCGGTCCGCGCCCTCGCCCCAGGCCGCCGATTCGATCGTCCCGTCCGGGTGGACGCGCAGGGCGAGCGTGCCCGGCCCGTCCGGGGTGTTCGCGGCCAGCCAGGTGATTCCGCGCTCGTCGGTGATCAGGTTGAGCGACCCGCGCCCACGCCGAAGCGGACCCAGGACCCGGCCCAGGTCGACGGCGAACGCGGGTCGCCACAGCATCTACGCGTCGCTCGAGAAGCGCACGGAGCCGTCCGGGAGGATCACGTCGGGCCAGATCCGGGCACCGTCGAGGAGTTCGCAGCCCGCGCCGACGGTCGCGCCGTCGCCGAGCACCACCCCGCGCAGCACCGCACCGGCGCCGACCCGCGCGCCGTGGCCCAGCACGGAACGCTCGATGATCGCGCCCTCGGCGACCGCCGCGCCGTCGAAGAGCACCGAGCCGTCGACCTTCGCGCCGGAGCCCACCACGGCCGCGGTCCCGATCGTCGAACCGCCGCTGAGCTGGGCGTCTTCGGCCACCGAAGCACCGTCGAGCACCAGGAACTCGCCGCCGCGGCCGGGTAGCGCGGACGTCGGCGCGATGCCGCGCACGAGGTCGGCCGAACCCTGGACGAACGCCTCCGGCGTGCCGACATCGAGCCAGTACGACGTGTCGACGAAGCCCTGGATGTGCGCGCCCTCGGCCAGCAGCCCGGGGAACGTCTCGCGCTCGACCGACACCCGGCGCCCGGCCGGGATCCGCTGGATCACCGGCCGCCGGAACACATAGCAGCCCGCGTTGATCTGGTCGGTCGGCGGGTTCGGCGTCTTCTCGAGGAACGCCTGGACGCGGCCGGTCTCGTCGGTCGGCACCGAGCCGAACCGGCTCGGGTCCGGCACGCGCTGCAGGTGCAGCGTCACGTCGGCCTCGGACTCCCGGTGCACCCGCAGCTGCTCGCCCAGGTCGGCGCCCGAAAGGATGTCGCCGTTGAAGACGATCACGTGGTCGGCGCGCAGCCGGTCGTAGACGTTGCGGATGGCGCCCGCGGTGTCGAGCGGCTCGGCTTCGACGACGTACTCGATCTCGAGCCCGAGCGCCTTGCCGTCGCCGAAGTACTCCTCGAACACCTCCGCCCGGTAGCTCGTGCCCAGCACGACGTGCCGGATCCCGGCCGTGCGGATGCGCGAGAACAGGTGGCTCAGGTACGGCGCGCCCGCCGTCGGCAGCATCGGTTTCGGCGCGGAAAGGGTGAGCGGACGCAGCCTGGTGCCCTTGCCACCGACCAGGACGACGGCGTCGATCTCGACCTCGGACGTCACAGAAATCTCCTCTTGTATCACGCGCCGCCCGGCGACAAGCCGAGGGAAAGCCTGACGGACTACGCCCCGAGGGCCTACCCTAGACAGGAAACAGGCGGGCCTTTCCCCAGAGGGCCCCGGGTCAGTCGGGAGGCCGAGGGGATGGACCCCCGCGAACGGGCGGACGCCCTGCTCGCACGAGCCAAGGCACGCGGCAGGTTCGTAGTGACACCGGACAGCGCGACGTCACCGATGGACTCGTCCAACACCCAGCAGATCCCCCGGGCCAAGATCACCGAGCTGGACCGCGGCCAGGATCCCGACACCACGACGCAGCTGCCGGCGTCGCTGATCGAAGAGAACGATCACCACCTGGCGGGTTCGGCGCGCACGCAGCGCCTCGACGTCCCGGGGTCGCGCCAGCAGCCGACCACGCCGCTCGCGAAGCCGCCGGTGACCACGCCGCTGGCCCGCCGGCCCCAGGCCGAGCCGATCACGAGCCCGCTCAAGGACCCTTCGGTCTCCGGTGACCTCGACCTCGAACTCGAGGACACCGGCCTGGTGCCGACGGTGACGCAGAACAACGGCAAGTCCGACCTTTCCCGCCGGCTCGACGGGATCTAGCCGCGGCGGATCTCCAGCTTCAGGCGCAGCGCCAGGCCGAGCTTGACCGCGGCGAGCACCGGCTTCCACACCAAGCCCGGGTGGCGGTCGGCCATGTAGCGGTACGAGCTGTCGTGGTGCACGCGAAGCATCTTCTCCGACGCCTGTGACGTCGAGTGCCCGCCGACGTGCATCACGCTCGCCGACGGCGCGTAGACGTTGAGCCAGCCCGCCTTGGCCATGCGGTCGCAGAGGTCGACGTCCTCGAAGTACATGAAGTACCGCGTGTCGAACCCGTGGACCGAGTCGAAGGCCTCGCGGCGCATCAGCAGGCAGGAGCCGGAAAGCCAGCCGGCCACGCGCTCGACGGGCCGGTCGGTCTCCTGGCGGTACTGGCGGGTCCAGGGGTTGCCGGGCCAGACCTTGCCGAAGGCCGCGTGCGCGATCCCGCGCCCGAAGGAGGGCAGCAGCCGCGCCGAGGGGTAGATCGTGCCGTCCGGGTCGTGGATGAGCGGCCCGAACGCGCCCCCGCGCGGCCAGCGCTTCGCGACCTCCAGCAGCTCGTCGAGCGAGCCGGGCTCCCATTCGAGGTCCGGGTTCACCACGACGACCCAGCCGTACCGCTCGTCCAGCTCGGCGATGCCGCGGTTGGCGGCGGTCCCGTAACCGACGTTCTCGCCAATGCTCAGCAGCTGCACGTTCTTCCGCTCGGCGGCCTTCTCGGGCGCGCCGTCGGTGGACGCGTTGTCCGCGACGACGACCTTGACCTCACGCGTGCTCGCCTGCTCGAGGGTGTCCAGGAAGCGCGCGAGGGTGTCGCCGGAGAAGTACGTCACGGTCACGACGGCGACTTCGTCGCCATAGCTGGTGTGCTCAGTCACCCGGCCATTGTCCACTCGTCACCGAGCGCCACCCCGCGGCCCCGCACCACCGCGACGACCAGCGAAACATGTACCCGGACGGTCGGCTCGCGTACCTGGACAGTCGGCTCGCGTATCTGGAGGGTCGGATGGTGAGCCGACCCTCCAGGTACGTGAGCCGACCCTCTGGGTACGTGAGCCGACCCGGGACAAGTCAGCGGGTGCGGAGGTGGCGGGACCACGCCTTCGCGTACGCCTCCCGGTGCCGCTCCGCGGTCGTCGCCCACGAGAACTCCTTCGCGCGCTGCTGCGCGGCTGTCGCCAGCTCCGCCCGGCGCGAAGGATCTGCCAGGAGCTCCGAGATCGCCGCAGCGACGTCCCCAGCGCCGACGCCGCAGTACGCCACCGCGTCGCCGCCGACCTCCGGCAGCGAGAGCCGCTTCGTCGTCAGCACGCACGCGCCGCACGCCATCGCCTCAAGGACCGGCAGCCCGAAACCCTCGCCCAGCGACGGATACGCCACGAGCTCAGCCCCGCCGAGGAATCCGGCCAACGTCCCGAACGGCAGATACCCGGCCCGGATCACGCGCAGCCGGTGCGGAACGGCGTCCAGCGCGCGCTCGACCTGGGTGTCCCAGCCCGGCTGCCCCGCCAGCACCAACGCGGGCGCGTCGGGGCGGCCTGCCACCGCGCGGGCGAAGCCGCGGATCAGCGCCGGGACGTTCTTGCGCGGCTCGAGTGCGCCGAGGAACGCCACGTACGGCGTCCGGCCGAGGCCGACGGCCGCCCGGGCAGCCGCGACCTCCTCGGGCGAGGGCGGGTGGAAGCGTTCGTTGTCGACGCCATGGTGGATGATCTCCAGCTCCGCGTGCCGCACCGGCGAGACGCGAGCCAGCTCCGTAGCCGTCGCCACGCTCGGGACCACACACAGCGTCGCGCGCCGAAGCGCTGTCGACGTCCAGGCGCGGAAGAAGCGCGCCTTCACCGAAGAGTGCAGCACGGCGTCGGTGAAGAAGGTCGCGTCGTGCAGCGTGACGACCGAAGCGGCCGAGATCGCCAGCGGCATCGTGTAATGCGGCGAGTGGACGACGTCCGCGCCGAGCCGGCGGGTCAGCCGAGGCAGCGTTGCCTGCTCCCAGGTCAGCCGGGCCGTTCGGGTCGTCGTGGAGGGCGAAGCGGGAACCACGCGCGACGTCGGCGCGAGCTTGTCGTAGAGCTGGAGATCCCGTGGCTGGCAGACGACGGTCAGCCGCGCGCCATCCGCGTCCAGCGCCGCCACCAGGGAATCCACGTATCGGCCGACGCCGCCACGGTCGGCCGGGACCGCCGTCGCATCGATCAGCACTCGTGGATCACCGCTCACCCTTGCAGAGTACGGCGGCCTCCCGGGCGGTTCGTGACGAACCGGAAAATCACTCCCGGTTACGCCGGTGGATCGCCCAAACCGCCTCGGCGGCACTCCGCCACGCGAACGATTTCGCCCGTTCCCGGCCCAGTTTGACCAGCTCGGCCGCCCGCTCCGGCGAGCCGAGCACCTCCTGCAACGCCTTGGCCAGCAGCGAAGCGTCACCACGCGGGACGCACAGCCCCGCGCCCCCGGCGACCTCCGCCAGCGCCGGCACGTCGGTGTGCACCACCGGCACCCCCGCGGCCATGGCCTCCAGCAGCGGCAGTCCGAAACCTTCGGCCAGGCTCGGCACGGCCAGCACGCTCGCGTGCCGCAACGCCGTCGCCAGCTCCGCGTCGGTGACCTTCCCCAGCACCCGGACCCGCTCCGGCGCCAGCCCGCGCTCGGCCGCCAGCTCCCGCGGGTCGACCCCGCCCCAGCCCGGCTGGCCCGCGACCACCAGCGGCACGCCCTCGAGCATCGTCATCGCGTCGACCAGCACGTCGATGCCCTTGCGCGGCTCGATCGTGCCGACCGCCAGCACGTACTCCGGCGGCAGGTCCAGCTCGGCATGCCCGACCGGCACCCGCACCCCGTGCGGCACCACCCGCACCGGCACATCCACCTCGACCAGCACGGCCAGCTCGTCCGCCACCGCCCTGGTCGGCACCACCAGCCCGGACGCGCGCTTGGCCGCCCGCGCGATCATCGACCGGTGCCAGCTGACCCCGCGCACGGTGAGCGTCTCGGGATGGGTCCACGGCACGGTGTCGTGGACCATCACGCTCAGGGTGCGCCCGGCCGGGACGCGTGGCGGCGCGAACGGCGTCGGCGCGTGCACCGCGTCGCCACCCGGCCACCAGGGAAAGCCCAGCTGCCACGCCGCGACCAGCACCCGCGGGGGCACCGCCAGCACTCGCGGCCCCTCGACGCCCTCGATCGTCGCCGCGCTTACGTCCGGGTGGCGCGCGACCACACTGGACACCGTCCAGCCCGCGGGCGCGGACTGCGCGAGGGCGGGCAACAGCTCGGCGGTGTAACGCCCGGTGCCACCGGGCACGGGCGCGAGCAGCTGCTCGGCGAGGACGACCAGTTCGGGCACGCGGCTATTGTCACTGAAGTGACCGACGAATTCGCCACCACGGTCGTAGTCGTGACATGGCGAGGCGCCGGGCACATCACCGCCTGTCTGGACGCGCTCGCCGCGCAGACCCGTCCACATCGGACTTTCGTGGTGGACAACGCCTCCGACGACGGCACCGCCGCCCTGCTCGAGGCCCATCCGAGCAAGCCGCGCGTGCTCCGGCTCCCCCGCAACACCGGCTACGCGGGCGCCATGGCCGTCGCGCTCGAGCACGTCGAAACCCCGCTGATGGCTTGGCTGAACGACGACGCCGCACCCGCTCCGACCTGGCTTTCCACCCTCGAAGACACCCTGGAGAAGGCGCCGCTCGCCGCCGCCGCCGCGTCCCGTCTCGACCGCGGTGACGGCTCCGCGCAGTCCGTCGGGGTCCGGCTCACCGCCGACGGTCACGGCGCCGACCTCACCGAAACCCAAGAAATATTCGGGTTTTGCGGGGGTGCCGCGCTGCTCCGGGTCGACGCGCTCACCGCCGTCGGCGGCGTCCCGGCGAGTTTTTTCTGTTATTACGAGGACACCGACACCGCGTGGCGGCTACGGCTGGCCGGGTGGGACGTCGTCGCGGCGCCCGAGGCGCGCGCCCGCCACGCGCACGGCGCGAGCACGAACCCCGGCTCCGAGCAGTTCCACCTCTGGAACGAGCGCAACCGCTTACTCACGTTGCTGCGCTGCGCCCCCGCCGGCGTCGCGGTTCGGCAGCTGGTGAAGTTCGCGGTGCTCACCGCGCTGCTGCCGCTGCGGCCCGGACGCCCGGCCGCGGCCAACTTCCGCGTGCGGCTGCGCGTGCGGGTGCTCGCGCAAGTCGCCGCCCGGCTACCTGCGACGTTGATCGCCCGGCGCCGGATCGGCCGGTTCTGCGCGCTCGGCCGAGGCGCGGTCTGGGAGGCGTGGGCCGGGCTTTAAGCTGGACTCCTCCGTCGAAGCTAGGAGCTCGCATTGCAGGGGGATCCGCAACCGCTCGTTTCGGTGATCGTCGTGAACTACCGCGGCGCCGAGGACACGATCACCTGCCTGCGCGCGCTCGGCGACCTGGACTACGAGAACGTCGAGCTGATCTGCGTCGAGAACTCCGACCAGGGCGAACGCATCCGCGCCGCCGTGCCCGGCGTCACCGTGATCGAGGCCGGCCGCAACTCGGGCTTCGCCGGCGGCTGCAACCTGGGCGCGAAGCACGCCAAGGGCACCATCCTCGGCTTCCTCAACAACGACGCCCGCCCGGCGCCTGCGTGGGTCTCGGCCGCCGTCGCCGAGCTGCGCGCGCAGCCGCGCGTCGCCGCCGTGGCCAGCAAGGTCCTCGACTGGGAGGGCACCGGCACCGACTTCGTCGACGGCGGCCTGACCTGGTTCGGCATGGGCTACAAGCGCCACGCCGGGAGCCCGATCGCCGACGTCCCGGCCGAGGAGCACGAGGTCGCGAAGGACGTCCTGTTCGGCACCGGCTCGGCGATGTTCGTCCGCGCCGCGGTGTTCGCCGAGCTCGGCGGGTTCGACGAGCGGTTCTTCATGTTCTACGAGGACGTCGACCTGGGCTGGCGGCTGAACCTGCGCGGCTGGCGCGTCCGGTACGTGCCGGACGTCGCTGACCTACCACCGCCACCACGCCACGATGTCCACAGTGGACTCCGCGGACGAGCGGCCGCGAGACGTTCCTGCTGGAGCGCAACGCACTCGCCGCGCTCTACAAGAACCTCTCCGACGAGACGCTGGCCAAGGCGCTGCCCGCGCGCGCTCGCGCTGGCCGTCCGCCGCGCCACCGCCCGCGGCGACCTCGACGCCACCCAGCTCGACCTCGAAAAGGGCGGCGCGAACGAGACCGCCGACGTCGCCGATCCCCCGGACGACCCTGGCGGGCCTGCTGGCGATCGACCAGTTCGTCGAGCTGCTGCCCTCGCTCGCCGAGTCCGCGCGCGATCGAGCAGGCCGCCCGCGTCCGCACCGACGCAGACCTGCTTCCCTTGCTGCGCAAGGCTCTTGGAGCCCGCGTACCCGCTGCCGCGCTACCTCGCGGCGCACGACATCCTGGTCGAGGCGTTCGGCATCGACGAGGCCTTCGGCCAGCGCCGCCGCATCCTGGTCATCACCGGTGACGCGCTCACCGAGCGGATGGCCGGCCCGGCGATCCGCGCCTGGAACATCGCGCTGGCGCTGTCCGCCGAGCACGACGTCCGGCTCGTCACCACGAACCCCCTCGCCGACCCGCCGCCGGCGCCGTTCCAGGTCAGCGCCGGGAAGCGCCACGAGCTGGAGGCGCCGGTCGCCTGGGCGGACGTCATCGTGCTGCAGGGCCACGTGCTGGAACTCGCGCCGTCGCTGAAGAAGCAGCACTCAGGCAAGATCGTCGTCGGCCGACCTGTACGACCCGATGCACCTGGAGCTGCTGGAGCAGGGCAAGGGCGTCGCCGACGACAAGCGGGCCGCGGATCTGGTGGGCGTCACCCGCGTGCTCGACGCCCAGCTCGAACGCGGCGACTTCTTCCTCTGCGCGTCCGAGCGGCAGCGCCATTTCTGGCTCGGCCACCTCGCCGCGATGGGCCGGCTTTCCCCGCGTCTCTACGACGCCGACCCGACAACGCAGTCGCTGCTCGCGGTCGTCCCCTTCGGACTCTCGCCGGAGCCGCCGGTCCGCACCGGACCGGGGCTGCGCTCCACGCTCGGCATCGGCGGGACCGACCACGTCGTGCTGTGGGCGGGCGGGGTGTACAGCTGGTTCGACCCGCTGACGCTGGTGCGCGCGATCGACAAACTGCGCCGCCGCCGCGGCGACGTCCGGCTGGTGTTCCTCGGCATGAAACACCCGAACCCCGAGGTCGCCGAGATGGACATCGGCGCCCGCACGATCCGGCTGGCGGATTCGCTGGGGCTGACGGACAAGCACGTCTACTTCAACGAGCAGTGGGTGCCCTACGGCGAGCGGCAGAACTGGCTGCTCGACGCGAACTGCGGCGTCACCACGCACTACGAGCACGTCGAGACGACCTTCGCGTTCCGCACCCGGGTGCTCGACTACCTGTGGGCCGGGCTGCCGATCGTGACCACCGACGGGGACTCCTTCGCCGACCTGGTGCGGACCGAGCGGCTCGGTGTGGTCGTGCCCGCCGAGGACGCCGACGCACTCGCTGCCGCGCTCGAAAAGTCCTTGTACGACGAGGAGTTCGCGGCGGGCTGCGTCGAGCGGATCGCCGTCGTCGCGCAGCGGTACGCGTGGCCGGAGGCGCTGAAGCCGCTGGTCGAGTTCTGCCGCGACCCGCGCCCGGCCGCCGACCGGCTGCCCGGTTCGGCCGACCTGGTCACGACTCCGGCGGTGCGCGGCCGCGCGATGGTGCGGCGTGACGTCGAGCTGCTGCGGGAGTACCTCTCCGACGGTGGCCCGCGTGAACTCGCCCGGCGCGTCGGCGGCCGCGTGCTCAAGGTAGCGAAACAGCGGTTGCGCCGTGGCTAAACCGATTCGCGTCCTGCTGGACGGCACGCCGCTGCTCGGGGCGCGCACCGGGATCGGCCGTTACACCGCGGCACTGAGCGAAGAGCTGGCCGAGGTGTCCGAAGTGGACACTCGCGCCGTCGCCTTCACGTTACGCGGCTGGCGGCGCCTGCGGCACGTCCTGCCGCACGGCGCCCGGGCGCGCGGCATGCCCGTGTCCGCACGGCTGCTGCGGATGGCCTGGCTGCACTCGGACTTCCCGCCGGTCGAACTCTTCGCCGGCCCCACGGACGTCGTGCATGGCACGAACTTCGTGCTGCCCGGCCGATTCCGCGCCGCGGGTGTGGTGACGATCCACGACCTGGCCTTCCTCGACAACCCGGCCGAGCTGGCGCCGAGCGACCGCGATCTACCCGAGCTGGTCCGGCGCGGTGCCCATCGCGCCGACGTCATCTGCACCCCGACCGCGGCGGTCGCCGACTCGGTGGCCACCCGGCTGGAGGTGGACCGCTCGAAGATCGTCGTCACGCCGCTGGGCGTGAACCCTGCGTGGTTCACCGCGCGGCCACCGTCCGACGAACAACGCGCCAAGCTGCGGCTACCCGGAAAGTACCTGCTGTTCGCGGGCGCGGCCGGGCCGCGTAAGGGTCTCGACTGGCTCACGCGCACGCACGACGCCTCACCGGACCTGCCCGACCTGGTCTTCGCCGGGCCGGGCCCGTTCCCGCGCGGCGAACGCATGCGTCACCTCGGCTATCTGTCCGATGTGGACCTTCGGCGGGTGGTCGCGGGCGCGTCCGCGCTGGTGCTCCCGTCCCGCGACGAGGGCTTCGGGCTACCGGTACTGGAGGCGATGGCCTCGGACGTCCCGGTGGTGTGCACGGACATCCCGGCGCTGCGCGAGGTGGCGGGCGACTGCGCGAGCCTGGTCCCCTACGGCGACGTCGACGCACTGGCCGAAGCATTACGCACCGCGGTCCACGACCCGCACGCGGTGGCGACGTCGTCCATCCGGCGCGCCCATGCGGCCAACTTCACCTGGTACCGCTGCGCGGAGCTGACCGTGGAGGCGTACCAAACCGCCGTCCAGCGCTGAAATCGGAGAATTCGCCCTTTCCTTGCGGTGTGGGCGAACTTACTTTGCCCGGATCTCCGGCGCCCGTAGGATTCCCTTCTCTCCGCTCCCCCGCCTGCTGGTGAAGGAAATGCGATGGTTCGCGCCGGTGCACCGAGTGCCGCCCAGTCGATCGTCTTCGACGAGACCGAGGTCTATCCCGAACTCGGCGTGCTGCAGGCAGCCACCCGAGCCGGCGACTGGCGGACCGTTTCCGCCTTTTTCGACCGGTTTCCCGTCGCGGACGAACACTGCGCCGGCGCGTTCACCGTGGGCGAGGTACCCGAAGCCGGGGCGATGCTGGAAGCCGTCATCGCGCGTGACCGCCAGGCCGTGCTGCCGCGGGTACTGCTGGCCGGCCACTTCATCGAAATGGGCTGGCAGGCGCGGACCAGCCTGCGGGCCAAGCACGTCAGCAAGGAACAGTTCGCCGTCCTGCACGACCACCTGCGCCGGGCCGAGCACCTGCTCATCGACGTCACCGCGCGGGAACCCGGCAATGCGCTCGCGTGGTCGCTCCGCCAGACCACGTGCCTGGGCCTGGGCCTCGGCCAGAGCGAAGCCCGCCGCCGTTACGACCGCATCGCCTCGCATCACCCTCATCACACGGTCGCGCAGCGTAGGCTGCTACAGCAGCTGTGTCCGAAATGGGGCGGTTCCTGGGAAGCGGCCTACGCGTTCGCCCGCGAATGCCGGCAGTCCGCCCCTCCCGGAGGCGGGGGCGGCATCATCACCGCCGACGTCCATCTCGAGTGCTGCATGGAAGCGACCAAAGCCGAACGCGCGGAGTACCTTCGCCGGCCCGCGGTGTTCCAGGAACTGGTCGCGGCCGCGCACGAATCGGTCCTGCATCCGGCTTACCGCGCGCGGTTCGGCTGGATCGGCGCGCACAGCGTGTTCGCCGCGGTGTTCAGCATCGCCGGGGACTACCCGCGCGCGGCGGTGCATTTCCAGGCACTCGGGAGCCGTGCCAGCGAAACCCCGTGGAACTGCCTCACCGGCGACCCACGGGCGATGTTCGCCGAGCACCGTGCCAAAGCGCTGGCGAAGGGCTGAACCCATGCTGTCCCACTTCGATGTCGACGGCATCCCCGCGGTGTTCGCGAAGAGACCCGGGCCGCTGAGCGCGGGCCTGGTCTTCCGGGTCGGCCGAGCCGACGAAACCCTGCCGATCGCGGGCATCACGCACATGGTCGAACATCTGGCGCTGCACCGGTTCGGGCTCGCGGACTACCACATCGGCGGTGCCACCGGCCTGGACCACACGTTCTTCCGGATGCAAGGCGCGGAGGACGAGGTGGTCGCGTTCCTCTCCGGCGTCTGCGCGTCTCTGGTCCGGCTGCCGATGGATCGGCTGGAGACGGAAAAGGCGATCCTGCGGACCGAGGAGAGCGGCCGGAGCACCGGGGTACTGCGCCGCTATCGCTACGGCGCCCAGGGTTACGGCCTGGCCGACTTCCCCGAACTCGGTGTCCCGCTGCTGCGGCCCGACCAGGTTGCGCAGTGGGCCCGCACGTGGTTCACCCGCGAAAACGCGGTGCTGTGGGTCGCCGGCGAGGACGTCCCGGCAGGCCTGCGGCTCCAGCTTCCGCCCGGCACACGCCGGCCCGTGCCGCAGCGCCGTCCGTTGCTGACCGAGCCCGGCTGCGTCGCGGCGGGTGACGGTCAGATCTTGCTCAGCTCGGTGGTGCGGCGCGGGGCCGCGGCCAAGATCTTCGCCAAGGTCCTCGAACGGGAAATGTTCCGCAGCCTTCGCCAGGAAGGCGGCTTCTCGTACACGGCCGCGACGTCCTACACCGATCGTGGCGACGACTTCGCCGAGATCATCGCGCTCGCCGACGCCCTGCCGGACAAGCAGGACGCCGCGCTCGGTGAGTTCGTCGACGTCCTGGCCCGCTTCAAGATCGGCCGCATCGACCCGCGCGACATCGACGCGGCGCGCGCCAGGACGGAATCCGAACTCCTCGGCGCCGACGCCGAGCAGGTGGCCGAGCACGCGGTGAGCCTCCTCGGCGATCGCGCCTGTCCCACGGTCGAAGAGGAAATCGAGGAGCTGCGCACAGTCGGCGCACGCGAGGTCCACGCGGTGGCGGCCGAGGCGCTGGGCTCGGCACTGGTGCGCGTCCCCGTCGGCCGCTCCGCCGATTGGGCCGGTTTCACCCCGCTCCCTCAGCACTCGGAGGCTCCGCTCGAAGGCACCCGCTTCGCCGGGGCCGGCCAGAACCACACCGTGCTGATCATCGGCGCGGACGGCTGTGGTCTGTTCACCCCGAAGGGGATGCGCAGCGTCCGCTACGGCGACTGCGCCGCCCTCCTCACCTGGCCCGACGGCACCAGGCGTCTCATCGGCGTCGACGGCACGATCATCCCGGTGGACCGGGCGGAGTTCCCCGGCCTGGCCCCGCAGCACCTGGCGACGATCGACGCCGCGGTGGACCCCGGGCGCGTAATCCCGCAGCCGGGAGAAATGCCCCGCCCCGCCGCACCGACAGCCTGGGCAGCGCCACCGGTCTCCGCCGTCCCGAAGTCCTCGGCCGGAGGTACGGCCGCGACGATCGCCCTCGTGACGGCAGCGTCGATCTTCGGTCTCCTGGCGCTGCTCACGACGCTCGGCGGGCTCATCGACCCCAGCCCGGAGGGCGGGGACGCCCTGGTCGCGTCCGTGTTCCTCTGGCTGCCGACCGCGCTGTTCGTGTTCCTGCTGGTCAGACGGAGACGTAAGCGGCGTTCTTGAACCAGCGGATCACCCGTGCGCGGGCACGATCCTGGGCAGCAGCGCGGCAAGGGCCTCGCCGCGCTTGCGCAGCCGGGGTGGCAACGGCGGCACGGTCAGCGCCAGCACCTCGTCCGATCCCTGGACGTAGAGGTGGAACTTGTAGAGGAACCCGGCTTTCGGCTCCGTGATGGCGACGAACGCTCGCGGCGCGCTGAAGAGGTGTTTGCCCGGCGTCCCGTTGTGGGAGCGGAAGAACAGGAGCTGCCGATCGGTCAGGACGAGGTAGACCTCGGCCTGGACACCGAAGGCCAGCATCGTCCCGCCGCTGAGCACACCGACGGCCACCCCGTAGGCAACCGACCTCGCCGCCGCCTGCCGCACCGACCCCACCTTGGCCATCGCGACCAGCGCGACCTCCTCGTCCGGCCGCATCAGCGGGGCGGCATTCTCCAGCAGGCGTCTTTCCTGACGGGCACCCATGAAACTCTCCGATTGACGACGACGCGAGGCGTTGGGCTGGCACACTGTGATGAAGGGGACTTTCCTCCCGCCGGACGCGAGGAAAGTCCCCTTCATCACAGTCAGTCCTTGGCGAAGTAAACCCTCAGAGCTTCGTCCCAGGGCCGCAGCGGGGTAAGCCAAGCTTCCGCCCAGGAGGCGTTGGACAGCACGCTGTAGGCAGGCCGCGGCGCGGGCCGCGGAAACTCCGCCGTAGTACACGGCAGCACCCGCGAAGGATCCGCACCCACCGCGGCAAACACAGCCCGCGCGAACCCGTACCACGTAGTCGAACCAGCCCCGGTGCAGTGCAGCACCCGCCGCTCGGGTCCATCCCCGGCCGCGACCCGCCCGGCCAGCTCCAGCAACCCCGCCGCCAGATCGGCGGACCACGTGGGCGACCCGACCTGATCGTCCACAACAGACACCGTGTCGCGGGAGGATTCCAGCCCCACCATGGTCTTCACGAAGTTCGACCCGGTCTTCCCGTACACCCACGAAGTCCGCACGATCCACGAGGACGCACCCGAGCCGAGCACCGCGTCCTCACCGGCCGCCTTCGTCCGCCCATAGGCACTACGAGGACCGAGCTCGTCATCCGGTTCGTACGGCCGCGAAGCGTCGCCGGGGAACACGTAGTCGGTGGACACGTGCACCAGCGGGACCTGCCGGGACGCGCACGCCGCCGCCAGCACCCGGGGTCCGTCGGCATTCACCGCGAACGCGCGGTCCTCGTCGGTTTCCGCGGCGTCCACGGCGGTGTACGCCGCCGCGTTGACGACCACCGGGCGAGCACCGGAAGCGGCCGCGCGCGCGGCCAGCGCACCGACCGCCGCCACGACGTCACCGGCCTGGGTGACGTCCAGCTCCGCCGAGCCGGGCGCGACGACCTCGACGTCCGGAGAGGCCAGCGCCGCCAGGTCCCGGCCGAGCTGTCCCGAACCACCGGGCACGAGCAAAGTCAGCGGCACTGCGGATTTCCTCACTTCTTGAGCGCGGCCCGGCCGGCCAGCGGTTCCCACCACGCGCGGTTGTCCCGGTACCAGGACACCGTCTGCGCGAGACCGTCCTCGAAGGACACGCGCGGAGCGTACCCGAGCTCCTCGGCGATCTTGGTGATGTCCACCGAGTACCGCCGGTCGTGGCCCTTGCGGTCCTGCACCGGTTCGACGGCCTCCCAGCCGACGCCGACCGCGGCGAGCAGCTTTTCGGTCAGGGACCGGTTCGTCAGCTCGGTGCCGCCGCCGATGTTGTAGATCTCGCCCGGCCGCCCGCCGTCGGCGACCAGCTGGATGCCGTGACAGTGGTCGTCCACGTGCAGCCAGTCACGGACGTTGAGCCCGTCGCCGTAAAGCGGCACCTTCCGCCCGTCGAGCAGGTTGGTGACGAACAGCGGGATGACCTTCTCCGGGAACTGGTACGGACCGTAGTTGTTGGAACACCGGGTGATACACACCGGAAGGCCGTGGGTACGGAAGAAGGATCGCGCCACCAGATCGGAGGACGCCTTCGACGCCGAATAGGGCGAATTCGGCTCCAGGATGTGATCTTCGGTCCAGGAACCCGACTCGATCGAGCCGTAGACCTCGTCCGTGGACACGTGCACGAACTTGCCCGACCTCGGCCTCCAGCGCCGCCTGCGCCAGGTTCTGCGTGCCCAGGACGTTGGTCAGCACGAAGTCGGCGGCGCCGAGGATCGAACGGTCCACATGGGACTCCGCGGCGAAGTGCACCACCAGGTCGACCCCGCGCATCACCTCGCTGACCAGCGAAGTGTCGCAAATGTCGCCGCGCACGAACTTCAGCCGCGGGTCGGCCGCCACCGGGTCCAGGTTGGCTTCGTTGCCCGCGTAGGTGAGCTTGTCCAGCACGACGACCTCGGCCTCACGCAGCGATTCGTAGGCGCCGCCGAGCACCTGCCGGACGTAGTGCGACCCGATGAACCCCGCGCCGCCGGTGACCAGGACCCGCATGACCTGCCTCTCCTCCCGCCCCCGACCGGGGCAACCTGCCCCCAGCCTACGGACGTCTAACAGTCGCATCAGTAGAGTCATCCTGGAGGCACAGGGGTGCCCACGGGGGAAGCACGGGGCCAAGGGGAGGAAAGCGCGTGACCGAATGGCCTGCGCCGCCTATCCCGGCGCGCCGTCGTCACGGTGTGGCCGTCTTCGCCCGCCGTGGCGTCAAAGTCGTGCTCTCAGTGCTTTCCGTCGGTGTCCTGGCGCTCACCTGGTACGGCTGGAACTACATCGGCGACCCGAACACCGGCTTCTCCACCACCGAGATCTTCGCGGACAACTCCGTCCATGTGAAGCCCCTCGACGGCGCCGTCGACATCCTCCTGGTCGGCCAGGACAGCCGCACCGACGCTCAGGGCAACCCGCTGCCCCGCGAGGTGCTCGACATGCTGCACGCCGGCGTCTCGGACGGCGAGCTCAACACCGACACGATGATCCTGGTGCACATCCCCCAGAACGGGCAGCACGCGATCGCGATCTCGTTCCCGCGCGACTCCTGGGTCGAGCTCGCCGGCGGTTACGGGAAGCACAAGCTCAACAGCGCCTTCGTCTACGCCTACATGGACACGTACAAGACGTTGCAGCGCCAGGGTGAGACGGACCTGAAGAAGGCCGACGCGGCCGCGAAGGTGGCCGGGCGGAAGAACCTGGTCGCCACGCTCGAGAAGTTCATCGGCAAGCCGGGCATGATCGACCGCTACGCCGAGGTGAATCTCGCGAGCTTCTACGAGATCACCAAGTCCATCGGCGGCGTCGAGGTCTGCCTCAACGGGCCGGTCAAGGAGAAGAAGTCCGGCGTGGACCTGCCGGGCGGGCGCCAGACCATCGAGGGCGTGCAGGCGCTCGCGTTCGTCCGCCAGCGCTACGACCTGCCCAACGGCGACCTCGACCGGATCGCCCGCCAGCAGGCCTTCCTGTCCGGGCTGGCGAACAAGGTCATCTCCACCTCGGTGCTGACCAGCCCGGCGCAGATCGCCGACCTGGTCGCGGCGGTGAAGAAGTCGGTGGTGCTCTCGGCGGGCTGGGACCTGCCGGAGTTCGCCGAGCAGATGCGCGGGCTGACCGGCGGGAACATCGAGTTCCACACCATCCCGACCCAGGGCAACGCGGTGATCGGCGGCGCCGACGTGCTCCGCGTCGACCCCGCGCAGGTGCAGGCCGCGGTCGCCCAGCTGACCTCGGACGGGACCTCCTCGAGCGCGCCGTCGACGTCGGCCACCGTGCCGGGCGCGAACGCCGTCACCGTCGAACTGTTCGACGGCACCGGCGCCGCCGCGCTCGCCGGCGGAGCCCACACCCTGTTGCAGAACAAGGGTTTCAAGCTCGCCGCGGACCAGAAGCTCAGCGTCCGCAACTCCACGGTGATCCGCTACAACCCCGCCGACGACGCCGCGCTGGCGCTGGTCAAGCAGGCGCTCGGGGCCGACCTGGAGGCCGAGCCGGACCGCGACGTCGCCGCCGGCCACGTCCGCGTGCTGCTGGGCAAGGACTTCCGCGATTCGGCCGGCTCCGCCGGAGCGCCCGCGTCGAAGCCCGCGGGGAAGACGACCTCGGTCGCCCCGCCCACCCCGACCGCGCCGCCGATCACGGCCGGCGGCGTTCCCTGCGTCAACTAAAGTGGGCACCGAGAGTGTCGGCGCCGAGGGGAGCACGGCGGCCGAGGGGGAGGTGACCAGGGTGGACGACGAGCAGGACGTGACAGACAGCGACTGGAAGCCTTCGCCGGTCCCCCGCACGCCGGTCGCCACGCCCGCGTCGCGCACGCGCCGGGCGGGCAGGTGGACCGGGCGGATCGCGCTCGGCCTGGTCTCGGTGCTCGCGCTGGGCGGCACGGGCTACGCCTACGTCACCAAGGACCGGATGCAGCAGGACGTCCCGAAGAGCGACGTGCTGTCGACGCGTCCCGGCGAACCGCCGGCACCGCCGGCCGACGACGGCGCCGAGGACATCCTGCTGGTCGGCAGCGACGCCCGCACCGACGCCCAGGGCAACCCGCTGCCGCTGCGGATCCTGAAGCAGCTGCGCACGGAGTCCAACGACGGCGCGGTGAACACCGACACGGTGATCGTCCTGCGCGTGCCGAAGGACGGCGGGAAGCCGGCGGCGGTGTCGATCCCCCGCGACACCTGGGTCGACGTCCCCGGGCGCGGCAAATCCAAGATCAACTCCGCCTACGGCGTCGCGAAGGCCAAGTACGCGGCGAAGCTGCGCGGCGAGGGCGAGCACGACCAGGCGAAGATCGAACGCGACTCCGACACCGAGGGCCGCCGCGTGCTGGCCCAGGCCGTGCAGGACCTCACGCAGCTGCGGATCGACCACTACGCCGAGGTCAACCTGCTCGGCTTCTACCTGCTCACCGAGGCGCTCGGCGGCGTGCGCGTCTGCCTGAACCACGCGACCGAGGACAAGGACTCCGGCGCGGACTTCCGCCGTGGCGAGCAGACCGTGTCCGGCGGGCAAGCACTGTCCTTCGTCCGGCAGCGCAAGAACCTTCCGCGCGGCGACCTCGACCGGATCGTGCGGCAGCAGGCGTTCCTGTCCTCCGCACTGCACCAGGTGCTCTCGGCGGGCACGCTCACCAGCCCGGGCACCATGTCCGGCCTGATGGACGCCGTGCGCCGCTCGATCGTCGTCGACCCCGGCCTGGACCTGCTGAACTTCGCCCAGCAGGCCAAGGGGATCGCTTCCGGCGACCTCGCCTTCGCGACGATCCCGGTGATCACCGCGAACGGCCGCAGCGAGGACGGCCAGAGCATCGTGGAAATCGACCCGGCGGCGGTGCGGAGCTACTTCGCCGGGCTGGCCGGGCGAAGCGGCTCCGTCGCTGCGCCGGGCGGAGGCGGTGGCGCCGCGGGTGCGCCGGTGCTCGCCGAAAGCCCCAGCGTCCCCTGCGTCAACTGAAGCAGTCGCGGTGGTCTTCGGCCCACTGCCGGTACGTGCGCGGCTCCGTGCCGGTGACCTGCCGGACGACGTCGGTGACCGGCGCGGGCTCGCGGGTGGTCTTGTGCCACGCCCGGATGATCTCGTCGCCGACCTCCGGCACGAGGCCGAAGTACTGAAGCCGCTCACGGGCCTGATCGGGCGTCAGCTCCTCGACCGCCAGCGGCCGGCCCAGCACGTCGGCCAGGGTCTCGGCCTGCTCCCGGAAGCTGATCGGGGCCGGCCCGCTGAGCACGAGCGACTCTCCCGCGTGTGAGCCGTCGAGCAGCACCCGGGACGCGACCGCGGCGACGTCGTGCTGGTGGATGGCGCCGACCCGCGAGTCGGGATAGGCCTGCCGGACGACGCCCTCGGCGATGTCCGCCGCCCAGCCGAGCGTGTTGGTCGCGAACGCGCCGGGGTGCAGGGTCGTCACCGCGAACGACGCGGCGGCCAGTGCGTCCTCGGCCGCCCGGTGGATCGCGGTGATGCGGCTGGTGGCGAAGTCCGGGTCGCGGGTGGCCGCCGAGGACAGCAGCACGACGTGCCGGACCCCGGCGGCTTCGGCAGCCCGGACGAACCCTTCCGCGCCCTGCGGGCGGGCATAGACGAACGCCGACACGACACCGTCGAGCGCGCCTTCCAGTGTCTCCGGGCGTTCCAGGTCGATGTTGACGCGACGGACGTAGTCCGGCACGTGGAGCTTGCCCGCGTCCCGGCTGGAGGCACGGACGTCCACGCCTTCGGCGAGCAGGGCGTCGAGGATCCGGCTGCCGACGTGGCCGCTCGCTCCGGTCACCAGGATGGTCATGAATCGTCCCCCTCGTCCGGAAAGTGCTGTGCTGCCCAGGTTCCCCGCGCCACGGACGGGACAGCTACCGGTCGATTGCGGACCTGACCGGACGGCGGCGCCGCCCCCGCCGCGGCGCCGCCGTCCGGAAACTCACCCCTCGAAGGCGGCGCGGTGGTCCTGCGCCCACTGCCGGAAGGTCCTCGGCTCGCTACCGGTGACTTCGCGGACGACGTCGGTCACCGGCGCGGGCTCCCGCGTGACGCGCTCCCACACCCGCAGGAGCTCGGCCGGGATCTCCGGCGGCCAGCCGCGCGCCAGCATCCGCTCGGTCACCTCGGCCGCGCTCAGCTCCTCGACGACGAGCGGGCGGCCGAGCACGTCCGACAGGACTTCCGCCTGCTCCCGGAAGGTGATCGCGGTGGGTCCGGTCAGGGGCAGCGCCTCACCGACGTGCGAGCCGTCGATGAGCACGCGCGCGGCGACGGCGGCGATGTCGCGCTGGTCGATCGAGCCGATCCCCGCGTCGGGATAGGCGACGCGGACGAAGCCCTCGGCGATGTCCGGCCGCCAGTCCAGGCTGTTGGTGGCGAAGCTGCCCGGATTCAAGAACGTCTCCCCGAACGACGCCGCCTTCAACGCGTCTTCGACCACGCGGTGAAGCGCGGCGATGTGGCTCTGGGTGTTCACCGGCTCCAGCGTCGAGCCCGACGAGAGCAGCACGACGTGCTGTACGCCGGCGGCTTCGGCGGCCTTCACGAAGCCGTCGATCCCCTGCCGCTGCGCGTAGAGGAACACGGACTCGACGCCCTCGAGCGCGCCTTCGAGGGTTTCCGGCTGCTCAAGGTCGGCGCTCACCTTCGCGACGCCCTCCGGGACGTCCAGCGCGCTCGCGTCGCGGCTCGACGCGCGTACGTCCTGACCTGCGGCGACGAGGGCGTCCAGCACCGCGCGGCCGACGTGTCCCCGAGCTCCGGTGACGAGAATGGTCATCAAGGTCCCCCACAGACTGAGTAGTTTTGCTTCCAAAGCAAACGTACTCAGATCACAGTACGTGCGTCAACCGGCGTCCCGGCCGGGTCGCGCCCTAGCCTGTCCGCATGAGCCTCACCGACGAGCTGCTGCGCCCGCTGATGGCCGCGCCCGCCAAGCCGTTGATCACCCACTACGACGACGAACTCGGCAGCCGGGTCGAGCTGTCCGTGGCCACCACCGTGAACTGGGCCGCCAAGACGGCCAACTGGCTGACCGAGGAGTTCGACATCGAGCCGGGCGACGCCGTCGCGGTGCAGCTGCCCGCGCACTGGCAGACCGCCGGTGTGCTGCTCGGCGCGTGGTGGTGCGGGGCGCGGGTGGTCGCCGACGGGACCGGCGCGCGGCTGGCGTTCGTCGGGCCGGACGACCCGGAGCCGACCGGCGCGGCGGCCACGGCCGTGGTGACGCTGGACCCGATGGGGCGTGGCCTCTCTTCGCCGCCGGGCGGCAACGCGTACGACTACCTCACCGAGGCCCGGCAGGCGGGCGACCAGTTCAGCTCGCTGATCCCGGTGCCCGGCGACACGGCGGCGCTGGAGACGTCCACAGTGGACCAGGTGCTGGCGGAGGCGCGGGCACGGGCGGCCAAGCGCGGCCTGAACCCGGCGGACCGGGTTCTGTCCACTGTGGACTGGAGTGGCGTCGAGGGCATCCTCGACGGCCTGCTCGTGCCGCTCGCCGCGGGTGCCCACCTCGTGCACGTCAGCAACGCGAACCAGGCCAAGCTCCCCGCGCGCCGCGAAGCCGAGCGCACCACGGCCGAACTTCCCTAGGGAAAGACTCGTGAGCGTTCCGGGCGGTTAGAACCGCCCGGAACGCTCACGAGTCCTTCTACGCAGCCTGGAGTTCGCGGAGCTCGGCCTCGCGCTCGCGGCGCCGCCCGAAGAACAGGTGGTCCAGCGAAAGCCGGCCGCCGTTGAAGCCCAGCGCCAGTCCGGCGAGCGCGAGCACCAGCACGAGTTCGTAGCCGCCCTGGCCGGTCAGGCCGTTGTCGATGTGCACCGACAGCAGCGCGCCGACCGAGATGGCGACGTAGCCGATGCCGATGAGCGGCAACAGGAAGCCGACGACGAACCCGATCGAACCGAGCAGTTCCACCGTCATCGCGAAGATCGCGGCCGCCTTGGGCAGCGGGATCCCCGACATCTCGAAGAACTTCGCCGTGCCGTCCACGCCGCTGTCCCACTTCTGCAGACCGTGCGCGAAGAAGACGACCGCGACGCCGATCCTCCCCAGCAGCAAGGTCACGTCCTTGAATCGTCCGAACATCCGGTTCGCTCCCGATGGTGAATCTTCCACTGACCCGGCCCAAGCTAGGGCACCCGGCACCTGATCGGGGGCTTCGCAAGGGCTTCGACAG
Organism: uncultured Actinomycetota bacterium; assembly: GCA_963762765.1. GTDB lineage: Bacteria > Actinomycetota > Actinomycetes > Mycobacteriales > Pseudonocardiaceae > Amycolatopsis. The sequence continues at coordinate 77,501 of CAVXMR010000033.1, forward strand.
GGAACCGACAGGGCGGTAAATCGCTCGCCACCGGCTCGACGCTTGCCTACCGTGAGCGTGACCTGTGTTCCGATCGTGAGGAGACCCCGATGCGCCGACAGACCGTTCCGCCCGGCCTGTCCACCGCATCGAAGAGGATCTTCCCCGACCGTGAAAACCCTGAACATCGGCATTCTCGCGCATGTCGACGCCGGTAAGACCAGCCTGACCGAGCGCCTGCTGTTCGAAGCGGGCGTGATCGGCCGCCTCGGCAGCGTCGACCGCGGCGACACCCAAACCGACTCCCTCGAGCTGGAACGGCGTCGAGGCATCACCATCAAGTCCGCGGTCGTCGCGTTCACCACCGGCGACACCCGGATCACGGTGATCGACACGCCCGGTCACTCCGACTTCATCGCCGAGGTCGAACGCGCGCTGCGTGTGCTCGACGGCGCGGTGCTGGTCGTATCCGCCGTCGAAGGCGTGCAGGCGCAGACCCGCGTGCTGATGCGCACGCTGAACCGGCTCGGCATCCCGGTGCTGATCTTCGCCAACAAGATCGACCGGATGGGCGCCCGCGACGACGCCCTGCTCGACGTCATCCGCGAGAAGCTGGCGCCCCGCTGCCTGGCGCTGAGCACGGTCACCGGTCTCGGTACCGCGGACGCGGTGAGCACCCCGCGCACGGTCGCCGATCCGGCGTTCGCGGCCGAACTCGGTGAGCTGCTCGCCGACGGCGACGACAACTTCCTGGCGTCCTATGTGGACGATCAGGTCACGCCGGCCGGGTACCGCGCCGAGCTGGCCCGGCAGGTCGGCCGCGGCGCGCTGCACCCGGCGCTGTTCGGCTCGGCCATCACCGGCACCGGCGTCGCGGACCTCGTCACGGCCGTCCGGGAGCTACTGCCCCCGGCGCCGGTCGACGAAGGTCCGTTACGCGCCACCGTGTTCAAGATCGAGCGCGGCCGCGCGGGCGAGAAGACCGCGTACGCCCGCCTGCACGCCGGATCGCTGGCGCCGCGTCAACAACTTCCCTTCTACCGCCGGGAATCCGGCGGCGTCACCGAGCTGACCGGGCGGGTGTCGGCGCTGGAGATCTTCGGGTCGGACGGCGACACCGCGCACGCCGGAGACGTCGTCCGGCTGCGCGGCCTGCGCGAAGTCCGCATCGACGACCAGCTCGGCTCCCCCGGCGACCTGCCCGGCCGCGTCTTCGCGCCCCCGAGCCTGGAGAGCATCGTCGAACCGGCACACCCCGCCCAGGCGTCCGCGTTGTTCGCGGCGTTGGAACGACTGTCCGAACAGGACCCGTTGATCGGGGTGCGACGCCACGAGCACAGCGTCTCGGTGCGGCTTTACGGCGAGGTCCAGAAGGAAGTGATCCGGTCGACGTTGGCGCAGGAGTTCGACCTGGACGTGACCTTCGCGCAAACGCGGACCCTGTACGTCGAGAAGCCGGTCGGAACCGGTGCGGCGCTTGAGGAAATGGATCCCGGGGAGCGGCTGTACTACTTCGCGACGGTCGGCTTGCGGGTCGCGCCGGGCAGTGGCCTCACGTTCGGGCTTTCGGTCGAGCTGGGCGCGCTGCCGCTGGCGTTCCACAAGGCGATCGAGGAGAGCGTCCGCGACACGCTGCGGCAGGGCCTGCGCGGCTGGGAGGTGCTCGACTGCGCCGTCACGCTGACGCACACCGCCTACTTCAGCCCGGTCAGCGCGGCGGGCGACTTCCGCCGGATGACGCCGCTCGTGGTGATGGCCGCGCTGGAGCAGGCCGGAACCCGCGTGCACGAGCCGGTCGACCGCTTCGAGCTGGAGGTCCCGATCACCGCGGTGAGCGCCGTGTTGCTGAAACTCGCGGAGCTGCGGGCGATCCCCGGCGAACCCGTGACCGGGCCGTCGACGTGCGTTCTGCGCGGCACCATCCCGGCCGGGCATGTGCCCGCGTTCGAGCGCGCGCTACCCGGGCTTTCCCAGGGCGAGGGCGTGTTCCTGAGCGAGTTCGAGGCGTATCGGCCGTATCCCGGGCCACCGCCCGAGCGTCCACGGATCGGGGTGAATCCGTTGGACCGCAAGGATTACCTGGCCCACACGCCACGGCGCTAGCGCTTGTGCGCCCAGGCCGCGGCCCCGCAGTAGACGCCGAACGCGGCGAGGCCGAGCGCCACGACGGTGAGGAGGATGGCGCCGAAAGGCTGCGCCGCCAATGTTTTCAGCGCTGCGTCGAGCCCGCCGGCCTGGCGGGCGTCGTGGCGCAGCCCGGCGTAGGCCAGCAGGATCGCGACGATCGCGAACACGACGGCCTTCGCGAGGTACCCGGTGGTGCCCAGCCAGCCGACCCAGCGCCGGGAGCGGCCGGGCAGGTCACCGAGGTCGAGGTCCTCGAGGAAGGTCTGCTTGACGCCCTTCACCCCGGCCGCGACGGCGACCGCCGCGACAGCCACGGCCCCGATCACGACGATGGCGGGCCCGGCAGGCAATGCGAGCACTTTCGCGGTGAACTCCTGCTGCCGTTGCGTGCCACCGCCGCCACCGCTGCCGGTGGCGAGCCGGACCGCGGTGTAGCCGAGGCCGAGCACGACCACGCCGCGCCCGGCCGAACCGATCCGCTTGCGCGTCCGTTTCCCGCCGCTGACCCAGGTGTAGCCCACCGCCGCCATCAGGAACTGCCACAGCCCGAACGCCACCAGCCCGGCGGCGAGTGCCCACAGCATGACCTGGCCGAACGTGTTCGAGCCGACCTCTTCCAGCGCGCCGGTCTGGTCGGCCCGCTGCCCGCCGTTTCCGCCGAGCGCGACCTGCAGGGCGAGGTAGGCGACGATGAGGTGCACGAGCCCCCAGCAGGCCATCCCGGCCCGGCCCAGTACTTGGGCCGTCGTGCTGCGTTCGGTGGTCTGGGTGCGGTCCATGCTTTCGAGTTTCGGCCCGGTGGCGCGGATCCGCCGATCGGCTAGGCCAAGTGGAGCAAGGACTCGGGAGGGTCAGCCGCGCCGGATTCCGTCCAAGCCCGTCCAGCCGCCGTTGGCGGCCAGCAGCGTCAGCACCCGTTCCGCTTGTTCGGCGAATTGCGCGAGGTCGCCGTGCAGCAGCTCCGCGCGTTCGCTGTCCAGCGGCGCGAAGTCGTCACACCACAGCTCGATCGCCGCGCCGGTGGTGAGCACCAGCCCCTGGATCAGGGCCATGAATTCGGCCGAGGGCTCCCGCGTGGCGGCGCGGTAGCTCGTCTCGATGTCGTCGCAGGCGGCGACCAGCTCGCGCAGCTGGCGCGCGGCGTCGGCCGGGGTCCCGTCCCACGCCGCCGTCGGCCAGGCGCGATCGGACAGCTCGAGCCACAGCCGCCAACCGGCGACCAGCTCGGCTTCGTCGTGCGGCGTCCAGGACGCCGGAACCGGCCAGTTCATCTTCGAACTGTGACACCGCGAAGGCGGATCGGCGCCCTGCCGGTGGCCGATCTCACGCGCTCCGCGGTGTGGCTCACGCCGCTTTGCCCAGTTGGTCACTGACTTTCGCGACGACCGCGTCGGTGATCGCGTCGGCCTGCTCGGCGCCGGCCGGGCCGAGCGCGGCGGTCACCTCCTCGCGCACGATCGGCGCGACCTGCGCGGCGAGCGTGCCCTGCAGCGCGGCGGCGACCTGTTCGTTGGTCACCCCGTTCGTGCCGTTGTTCGCGATCAGCTGCGTGAGCGCGGTGACCGAAGCGGTCAGGCTGTCGATGTGGGCCGACATGTCCTTGATGAAGGCCGCGAAGTTACGGTTTCCGTTGGCGTCGAAGACGTTCCCCCACATCAGGGCTCGGAAGTCTTCCGGGGAGAAGGGCATGTTGGCCTCCGCGTCGAAGAGGGTGTCGGTGAAGGACTCGTCGAGGTCGACCGCGCCGGCCGAACCGGGCAGTGCCCCGCTGCTGGAATACTGGTGGACGTCGTAGCGGCCGACGTACTGCCCGCCGCCGGGTGCCTCGGGTTTCGCGCCGTAGCGGGCGATGACGATCACCAGCCCCGGCACCGCCCAGGTGTCCGGGCGCAGCGCCTGCGCGAACGAAGCGTTCATGTAGACGGCGGGCCGGTACCCGGCGGCCACGAGCCGGTTGCAGAACCGGATCCCGAAGTCGCGCGCATAGTTGTCGGGGCTGAAGGGCGACTCGAGGTCGAGCATCGGCGCGACCCCGGTGGCACCGAGCCGCCGGATCTCGCCGACCAGCACGTCGGCCTGCGCCTCCGGCCCGGGGCCCAGCTGCGCGTAGTGATAGCCGCCGACGGGAATGCCGCGCGACTGCGCGCCCCCGACGTGGGTGTCCGGCACATAGCGGACGCCACCGCTCGTGGTCGAGTAGGGCGCGCCCCCGTCGGAGACCTTCACCCACACGAAGTGGATGTCCTGCACCTGGTCCCAGCGGATACCGCGCTGGTACAGGGGATGGATGTCGGTGCCTCTGGCCACGGTCACCTCCTCGTGTCCTGGCGTGGTTTCACCGTGAGTACACGGATGCGACCCGGCAGGGGTTCAGGCCGCCCCGGACCGCTAGTGCCCGCCGACGGTCAAGATCACTCATGATTAGCCCGTTCGCCGGAAAGAAACAGCCCGGTCGCCTGGCGCCGAAACGCCGTGAAGGCCACCTTGAGGGACTTCTGTTCCCTCAAGGCGGCCTTCACGGACTTGCGGTATTTCAGCCCTTCAGCAGGGCGCGGGCCATGACGACCTTCTGGATCTGGTTGGTGCCTTCGTAGATCTGGGTGATCTTCGCGTCGCGCATCATGCGCTCGACCGGGAAGTCGCGGGTGTAGCCCGCGCCGCCGAAGAGCTGGACCGCGTCGGTGGTGACCTCCATGGCGATGTCGGAGGCGTACATCTTCGCCGCCGAGGCCATGAAGCCCGCGCGCTTGTCGCCGCGCTCGGACGCCGCCGCCGAGGCGTAGACCAGGTGGCGGGCCGCCTCGATCTTGGTGCCCATGTCGGCCAGCATGAACTGGATGCCCTGGAACTCGGCGATGGACTTGCCGAACTGCTTGCGGTCCTTGACGTAGGCGACCGCGGCGTCGAGCGCGCCCTGGGCGATGCCCAGTGCCTGCGCGCCGATCGTCGGGCGGGTGTGGTCGAGGGTGCGCAGCGCCGTCTTCAGGCCGGTGCCGGGCTCGCCGATGATGCGGTCCGCCGGGATCGTGCAGTTCTCGAAGTAGATCTCGCGGGTCGGCGAGCCCTTGATGCCGAGCTTGCGCTCCTTCGGGCCCACCGAGAAGCCGGGGTCGTCCTTGTGCACGACGAACGCCGAGATGCCGTTGGCCTTCTTCTCCGCGTCGGGGTCGGTCACGACCATCACGGTGTACCAGGTCGACTCGCCCGCGTTGGTGATCCAGCACTTCGTGCCGTTCAGGACCCAGTGGTCGCCGTCGAGCCGCGCACGCGCGCGCATCGACGCGGTGTCCGAGCCCGCTTCGCGCTCCGAGAGCGCGTAGGACGCCGAAGCCTCTCCCGAGGCGATGGACGGCAGGACCAGCTTCTTCAGGTCCTCGGAGGCCGACAGGATGATCGGCTGCGTGCCGAGCTTGTTGACGGCCGGGATCAGCGACGCCGAGGCGTCGACGCGCGCGACCTCTTCGATCACGATGCAGGCGCCGACCGCGTCCGCGCCCTGGCCGTCGTACTCCTCGCCGATGTGCACGGCGTTGAAGCCGGACTTGACCAGCGCGTTGTACGCCTCGATCGGGTAACGCTCGTTTTCGTCGACCTCGGCCGCGTACGGCGCGATCTCCTTCTCGGCCAGGGCCCGGACCGCGGCCCGCAGCTCCTCGTGCTCTTCGGCAAGCTGGTACAGGCCGTCGGTCACTTCCGGTCACCTTCTCTACGACGTCGGGAGGGGTCCGTCGATGTTAGCGCTCGTTCACACTGCCCGTCGTCGCTCGTCCTTGTGTCTTTGACCGCAGAATTCGTAAGGTCGAGTGATGCCGATCACCGCGCCGACGACGCCGCCCGATCTGCCCCGCTCGCTGTCCTACCCCGAGGTCCCCGTGGGATCCATCCCGGCGGCCGCCGCCGGCCGCTGGCCCGGCCGCATCGCGTTCGGCCTCGGCGAGCGCACCCTGACCTTCGCCGAGACCTATCGCGACGCCTGCCGCTTCGCCAACGCCCTGCGCGAGCGCGGCATCGGCCGCGGTGACACCGTCGCCCTGCACCTGCCGAACTGCCTGGCCTTCCCGGTCGCCTACTACGGCACGCTGCTGGCCGGGGCCACCTTCAGCCCGGCGAACCCGCTGCTCCCGCCGGACGACCTGGCCTTCCAGCTCGCCGACTGCGAGGCCGCCGCGGTCGTCACCTACGGCCCGGTCGCCGGGGTCCTCGCGAGCATCGCCGACCGGATCCCCGCGAAACTCGTCATCACCGAGGACCCGGCCGACCCGTCGGTGTTCGAGGGCTTCTTCGCCGGGCAGCCCGAGACGCCGCCGGACATCGAGATCGACATCCACGCGGACCTCGCCCACCTCGCCTACACCGGCGGCACGACCGGCCGTTCCAAGGGCGTCGAGCTGACCCATCGCAACGTCGTGGTCAACACGCTGCAGCACTACTGCTGGGCGAGCGGGTCGGTGCCGGTGCTCGACGACCACGGGCACGTCACCGTCGACCAGGTCGGCAGCGTGGACGAGTGGCCGTCGCGGACCGGGACCGCGGTCGCGATCAACCTGACGCCCTGGTTCCACGCGATGGGCATCATCGGCGCGCTCAACGCTGCCGTGCTCGGCGGCACCTCGGTCTGGCTGCACGCGAGGTTCGACCCCGCCGCCTACATCGCCGACGCCGAACGGCTGCGGGTCACCACGATCGGCGGCGCGCCCGCGCTGTTCGCCGCTCTGCTGGCGACGCCGTCGTTCCACACCGCTGACCTCTCGGCGGTCCGGACGATCGGCTCCGGTGCGGCGCCGATGAACCACGCCATGATCCACGCGCTGCGCGAGCGCTTCCCCGACGTGATCGTCGCCGAGGGATACGGGCTCACCGAGGCGACGATGGGCGCGGTGATCTCGCCGGCGTACCGCAGCGGCACGCGCAAGGTCGGCTCGGTCGGCGTGCCGATCTTCGACACCGAGGTCAAGATCGTCCCGGCCGAGGGCGGCGAGGAACCGTTGCCGGCCGGCGAGAAGGGCGAGGTGTGCCTGCGCGGCCCGCAGATCATGCGGGGCTATCGCAACCGGCCCGAGGAGACCGCGGCGGCGCTCGTGGACGGCTGGCTGCACACCGGCGACGTGGGCATCCTCGACGCCGACGGCTATCTGTCCATTGTGGACCGCAAGAAGGACATGCTGCTGTACAAGGGATACAACGTCTTCCCGCGCGAGCTCGAGGAGCTGCTGATCGCCATGCCGGGCGTCGCCGCCGCCGCTGTGGTGGGACGTCCCAGCGCCGACGTCGGCGAGCTGCCGGTGGCTTTCGTCGTCCCGCGCGGCGAGCTCGACGCCGAGGCGCTGATGGCGGCGGTCAACGAGAAGGTGCTGCCCTACAAGCGGTTGCGCGAGATGCACGTGGTGGACGAGATCCCGGTGTCCGCCGCCGGGAAGGTGCTCAAGCGGGAGCTGCGGCAGCGGCTCTCGTGAGTGGTAAGTCGGGTTAGAACCCTACTTACCACTCACGAGAAGCCGGGATGAGCGGGTCAGTGACCGGTCTTCTCGCGCAGGGCCGCGTCCTTGTCCAGCACCAGTTTCTCCAGGTCCGCCTGGAACTGGGCCATCTTCGCCTGCAGTGCAGTGTCGGACGCCGCCAGGATGCGGACCGCCAGCAGGCCCGCGTTGCGCGCGCCGCCGACCGAGACCGTCGCCACCGGGACGCCGGCGGGCATCTGGACGATCGACAGCAGGGAGTCCATCCCGTCGAGGTACTTCAGCGGGACCGGGACGCCGATCACCGGCAGCACCGTGGCCGACGCGACCATGCCCGGCAGGTGCGCCGCGCCGCCGGCGCCCGCGATGATCACGCGCAGGCCGCGCGCGGCCGCCGAGGTCGCGTAGTCGAGCATGCGCTGCGGCGTGCGGTGCGCGGAGTAGACGCCGACCTCGTACTCGACGCCGAACTCGGTCGAGCGCGTCGCCGGCGGCCTCCAGTCACCGGCCAGTCGGAGTCGCTGCCCATGATCACGCCCACCTGCGGCGCCGTCACCTGATCTCCTAGTGAATCTCGTAGCCGTCGAGCCAGACGGCGTGGGACAGCCAGTGCGCGGCAGAGCTGCGCCCGGTCGCGCAGGTCGTCCATGTCCTCGCCGAGCAGGTTGACGTGCCCGAGCTTGCGGCCCGGCCGTTCCTGCTTGCCGTAGAGGTGCACCTTGCACGTCGGGGAAGCGCGCGAACAGGTGGTGCAGGCGCTCGTCCGGGCCCATTTCGGGCGCGGCATCGGCGCGCCGAGCACGTTCGCCATCACGCACGCGGGCGCGAGCAGGTCGGTCGCGACCGAGCGGGTAGTCGAGCACCGCCCGCAAGTGCTGCTCGAACTGCGAGGTCCGCGCGCCGTCCATGGTCCAGTGGCCGGAGTTGTGCGGGCGCATCGCCAGCTCGTTCACCAGCAGGCCGTCGTCGGTCTCGAACAGCTCGACCGCGAGCAGCGCCGGTCGACGTCCAGGTCGGCCGCGATCCGCAGCGCGAGGTCCTGCGCCGCCTGCACCCGCGCGACGCTCGGCCCCGGCGCCGGGGCGAGCACCTCGGCGTTGATCCCGCCGGTCTGGACGGTCTCCACCACCGGCCACGCCGCGCCCTGGCCGAACGGCGAGCGCGCGACCAGCGCGGACAGCTCGCGCCGCATGGTCACCTTCTCCTCGACCAGCAGCGGGGTCCCGGCCGCGAGCAGCTCCGGCACGACCTCGCGCGCCTGCTGGCGGGTGTCGAGCATCCAGACACCGCGGCCGTCGTAACCGCCGCGCGCGGCCTTCAGCACGACCGGCCAGCCGTGCGTCGTCGCCGAACGCCGACCACGTCGTCCACAGTGGACACTTCGGCGAACGCCGGGCCCGGGACGCCCAGCCCGGCCAGCGTCTCGCGCATCACGAGCTTGTTCTGCGCGAAGACCAGCGCGCGACGGCCGCGGGGCGGACGTGAAGCCCTCCGTGGACAGCGTCAGCAGGTGCTCGCCGGGCACGTGCTCGTGGTCGAAGGTCAGCACGTCGACCGACTTCGCGAACGCGCGCAGCGCCTCGAGGTCGGTGTGGTGCCCGCTGCACGACGTCCCCGGCGACGAGCCCGGCGGGCTCGTTCTGCGCCCGCGGCGAGCACGCGCAGGGACTGGCCGAGCGAGATCGCCGCCTGGTGGGTCATCCGGGCGAGCTGCCCGCCGCCCACCATGCCCACGATGGGCAGACCGGTGTTCTTGTCCATGGTGAGCTCAGGTTACTGTGCGAGACCGGGCGCCACGGCGGCGACCTGCGCGGACCGCCTCGACAGCCGCAGTTCGCGCACCGCGAGCCCGACGATCGCGAGCGCCGCCGCCCAGGATGTAGACGTTGCCGAGCAGCGACCAGCCGAGTCCCCAGCCGAACTCGGCCTCGCCGCCGTTGGGCACCAGCATCACCAGCTGGCCGGCGAAGGGCAGCGCGACCACCGCCGCGGCCCACCGCTTGCCCTTGATCAGCAGCAGGGTGAGCAGCGGGACGCACCACACCCAGTGGTGCGACCAGGACACCGGCGAGAGCAGCAGCCCGTAGAACGCCGTCACCAGCAGCGCGGCCACGTCCTCGCCGCGCCGGTGCAGACGCACGACGAGCCACACCGCGGGGACGGCCAGGATCGCCGCGACGCCGACCGCGACGTACAGCGACCAGGGCGCCAGATGCGAAGCCCGGTTCACGAGGCCGTTGAGCGACTGGTTGAAGATCCAGTGCACCGATCCCACCCGGCTGGGGTCGGTGGCCGAATCACGCCAGAAGCGCGCCGCGTCGACCGGGATGACCGCGAACATCACGGCCTCCAGCGCCGCGAAGGTACCCAGCGCGCGCAGCCCGTCCCGCCACCGGCCGATGAAGAACAGGTGCGGCACGAAGATCAAAGGGGTGAGCTTGATCGCCGCCGCCACACCGATGAGCACACCGGACCAGCACCGGCCCGAAGCACGCTTTCCCGCTGAGGGCCCATCGACACCGCCGCGAGCCGGCAGCACCAGGACGTCCAGCACCACGAACGCCATCAGTATCAAGTTGATCTGGCCCAGGAACAGCGTCTTCCACACCGGCTCCAGCACCAGAGCGATGGCGGTCCCCGCCGGCAGCACCCACGCCTTGCGCAGGTGCCCCGAAGGCCACGAAACCACCGCGATGACGACCGTAACCGCCACCACCGACAAAAACCCGATCACGCCCCAGACCAGGCCCGATGGCACCAGCGCCAGCGGTAGGAACAGCGGCGCGGCAGCCGGGGTGTAGGTGAACGGAAGCCGCACCCAGTCCGGCAGCGCGGTCAGCACGTCCCGGGTGTACAGCGGATCCCCATGGACGAGCGTCAGCGCGCCCGCCCGGTAGACCGCGCTGTCCGCCCCGACGTGCCAGCCCGACAGCCAAGCGACTACGCCGAGCATCAGCATCACCAAAGCCGGAGCAACCGCAAGCCAGCCCCAGGGGCGCCTGAGGCGCGCAAGCGCCGACGGGGCCTTCACCGCGCGCGCCTCTTTTCGGCCGAAGGCCCCGCGATCACGATGGTGGGGCGCCTTCCCTGGCGTCCGCGGCGTCCGTGCGAGACTCGCGCCCCGGCAGCGTGGTCGTGGAAGCGCGCGCAGACGACACAGCGACATCGTCCTGGATCAGGGTTTTCTTCCGGGCGCGGCGCTGCAGGTACCACCGGAAGCCCAGCGCGGCCGCCAGCACCACCGGCATCAGGATGTAAGCGTCGCCGAGGATGTTCTGCCAGACCGTCCAGTGCAGCTCGACGTTCCGCCGTTGGGCAAGATCAGCAGCACGCAGCTGACGAACACGAACGCGGCCAGGAACGTGCCGAGCCAGCGCTTCCACGCCGTCGCCGGCGTGGTCTTCGGCAGCCGCGAAACCAGCAGCACGATCAGCGGAACCACCCAAACCCAGTGGTGGGTCCACGAAATCGGCGAGATCAGCAGCGTCCAGAACGCGGTCACCAGCACCGCGGCCAGGTTCTGGCCCTTGCGGTGGAAGCGCATCAGCAGCCACAGCGCCGGGATGGCCAGCAGCAGCCCGATCCCCATCGCCGCCTTGGACGCCCACGGCGCGAGGTCGGTCGCGCGGTTCATCAGCGCGTTCAGCGACTGGTTGCCCGCCCAGTGCACCGGCCCGATGCGGCCGGTGTCGGGCAGCGTGACGGTCCAGTAGCGGGCCGCGTCGTGCGGGCTGATCGCGAACATCAGGCCCTGCAGCAGCACGAACGTCGCGAGCCCGCGCAGCGCGTCCTTGCGGCGGCCGGTGATGAACAGGTGACCGAGGAAGACCAGCGGGGTCAGCTTGATCGCCGCCGAAATGCCCACCAGGACACCGCCCCAGCGGCTGCCGCGGGCGCCGATGACCAGCATGTCGAGCATGATCGCGGCCATCAGGATCAGGTTGATCTGGCCGAGGAAGATCGTCCGCCACACCGGCTCCAGGCCGAGGAAGACCAGGAAGAAGACGATGGTCGAGCGCGCGGGCGAGGCCCACCAGCGCGGCCCGTCCTCGGCCGGGCGGGGCAGCGCGCCGATCGCGATCCGGATGGTCAGGGCCATCGCGCCCAGCGAGACGGCGGTGATCAGGCCCCAGGAGATCTGGACCGGGAACGCCGCCAGCGGCACGAAGAACAGCGCCGCCGTCGGGGGGTAGGTGAAGGGCAGCAGCGCCCACCACGGTTCGGGGGCGAGGGTGTTCGCGTCGTAGAGCGGGTCGCCGTGCAGCAGCGTCAGCGCGCCCGCGCGGTAGACCGCGGAATCGACGCCGAGCACCCACTCGTGGGTCCAGCCGTAGATGCCGTATCCGATCGCGACCAGCGGGATCACCGCGAGGATCAGGATCGACCGCGGACGCACGGACAGGCGGGCTAGGGACTTCCGCAGCGCCAGGCGTTGCTGATTCGATCTCGCCGGAACTGGGCCGTCGACGTCGGAAGGTACGGTCCTGGTCACCTCACCAGGAAATCATGAGTGCTCTGATCCGGGTCAGAAGGGTGGGGATGAACCGGATTTTCCGGACATCTACCCCTCAGGTGCGCGCGAGTGTCGCCAGCAGGTCGCACGCCATTTCGTGGGTCGCGGGCAGCCGGACGGCCGAAACCCGGGGGTGGCCGACCTCGCTCAGCTGGGGATCGACCGACAATCGGTCGTTCAACGCTCTTCGCAGCGCGACGCCGCGCGAAGCGAGCTTCTCGTCCTTCGGAGCCAACGCGGCAACCACCGACGGCCCGAGCGAAGCGACGCTCTCGCCGCCGTCGAACACCGCCCTCAGCGCGTCCGCGACCAGGATCATCCCGGTCAGCCGCGGGAAGCCGGCGACCGCGCCAAAGTCCAGCGAAATCACGATCAGCGCTTGATCCTCGGCCGCGGGACGCTCTTCGCGCGCCGCGCCGCGGTAGACCTCTTCGAGTCTCGTTCGCAGGTAGGCGGCGGTGGGCAGGCCGGTCAGCGGGTCGGTGACCTCGGTGTGCGTGAGCTGGTCGGTGGCGACGTCGGCCCAGGCCAGCGCGGTCGTGCGCAGGAGCCGGGCTGGTGTCGCGTCGACGTCGGGGAGGACGAAGCCGTCGGCTGGACGTTCGAGGACGGCGTGCAGCGCGGCGAGGTCGGCCAGGGTCTCGGCCAGCCCGGCGCCCGCGGCGGCCCGCGCCCTGGCAAGCCCGGCGAAGGCGATCTCGGCGGACTCGGCCCGGCCGGTGGCGATGACCGCGGCGCACACGGCGTCGACCTCCGGCAGTGCCCAGTCGCTCGGGAACCGCCAGCCGGCGGCCAGGCTGGCCGTCCGCCAGCGGGCACGCAGCGCGCGCAGCGACCGGTCGCGGTCGAACCTGCGCGCGGCGGTGTCCTCGAGGCCGGCCTGAATACCGGGAACCGGAACATCCACTGGCCGCCTGCCCCTTTCGTCCGGTCCGCGACGATCTTGCGTCGCTTCAGGGGGGTGACGTGGGAGTTCGGCCCCCGTGACGCGTACTGGCGAGTTTTGTTAAGGCAGGTTTACCCACAAGCCGGGAGAGGGCTGGGTGAATTTGTTGCGCCGTCGGAGTCAACACACCGACCACGACGTGACCACTCCCGGTAGTTCCGTCACACTTGTCTCGCGTTACCGGCCGTTGCGGCTGGTCGCAGCCCTAGCCGCCGAAGGAGTCCCGTGTCCACCGTTCCCGCCGATCTCAGCGGAAAGAGTGACTCCGAGCTGATCGCCGACGTTCGCGCCGGGCAGATCGCGTCGTACGGAACGTTGTTCGAACGACACTCGGGAGCGGCCCACAACCTCGCCCGCCAGCTGGCCCGGTCCAGTTCCGAGGCCGACGACCTCGTGTCCGAGGCCTTCGCGAAGGTGCTGGACACGCTGCGCGGCGGCAAGGGCCCGGACACCGCGTTCCGCGCGTACCTGCTCACGGCGCTTCGGCACACCGCCTACGACCGCACGCGCAAGGAGCGCCGGGTCGACCTCAACGAGGACATGACCGACGTCGGCGGGGCCGTCGGCGAGGCGCTGACCGTGCCGTTCTCCGACACCGCGGTGGCCGGGCTGGAACGCACGATGGCCGCGAAGGCGTTCGCGCGGCTGCCCGAGCGCTGGCAGGCGGTGCTCTGGCACACCGAGATCGAGCAGCAGAGCCCGGCCGAGGTCGCGCCGCTGCTCGGCCTGACCGCGAACGGCGTCTCGGCGCTCGCCTACCGCGCCCGCGAAGGACTTCGGCAGGCATATCTGCAGGTCCACCTGCAGGAGAACGCCGCGGAACGCTGCCGCGCGACGGCCGAGCGGCTGGGCGCGTGGACCCGCGACGGGCTCTCGAAGCGCGAACGTGCCCAGGTCGAGTCCCATCTGGACGAGTGCGAGGCCTGCCGCGGGCTGGCCGCGGAGCTCGCCGACGTCAACGGCGGCCTGCGCGCGATCATCGCCCCGATCGTCCTCGGTGGCGCCGCCCTGGGTTACCTCGCCACAATCGGCGCGGCGAAGGCCAGCGCGGCCACCGCCGCAGCCGCGGGTGCGGCCGCAGCGGGTGCCGCGGCCGCCGGCGGCAAGGCCGGTGCGGCCGCCGGAGCCGCCGCGTCCGGTCCCCGTCAGTTCGCCGGGGTGGCCGCGTCGGGGACGGCGGTCGTCGCGGCCGTGGTCGTCGCGCTGGTCGCGGGTGGGAGCTCTCAGGACATCCCGGTCGCGCAGCAGCAGCCGCCACCCGCGATCGTCCAGCCCGCGAAGCCGACCCCGCAGCCGGTCGTCCCGCCGGCCCCGCCACCTCCGGCGGCCCCGGCTCCTCCGGTGCCGGCGCCCATCGTTGTCCCGGCTCCGGCCCCGCCACCTCCGCCGGCCCCGGCTCCGCCGCCCGCTCAGCCCGCGCCGCCGTCGGTGACGGCGACGACGCCCCCGGGCGGGGTCGAGCTGCAGCCGGGCGCGGAGCCGGTGAACCTGCCGGTCAGCGTGCGCAACGACGGCGGAACCGTGTCCGAGCCCGTGGTGGCAGCGCTGAACCTGCCGCCGGGCGTGCACGCGGTGGACGCGGGCGGGGGCGGTGCGCCGATGGCGTTCGCCCAGGCCGCAGGCCCCATCGCGGTGAACTGCCCTGGCGGCGAAGGCACGGTCACCTGCAAGACCGGGACCGGGCTGCAGCCGGGCCAGAGCGCGGTGCTGACGTTCCGGCTGAAGGCCGACGAGACCGCGGCCGCGGGCAGCACGGTGACCGGCTCGATCACCGCGGGGACGCTGATCAAGGTGGCAGTGAGCGTCCAGGTCACCGTGAAGGCCCCGCCGGACGCGGTGGTCCTCGATGCGCAAGGCGACGGGCTCTCGACGTTCCCGTGGACCCGCAACCCGCTGGTCTACGTCCGGGTCCGCAACACCGGGCAGACGACCAAGCCGGTCACGGTCACCTTCGACCACGCGCTGTGGCAGTGGTGGAGCCTGCGCGGCTTCCCGTGCCAGCCGACGCCGGAAGGCGCCACCTGCACCACGCGCGGTGCCGTCGCGCCGGGCCAGCACGTCAACCTGTGGGTCCGGCTGAAGGGACGTCCGCCCGCGGGGGTGCCGGTGACGATCAACGCGAAGCTGGGCACGGCCTCGGCGGCGCCGGTGAGCATCTACTTCGACTGCTGGCGCAAGTGGTGCGGCGAGCCCGTCCCGCCTTCCACGACCGCGACGCCGCCGACGAAGCCGACCAAGCCCACGAAGACCCCCACGTCGACGCCGCCGTCGACCCCGCCGACCAAGACGACCGAATCGGACACGACCGAGCCGCCGGCGGATTCGCCGACGACGAGCGCGCCGCCAAAGCCGACCGGCGAGCCCGGCCAGAAACCGCCGACGGTGGACCCGGAAGGGTTCTTCAACTGGCTGACGGGGTAGCGTCCGCCGGGTGCTGAGCAAGCATCGCGAACTGGTCCGGTTCGCCACGGTCGGCGGGGCCAGCTTCGCGATCACGATGACGATCAACTACGGCCTCAAGTTCACCGTGCTGCGCACGCATCCGGTGACCGCGCTGATGATCGGCGTCCTGGTCGCGACGATCTTCTCCTACGTCGCGAACCGCGAGTGGTCGTTCCATACCCGCGGCGGCCGTGAAAGGCATCACGAAGCGGCACTGTTCTTCCTGGTCAGCGGGGTCGCACTGCTGCTGAACGCGCTGCCGCAGCTCATTTCGCGGTACGTGCTGCACTTCCAGGAGCCGAACCTGACGGCGTTCGGCGTCGAGGTCGCCGACTTCGTCAGCGGCGTGGTGATCGGCACCCTGCTCGGCACGGTGTTCCGCTGGTGGGCGTTCAAGAAATGGGTGTTCCCGAAGGAAGCGGCGCGGTTGCGGAAGGTCCAGACCACGACCCCGGACGATCCGGACATTCATGGCAGCGAAGCCGCCTGAACCACGGGGCACCCGCGGACTCTCCTAGACTGCGTGGTGTGACCGTGGTGGAAACCGTGCTGCGACGCACGCCCGAGCCGCTGCGATCGGTGCTGATCAAGCACCGGGAGCTGCTGAAGTTCGCGATCGTGGGCGGGACGACCTTCGTGGTCGACAACGGCGTCTGGTACATGCTCAAGCTGAGCGTGCTGGAGTCGAAACCGACCACGGCGAAGGCGATCGCGATCATCGTCGCGACCATCGTGTCCTACATCCTCAACCGCGAGTGGTCGTTCCGGACCCGCGGTGGCCGCGAGCGGCATCACGAGGCGGCGCTGTTCTTCGTGATCAGCGGCATCGCGGTGGTGGTGAACCTGATCCCGCTCTACGTCTCGCGGTACGTGCTGGACCTGGAGGTCCCGCACGTGACGCGGCTGGTGCAGGAGGTCGCGGACTTCGCGAGCGGGTCGATCATCGGCATGCTGCTGGCGATGTTCTTCCGGTTCTGGGGCTTCAAGAAGTGGGTCTTCCCGGACGACCTCGGCGGCCGCCGTCGCGACAACGACCAGGTCACCAAGCTTCCGCAGTAAGGCGTCGTGAGTGGTAAGCCGGGTTGGAACCTCCGGTCTCTTTGGTGACCCACAGGGGACCGAGGTGCGTCGCCGAGTCCGCGGTTGAGCTGTCCTGGCCCCGTCCTTTATGGACTGAGGTGTGGTGAAGGACGCCTTCAGTGGATCCAGTGTGTGAAGGCGTCGTGAGGGAAGCGGTTGGAACCCGACTTACCACTCGCGAGACCCGGCCCCAGCCCTCGGAAAGTACTTGTTCTTCGACATGTAGTTGTCTAGAGTCATGGGTGTCAGCGATCCATCGTGAGGACGCCGCCCGGGTTCGGCCGGGCGAGCGGGACGATTCGAGGTGATTTCCGAGCGCGAAGAGGACCGCACCCCTTAGCGGGTGAGGAGTTGGAACCTTTTCCCGTCTCGACGGGACGTCGCATCAGCGCGTCCGCATCTCTCGTCCCTTCACACCCTTTGGACTTTTCTTGACCACAACTTCCGTGGCGCCTCAACGCGCCCGAATCGCCCTCGCCCTCGCGGGCCTGTTCCTGTCGGTCTTCCTCGGCATGCTCGACGCCCAGGTCGTCGCCACCGCGCTCCCCCGCATCGCCGGCGAGTTCGGCGGCACCGGCTCCTACGCCTGGGTCACCACCGCCTACCTCCTGGCCGGCAGCGTCACCGCGCCCTTTCACGGCAAGCTCGGCGACCTCTACGGCCGCAAACGCTTGCTCCTGGCCGCGCTCGGCCTGTTCCTCCTGGGTTCGCTGGCCTGCGCCCTCGCCCCGAGCGCCGCAACGCTCACCGCCGCCCGCGTCCTCCAGGGCGCAGGTTCCGGAGGGCTCTTCGTCTCCGTAGGTGCGACGCTCGGCGAACTCTTCTCGCCGCGCGAAGGCGCGAAGTACTTCGGGTGGTTCTCGGTGTGCTTCGCGGTCGCGTCTCTCGCCGGTCCGGTGGCCGGCGGCGTCCTGACCGACACGCTCGGCTGGCGCTGGATCTTCCTGATCAACCTGCCGCCCGGCCTGGCCGCCTTCGCCGCCGTCGCCCGCTTCCTCCACCTTCCGCCCCGGCAGCCATGCGGCGGCAAGCTGAACGTCCTGCCCCTAAGGCTCTTCAAGGACCGGACCTTCACCGTCGCGAGCGCACTCAGCGTCCTATCCGGCTTCGCCTTCCTCGGCTCGGTCAACTACCTCGCCGTCTACCTGCAGAACGTCGCGGGCGCCGCGCCCGCGAAGGCCGGGTTGCTGCTCGTCCCGATGACTCTCGCCGTCGCGGTGTCCTCGGTCGTCGCGGGGCGGGTCATCAGCCGCACCGGCCGCTACCGCTGGGCGCCGATCGCCAGCATGGCGCTCGGGCTCGTCGCGGTCGCCGCGATGACGACGCTCGACGACCACAGCGCCCTCCCCTGGGTGGTCGCCTGCCTCACCGTCTTCGGCCTCGCCGCCGGGCTCAACCTGCAGGTCCTCGCGCTGGCCACGCAGAACACCGCACCCCGCGAGGACCTCGGCGTGGTGTCCGCGGCGGTCAACCTGGCCCGCTCGCTCGGCTCGGCCCTCGGCCCGGTCGTGCTCGGCGCGGTCCTCACCGCGGGACTGCCGGGGTACGCCACCGCGCTCCACGGCGTGTTCCTCGCCCTGCTCATCCCGCTCGCCCTCGGCCTCGCGACCGCCTTCGCGCTGCCGCACGTCCCGCTTCGCACTTCCCGATAAGGAGAAACCCATGATTCTCGTCCTCGGCGCCACCGGCAAAGTCGGCCGCGCCCTCATTCCCGCCCTGCTCGACGCCGGTGCGGCCGTCCGCGCCCTCACCCGCGACCCGGCCAAGGCGGCCATCGACCCCCGCGCCGAAATCGTGCGCGGCGACCTCGACGACACCGCTGCCCTTCCCCGGCTGCTCGACGGTGTCGACCGGGTCTTCGTCCTGACCCAGGGCGCCACCGTCGACCGTGAGCGCGCGGTCGCGGAAGCCTCGGCCCGCGCCGGCGTCCGCCGGCTGGTCAAGCTGTCCACCACCGGTGTCCACTTCGGCTCGGACGACCCGATCACCCGCGCCCACGCCCAAGCCGAGCAGGCGATCCGCGAAGCCGGGCCGGACTGGACGATCCTGCGTCCCGGCGCCTACATGGACAACCGCTTCGCCTGGCGCAACTCCGTACGTGCGGATAATTCCGTGTACGTCCCCGAAGGCGATCCGGCGTCCGCACTGGTGCACGTCCGGGACATCGCCGATGTCGCCGTCGCGGCACTGACACAGCCTGGCCACGAAGGCGCCACCTACGAACTCACAGGCGGCGAAGCACTCACGACCGAGCAGCAGGTCGCACAGCTGGCCGAAGCGCTGGGCCGCCCGCTGAAGTACGTCGAAGAACCCGAACCAGCTGCGCGTGAGCGAATGCTGAGCTTCGGCTGGCCCGCGAAGATGATCGACGGCTTCTTCGCGCTGAAGCGCGCTTCGGCCGATCACGAGCACATCGTGTTCGACACCGTCGAGCGGCTGCTGGGTCGCCCGCGCACCTTCGCCGAGTGGACCCGGGAGAACGCCCTGAAGTTCACCTGATCGGCAGCGATCCGGTCACGATCCGGACATCGATTACCCGGATCAAGAACATGGGGGACAAACGCGGTTCCGGAAGGGCGTAAAGCACCCTTACCATCGCCACGCGGAAGTAAGGGTGCCCTGCGTCCTCCCCCAGCCACTGCGCCGAACGGTCGCTCACTCGTCCGGCAGGTGGCGGTACGCTGGGTATCCGTCACTGCCGCGCGGGATACTCATCACGCGTTCAATTTCGGGCCGGATGGTGTGCGGCGGGGTCGGCGGAACGCCGTCGATGCCCGGCGCCGGCCTTCGCATGGACTGCCACCGGCGTCACCGAAGGAGACCGTATGACCGACCGTCTGCGGGTGCTGGTCGTCGACGACCACCCGTTGTTCCGCTTCGGCGTGTGCACCCTGCTCGTCGCGGAACCCGGGATCGAGGTCGTCGGCGAGGCGGCCAGCGGCGCGAACGCGGTCAGCGCGGCCGCCGCGCTCCGCCCGGACGTCGTCGTGATGGACCTGCATCTGCCCGACCTGTCCGGGATCCAGGCGACCCGCCACATCGTCGCCGAATGCCCGGACATCGGCGTGCTCATGCTGACCATGGCCGACGAGAGCGAGTCCGTGTTCGCCGCCATGCGCGCGGGCGCCCGCGGCTACCTGCTCAAGGACGCCGAGCCGGACGAGATCATCCGCGCGGTCCAGGCCGTCGCCCGGCGCGAAGCCATCTTCGGCCCGGACATCGCCAACCGCGTCCTCGGCTTCTTCAACCACGCCCCGCAGACCGCCGACCCGGTCTTCCCCGAGCTGACCGGCCGGGAGCGCGAGGTGCTGGCGCTGATCGCGGCCGGGCACAGCAACGGCGTCATCGCGAACACCCTGTGCCTGAGCCCCAAGACCGTGCGAAACCACATCTCGAACGTCTTCTCGAAGCTCCACGTGGCCGACCGCGCGGAGGCGATCGTGCGTGCCCGGGACGCCGGGCTCGGCCGGAGTGCTCCCAAACCCTGATCGGAAGTGCCCGAAGGGACGGCTTTAGGGCAACTTCGGGACACGGGTCCCATGCGCCCGGGACACCTCGGCGGGCACAGTCGTACAACACGGGGGGTGGGACCCCCGCTGCCGTTCGAGGGGAATGGGAAACGATGTTCGAACCTAACCGGACGCCGGTAGTGGTCCGCGCCACCGATCCGATCCTGCACAACGGCGTCTGCATGGCGCTGCGTTCGCGTGACGACGTCTGGGTCGTGGATGGGGAGTCCGCCGACCCGGCGAAGACCAACCTGGTCGCCCTGCTGGTCGCGGACCGTCTCGACGAGTCCATGACCCAGCTGCTCTCCGCTTTGCACCATCAGGGCTTCACCCGCATCGTGCTGGTCGCGGGCGAAGTCGACGACAACGAGATCCTCAACGCCGTGGAACACGGGGTCTGCGCGGTCGCCCGCCGCGCCGACGCCGGCCCGGAGGTTCTCGTCCGGCTGATCAAGGCCGCCGCCGCCGGGGAGGGTGCCCTGCCGCCCGACCTGCTCGGCAGGCTGCTGAACCGGGTGTCCCGCCTGCAACGCCAGGTCCTCCAGCCGCGAGGCCTGCATCTGGGCGGGATGAGCAACCGGGAGACGGAGGTGCTCAAGCTCGTCGCGTCGGGGTTCTCCACGCAGGAGATCGCCGACCAGCTGTGCTACTCGCAGCGGACGGTCAAGAGCATCCTGCACGACGTCACCAACCGCTTCCAGCTGCGCAACCGCTCGCACGCGGTGGCGTACGCGCTTCGTGAAGGGCTGATCTAGCCCATGATCGCGCAGGTCGACGAGGCCCTGTGCCGGATGCTGCGGCCCCATCTGCCCTCGGGGACGCAGATCCGGCTGGACCCGCCGAAACCGACCTGGCAGACGGAGTCGAACGTGCGGAGCGTGGAGTTGTTCCTTTTCGCGCTGCGCAACGCCGCCGGGGATGAAACCGGCGGCGAGGGTGAAGCAGGGGGAGGGCGTGACGCCGGTGTCAACCGCACCGGCGTCACGCGTCCCTCCCGGCGCTGCACGCTGTCCTACCTGGTCACGGCCAGGGCGGAAGCGGTCCGCGAGGAACACCTGCTGCTCGACGCCGCCCTGCACGCGGTGGCCTCGGCCGCGCGGCTGCCCGCCAAGTGGCTGCCCGCCGACGCCGACGAGAACTGCCGGCCGGTGCGGCTGGCCATCGCCGACACCGATCCGACCGGGCTGTGGACCAGCCTCGGCATGCCCGCCAGGGCCGGGTTCGTCGTCAGCGTCACCGCCGGCCTCGACGGCAAGGCCGTCCGGGTCAGGAAGACCGCCACGCCGAAACGCGCCGCGGTCGCCAAGATCTTCTAGTGTCGCGTGATTCCGCTGCCTTGCGTCCGCTGTGGATCCACGTGGTTCCTGGCAAGGCGGAGGAAAGCCCTCGTACTGGACGTACTTGGGCTTTTCTCCAACGCAGCCAGGGACCGCGTGGGCCGCAGCGGCGTAAGGCAAGTGGGATCACGCGACACTAGCGCGGCACCCGTTCCGCGGGCCAGCGCACCTCGGGCACGTCGGCCGGGCGCGGCACCCGCAGGAAGAGGCTGAACACGGCGGGACGGCGCTGCGAAAGCTCCAGCCGTCCACCGTCGGCCTCGACCAGCGCCCGCGCGAGCGCCAGCCCGACGCCGGTGGATCCGCCGCCGGAGAACCCGCGCTCGAAGATGTGCGGCGCGAGCTCGTCGGGCACGCCGGGACCGGCGTCGCTGACCTCCACCACGACCGTGCCCTCGGCCTCACCACGCCGCGCGGCTACGGTGACCGTGCCCGAGCCGTGGCGCAGCGCGTTGTCCAGCAGGACGCCGATGACTTCGCGCAGACGGCCGGGCGTGACCCGGGCCATCAGCCCGTCGGCGACCTTCATCCGCAGGTTCCGGCCCTCCGCGCGCAGCAGTTCGCGCCATTCCTGCGCCATCTCGGGCAGCCGCTGCGGCAGGTCGATCGGCTCGGCGCCGACCTCGCGAGCGGCGCGGGCGGCGGCCAGCAGCTCGTCGAGGGCCTCGGCGAGCCGGTCCGCCTGTTCCTGCGCGGCTTTCGACTCGTCGGCGACGTCGGCGTCCGGATGGACGGTGAGGGGCTCGAGGCGCAGCTGCAACGCGGTGAGCCGGCTGCGGAGCTGGTGCGAGACGTCGCCGACGAGCTGGCGTTCCCGCTGGACCAGCTGGGCGAGCGCGGTGCCGGAAGCGTCCAGCGCCTCGGCCACCATGTCGAGCTCGCCGACGCCGTAGCGGCTGGCGTCGGGTCTGAAGTCGCCGCCACCGAGGCGGGACGCGCGATCGGCGACGTGCCGCAGCGGTTTCGCCAGCCTCCGCGCGGTCACGATCGCGACTACCGCGCCGGTGGCGACCGACAGCAGCACCAGCAGGATGACGGCGAGGGTGACGGTGGTCTTCCGAGCCTCGGTCGGCCCGTCCGGGATGTTCAGCTCGACCGTGCCCTCGCGGGCGATCGGGACGCTCACGGTGACCCGGCCGCCGCCCAGGTCGGAGCCGTAGCGTTTCTCGGTCATGTTGGGGACGCGCACGACGAGCAGGCCGTTGGGCGGCACGGCGACGGCGACCTGGTCCAGGTCGATCTCCTGGCCGTTGGCGAGCTCGTTGTCCAGCCCGGCGGCGATGCTGCGGGCGGTCTGGCCGAGGCCCTCCTCACTGGCCTGCTGGATCTGCAGGCGGGCGACCAGGGCCAGCGGGATGCCGAGGACCGCCGCGGTGACCGCGACGGCCAGGAGGATCGCCAGCAGGATGCGACGGCGCACGGCTTATTCGGTGTTGAAGCGGAAGCCGACGCCGCGGACGGTGGCGATCCGGCGTTCGCCGTCCCCGGCGTGTGCCTTGGTGGCGCGGCCGGCGGCCTCGTCGCCCGCGATCGCGAGCTTGCGGCGCAGCCAGGACATGTGCATGTCGAGCGTCTTGGAGGTCTTCGACTCGAGGTCGTTCCACACCTCGGCGAGGATCTCGTCGCGGCTGACCACCTGGCCCGCGCGGGTCATCAGCACGCGCAGCAGCTCGAACTCCTTGTTGGCCAGCTGGACCTCGTGCAGGTCCACGGTGACCATCCGGGCGCCCAGGTCCATCCGGACGCCGCCGGCTTCGAGCACCTCCGGCACCCGGCGGCGCAGCAGCGCGCGGATCCGGGCCAGCAGCTCGGCGAGCCGGAACGGCTTGGCGACGTAGTCGTCGGCGCCCGCGTCGAGGCCGACGACGAAGTCGACCTCGTCGGTGCGCGCGGTCAGCATCAGCACCGGGAGCTCGGTGCCGGCCGCGCGCAGGCGCCGGCAGACCTCCAGGCCGTCCATCCCGGGCAGGCCGAGATCGAGCACGAGCAGGTCGACCCGTTGGGCGGCCGTCGCGTCGAGCACCGACGGGCCGTCGGTCACGACGTGGATCTCGTAGCCTTCTCGCTGGAGCGCGCGGGACAGCGGCTCGGCGATGGCCGGATCGTCTTCGGCAAGTAGGACCATGCTCACCTGGTCAACTCTACGGTGGCGGGGCGTGAAACCATCGTGACCGTGCCTGGCTACGCGAATGACCTTGACCTCGCCCACCGGCTGGCCGACGCGGCCGACGCGATCACGACGGCGCGATTCCGCGCGCTGGACCTGGCAGTCTCCCGCAAGCCCGACCGGACGCCGGTGACCGACGCGGACACCGCGGTGGAGGACGCGATCCGGGCAGTGCTGGCGACCGAACGCCCTTCCGACGCCGTCCTCGGCGAGGAGCGCGGCGGGTCGGCGGCTTCCGGGCGGGCCTGGGTACTCGACCCGATCGACGGGACCAAGAACTTCCTGCGAGGTGTACCCGTCTGGGCGACGCTGGTCGCCCTGGTGGAGGACGGCGACCCGGTGGTCGGCCTGATCAGCGCGCCGCTGCTGGGCCGTCGCTGGTGGGCGGCTACGGGCGACGGGGCCTGGCTGCGCGAGTCCGGCGGTGAGCGTCGGCTCGCGGTGTCGGGCGTTTCTTCGCTGGAAGACGCGTATCTGTCCACAACGGACCTGGGGTCGTGGAACGAGTACCACTCGCGGGAGAAGTACCTGGAGCTGCTGGACGCCTGCTGGGAGTCGCGGGCGTTCGGGGACTTCTGGCAGCACTGCCTGGTCGCCGAGGGTGCGCTGGACGTCGTCGCGGAGTGCATCGTGAATCCGTGGGACGTCGCCGCGGCGCAGGTGATCGTCACCGAGGCGGGCGGCCGTTTCTCCGACCTGTCCGGCGAGGCCCGCTACGACAACGGCTCCGCGCTCTCCACCAACGGCCTCCTGCACGACGAAGCCCTGGCGATCCTGAAGCGTTGAAGGACTCGTGAGCGTTCCGGGCGGTTAGAACCGCCCGGAACGCTCACGAGTCCTTGCCTCACCCACTGGACAGAACGCCGGTAAATCGTTGACGGCGTAGGGGGCGGATGTTTCACTCCCAGTGCTCACCGGACCACCCTGCTCGTTGACAACGTTGTCAGCGCGGATGGACGGCACATCCTGGGAGGACGCGCATGCGCAGACGGACCATCTCAGCAGCACTCGCCCTGATCATTCCCCTCAGCCTGACGACGACGGCGGCCGCCACCGAGGACCACCACGCCGACCTCGCCGCCTACGTCAACCCGTTCGTCGGCGCGAAGGCCGGGGACCAGGCTGACTCCAACACCTACGCCGGGGACACCTTCCCCGGCGCCGACGTCCCGTTCGGCATGGTGCAGTGGAGCCCCGACACCCCGCTGCAGCCGAAGCCGCCCGCCGGCCAGGGCCGCTACTACGCCCGCGACCGCGACGGCGGCTACGCGTGGGAAGAGAACCACCTGCGTGGCTTCAGCCTCACCCACTTCAACGGCGCCGGCTGCGGCGGTGCGGCGGGCGACCTGCCGTTCCTGCCCTTCGCCGGGAAGCTCACCACCTCCCCCGCCGTCGACGCGACGAAGTACTTCCCCACCTTCAGCCACAGCAACGAATCAGCGTCGCCCGGCTACTACAAGGTGAAGACCGACTCCGGCATCACCACCGAGCTGACCTCGACCCAGCGTTCCGGCATGGCCCGCTTCACCTTCCCCCGCACCGGCGACGCGACGCTGCTGGTCGACACCGCCGCGTCCGCGATGGGCAGCGACGACGCCTCGGTGACCGTCGACCCGGCAAGGCGGACCGTCGAAGGCTGGGTCTCCAGCGGCCACTTCTGCCGTGGCCCCAACACCTACAAGGTCTACTTCACCGCCACCTTCGATCAGCCGTTCAAGACCTCCGGCGTCTGGCAGGACGCGACCCTCACCCCAGGCGGGACGTCCGCGCGCGGCGGCAACCTGTCCAAGACGACCTGGGACAAGCAGGTCGTCACCGCCGACGGCGGCTCCGGCGCGTTCCTCACCTTCGACCCGGCCAAGCCGGTCCAGGTCCGGGTCGGACTGTCCTATGTGGACCTCAACGGCGCCGAGCTGAACGTCCTGGCCGAGCAGCACGGCGACTCCTTCGACCGGATCAGCCGCAGCGCGCGACAGACGTGGAACGACCGGCTGCGCCAGATCACCGTCGAAGGCGGCAGCGTCGCCGACACGAAGACGTTCTACACCGCGCTGTACCACACCTTGATGCAGCCCAACGTCTTCTCCGACGTCGACGGCCGCTACTCCGGCTTCGACAAGGCGATCCACCGCACCAAGCCGGGGCACGCCCAGTACGCCAACTTCTCCGGCTGGGACACCTACCGCGACGAGGTCCAGCTGCTCTCGATGCTCGCCCCGCACGAGGCCGCGGACATGGCGCAGTCGATGCTCAACCAGGCGAACCAGGCGGGCGGGATCTGGGATCGCTGGTCGCAGAACAACGACTTCATGGGCGTGATGGGCGGCGACCCGTACCACTCGATCATCGCCAGCACGTATGCCTTCGGCGCCAAGGACTTCGACGCCGCCCAGGCGCTCAAGTCCATGGTCAACGGCGCCACCCGCGTCCAGCAGGCGGGCGAGCGCGCGCTGGAGCGCCCAGGCCTGTCCGACTACCAGACGCTGGGCTACCACCCCAACAACGTCTCCGACATGCTCGAGGAGACCACCGCCGACTTCGGCATCGCGCAGCTCGCGCAGCGGCTCGGCGACAAGGGCACCTACCAGCAGTTCATGGCGCGGGCGCAGTACTGGCAGAACGTCTACAACCCCGGGACCGGCTACCTGCAGACCCGGATGCGCGACGGCCGGTTCCTGTCCCCGTTCGATCCCGCGCAGTACCAGGAAATGCGCTACCAGGAAGGAAACGCGGCGCAGTACAGCTGGATGGTGCCCTACAACGTCCGCGGTCTCTTCGACGCCATGGGCGGCAATGCGGCGGCCACGAAACGGCTCGACTACTTCTTCACGAAGCTGAACAGCGACGCCAATTCGCCCTACGCCTTCATGTCGAACGAGCCGTCGTTCGAGGTGCCGTGGGAGTACGCCTACGCGGGCGCGCCGTCGAAGACGCAGGACATCGTGCGTCGCTCGGCGGAGCTGCTGTTCAAGCCGACCGAGGACGGCCTGCCCGGCAACGACGACCTCGGCGCTACTTCGGCGTGGTACGTCTTCGCCGCGCTCGGCATGTACCCCGAAGCCCCCGGCCGCGCGGAAATGGTGCTGGCCAGCCCGATCTTCCCGAAGATCACCGTGACCCGGGCGACCGGACAGCGGATCGTCATCACCGCGCCCGGCGCGTCCAGCACGGTGAAGTACGTGAACTCGCTGAAGGTGAACGGCAAGGCCGGCACCAAGCCGTGGCTGCCGGAGTCCTTTGTGGTCGACGGCGGACGGCTCGACTTCTCACTCGGCACCGCGCCGACGTCGTGGGGTTCGGGCGCGGGCGACGTCCCGCCATCCTTCCGCGACGGCGAGGTGCCGGTCCGCGGGCGCGTCGGCCCCGGCCGGATCGTGGTCACGCCGGGCGCGGAAGGCACCAAGGCGACGGTGACCGCCGAGGGCATCACCGGTGGAGGCACGGTGACCTGGCAGGCGCAGCCGCCCGCCGGACTCACCGTGACGCCGTCGAGCGGCACGCTCACCGTGGGCCGCAACGGCAAGGCCACGCAGGACGTCGTGGTCACCGCCGCCGCGGGCAGCGCTGACGCGTCGCTGTCCGTGCCGATCAAGTTCATCGGCGCCGGGACGCAGCAGGTGCCCGCCTACCTGCCGGTGACCGTGGGCAAGCCCGGGACGCTGCACGCGGCGTACACGAGCACCGGCGTCGCCGACGACAAGCTGGTGCAGTACGGCGACTTCGGCGAGACCGACCTGTACCCGGGCGGCTTCGTGTTCTCCTACTCCGCACAGGGTTTCGCTTCCAACGGGATCACGCCCGGCGGCGAAGGTGAGCGCAAACGGCCAGCAGTTCGCCTGGCCGTCGAGCCCGATCGGCACGCCGGACAACGTCATCGCGGCAGGGCAAACGCTTGCGCCGAATGCACCGGCCGGGGCGACGAAGCTGTCGTTCCTCGGCTCGGCGACCGGCGGTGACGCGCAGGGCACGGTCACCATCACCTACACCGACGGGTCGACGCAGACCGCGTCACTCGGCCTGTCGGAGTGGCTGCTGAAGGGCGGCGACGAGCAGCCGCAGTTCGGCAACACGGTGGTCGCGAAGGTCCCGTACGTCAACGCAGGCTTCCCGAGGTACATGTTCCGGCTGCAGCGGCCGTTCACGTCGTACCTCTTCGCGACGGCGCCGATCGCGCTCGACCCGGCCAAGCAGGTCCGCACCGTGACGCTCCCGGCCTCGACGACCGGCGGCGGCGCGGCGCACATCTTCACCTACGCCGTTTCATAAGCCGTGAAGGCCCCCTTACCGGCTCTCACAGCCGGCAAGGGGGCCTTCACGGCTCATCAGGAACCCGGGAGCTGGCCGACTGCGCCGCGGGCGACCTGCGCCCAGGCCAGCCGTCCGAAGAGGTAGTGGCACGCGACCTGTTCGCTGGTGAAGCGCGCCCAGTCGTAGCGGTTGCCCTGCTCGCGCCAGAAGACCTCCCACGCCTGGTCCTCGCTCTGCATGAGACACCACGCGTTGTCCACCTCGGCGCCGAGTGACACCACCTCGGGCGGCACGCCGAGGACACCCAGCCAGCGCTGGATCGACTGCGTGTTCATCGGTCCTCCCCCTTGACCTCGGCCAGGTAGCCGAGGGTGACCAGCTCGTCGGCGCCCAGCGGAGCACGGTACCGCGTCCCCCCGCCCGGCTGGCCGAACCACTGCGCGGCCTCCGAGCGCCACATCGGCACCCGGCGCACGACGCGGTAGCGGCGATACTCCTCCTCCAGCCAGCCCGGCGGCAGGCCGCGGTCCGAGAACGGCGTGCGGTCCCGGAAGAACACGCGGCCGTACGGCGGGCCGAAGTGGTCGAGGTAGGTGTCCGACTCGAGCATCATCGGCGCACCGGCGTCGAACGGCGGCCAGACGTAGTCCAGGCCGTCGTCGGCGATGAACCGCCGTTCCCACGCGGACTGGGTCGCGCGGGCGTAGGGGTCGTAGCCGAAGGTCACCTCGGGCGGTACCTCGCGCGGCGGCGCGATCGGCGAACGCCGGAAGCCGGCGGTGACGTTCGTGAGCGCCTGGTCGTCGACGAGCAGCCGCATGTCCGGGTGCGCGAACGGACCGAGGCTCGCCGCGCCGGCGGGCAGCGGCAGCTGCAGCGCGGGCTTGTCGGCGGCCACCGGCAGGTGCCCGATCGGGAACATGTGCACCAGGAACAGCGCGACCACGCTGTCCCGTTCGGTCCGCCGCGAGCCCAGCGGCGGCAGCGGGGACGCCGGTCCCGGCGCCGGCGGGGCCACCGGCGGTGGCGGCGGGGTGACCAGCGGGACGGGCGGGAGCAGCGGCGACACGGCGTGCGGCCACGCCGCGGGGTAGCCCGACGGCGGGGTCGGGACGTCGTCGGTGCCGGAGGCGGCCATGCCGCCGTAGGGACTCGCGGGGTCTTCGGGCAGCCGGATCGGGCCGGTGTCCAGATCGGCCTCGACCGGCTCGGAGCCCTGCTCGCTCACCGCATCCTCCGGCTCGGTCTGCGCCCCCGGACAGCCCGGTGGCGCGATGGTCGACGCGGCCGCTGCGCTGCCGGTTCCTCTTGATACCGCATTGATCACCACACCGGCGAGTCAGGCCCCGGTTGGGGCCCCGCCCAGTGCCGCGACCACCCGCGACGGGCTCGGCCTGCCCAGCTGCCCCGCCATCCACACACTGGTCTCGACCAGTGTGCCCAGATCCACCCCGTGCTCGACGCCCAGGCCGTCCAGCAGCCACACCAGATCCTCGGTGGCGAGGTTCCCGGTGGCCGATTCGGCGTACGGGCAGCCGCCGAGCCCGCCCGCCGAGGAGTCCACAGTGGACACTCCGCAGCGCAGCGCGGCGAGAGTGTTCGTCAGTGCCTGCCCGTAGGTGTCGTGGAAGTGCACGGCGAGCGCGCCGACGTCACCGAAGAGCCCGATCAGCGCCTCCACCTGGCCCGCGGTCGCGACGCCGATGGTGTCGCCGAGGGAAAGTTGCGAGCAGCCCAGGTCGAGCAACCGCTTCCCGGCGTCCGCGACCTGTTTGGCCGGGACGACGCCTTCCCACGGATCGCCGAAGCACATCGAGAGATAGCCGCGGACGTCCAAGCCCTCGGCACGCGCCCGGGTGACGACCGGCTCGAACATCGCGAACTGCTCGTCCAGCCCGGAGTTGAGGTTCTTGCGGGCGAAGGTCTCGGTGGCGCTGGCGAAGATCGCGATGTGCGAGACACCCGCCTCCAGCGCCCGGTCCAGCCCGCGTTCGTTGGGCACGAGCACCGGGTAGCGGACGCCCTCACGGCGGTCCAGCCCGGCCAGCAGCCGCTCGGCGTCGGCCAGCTGCGGCACCCACTTCGGGTGGACGAAGCTGGTCGCCTCGAGCGTGGCGAGGCCGGCGCCGGCAAGCCGGTCGAGGAACTCGAGCTTGACTTCGACCGGGACGACGGTCTTCTCGTTCTGCAGGCCGTCCCGCGGGCCGACCTCCCAGATCGTCACCCGCTCCGGCAGGCCCGCCGCCGGCACCCGCTCGGGCAGCCCCAGTGCGCGCGTACCCATTTCAGCGGCGACGGTCGCCGCGCGGCGGGTGCTGGCCCGGGTACGGCTCGGTCTGCTGGGGGCCCTGCGGTGCGCCGGGCCGGTAGTCGTCGTGCGGGTTGTCGTTGACCTCGCGGTAGATCACCGTGTGCACCCGCTCGACGTGCGGGATGTCCTCGAAGCGCAGCGGCTCGTCCGAGGCCGACTCGATGATCAGCGTGCCGCAGCCGAACACCCGGTCCAGCAGGCCGTGCTCGAACTGGACGCTGTTGATCCGGCCCATCGGGATGTCGATGCCGGTGCGCTTGAGCACGCCCTCGCGGGCGATCAGCCGGTCGGTGGTGACGATGAAGTGCGTGGTGCGCCAGCGCACGAACGGCACCAGGAACAGCCAGATGAGCAGCACCAGCCCGACCACGCCGACGGCGATCAGCCCCACCGAGTTCCACGGCGAGGCGGCGGCCTGCGCGAGGATCGCCAGCCAGACGCCCGCACCCACCGTGACCAGCAGTGCGAGCGTCGGGAAGATCAGCATCTTGAAGTGCGGGTGACTGTGCACCACGACGTGCTCTTGCTCGCTGAGCAAATCGTCCGGATAGCCCACGGCGGACGCTCCCAAGTTCGGTGGCGGCGGTGTCGCCTCACCGTACCGGCGACGGGGTGTCCGGGTGGGCGCAACCCGGAATCGGGATTCAGGCGCCGCGCACGTGCACGACGTCACCGGCGAAGACGGTCAGCCTGCGGCCGTCGGGAAGGTCGACCTGCAGCTGGCCTGCCGGGTCGATGTCGGCGGCGCGCCCGGTCAGCGAGGCCCCGTCCGGCAGCTGGACCTCGACGTCCTGGCCCAGCGTGGCACAGTGGGCGCGGTAGTCGCCGAGCAGCCCGGCCTCGGTCAGGTCGCCCCCGGCGAGGCGCCAGCGCCGCTCCAGCGCGTCCAGCTCGGTCAGCAGCGCGATGGCCAGGTCGGTGCGGTCGGTGTTCGTGGCGCCCGCCTCGGCCAGCGAAGTAGCGGGCAGCCCGCCGGGCCCGGCGGGCACATCTACACCCAAAGGAAGGACGTTCAGGCCGATGCCGAGCACGATCGACGCCGGCTCGCCCGCGACGGCCTCGGCCAAGATCCCGGCGGTCTTCGCGCCGCCGATGAGGACGTCGTTGGGCCATTTGAGGACGGCGTCGACCCCGACGGACGCGGCTGTCGCGCGGACGGCCAGCCCGGCGACCACGGACAGTGAGCCGAGCGCGGCGAACGACACGCCCTGAGGCCGCAGCGCGACGCTGACGTACAGCCCGGCGCCCTTCGGCGAGCTCCACGAGCGAGCCCGCCTGCCGACCCCGGCGGTCTGCTCCTCCGCGATCAGCACCGTGCGGTCTTCAGCCCCGGCGTCGAGAGCTTTGCGCAGGTCAGCGTTGGTGGACCCAGTGGTCTCCACGACGTCGGCCTTCGCGTACTTCCCGGCCAGCGCCGACGTCAGGCGCGCCGCATCGATCTCTCCATCCATGCCCCCACCACCCTCAACGGAGGCGCTTCGCGCCACAGTGCCATCCATAGTGCCCACCATATGGGAGTCCCCCTATCGTGCAAGGCATTCGGTCGTTTACCCAGAGGTGCGGTCTTCTAAGTTGGACAGCGTGACTACCGAGCCTGCGCCGAAACAGACCTCCTGGGCCCGCGGGGTGGCCGTTCGCGCGCTGGTCGCGTTGCCGCTGGTCGCGGGTCTCGCGGTCGGTGGCTGGTTCGTCGCGCACCGCTCGCCCGAGCCTGAGCCCGCACCGGTCCCGGTCGCGCTGCCCGGCCCCTCGGTCCTGGAAGTGAGCGCGCCGGTCAAGGCCCGCGAGCCCGGCCAGGGCGCGTCGGGCGCGGGCGGCAAGACGGCGCTGCAGCAGTGGGCGGACGGGCTCGCCGGACCGCTGGGCATCCCGGCGGACGCCCTGATCGGCTACGCGAACGGCGAGCTGACGCTGCGCACCGAACGGCCGTCGTGCCACCTCTCGTGGGTCACGCTGGCCGGAGTCGGCGAAGCGGCTTCGGACCACAGGCGCGGCAACGCGAGCCTGCTCGGGCTTTCGGCGGCGCAGTGGAAGAAGTACGGCTCGTCGATCCCCGGCATCGCGAAGCCGTCGGCGGACAACCCGGACGCGGCCTCGGTGGCCGCCGGGCGCGCGCTGTGCGCGAACGGCGACCTCGGCAGCGGGCCGGGCTGGTGGAAGGGCGTCGCGGCCTACCACCCTGGCAGCGACAGTGAGCTTTTCCGCCAGCGCGTCCTCGGAAACGCGCAGCTGTACGCGACCCTCTCGCTCGACCCGGCGAGCTCCGGCTCGGCGCCGGTGCGCGCCGCGCGGTTCGCGCTCGGCCAGCTCGGCCTGCCCTACGTCTGGGGTGGCAACGGTCCCGACGCGGGCGCGGCCGGCTTCGACTGCTCGGGCCTGACCAAGGCGTCCTACGACGACGCGGGCATCGCCCTGCCGCGGACGGCGGACAGCCAGTTCCGCGCGATCCCGGCGGTGCCGCCGTCGCAGGAGCCGCGGCTGGGCGACCTCGTGTTCTACGGCAACCCGGCGACGCGAATCCACCACGTCGCGCTGTACCTGGGCAACGGGCTGATGATCAACGCGCCCACCGAGGGCCAGGCGATCCAGATCCACACCTACCACACCCAGGGTGACGACTACGCCGGAGCGGGACGACCGACCAACTAGGCTTTATTGCATCTGATGCAACATTGGCCATGGTGTGATGTCGAGTCATTTTCGCAGCGGACGGCTCTGCGGCACCTGCGCCAACCGGCACCGCGCCCAGCCCTGCAGCCAGTGCGGCACCGTCACCACCGTGCACGCCCGCCAGAACGGACAGCCGGTCTGCTTGCCCTGCTATGAAAAAGATCCCTCGACCGCCAAGCACTGCACCCGATGCGGCAAGCCGGGGCACTTCGTCGTCCGAACCCCGGACGGGGATCGCATCTGCCGACGCTGCTACCAACCACCCCGACAACAATGCATCCATTGTGGACGAACAAAACTCGTCAACGCACGCACCGACGCGGGACCGGTCTGCGCCAGCTGCCGCAAACACCCACCGCGCCGATGACCCAGCACCGACTGCTGCTCCCGGACGCGGTCGCCGCTCCGCTGCACACCCAGCACGAACACGGCACCGGCGCCGCCATGCTCACCCGCACCCAAGCCGACCAACCGCGCTGGCTGTTCCCCGGCGGCCTGCCCGGACGCCCCGCCCGCGACGCCCTCTACCGCAGGCTGCGCACACACCTGCCCGTCCACCTCCGCCGCGCCCGCAGCGCCGCCCTCGCCGCGCTGGCCGCCGAACTCCCCGCCGCCGTCCTCGCCAACCTCCTCGACCCCAACATCAACACCGCCAACGCCTGGGTCACCTACGCCCAACACGACTGGACCGCCTATCTCGCCGCACGAGCTCAATCCGCACGGACGCCTTGACAAGCAGCCTGAGAGACAGGCCGCGCACTTACCCTTGCGACAAATCCCCGGATTTGTCCACCGCGGGGCGGAGACCGTCCAGGATGATGCGTAGGTTCCGGCGCCATTGGTCGGGTTTCGCTTCGAGACCAATGGTGCGACCGGCAGGTATCGCGGTCGCGAGGACGAACGGCACGTCACGCCAGTCGAGGTCATCGCGAATCACGCCAGCGTGCTGCACCCGTTGGACAAGCTGTCTCATCGCTCGCTGAAGCAGGTTGATCCTGGCCGCCAGATCAAGCCCGTCCGCCGCCCCGGACAGCGCGTCGTGAAGACCGCAACTCGACGCTCGCAACCGCACGTATATTTCGGCGAACACGACAAAACCGTGCCACGGGTCAGGATCGTCGACCGCACGCCGGGCACGGTCGGTCATCTCGTCGATGATGTCGGCGAGAATCGCCGCCAGCAGAGCATCCAGCGATGGAACCCGCCGATAGAGCGTCCCCAACCCCACGCCGGCGCGATGCGCAATGTCGCGGGTCGTGACAGCGAGCCCCTGTTCATCGAGTGCCTGCCGCGCCGCAGCGATCAACCGCTCGACATTGCGTCGCGCATCAGCCCGCGGACGGGTCTCACCCTGCGCGAGCAGCATCTCCACGGCCGACTGCATGCCCACAGTCTAACCAACCGGGTCAACATGTTCCGATTCTGCTATCGTCAAGGAAGTGGAACAGAGTGACCCGCTTAAGGAGGTTACGTGATGACCAAGCCGATCGGTGTTGGAGTCCTCGGAGCCAGCCCTGACCGAGGCTGGGCCGTGCGTGCTCACCTCCCCGCGATCACCGCGGCATCCCAGTTCACGCTGGCCGCGGTGGCAACCACCCGGAAAGAAAGCGCGGAAGCGGCACGCGCACGGTTCGGCGCACTACACGCGTTCACCGATCCGCATAGCCTCGCCGCGCACCCCGACGTCGACCTCGTGGTCGTCACCGTCAAAGTGCCCGCACACGTCGAACTAGTCACCGCGGCACTCGACGCCGGCAAACACGTCTACTGCGAATGGCCACTGGCCACGACAGCGGCCGAAGCCGCCGCACTGGCCGCCCGCGCGTCCGCTACCCAAGTCCGCACCACCGTCGGCCTACAAGCACGGTTCTCACCGGCCGTCCGCCGAGCACGCGCAATGATCGCAGGAGGCAACATCGGGACCGTGCAGTCGGCGACGGTCTTCAGCTCCCGCGACAAAGGCAGCACGCGTGACATTCCCGGCTGGACCGCCTACACCTATGACGACCGCAACGGCGCCGGGCTCGTGGAGGTCCTCGGAGGACACACCCTCGATCTCGTGCAGCACCTACTCGGACCGATCCGCGACCTGTCCGTCAGAACAGCCATCCGAAGCCCCGAGCACCAGATCGCCGAAACCGGCGAACCCATCACCGTCACCGCACCCGACCATTTCCTCGCCACAGCCGAACTCGACAGCGGCGCCATCGTGTCCATTCACCTGCACGACGGCGAAGTAGCCGCGCCCAGGACGCGCATCGAGATCGCCGGCACCGAGGGAAACCTCGCACTCACCTCCCCAGCAGAAACCAACCCATGGGCGGCACAGCTACAAATCGGCCAGCTCGACCTCCACAAAGCCCGACCCGACAGGCCAGAATGGACCCCCGTCCCGCTGAGCGCGGACCACGCAAGCACACTGCCGACCGAAGCAGCCAACGTCGGACGCCTATACCACCAACTCGCGACCGACCTCCGCGACGGCTCGCTCACCATCCCTGACTTCCACGTCGCCCACGCACTACACCAACTCATCGAACAAGCGACGCTCCCTGACACACCAGCCATGTCCCGTGGAGCCGACGAATAAGACAGTGTTCGAATACTGTCACTCCACCGGCTGCCTAACTCTCCGGGACGACCATTTCCCGCGGTTTCCGGTCGGTGTGCATGCTCCAGAGCAGTTCGGCCAGCTCGGCCGGGTCGACGGTGGGCATGTCCGGCATCGGCTGCCCCGTGACATCCGCGTCCCGGAAAGCGGCGTCGAAGGCGGTTCCCCTGATGCGTGCGCCGATGTACAGCATGCCGACGTACACCCCCTGGCCGGCG
The DNA here is from genome assembly GCA_963762765.1 of uncultured Actinomycetota bacterium. Taxonomy (GTDB): domain Bacteria; phylum Actinomycetota; class Actinomycetes; order Mycobacteriales; family Pseudonocardiaceae; genus Amycolatopsis. Next base: position 113,115 of record CAVXMR010000033.1, read on the forward strand.
ACCTCGGCCGCGAGGGACTGGAGGTAGTTGCGCTGCGCGGCCAGCACCGGCGGCCAGCCACTCAGCCGAGGACGGCCCTGGACAGCGGCGGCTCCCTGCGCGCTGAGGATCGCGCCGTCGCCGCGCTCGATCATCGCCGGGAGGAATTCCCCGACCAGCGCGAGGAGGGAGTGGAGCGTGATCGGCATCAGCTCGTCCAGCTGCCCGGCTCGCAGGTCGACGGCGGCAGTGAACTCCGGGACCGCGGGTACGGGGCCGTAGTAGAAAGCGGTGGGGTCACCTACCTTCGCTCGGATCCGCTCGGCGAGCGCGGGCACGAGGCCGGTCTCGGACAGGTCGGCCGTCATCACATGCGCGGTGACGCCCTGTGCGGCCAGTTCCCCGGCGAACTGCTCCAGCGGACCTTGGCGGCGAGCGACCAGGACGACGTCGTACCCGGCTTTTCCATATCGGCGGGCGACCGCCCGGCCCACGCCGGGACCGGCTCCGAAGACTGCGATGGACTTGTTCATGCCCTGAGCAAACCCCCGCTTCGGCAGACGATCCATGGGTGATCGTCGATGATTGCTTTGTGAACGTCTAGCGTGGCGGACATGGACGTGCTGACCGATCTGCTGCACCGGGCCCGCGCCGACACCGCACTGGTCCGGCAGCTGATCCAGCGACCGCCGTGGTCGGTCACTTACGCCGACGCCCCCGCGCTCACCGTGATGGCCACGCTCGGCGGCCACGCGTCGATCCGGCTCGAGGAGGCCGCGCCGGTGCGCCTTGCCGCCGGGGACATCGCCCTGGTCACCAGCACCGGCCGGTACACGATCGCCGACGACCCCGACACTGCGGATCAGTTCACGATCCGCGGCGGCCACAAATACCTCCGCGACGGGAAACCGGCTCCAGGCCAAGGGAATCTGGCGCCACGCACCTACGGCGACGGCCTGCCCGGGGCGACGATCATGCTCCGGGCCGCCTATGAACTCCACGGCTCCGTCAGCGATCGGCTGCTCGCCCTCTTGCCGCCGCTGGCCGTGGTGCCTGCCGGACCGCGGACCGGGGCGACGTTGGATCTGCTCGCCACCGAGGTGTCCCGTGACGAACCCGGTCAAGACGCGGTGCTCAGCCGGTTGCTGGATCTGGTGCTGGTGCTGGCTTTGCGGGCTTGGTGCGCCGGGTCGGTGACACTGCCCGCCTGGTACCGGGCGCTGGGCGATCCGGCCGTCGGCGAGGCGCTGCGCCTGCTGCACACCGATCCCGCGCGCAGGTGGACGGTCGCCGAACTGGCCGCCAAGGTCGGGTTGTCCCGCGCCGCGTTCGCCGCCCGGTTCGCCACCCTTGCCGGCGAACCCCCGCTCACCTACCTGACCGGCTGGCGGATGACGCTGGCGGCGGATCTGTTGCGGGACACCGAACAGACGATCGAGACGGTGGCACGGGAGGTCGGCTACACCGACGCGTTCGCTTTCAGCGTTGCGTTCAAACGCGCCCGCGGCGTCGCCCCTTCGGCCTGGCGCCGCCAGGCCCGCTGAACGCATCCTTGTCGGTTAGCTTGCTAGCATGCTAGCGTCGACACGTGGGTGACGACGACGTGAAGCAGTTCAACGTGTACCTGCCGGTCGGGCTGATCAAGCAGGTCAAGTACCGCGCCATCGAGTCGGGTTCGTCCCTCTCGGCACTGGTCGCGGACGCGCTGCGCGCCTATCTCGACGTCTCCCCTGATCAGCCAGCGCAGTCCGGAAAGGAGTCCTGACGTGAGCACCGAAGGAATCAAGAACGTGGTCCTGGAGACCCACAACTGGGGCAAGGCCGCGAAGTTCTTCCAGACACTGGGCTACAAGCTGGACTTCGAAACCGACCACAACTCCGGCCAGTTGAGCAACGGCGACAGCCCGACGGTGTTCATCGTGGAGATCCCGGAGGACCGGGAGCCCCAGGTCCGGAACATGCTGAAGGTTTCCGGCGGCTACCAGCCCGATCCCACCCTCGATGTCGTCTCCCCCTTCGAGGAAACCCATTACGGCACCAGGGAAATGGTCGTCCGCGACCCCGACGGCCGGCTCTGGACCCTGCAGGCACCGGGGAAATGACCGAGCCCGACCACACCGCGGTCCGGGTCGCCCTCTGGCGGGCGCTGCACCTCGCCGTCGACGGCCCGCCGCACGTGCTCGAAGACGGCATCGGCCTGCGCCTCGCCGCGCCGGAGGAGGGCTGGCGACGGCGCCCGGACATGGACCCGGCCCGCACCCGCCGGCTCCGGGCCGCCATCGTGGCCCGGGCGCGGTTCGTCGAGGACCTGGTCGCCGAGCGGGCCGTCGGACAGTACGTCGTCCTGGGCGCCGGGCTGGACACGTTCGCCCAGCGCAGGCCGGAGATCGGCACCCGGGTGTTCGAGATCGACCAGCCCGCCACGCAGGCCTGGAAACGCGGGCGTTTGCTCGAACTCGGCTATCCGGTTCCCGAGTTGGTGCCGGTGGATTTCGAGGCGGGCCAGTCCTGGTGGGACGCACTGGTCGCGGCCGGGTTCGAGCCGGATCGACCCGCGGTCGTCGCGTCGACCGGGGTCTCGATGTACCTCACGAAAGACGCGACCGTGGCCACGCTTCGCCAGGCCTCGGGACTTGCCGAGGGCTCGACGTTCGCCATGACGTTTCTGCTGCCCGCCGAGCTTCTCGACAACGCCGACCTCCCCGGGCTTGAGGCCAGCCAAAAGGGCGCGAAGGCGGCCGGAACGCCCTTCGTCAGCTTCTACGCGCCGGAGGAAATGCTGTCCCTGGCTGAGGAAGCGGGTTTCAAGAAAGCCGTTCATGTCTCGGGTGCCGACCTGGCCGAGCGGTACTTCGGCGATCGGACCGACGGGCTCCGGCCTTCCAGCGGCGAAGACTTCCTCCTGGCCGGCAGCTAGCCGCCCCCGGCATCACACCGAAGAGTGATCGCCCTGGCGCGAGCAGCTGATCCGGTACCTGCGCGCGGAGCAGGTGATGGGCCGGGTTCCGCCGGGGTCCCCACTGGAGGCGGCGGCCGCGATGATGGTCGGCGTCTGCCACGAAACGGTGCTGTCGGCGCTCTTCCCGCATGCGGCCTCGGCGACGCCGCCGACGATCGACGCGGTGGTGAGGGCCGTCCTCGAAGGCGTGGGCCGAGCGAAGTTCCCGGACTTCGCTGACGTACTCCGTCAGGGGACCCTGGTTAGCGTCCGGGAATCCGGGCGATCGGCGCCCGGCCGGAAACCCCGGAGGGGCCCGAACCATGACCACGAAATCCGGTGCCGGCGCGTTCGACTTCCTGATCGGCACCTGGGACGTGACCAGCAGGCGGCTGGTGCGGCCGCTGACCGGCAGCACCGCATGGGACACCCACCCGGCGTCGGCGATCTGTCCCGGCCGGTTCTTCGAAGGAAGGAGCAGTTTCGACGAGATCACCTTTCCCACCAAGGGCTTCCGCGGTCTGTCTTTGCGGCTGTACGACCCGGCCTCCGGGGACTGGTCGATCTACTGGGCCAACAGCCGGGACGGGAAGCTGACTCCGCCGGTCGTCGGCCGGTTCGGTGAGGACGGCACCGGCGAGTTCGTCGGCGACGACCATCACGAGGACATCCCGATCCGCTGCCGGTTCCTCTGGTCGCGGATCACCGGCACCACCGCCCGCTGGGAGCAGGCGTTCTCGGCCGACGACGAGCAGACCTGGGAGACCAACTGGGTAATGGACTTCACGCGCTCCGCGAGCTGACCGGCTCCCCGCGGAACGTGCTCCGGTAGGCGCTGGGCGAGACCCCGAGCGCGGCCTGCAGGTGCTGGCGCAGCGAGGCCGCGGTGCCGAACCCGGCCTCGTCGGCCACCCGGTCGATGGGCAGGTCCGACTCCTCCAGCAGCTGCCGGGCGCGCTCGATGCGTTGGCGGGTAAGCCATTCCCACGCCGAGACACCGACCTCGTCGCGGAAGCGCCGGGTGAACGTCCGGGTGCTCATCGACTCGCGCGCGGCGAGATCGCGCAATGTCAACGGCCGGTGCAGGTTCTCCAGCGCCCACGCGCGCGCCGCGGCTGTCGACGTCGAGCGTGGTTCGGGCACCGGGCGCCGGACGAACTGCGCCTGCCCGCCTTCGCGGTGGGGCGACACGACGGTCCCGCGGGCGACCTCGTTGGCGACGGCGGCGCCGTGGTCGCGCCGGATCATGTGCAGGCACAGGTCGATCCCGGAGGCGACGCCGGCGGAGGTGAGCACGCGGCCGTCGTCGGTGTAGAGCACGTCGGGGTCGACGGCGACCTCCGGGAAGCTCGCCTGGAGGTCGCCCGCCGAGCGCCAGTGCGTGGTGGCCGGGCGGCCGTCGAGCAGCCCGGCCGCCGCGAGCACGAAGGCGCCGGTGCAGATCGACGCGATCCGCGCGTCCTGCCGGATCAGCTCGAGCGTGGCCCGCAGCGGCTCGGTCAGCTCGCGCGCGGTCGGCTCGTACTCCACGAGTGAGGCCGGGATGATCACCGTGTCGGCCTCGGCGACCACCTCGGGTCCCCGGTCGACCGGGATCTCGAAGTCGCTGTCGGTGCGGACGAGACCGGGCTCGAGAGTGCAGGTCACGACCTCGTACAGCGGATCGCCCGCCGCCGAGCGCGCCTGCCCGAAGAGCCGCTGGACGATGCCGAGCTCCATCACGAGCATGCCGTGCCGGACCAGCACGGCCACGTGGTGGCGGTCGGGGTGCACGAATTCGGCCATGGCTCGATTCTTGCACATGTTGGCCATCAGGCCACTCGAGCACCCGCGGCTGCGGAGTGACCATCGGGTCATGAACGTCTTATGGGTCTTCGCGCATCCCGAGCCTCGCTCACTCGGCGGGGCCCTCCGTGACGACGGCTTGGCCACCCTGCGCGCGCAGGGACACCAGGTCCGGGAGTCCGATCTGTACGCGATGGGCTGGAACCCGGTGGTCGACGCTCGCGACTTCGGCGACGCCTCCGGGTGCCTCAGTGTCGCGGATCGGTCGGCCCGTGCCTACGCCGACGGTGACCTGAGCCCGGACATCGTTGCCGAGCAAGAGAAACTGGCCTGGGCGGATACGGTCGTGCTGCAGTTTCCCTTGTGGTGGTACGGCATGCCCGCGATCCTCAAGGGCTGGTTCGACCGGGTCTTCGTCAAGGGCTTCGGCTACGGCGTCCGCGCCGCCGACGGCCGCACCCTGCGCTACGGCGAAGGAAAGCTGGCGGGCAAGCGCGCGATGGTGGTCCTCACCGCGGGCGCCCGCGAACCGAGCCTCGGCCCGCGTGGCGTGAACGGCCCGCTCGACGACCTGCTGTTCGGCCTGCACCACGGCACCCTGTTCTACGCCGGGATGTCGGTGCTCCCACCAGTAGCCGTCTACGGCGCCGACCGCGTCTCCCCCGCCCGCTTCGCCGAAGCCGCCACCCATCTCCGCAACCGCTTGCGCACCCTGGAAACGACGGAGCCGCTCCAGTTCCGTACCCAGAACGGCGGCGACTACGACGAGAACCTGGTCCTACGCCCCGACCGCGCCCCCGGCATCACCGGCCTCCGCGCCCACCTCTGCCACACTTAAGGCGGCTACGGCTGCCGCTGGGGTCAGCCACTGCCGAGCACCAAGCGCTTCCGCGTCAGGCCGGCGGGGTGGGGGTCGGGTCTCGTGAGTGGTAAGTAGGGTTCTAAGCCGATGTTCTAAGCCGACTTACCACTCACGAGGCCTAAGCGGGCAGCGTCAGCCGCTGGCTCAGGCCGCGCCGTCCACGGGCAGGTCGGCACCGGTGTGAACGTCGCTTCGAAAGCCAGGAACAACACCGCCGCCGCGACCTCCCCGGGTTAGCCGCTCGGCGACTGGGGCCACGAGAACATGGCGGCCATCGCCAAGCGCCGCGGCGTCATGCCGCCGGAGGATAGTCCTTCAGCGTGATCGCGTTGCCCGCCTTGAGCGGCAGCTGCTCGATGTAGCGCTTCCACGGCAGGTGCGGGAGCAGCCGCAGGTTCAGGTTGCGCATCCGGATCCACGCGCGCGTCGGCGGCACGAACCACTTCCCGTTGCCCTGCCCCAGTTTCTGGCAGGTCTCGACGAACCCGCGCATCTCCTGGTGGTACGAGCGGAACGCCGGTTCGTACGCACCGCCCGCGGCCGCGAGCTCCCCTGCCAGCACGTACGCGCCGACGATCGCCAGGCTGGTGCCCATGCCCGAAAGCGGCGCCGCGCAGTAGCCGGCGTCCCCGACGAGCGCGACACGCCCGCGTGAGTACTCGCTCAGCTGGATCTGGCTCGCGGAGTCGAAGTAGAAGTCCGGCGCCTCGCGCATCCCCTTGAGCAGCGTCGGCACCTCCCAGCTCTCCCCGCCGAAGGTGTCCTCGACCAGCTTGCGCTGCTGCTCGACGTCGCGGTGGTCGTAGTCGATCGGCTCGGAGCCGAACCAGAACAGCGCCTTGGCCTCGGCGTTGTTCTGGGCGCTGTACATGCCGATGGTCTTGTTGGGCGAGTTGTAGAAGCGGCCTACGTGGTCGAGGCTGAGGTGGTTGGGCACGGTGAAGATCGAGACGTAGTAGCCGAGGTCGTGCCGGAATTGCTTCTCGTCGCCGAAGACGAGCGAACGCACGTTGGAGTGCAGCCCGTCCGCGCCGATGACCAGGTCGAACTCACGCCGCGCGCCGTGTTCGAAGGTCACCGTGACGCCGTCGCCGTGCTCGGTGATGCCCGTGATCGAGTCGCCGAAGACGTACTCGACGTCTTGCGTGGCCTCGTACAGGATCCGCGACAGGTCGCCGCGCATGATCTCGAGCTCGCCGCTCTGGAACGTCGGCGGCGTGACCACCAGGGCCTGGTCATCGCTGTCCACATAGGACACTTCGCCCATGTGTGTCGCCTCGGCCTCGACCAGGCTGAGCAGGCCCATCCGCTCCAGGACCTTGAGCGAGGCGCCGCGGAAGTCGACCGCGTAGCCGCCTTCGCGCAGCGCCGGCGACCGCTCGACGACGGTCGGGACGAAGCCGTAACGGCGAAGCCAGAAGGCGAGGGCGGGGCCGGCGACGCTGGCGCCGGAGATGAGGACTCGTTTGTTCTGCATGCCGACCACGGTAAACTCGACTTGGGCGATCGCGCAAGGCGTTTGCCTAATTCGATCGCGCGACTTATGCGCTACGATCTGAAGCATGGGAAACCGCGAAGCACTCTTGGCCGGCGCGAAGCAGTGCCTGAACGAGAAGGGCTACGCACGGACGACCGTGCGGGACCTCGCCTCGGCCGCACACGTGAGCATGGCCGCGATCGGCTACCACTTCGGCTCGCGCGAGGCGCTGCTGAACGCCGCCTTGATCGAGGCGAACGAGGAGTGGGGCAACGAGCTGGCGAAGGTCCTGCAAGCCGAAACTCCGCCGGAGGCGACCCCGGCGGAGCGGTTCGAGCTGATCTGGGACCGGGTGATCGCGTCGTTCCCGGCGCACCGGCGGATGTGGGCGATGTCGTTCGAGGTCTACTCCCAGTCCGACCTCGACCCGGACGTCCGCGCGCAGCTCGCGCACGGCCTCGAGCTGGCCCGGTTCGGCCTGGCGAACCTCTTCCAGGGCCTCGACGACCCGGCCGACCCCCGGGCCCGCGCGGTGGGCACGGTCCACCAGGCCCTGCTCTCGGGCGCGATGATGCAGTGGCTGATCGACCCCGAGCACGCACCCTCGGGTGCCGACCTCGTCCGCGGCCTGCGCGGCATCGCCGACGACGTCCTCACCTGAGCCGAATGCACCCCGATGTGGCATTGGACCAATGTGGCACTCGTTGCGTTTAACGCACCCAATGCCACGTTGGGGTGCTTGGGGCTAGGCCCGGACCAGGTCCGCGCCCGCGAAGAAGGTCTCCGCCGACGACATCGCCGACGCGTCCTGGAGCACGTCGCCGGGCCGGCTGCCGTTCCCGAGCAGCACCCCGCCCCAGTTCATGGACAGGTATTCCGCGCACAGCTCGAGCGTGCCGATCAGCGGCTGCGCCTCGCGCTCGGTCTCACTCAGCACGCTGACGCCCCACAGCGTCTTGCCGCGCATCCGCGCCTTGAACTCCGCGCCCGGCACGCGCAGCCAGCCCGACCAGTAGTCCAGGTAGAGCTTCACGCTCGCCGAGACCGTGTACCAGTACACCGGCGACGCGATCACCAGGTCGGTCGCCGCGAACGTCTCGTCCATCAGCAACCGCTCGTTGCCCACCGGCGGCAGGTGCTCGCCCGCGCCGTGGCGACGATCCTCGAACGGCTCCAGCGGTAGCTCGGGAAGCCGCAGCCAACGCTGCCCGACGTCACTCGGCAGCTCCTGCGCGGCTCGCCGCGCCAGGATCTCGGTGTTTCCGCCCGCGCGAGCCGCGCCCAGCAGGAACAGGAAGTTCCGATCGGACATGAGGTCCCCTCCAAGTAGTTGCATGTACATATAAAGACTGTCCCTACAGGTACCCTGGTGTCAAGAGGCGAAGGAGGACGGGGATGACCGCCGACGACGAGGCCTGGGGTCGCGTCCTGGTACTGCACGCGCGCATCGAACAGGAGCTCGGCAAGGCTCTGCACCGCCGCCACGGGCTCGGCCTGTCCGAGTACCGCGCGCTCGGCAAGCTGACCGCGGGGCCGCGCGGTGGCCTGCGCATGCAGGAGCTCGCCGAGGCGATCGGGCTGAACCAGAGCTCGATCAGCCGGCTGTGCGCCCGTCTCGAGGACGCCGGGCTGACCATCCGCGACCTCTGCGAGAACGACCGCCGCGGCGTCTACTCGGTGATCACCGACGAAGGCCGCAAGCGCTACGCCGAAACCGAGCCGACCTACCAGTCCGTCCTCGCCACCGCGCTCGACAAGGCCGCGGGCGACCCCGACCTCGCGAGCGCCGTCACCGCCGTCCGCCGGACTTGACCCTCATATTCCCCGATGGTTATATAGCTGCACAGGCACTCAACGAGAGGACGCCCATGCGCGCGAAGCTGGAGACCGTCGAGAACCGACCTACGCTGCGCATGGTGCGCAGGCTGGCGCATCGCCCCGAGAAGGTCTGGCGAGCGGTCACCGACCCGGCCGAGCTCGCGCACTGGTTCCCCGCCGCGGTCGAGGCCGAACTGCGCCCCGGCGGCGCCATCCGCTTCACCTTCCCCGGCCAGGACGAGACCACTACCGGGCAGGTGCTGACCGCCGACCCGCCGCGTGAGTTCACCTTCGTCTGGAACGACGACACCCTGCGCTGGCTGATCACCCCGGACGGCGACGGCAGCCTGCTGGAATTCACCCACACCTTCGGCCGCGGCGAGCCCGCGATCGCGAAGCTCGCCGCCGGGCGCAACGCCGGCGGCTGGGACTTCTGCCTCGACGCGCTGGCCGCCCGGCTCGACGGCCGCGAGAACGAGCCGCCCTCGCAGTGGCACGCCCGGATGGCGTCCTACGTCGAGGAATTCGGGCTCGACGAGGGCGAAGTCGTCGGCGACGTCATCCGCTTCCGCCGCGACCTCGTCTGGAAGCCGCTCGACGAGGTCTGGGCCCTGCTCAGCCCCGACGGCGAAGTCACCGTGTCGGACCAGCCGAACGTGCTCGAATCAGTCGACGAGCACCGGGTGCGCTGGGAACTCACGCACGATCCGCTCGACGGCGTCCGTGTCGAATACACCCAGACCATCGACGGCCAGGACGTCCCCACGTTGCTGGCCGCGGCCCATGAACGGCTGAACGCGCTGTTCGCCGCGACCCACGGCGTGACGCTCGAACCGTGGTCCGCGGACCGCGTCGAGGCTGTGCGCAAGCACTACGCCGAGGCTCCGACCCAGGTCTGACGCGCGGCGCCGCGCCCGGCGCTACGTTCGGCCCATGCGCTGGAAACTCCTGGACGTGCTGGTCGCGGTGGTGCTGGCGATCGGCGCGGGCGGCAACCTCGCCGCGGGCGCGTGGTCGCTCCCGCCATGGCTGCCCGGCTGGCTGGGCTGGACCATCCTGATCGCCGGGATCGCCCCGCTGGCGCTGCGCCGGATCTGGCCGCTGTCCAGCTACGTCGCGGGTCTGGTGGTCGTCGCGGCGGCGATCCCGATCGGCGGCCCGGTGATGGCGTTCACCGTTTTCTCCGCCGCATGCGCGCTCTACCTCGTGGCCTCCTACGGCGACAACCGCGTCGCGCGCGTCGGAATCGTGGCCGGGCTGATCGAGATCGGGCTGTTCGCGGTCATCGTGCCGAACCCCAGCACCGCCACCACGCTGAACGTCGGCGGGGCCGCACTGATGGTCTCGTTCGGACTCGCCCACATCCTGCGGTTCCGCCGCGAACACGCTACGTGGCTATGGGAAACCCATGCCGCACAAGCGGTTTCCGAAGAACGGTTGCGCATCGCCCGCGAGATGCACGATGTCGTCGCGCACAGCATGAGCCTGATCGCGGTGAAGGCGGCGGTCGGAAACCACGTAGCCGTCGAGCATCCCGAAGAAGCGCGTGAAGCTTTGCGCGTCATCGAGGACACGAGCCGGGAGACGCTGGCCGAGCTCCGGCGGATGCTCGGCGTCCTCCGCACCGGCGAAACTCCGTTGTCCCCGGCGCCGACTCTGGACGACCTACGCGCGCTCGTGGGGCGGACCGGCCAGGCCGTCGACCTCACCGTCGACGGCCTGGACGAACTGCCCACCGGCGTCGGCCAGTCCGTCTACCGGATCGCGCAGGAGGCGTTGACGAACGTGGTCAAGCACGCGGACGCGAGCCGGGTCGTGATCCGGATCGCGGGCGGCGACGGCGAAGTGAGTGTCGAGGTCGTCGACAACGGCTGCGGCGCCGCCGAATTCACCCCCGGCCACGGCCTGATCGGGATGCGCGAGCGCGTCGCGGTCTACGGCGGGGAGTTCAGCGCCGGGCCGGTCGCCGACGGATTCCGCGTGTTCGCGCGGCTGCCGTACGAGGTGACCCAGTGATCCGGGTGCTCATCGCCGACGATCAGGCGTTGCTGCGCGGCAGTTTCAAGCTGCTCGTCGACAGCGCGCCCGGCCTGACCGTCGTCGGCGAAGCGTCCGACGGCGTCGAAGCGGTCGCTCTCGCGCGGCGCGAACGTCCTGACGTCGTGCTGATGGACATCCGCATGCCGGAGATGGACGGCATCGAGGCGACCCGCCGGATCTGCGGCACGCCCGAAACCGCGGCCGTCCGCGTGCTGATCCTGACCACGTTCGACCTCGACGAGTACGTCTTCGCGGCGCTGCGCGCAGGCGCGAGCGGTTTCCTGCTGAAGGACACCCGCCCGGCGGACCTGCTGGCCGCGGTCGAAGTGGTCGCGAACGGCGACGCGCTGCTCGCACCGTCGGTCACGCGGCGGCTGGTCGCCGAGTTCGCGCGCCTGCCGTCCGGCCCGTCGATGGCGCGGCTCGACGGAATCACCGCGCGGGAGCAGGAAGTCCTGACCCTGATCGCGCGCGGGATGTCGAACGACGAGCTGGCCGCGCACCTGCACCTCGGCCTCGCGACGGTGAAGACGCACATCGGCCGTCTGCTGCACAAACTCGCCGCGCGCGACCGCGCCCAGCTGGTCATCGCAGCCTACGAAGCCGGTCTCGTCCGCCCGGCTTCGAGCTAAGTGGTCACCATCGGAAGTCCTCCGGGGGTCTCGACGGCCCAGCTTCCCGCTGGACGCACGGCCGCAAGGTCCGAGTACAACCCGGTACGAGGACCTCGCGGCCGCACGCCCAGCAGAAACCTGGATCCGCCGAATACCCCCGAAGGACTTCCGACGGCAACCACTAAGCGAAGGCGCGGGTGAAGGGGGCGAAGCGGCGGGTGACGTCGCCGGGTAGCGGCCGTCCGTCCAGGACCAGCCGGGGCGCCGGAGAAGTCGGGAGCAGGCCGCGCGCGCGGATCCAGTCGCTCAGCCCTGGGAACCGGAAGTCCGGATCGACCCGGACCTCCCCTTCGATCGTCCCCGCGACGCCGCGGATCAGCTCGCGGGCCTGCTCCTCGTCGTCGGCGACGACCGGGCCGATCACTGTCACGTGGCCGATGAACGCGGTGAACGCGAATCCGCGCACCTCGCCGCCACGGGTGACGACGTGCGTCCCGCCGCCGTCCCACAGCCGCCGCAGCAGCGCGTCGCGGCCGGCGCCGTTGACCTCGGTGTCCAGCCGGAGCACCGCCTCGAAGTCCGCCGGCGACGCCGGGCGGGACGCCGGGCCGCCGTCGCCGGTGAAGACGCCGAGGTGGCCCTGGGTACCGCCGTCCAGCACGAACCCCATCGACTCGTAGAGCGGCCGTCCGAATTTCGACGCGTAGAGCGAGATCACCCGGTCCTCCGCCGACGCGATGGCGTGGGCGGTGATCCGCCGTCCCAGGCCCTGGCGTCCGAAGCGCTCCGCGACCAGCACCATCGACAGCGCCGCGACCGGGCCGTGCGCGACCGACACCGCGGCGGCGGCCAGGCCTCCGTCGGGCGCGTCGATGCCGAAGACGTGTCCGACGTCGTGGAGGAGCTGCCACTTGCGTTCCTCGCGCGGCCAGCCGCGGGTTTCGGCGAGGTCGGCGCAGGCGGGCAGGTCGGTGGCGGCGAGCTCGCGGATCGGAGCGTCGGTCAAGGTCACCCTTCCCACGCTAGCCGTCCGGCGACCGTTGCCTACGCCACACGCGAAGTGACCCGCAAGTAGCTAAGCTCCCGTGAATGAGCAGTGCGACGGAGCCGCTCGGGACGCCACCCGAGGCCGAACCGGACATTCACACCACGGCCGGCAAGCTGGCCGACCTGTATCGCCGCTACGACGAGGCGGTACACGCGGGCTCGGCCCGCGCGGTGGAGAAGCAGCACGCCAAGGGCAAGAAGACCGCGCGCGAACGGATCGAGCTGCTGCTCGACGAGAACTCGTTCGTCGAGCTCGACGAGCTGGCGCGGCACCGCTCGACGAACTTCGGGCAGGAGAAGAACCGCCCTTACGGCGACGGCGTCGTCACCGGCTACGGCACCGTGGACGGCCGGCCGGTGTGCGTGTTCAGCCAGGACGTGACGGTCTTCGGCGGCAGCCTCGGCGAGGTCTACGGCGAGAAGATCGTCAAGGTGATGGACCTGGCGATCAAGACGGGCCGCCCGATCGTGGGCATCAACGAAGGAGGCGGCGCGCGCATCCAGGAGGGCGTCGTCTCGCTGGGCCTCTACGGCGAGATCTTCAACCGCAACGTCAAGGCCTCCGGCGTCATCCCGCAGATCTCCCTGATCATGGGCGCGAACGCGGGCGGGCACGTCTACTCCCCCGCGCTGACCGACTTCGTGGTGATGGTCGACGAGACGTCGCAGATGTTCATCACCGGCCCGGACGTGGTGAAGACGGTGACCGGCGAGGACGTCACCTTCGAGGAGCTCGGCGGCGGCCGCACGCACAACACGAAGTCCGGCGTCGCGCACTACCTCGGCTCCGACGACGAGGACGCCATCGCCTACGTCAAGGAACTGTTGTCCTACCTGCCGCAGAACAACCTCTCGGAGGCGCCGGTCCTCGAGCCGTCCGAGGCGCCGGGCGGTTTCTTCGACGACGTCACCGACTCCGACCGCGAGCTCGACACGATCATCCCGGACTCGCCGAACACGCCGTACGACATGCACGAAGTCATCACCCGCGTGCTCGACGACGGCGAGTTCCTCGAGGTCCACGAGCTGTTCGCGCCGAACATCCTGGTCGGCTTCGGCCGGGTGGACGGGCGCAGCGTCGGCGTCGTGGCGAACCAGCCCACGCAGTTCGCGGGCTGCCTGGACATCGACGCGTCGGAGAAGGCCGCGCGGTTCGTGCGCACCTGCGACGCGTTCAACATCCCGGTGCTGACCTTCGTGGACGTCCCGGGCTTCCTGCCGGGCACGGACCAGGAGTGGAACGGCATCATCCGCCGCGGCGCGAAGCTGATCTACGCCTACGCCGAGGCGACCGTCCCGCTGGTCACGGTCATCACGCGCAAGGCGTACGGCGGCGCGTACGACGTCATGGGCTCGAAACACCTCGGCGCGGACATCAACCTCGCGTGGCCGACGGCGCAGGTCGCGGTCATGGGTGCGCAGGGCGCGGCGAACATCGTGCACCGCAAGACGCTGGCGAACGCCGCTTCGGAGGGCCGCGACGTCGACGCGCTGCGGGCCGAGCTGATCCAGGAGTACGAGGACACGCTGCTCAACCCGTACGCGGCCGCCGAGCGCGGTTATGTCGACTCGGTGATCGTGCCGGCGCACACTCGCGGGCACATCGCGCGTGCGCTGACGCTGCTGGCGAACAAGCGGGAGTCCCTGCCGCCCAAGAAACATGGGAACATTCCGCTATGACCGAGCCACGTCCGCTGTTGCGAGTCGTCCGCGGCAACCCCAGCGACGCCGAACTGGCCGCGCTGACGGCAGTCGTCGCGGCTGCTTCCGCCGTCCGCACGCCGAAGGCCGCGGCGCCACGGCGTTCGTGGTGGGGCGACCGCGCCTCGGCGCTGCGTCACCCGCCGCACCCCGGTGACGGGGCTTGGCGGGCTTCCGGACTTCCGCAGTAGGACTCGTGAGTGTTGCGGCCGGTTAGAACCGGCCGCAACACTCACGAGTCTTCCCCTACCCCTACCCCACGTTGAGCGCAGCATCGTCCAGCACGAAAGACGTCTGCAGCTTCGCCCCCTCCACACCGCTGAAGGCGAGCGTCACCGTCTGGCCCGCGTACGCGGCCAGGTTCACCGTGCGCTGCTGATACCCGCTCGCCGCGTTGACGTTGCTGTACGTCGCCAACGTCGTGCTACCGGCCTTCAGCGTCAGAGTGTCGTACACCGTCGAGCCCGTCTCCGCGGTGTCGATGTGCAGCCAGTACGAGAGGCTGTACGTCGCGCAGCCGCTGGGAAGCGTGACTGTCTGGCTGAGAGTGTCTGTGTGCGCGGAGCCGTATCCGTCGAGCCAGGCCGCGTACGTGCCCGTACGCGCGGGCTCGTCCGTGCCGTGCTGCGCGATGACGCCGGACGAAGCGGTCCACCCGGTGGCGCCGGACTCGAAGCCGGGGTTGGCGAGAAGCTGCTTCGCGGCACAACCCCCGGGAGGGGTCGTAGTGGGCGGAGTCGTCGTAGGCGGCGGCGTAGTGCCGCTGCCCGCGAGCCACGCTGTCGCGTTCAGGCCGAGCGCCGCGTTGTCGGCGCTCGAGTCGGTCCAGCCGTTGTAGAGCGTGTTGCCGGACTGGCCGGTGCCGTCGTCGACCGGCGAGCTGTCGCCCCAGATCGCCACCCGGCCGGAGCCGAACGTGCTGGTCACGAAGAACGCGTTGCTGTTCCCCGGCGAAGACGTGCTCAGGTACGCGAGGCCCTTCACACCGGGGTTGTCCGCCGGCTTGAGGGTGAACGTCGTGCCGTTCGCGATGAGGCTGTGCTTCACCGTGCCGAAAGCGCCGTTGAGCACCGGGTTGCTCGAATCGCTGACCGCGACCGGGTGGTCGCTGGCGATGTTCTTCAGGTCCACCGAGAACCCGAACGGGTCGGTGCTGTCGACGGTGTTGTTGGCGAGCAGGTCGTTGATGATCTTCGGAGAGTCCCAGCCGTCGTTGTTGCGATCGCTGCCGGTGTGGTCCGAGATCAGGAACAGCCCGCCGCCGTTCTGCACGAACTTCATGATCGCGGTCTTTTCGGACGCGCTGAGCACGACGTTCGGCTCCGGCAGGACGAACTCGTCGAAGTTCTGTAGATCCAATGCGTTCGAGGTGCCGTAGGTGATCGTGTTGCCCGAGGGCAACGTCTTGATGCTGTATTGCCCGGTCTTCTGCAGCGCGACGCCCCATGCCGAGAGCGCGCCCGTCCAGTCGGTTTCCTTCTGCGGCGCGGAGTTCTGGCCGGTCGGATCGGGCTGGGACGTGCCGATGATCCAGTCGGCGTTGCCCGCGGTCTCGGCCTTGGTGTTGTCGAACAGGATGCGGTGGGTGGCCGCCGCGGTGGCGGGGGCCTGGGCGACGAGCAGACCGGCGACGACCGCGGAGAGCGAGGCGGCGGCGGTGAGAGCGGCGGTACGGCGTTTCATGGCGCTCCTCGGGTGGGGAACCTGGGGCGGCTTCACTGTGACGAGCGAAAGAAGCTCCGGACGGCGAGTGCGCGGGACCAGCCGGTGAACTTCCGGCAACGTACCTCCGCCACGACCCGACGAAAGTCGGATTCCACTTACGACACAACGGATTTACCGGGCACGCGCCACACTTTCGTCCTACGCCGTTCACCGGGATGTCCTAGTCCGGCCACGCCAGGGGAGGCACGGTGTCCGGATGAGTGACGACAAGGCGGTCTTCGCCGCCCATTTCAGCCGTCGCGGGTTCCTCGCCGCCGCGGCCGGCGCCGCCGCGCTGGCCACCGCCGGCACCGCGGACGCCGAACCCGCTCCCGAAGCGACCACCACCACCGCAGACCCCACGAAGACGCCCGCGGTCGCGGGACTGCACCTGCAGTTCGGCGCGGACGCGTCGAGCGAAGTCGTCGTGTCGTGGCACGCGCTGCAGCCCGTACGTAACGCGCGAGTGCTACTAGGACGTCCAGACGGCCGTTACGAGCGAAGCGTCCCAGCGAAGACTGTGAGCTACACGGACGCGAAGTCCGGCCAGGTCGTGTACGCGTTCCATGCCGCGCTTCGCGGGCTTCACGCCGACACTGACTTCGTCTACGCAGCGCTGCACGACGGCGCCGAAGCCGCCTTCGCGACGTTCCGCACCGCGCCGCGCGGACGCGCGAAGTTCACCTTCACCAGCTTCGGCGACCAGGGCACGCCGACGCTCGGCAAGCGCTACGTGCCGCCTGCCGGCGTCACGCTGCCGAACCCGCCGCTGGTCAACGACAACCTCGGCTCCCCGGCGGCGGGTGACACGACCGCGGGCGTCGAGCGCGTGCGGCCGCTGTTCCACCTGTTCAACGGGGACCTCTGCTACGCCAACCTCGCCACCGACCGGGTGCGGACCTGGTGGGACTTCTGGACGAACAACAGCCGCAGCGCGCGGAACCGGCCGTGGATGCCCTCGGCGGGCAACCACGAGAACGAGCTGGGCAACGGCCCGATCGGCTACGCCGCCTACCAGACGTACTTCTCGGTGCCGCCCGCGTCGGGGCAGACCGACGTCACGCGCGGGCTCTGGTACTCGTTCACGGTCGGCTCAGTGCGCGTGATCAGCATCGCGAACGACGACGTCTGTTACCAGGACGGCGGCAACTCCTACGTCCGCGGCTATTCGAGCGGCGCGCAGAAGGCGTGGCTGGAGGCGGAACTCGCGGGCGCGCGGCGGAACTCCGATGTCGACTGGATCGTGGTGTGCATGCACCAGGTCGCGATCAGCACGGCCGACCAGTTCAACGGCGCGGACCTCGGTGTCCGGGAGGAATGGGTGCCGCTGTTCGACCGCTACGGCGTCGACCTGGTGGTGTGCGGCCACGAACACCACTACGAGCGCTCGCACCCGATCCGCGGCGCGGCACCGACGCCGACCCGGACGCCGATCCCGGCGGCCACTGCGACCGACGTCGTCGACACCTCGAAGGGCACTGTCCACATGGTACTGGGCGGCGGCGGGACTTCGGCGCCGTCGAACCAGCTGTTCTTCAACCCGCCGCGCTGCCGTGTGATCACGTCGGTGGGCGCGCCCGACCCGACCTCGGGCAAGCGGCCGCCGGTGTACGTCACCGAGGACGCACCCTGGTCAGCCGTCCGCGACGCGGCCGGCTCGTACGGCTTCGCGGCGTTCACGGTGGACCCCGGCACGCGCCACTCCGGCGTGACCTCGATGCAGGTGACCTACTACGACGTCGTGGGCCCGGACGGCGCCCTGCGCCCCTTCGAAACCTTCACCCTGCGACGGCCCCGCTCCGACTCCTGACTCCGACTCAGGCCTCGTGAGTGGTAAGTAGGGTTATTAGAACCCTACTTACCACTCACGACGACCCTCCCCGCACCCGCCAAGCCTCCCCTCCTTAATTCGTTTCCCCTCGGGGCGGCGGCGTTGCTACCTTCATCAGGCACTCCCGGTGCGAAGCCCCGCGGTTACTTCCTTTCTGCACAAGAAACACCGCTGGGCGGCAAGGGATCTCGGGAGTCACGGCTGGATGTGCCCGGTGCGCAGGCGAGGGTTACTTCCACTCTTAATGGGCAGGTTGGGGGTTCGAATCCCTCCCGGACCAGAAATGGCCCGGTAGCTCAATCCGGTAGAGCAGCTTTGTACCTTCACCGACTTCGATCTCGGGCACATCCACGGCCGTGGCTCCCTCAAAACAATTGAGGGGTAATGAGCAAGTTCAACCTCGCCGCCATCAAGACGGCGGCTTTCTCGCCGATCAAGGGCGAGGTAAAGGCATCCAACGTCACCTACGGAGGCGGCCCGGGCTACGCGCGCGACACGCGGTCCGAGCTGTTCCTGCTCGCCGTCACGAACATGGTGGGAGAACACACTTTCTACGAGTCCGCGAGCAAGCGCGACACCCGTTACGCCGCGACCGTCCGCGCCGCCACGATCGAGGATCCCGAGTGGACCGCGCGATTCCTGCGCTGGCTGCGCTCGGACGCCAACATGCGTACGGCGTCGCTCGTCGGTGCCGCCGAGTTCGCGAAGGTGCGGCGTGAAGCCAACCTCGACGGGATGAGCCGTCAGGTCGTCGCTTCCGTGCTGCAGCGGGCCGACGAGCCCGGCGAACTGCTCGGCTACTGGAGTTCCGTGCACGGCAAGAGCGTGCCGAAGCCGGTCAAGCGCGGCATCGCCGACGCCGTCACGCGGCTCTACGACGAGCGTTCCTACGCCAAGTGGGATTCCGCCACGCGCGCCTTCCGGTTCGCCGACGTCATCGAGCTCACCCACCCGGCCAAGCCGGGTGAGTTGTTCCGCCACGTCATCGACCGGCGGCACGGCCGCGGCGAGGATGTCCCGGAGAGCCTGACGACGCTCCGCGCCCGCGCCGAACTGCTGGCGTGGGACGTGCCGAAGCGGCGTGAGCTCTTCGCGCGTCCCGACGCCGCGAGCGTGCTTCGCGCGGCGGGGATGACGTGGGAGTCGGTTGCCGGCTGGCTGCAGGGTCCGCTGGACGCACGAGTGTGGGAGGCGCTGATTCCGGCCATGGGCTACATGGCGCTGCTGCGGAACCTCCGCAACTTCGACAACGCGGGCGTCTCGGACGAGGTCGCACGCCGTGTCGCCGAGCGGCTGGCCGACCCCGCCCAGGTGGCGAAGTCGCGTCAGCTTCCGATGCGCTTCCTCTCGGCTTACCGCACGGCACCGTCGCTGCGGTGGGCGTGGGCGCTGGAGCAGGCGATCACGCACGCACTGGCCACCATCCCCGCGCTGCCGGGCCGGACGCTGGTCCTGGTCGACACGTCCGCGTCGATGGACGCGCCGTTCAGCAAGGACGGCGGCCTCAAGCGGTGGGACACGGCGGCGCTGTTCGGGATCGCGCTCGGTCAGCGCTGCGCGGACGCGGACATCGTGTCGTTCTCGGACAACTGGCGCGGCGCCGCGGGCACGAAGGTGTTCGACCCGCGGCGGGGTGAGTCGCTGCTGAGCGCCGTCCAGCGCTGGCAGCAGGGCGGCTTCTTCATCGGTGGCGGCACGGCGACCGCCGCCGCGGTGAAGAAGCACTTCCGCAAGCACGACCGGGTCGTCATCGTCACCGACGAGCAGGCCGCCGGCGGGAACGTCGACACGGCCGTCCCGGCGCGGGTGCCGCTCTACACCTGGAACCTCGCGGGTTACCGGTACGGCCACGCGCCGGCGGGCGTGCCGTACCGGCACGTCTTCGGCGGCCTGACCGACCAGGCGTTCCGAATGATTCCGCTGGTCGAAGCCGGCCGGAACGCCGACTGGCCGTTCTGAACAGCACGTGAAGGCCACCCCTCGGGGTGGCCTTCATTGCTTTCACGGCGTACTCGGGCTGTCACCGAAGTCGCCGTGGACGCGGACTAGTCGCCGCCGTATAGTCCACGTGGAATAAACGACTCCGAGTCATCCGGAAGGACTATCGATCATGGCCGCGGCCAAGCTGACCCCGCTCGGGATCGCCGTGCTGGAGCTCCTCCACGAGAAGCCCATGCACCCGTACGAGATGGCGCAGCTGATGCGGGAGCGCTACGTCGACACTCGGGTCAACGTCAAGGCAGGCTCGCTCTACCACACGGTGGAACGGTTGCAGGCCAACGGATACATCGAGGTCGTCGACACCCAGCGCGACGGCAGGCGGCCCGAGCGGACCGTCTACGGGATGACCCAAGCCGGGCAGGACGCCTTCAACCACCGGGGCCGCGAGCTGCTCGGCGACCTCATCCAGGAGTATCCGGCCTACCTGTCCGGGCTGGCGATCATCGACGAGCTCGGCAAGGACGCGTCCCTGCTCGAACTCGAGCACCGGATCACCCGGCTGCGCGCGGCCGTGGCCGCGGACCAGATCGTGCTGGCGCACCTGGCCGCCGACAAGACACCGCCGATCTACTGGATCGACTGGCGCTACAGCTGTGACCGCCGGGTGTTCGAACTCGAGTGGACCGAGCGGCTCCTCGAGGACCTGCGCTCGGGGCGCATTCCCTTTCAAGACCACGTTTCCCTGAAGCTCGTCAAGGAAGAAGACGATGAACGCAAGACAAGCTAACCCGTGGGCCGCGCTCGGCGCGCTGTGCCTGGGTTTCTTCATGATCCTGCTCGACACCACGATCGTCTCGATCGCGATCCCGACCATGCTGCGCGAGCTGCACACCGGGATCAACTCGGTCGTCTGGGTGATCAGCGTCTACCTGCTCACCTACGCCGTGCCGATGCTGTTCACCAGCCGCCTCGGCGACCGCTTCGGCCCCAAGCGCGTGTTCCTCGCCGGGCTCGTCGTGTTCACCGGCGCCTCGCTGTGGTGCGGCCTTTCCGGCAACGTCGAGATGCTGATCGCCGCGCGTGCCGTGCAGGGGCTCGGCGCCGCGCTGATGACGCCGCAGACGCTCGCGTTCATCACGCACCTGTTCCCGCCCGCCAAGCGCGGCCCGGCGATGGGCATGTGGGGCGGCGTCGCGGGGCTCGCCACGATCGCCGGCCCGCTGCTGGGCGGCGTGCTGGTCGACCACTTCGGCTGGGAGTGGATCTTCTACGTCAACGTCCCGATCGGCGTCGTCGCAATCGCGCTGACCCTGCTGCTCGTCCCGGACTGGCAGCCGAAGCACTCGCACTCCTTCGACCTGTTGGGGATCCTGCTCTCGAGTGCGGCGCTCTTCTGCATCGTCTTCGGTGTCCAAAATGGACAGCAGTACGACTGGGGCGTGGCGTTCGGCGGCATCACCGTCTTCGAGATCATCGGTGCCGGTGTGTTGCTACTGGTGGCGTTCGTGGTGTGGCAGCGCTACAACAAGCGTGAGCCGCTGCTGCCGCTGCAGGTGTTCGGCAACCGCAACTTCTCCGCCGGGACGCTCACCGCGACCACCGTCGGGTTCGCGATGACCGGCATGTTCCTGCCGCTGGTCATCTACATCCAGGCGGTGCTGGGGATGAGCCCGTCCACGGCCGGCCTGCTGACCGCGCCGATGTCGTTGCTGGCCGGGATCCTCGCGCCGTTCGTCGGGCGCGCGTCGGACAAGGTCAACGGCAAGTACCTGGTGATGCTGGGGCTCACCGCGCTCGCCGCCGGGCTGGGCATCATCGCGCTCCAGGCCCGTCCGGACACCAACCCGTGGGCGCTGGTCCCGGCGCTGCTCGTGTGCGGCGTGGGCATCGGCTGCATCTTCTCGCCGATGAGCAACCTGACCATGGCCTCGGTCGAACCGCGGCTGGCGGGCACCGCGTCCGGCATCTTCAACACCTCGCGCCAGGTCGGCGGCGTGCTGGGCAGCGCGGCCATCGGCGTGCTGCTGCAGGCGCGGATCAGCGCGTCGATCGCCGACGAGGCCACGAAAGCGGCTTCGCAGCTGCCGGAGCAGTACCGGGCGCAGTTCGCCGACGGCATCGCGAAGGCCGCCGCGAACACCGGCGAGTTCGCCTCAGCCGGCAACTCGTCCCCGATCCCGGGCCTGCCCGCGGACATCGCGTCGCAGATGGGCAAGCTGGCCACCGAGGCCGTCCACAACGGACTGACCGACGCCGCCCGCGTGACGATGCTGCTGCCGATGGTCGTGCTGCTGCTCGGCGTCGTCTCGGCCGCGCTGCTGAAGCGGGTCACACCCAGCTGGCAGACCACGCCCGCACCCGAGGCTGCCCCGGCTTGAGGACTCGTGAGCGTTCCGGGCGTCCATCCATGCCCCCGCCCGGAACGCTCACGAGCCCTAATACCGCCGGTACGACAGCCCGAACCCGTACGGGAACAGAGCATGCTTGCCGTCGCCGACATTCACCGGTTCCTGCGCCGCCGATTTCGGCCAGCTGAAGCTCAGCTTGCCGGTCGGGTTGTAGTCGCCGTAGAGGACGTCCGCGACGCCCGCGCCTTCCGACCCCGGCAGCCAAGCGGCCATCAGGCCGTTGAACTGCGGGAGCTGCGCGGAGATGTCCAGCGGACGGCCCGAGACGGTGACCACGACCAGTGGCACGCCGGTGGCCTTCAGCTTGGCGATGGTGGCGAGGTCTTCGGCGTCGAGTCCGAATCCGTCCGGCCGGTCGCCCTGTCCTTCGGCGTACGGCGTTTCGCCCACCACTGCGACGGCGACCTTGTAGGAGGCGTCGATTCCGTTACCCGCACGGTCATAGGTCACCGTGGTTCCCTTCCCGGCATCGGCTTTGATGCCGTCGAGGATCGTCGTGCCCGGGATGACCCGGGCCCCGCTCTGGCCCTGCCAGGTCAGCGTCCAGCCGCCGGCCTGGTTGCCCATGTCGTCGGCGTTCTTGCCGGCCACGAAGATCTTGTTGTTCTTCTTGGCCAGCGGAAGCACGCCGTCGTTGCGCAGCAGCACCTGCGACTCGCGCACCGCCTGGCGGGCGAGGTCACGGTGTTCCTTGCTGCCGAACGTCTTCTGCAGCGACCGATCCGTCAGCGGATGCTCGAACAGGCCGAGCTGGAACTTCTCGGTCAGGATCCGGCGGTTCGCGTCGTCGATGCGCGCCATCGAGACGTGCCCGGCCGCGACCTCGTCGTGCAGGAACGCGATGAACTGCGGCGCGTCCCACGGCACCATGAACAGGTCGATGCCGGCGTTGACCGACAGCCGGACCTCGTCGTGGGTGAAGCCGTCCTGGCCGTCGATCTGGTTGATCGCGTTGTAGTCCGAGACCACCAGGCCCTTGAAGCCGAGCTCCTTCTTGAGCACGTCCGTGATCAGGTACTGCTGGGCGTGCATGCGGACGCCCTGGTAGCTGGAGAAGGAGATCATCACCGAGCCGACGCCGCGGTCGACGGCCGCGCGGAACGGCGGCAGGTGCGTCCGGCGCAGCTCCTGCAGGCTGATCTCGGTGTTGCCCTGGTCGACGCCGTTGGTCGTGCCGCCGTCACCGATGAAGTGCTTCGCGGTGGCAAGCACCGAGCCCTTCTTCCGGCCCAGCTCGCGGCCCTGCAGGCCGGTGATGACGGAAGCGTTTTCCGAGGCGTTGCGCGGAGATTCGCCGAAGGACTCGTAGGTGCGTCCCCAGCGGTCGTCACGGGCGACGCACAGGCAGGGCGCGAAGTCCCACTGCGGCCCGGTACCGGCGACCTCTTCGGCGGTTGCCCGGCCGATCCGCTCGACCAGCCTCGGGTCGTCGGCGGCACCGAGGCCGATGTTGTGCGGGAAGATCGTGGCGCCGTAGACGTTGTTGTGGCCGTGCACGGCGTCCACGCCGTAGATCGTCGGGATCCCCAGTGGCGTGGCGGTGGCGGCCTTCTCGTAGGCGTCGACCATGTCGGCCCAGCCGTTGGGCGTGTTGCTCTCCGGCACCGAGCCGCCGCCGGAGAGGATCGAGCCCAGCCGCAGCGCGGCGGCCTGGTCCGGGGTGGCGGCACCCCGTTCGGCCTGCACCATCTGGCCGATCTTGTCGTCGAGGGTCATCCGCCGCATCAGGTCCTTGACCCTTGAGGACACCGAGGCGTGCGGGTTCTTGTAGAGCGGGGTCGCCGTCGCGGACGCCGCCGGCGCGAGTGCCGCACCGGTCAGCAGGAGCCCGGCGAGCAGGGCAGACTGGGTGACGCGGAGAGGTCTGATGGAGCGGAGGCGCGGCATTGGTTCCCTCCGGAAACGATCAAACGATCCATATGTTGCGAGCCACAACAAACTAGCTCTCGCATCCGGTGTCGTCGGTTACAATTAGGTCACGGCGACGGTCCCGGTACTTTCGGGCAATGCACTTTGTCCTCGCGTCCCAGTCGCCCGCCCGGCTCAACCTGCTCCGGGCCGCCGGCATCGAGCCGAGCGTCTTCGTGTCCGGAGTGGACGAGGACGCCGTCGCCGCGAGCCTGACCGATCCCGCCCCCGCCGAACTGGTCGTCGCGCTGGCCACCGCGAAGGCGGAAGCCGTGCTGGACACCGTCGCCGCGGCGCATCCGGACGCCGTCCTGGTGGCCTGCGACTCGATGTTGTCGATCAACGGCGAGATGGTCGGCAAACCCGGCACGCCCGAAGTGGCGCGCGAGCGCTGGAACGCGATGGCCGGGAAGACCGGCCGGCTCCTGACCGGGCACACGGTCGTGCGCATCGACGGCGGCGTGCGTTCCAAGGAGGCGTCCGGCGCGGAGTCGACGACGGTCCGCTTCGGCACACCGAGCCCGGCCGAGATCGACGCCTACGTCGCCAGCGGCGAGCCGCTGAACGTGGCGGGCGGCTTCACCCTCGACGGCTTGGGCGGCTGGTTCGTGGAGGGCATCGACGGCGACCCGTCGAGCGTCATCGGCCTGAGTTTCCCGCTGACCCGCCGCCTGCTGGCGGAAGTGGGCGTGAGCGTCACCGATCTCTGGAAGCGCTGAACCTCAGGGGCACGTGCGCAGGTCGGACTTGACCGGCTTGACCTCCGGCCAGCCACGCAGGCGCGATGGCGAGGTCACCTTCATCGTGCAGCCCAGCAGGCGGCCGGTCTGCTCGTACACCTCGGCGAGCACCGGCGCGGCCGCGCACTTCGGCGTCCCCGGCTCGGCGCCGGGACACTCGTGCCGCACCACGATGACGTCCGGCTTGCCGTCGGCGTTGACGTCGTTGAGCGCGAGCGTCCCCGCGTCGGACAGG
Source organism: uncultured Actinomycetota bacterium (assembly GCA_963762765.1). Taxonomy (GTDB): domain Bacteria; phylum Actinomycetota; class Actinomycetes; order Mycobacteriales; family Pseudonocardiaceae; genus Amycolatopsis. The sequence goes on from CAVXMR010000033.1 coordinate 138,143, forward strand.
TACGGCTTCCCCGCGGCCACCCAGCTCCCGCCGCCGGCGACCAGCAGCTCGCCGTACGTCCCGTGGTCGTCGCTCCCCCGGACCAGGCAGGCCGGGCTCGTGCCGTCCACGCAGCGCAGCGAGTTCGAGTCGAGCTTGACGCCGAGCGAGCTGATCGTCAGGTCCAGCACCGTGCCCGGCTCCGGCCCGATCCGCACCCGTGCGCCCATCCCCCCGGCGTCCGCCAGCAGCTCCACCGGCTCCCCGCCGACGGTCACCGCGGCGAGCTTGCGGCACGGGCCCGTCCCGCACGAAACCGGCGTCACGGACGCGGGCTCCGCCGCGGCGCCGCCGACCGGCTCGGGCTTGGGCCGCAGCACGTAGACCGCGCCGAACGCGCCGAACGCGACCACCGCGGCGAGGACCGCGGTGAGCAGCACGGAGCGCGGCGCCCGTGCGAGCGAAGTCGGCATAAGACAAAGCGTAAGCCGATTTCCGCGTCGCCGTGGGCGACTCCAGCGACGCGAGGGTGTAGCGCCCGCACCCCCGAACGGGTGTACCGCGTTAGCGGAGCGTGTCCGTCTATGTTGGCGCGGTGACGAACCCTGCCCTTCCCCCCGCTCTGTACCTGCCCACCGGCCCCGCCGCGCCGGAAAGCGCCGACACCGCGAGCGCGAACATCGAGCTGCGCCGCACACCCGACGGCCGGACCGCGCTGGTCGCGTTCACCGCGCTGGACCGGCTGATCGACTGCTGCGGCGAGCACCAGCCGTGGATCCTGGTGAACACCGAGCACCTGCCGAAGATCCACGCCGCGACGCCGTACGACCTGATCGTCCTCGATTCGCCGTTGCCGGAACCGCTGCGGCACCAGTGAGGGCGGTATAGCGTGGTGCAACTCTCACTCAAGAGACTCCCGACGCCGGATCCGTAGACTTTCGTGATGCCGCGCGCGCGGTGCGGCGATGCAGCTGCGGATCATGTGGAGGTGCGGGGTGGCCGAACAGGTCGTCGGTGGCACGGTGACCAAGATCTTGGTCGCCAACCGGGGCGAGATCGCGGTACGCGTGATCAGGGCGGCGAAGGACGCCGGGCTGGCCAGCGTCGCGGTGTACGCCGATCCGGACCGCGACGCGCCGCACGTGCGCCTGGCGGACGAAGCCTTCGCGCTCGGCGGCATCACCGCCGCCGAGAGCTACCTCTCCGTGGACAAGCTGCTGGACGTCGCCAAGCGCGCCGGCGCGGACTCGGTCCACCCCGGCTACGGCTTCCTCTCCGAGAACGCCGACTTCGCCCAGGCCGTCCTCGACGCCGGGCTGACCTGGATCGGCCCGAGCCCGCAGGCGATCCGCGACCTCGGCGACAAGGTCACCGCGCGCCACATCGCGATGCGCGCCGGGGCCCCGCTGGTGCCGGGCACCAAGGAGCCGGTCAAGGACGCGTCCGAAATCGTCGCCTTCGCCGACGAGCACGGCCTGCCGGTCGCCATCAAGGCCGCCTTCGGTGGCGGTGGGCGTGGCCTGAAGGTCGCGCGCACCCGGGAAGAAATCCCCGAGCTGTTCGAGTCCGCGACCCGTGAAGCGGTCGCGGCGTTCGGCCGCGGCGAGTGCTTCGTCGAGCGCTACCTGGACAAGCCGCGGCACGTCGAGGCGCAGGTCCTGGCCGACCAGCACGGCAACGCCATCGTCGTCGGCACCCGCGACTGCTCGCTGCAGCGCCGTCACCAGAAGCTCGTCGAGGAGGCGCCCGCGCCGTTCCTGAGCGACGACCAGCGCGCGCGCATCCACTCCTCGGCCAAAGCGATCTGCAAGGAGGCCGGGTACTACGGCGCCGGCACGGTCGAATACCTGGTCGCGACCGACGGCACGATCTCGTTCCTCGAGGTCAACACCCGGCTGCAGGTCGAGCACCCGGTGTCGGAGGAGACCACCGGCATCGACCTGGTCCGCGAGATGTTCCGCATCGCGCGGGGCGAGAAGCTGCGGTTCACCGAGGACCCCGAGCCGCGCGGGCACTCCATCGAGTTCCGGATCAACGGCGAGGACGCCGGCCGCGGCTTCCTGCCCGCGCCGGGCACCGTCACGAAGTTCGTCGCGCCGAGCGGCCCGGGTGTCCGGGTGGACTCCGGCGTCGAGTCCGGCAGCGTGATCGGCGGGCAGTTCGACTCGATGCTGGCCAAGCTGATCATCACCGGCACCGACCGCGAGAACGCGCTGGAACGCAGCCGCCGCGCGCTGGCCGAGATGGTCGTCGAGGGGATGGCCACGGTGCTGCCCTTCGACCGCGTGATCGTGGACGACCCGGCGTTCATCGGCGACGAGAACGGCTTCAGCGTGCACACGCGCTGGATCGAGACCGAGTTCGACAACACCATCGAGCCGTTCGTGGCGCCGGAGGGCGAGGCGGCCGAGGAGGCCCCGCGCCAGAACGTCGTCGTCGAGGTCGGCGGACGTCGGCTGGAGGTCTCGCTGCCCGGCGGGTTCGCGCTCGAAGGCGCCGGTGGCGGTGGGGGCACGGCGGTGAAGGCCAAGCCGCGCAAGCGCGCGGGCGGGGCCAAGGCCTCGGTCAGCGGCGACGCCGTGACCGCGCCGATGCAGGGCACGATCGTCAAGGTGGCCGTCGAAGAGGGCCAGCAGGTCGAGGCGGGCGAGCTCGTCGTGGTGCTCGAGGCGATGAAGATGGAGAACCCGGTCACCGCGCACAAAGCGGGCACCGTGACCGGCCTTTCGGTCGAAGTGGGCGCCGCCGTGACGCAGGGCACGCAGCTTCTCGAGATCAAGTAGGGCCGACCCTGACGGATGTCGTGGTGGGCCGCACCGTCGGCGGCCTACCATCGACACCGTGACCGAAGTCCCGTCTCCGCAGCTGCGGATCAGCGACCTGACCCGCGAATCCGCGCTGGCCGCGCTCGGTGAGCACATGAGCGCGGGGCGGATCGACATCGACGAGTACGGCGAGCGCTCGGCCCGGATCACCGCGGCGAAGACCCGCGGCGAGCTGGGCGAGATCTTCGCCGACCTCCCGGCCCCGCACCCGAAGTACGAAGACTCCTGGCAGACGGTCGAAAAGCCGCCGCCTCCACCGTCGACCGTGCCGCAGCCGGTGGCCCGCGCCCAGCAGTCCGGCTGGTCGCCCGCCCAGCGCCTGCTGGCCGGGCTGATGCCGCTGATCTTCATCGCCGCCATCGCGCTGATGGCGACCGGGGTCGTGGACTGGTGGATCATCTTCGTGCCGATCGGGCTCGCCGCGATCGGCAAGTCGATGTGGGGCCACGGCTGGGACGGCGGCCACGACCGGCACGTGCGTGATCGCGAACGCCGCCGCGAGCTGCGGGACGACTACCGCCGCCGCCGCGGGTTGGACCGCTGAGCACGCCATGGGCGACATGCGGTTGAGCGACGCCGAACGCCAGGACGCCCTGGACGTGCTGGAGGAGCACGTCCGCACCGGGCGCCTGGACATCGACGAATACGGCGAGCGCTCCGCCAGGGTGACGGCGGCGAAGCGGGTCAGCGAGCTGGTCCCGTTGTTCGACGACCTGCCCTCGCCGCGGCCGAGCGCGCTGCTCGCCGGGGTCCGGCCCGCGCCCGGCGTCCCGATGACCTCCGGCGGCGACGACGGCGCGCTGACCCGGTTCCTCACCGCGAGCGCGGTGCCGATCGCCGTGGTCGTCGCGATCGCGTTGTTCATCTTGACCAGGGGCCGGGTGATCTACGTCTTCGCGCTGCCCCTGATCGTCGCGTTCGTCATGGGAACGCGGCGGCGGCGCTGACCATCCACCGATCGGCTATCCCCGCGGTCCTCGCCGGTTGATCCCGCGCGGGGCCGCCGGCTGCCAGAATCGGCCCATGGTGGGTGTCATGCCGGGCAGGCTGGACGCGCGGTCCGAGCGGTTCGCCGGGCCGATCTTCAGCGTGGTCGGGCTCGCCGCGTTGCTCGCGTGCACGCTCTCGGCGTCCGAAAGCGGTTCCCGCTGGACCGGCACCCTGATCGTCGTCAGTGTCACCGCGCTGTGGATACCGCTGCTCATCCCGATCTTCCCGCGCCGCACCCGGCATCCGTGGCTGGCACTGGGCTACTTCGTCGTCCTGCTGGCGCTCGCCACCGTGCTGATCACGCGCGATGACGTCTTCACCGGCTTCGGCTCGATCGGTTATCCGGTGGCGTTCGCGCTGTTTCCGGCGCGCTGGAGCGTGTTCGCCGTCGCGGTGACGGCGATCCTGCCGCTGCTCGCCAAGGGCGGCTGGGGACCGGACACCCGGACGCCGGCGTGGGTGCTGATCGCGTCGATCGCCGGGCCGATGCTCTACGCCGCCTGGTTCGCCGGCGCGGAAAGCGAAAAGCGCCGCAAGACCAACGCCCGCCTGGAAACGGCGTTGGCGGAGAACGCCGGGCTGCACGCGCAGCTGCTGGCCCAGGCACGCGAAGCGGGCCAGCTCGAGGAGCGCCGGCGGATGGCCCGCGAAATCCACGACACCCTGGCCCAGGGCCTCACCGGGATCGTCACCCAGCTCCAGGCCGCCGACCTCGCGGCCGAACCCGAACGCGCCGAGCGCCTCGCGAAGGTCCACACGCTCGCGAAGGACAGCCTCAGCGAGGCACGCCGGGCTGTGCAGGCGCTACGCCCGGAACCCCTGGATTCCGGACTGCCGGACGCGCTGGCCGAGCTGGGCCGGCGGTTCGCGGACACCGCCGGCACGCCGGTGCGCACCGAAACCACCGGCGAGGCGCGGCCGCTGCTGCCCGAGCTGGAGGTCACGCTCTACCGCGTCGCGCAGGAAGCCCTTGCCAACGCTGGGAAACACGCGCGCGCGTCCCGTGTGGACGTCACACTGTCCTATTCGGACGATGTGGTCATGCTGGACATCGTGGACGACGGCGCCGGCTTCGCGCCCGGCGATCGCGGGGACGGTACCGGGTTCGGGCTGGAGGCGATGCGCCAGCGCGTGCACCGGGTCGCGGGCACGCTGGCGATCGAGAGCACGCCGGGCGGCGGGACCGCGGTGAACGCCCAGGTCCCGGCGATCCCGGCGAATTAGGCCGTCCGGCGGCGGCTGGGGAACACCAGCGGCGAGCCGGTGATCTGGCGCAGGTCGGCCGTCTGAGCCGGGCCGGGCCGGGGGCGTCGCGCTCCCGGCCTGGCTAGGCTGGGTGGGGTGGAACCGGTGGAGATCAACGCGGGCACGTACTACCTGCGCCAGCTGCGCGCGGACCGGCACCTGGACGACCGGCCGGTGCTGATGGAGGCGTTCGCCGACCCGACGCACCGCAAATACGTCCTCAACTACCGGCTGCGGACCCTCGACGAGGCGACCGAGTACATCGCGCTGAGGACGGCCCAGTGGGCGGGCGACGAGCGCTGCTCATGGGCGGTCGCGGAGCCGACGACGGGACGTCTGCTCGGCGAAGTCGGCCTGCGGGAACTCGACCTCGACGCCGCGTACGCCGAAGCGTCGGTCTGGGTGCACCCCGCCGAGCGCGGCAAGGGCATCGCGACGACGGCGTTGAACGCCGCGCTGAACTTCGGCTTCGGCGGCCTCGGGCTGCGCGAAGTGAGCTACCGCTACGAAGAGACCAACGTCGTCTCGGCCTCCGTCGCGGCGAAGTGCGGCTTCACGCTCCTCGGCCCCGAAGTCGTCCCCGCGCCGACCGGGGAGCGCCTGATCCGCTGGATCCGCAAGGCCTGAAGCACCCCAATGTGGCATTGGGGTGTTTGAAGGCCGGGGTCAGCTGACCGGTTCGACCAGGCCCGCCCGCGCCTCCGGAGCCGCGGAGCGCAGCGCGTCGGCGGCTTCGTCGCTCGGCTGGAGCTGGGAGTCGCGCTCCGCCTGGACCCGCGCGTTGTAGACCTCGATCTCGTGCTTCACCGTCTGCGCGGACCAGTCCAGCACCTCGCCGACCAGCCCGGCGACCTGCTCGGCGCAGTCGACGCCGCGGTGCGCGTACTCGATCGAGATCCGCGTACGCCGCGCGAGGACGTCCTCCAGGTGAAGCGCACCCTCGTGCGAAGCCGCGTACACGACCTCGACGCCGAGGTAGTCCGGCGCGTGCTCGATCGGCTTGAGCAGCTCAGGACGGCCTTCGGCCAGCGCGAGGACTTCGTGCACCAGTGAGCCGTAGCGGTCGAGCAGGTGCCGTACGCGGTACGGGTGCAGGCCGTGCTCGGCGGCCAGGTGATCGGCCTGGTTGACCAGCGCGTGATAGCCGTCCGCGCCGATCAGCGGCACCTTGTCGGTGATCGAGGGCTGCGAACGGCCGGGCAGGTCGACGGCCGCGGCGTCCACCGCGTCGGCCGCCATCACCCGATAGGTCGTGTACTTGCCGCCGGCGATCGCGACCAGGCCTGGCGCGACGCGCGCCACCGCGTGCTCGCGCGAAAGCTTCGAAGTCTCTTCGCTCTCCCCCGCCAGCAGCGGGCGAAGGCCCGCGTACACGCCTTCGATGTCGTCGTGCGTCAGCGGCGTCGCGAGGACCGTGTTGACGTGCTCGAGGATGTAGTCGATGTCGTGCTTGGTCGCCGCCGGGTGCGCCAGGTCGAGGTTCCAGTCCGTGTCCGTGGTTCCCACGATCCAGTGATTGCGCCACGGGATCACGAACAGCACCGACTTCTCCGTGCGCAGGATCATCCCCGACTCCGAGACGATCCGGTCGCGCGCCACGACGATGTGCACGCCCTTGCTCGCGCGCACCCGGAACCGCCCGCGGCCACCGGAGAGCCGCTGCAGCTCGTCGGTCCAGACGCCGGTGCAGTTGATCACCGCACCCGCCGAGATCTCGGTCTCGCGACCGTCCTCGACGTCGCGCACGCGCACGCCGGACACCCGGTCAGCCTCGCGCAGGAACCCGACCACCTGGGTCGACGTGCGCACGACGGCGCCGTAGTGCGCGGCCGTGCGGGCCACGGTCATGGTGTGGCGGGCGTCGTCGGACTGCGCGTCGTAGTAGCGGATCCCGCCGATCAGCGCCGAGCGCTTCAGCGCCGGGACCATCCGCAGCGCGCCCGCGCGGGTCAGGTGCTTCTGCCCCGGCACCGAGCGAGCACCGCCCATCGTGTCGTACATCAGCAGGCCGGCCGCGGTGTAGGGCCGTTCCCAGACCCGGTGCGTCAGCGGATAGAGGAAGCTGACCGGCTTCACCAGGTGCGGCGCGATCGTGGTGAGCATCAGCTCCCGCTCGCGCAGCGCCTCGCGCACCAGGCCGAACTCCAGCTGCTCGAGGTACCGCAGCCCACCGTGGAAGAGCTTGCTCGACCGGCTCGACGTCCCCGACGCCAGGTCGCGTGCCTCGACCAGGGCGACCCGCAGGCCGCGCGTCGCCGCGTCGAGCGCGGTGCCGGCACCGACGACGCCACCGCCGATCACGACCAGGTCGAAGGTCTCCTTGCCGAGGCGCTGCCAGGACTCTTCACGCCGGAGCGGCCCCAGCCGGGCGGGGTTCGCGTCGGCGGCATGCTGCGAGCTGGACACGTGACATTCCTCCTCGTGCTTCGCGGGTTCCAGCATCGCACGGACAGGCACCACGCCGCCCGTCCGTGATGACACGTGTGGCGTAACTCGCCGATCTTGAAAAGATTGGTGCCGCCGGTCCTGGAACGATCTTCCACGCGCCGGTAGCGTCCCTGGGACGTGGGTCGGCAATGGCGCCGTGGCACGCCGTGGTCGACCCTGCGCGGAAAGTCCGGTGTGGAGGGTTGTGAACGGTGGATATCAGCGCTGGAGCAATATTCGTCTGGGAAATACTGGGTACCGCGACACTGATCGTGCTGGGTACCGGCGTCGTCGCCAACCATGTGTTACGCAAGAACAACGGGCACAACGCCGGTTTCTTGTTCATCAACGTCGGCTGGGCCTTCGGCGTCTTCGCGGGCGCCACCGTGGCCGCGCCCAGCGGTGCGCACCTCAACCCGGCGGTGACGCTCGGGCTGGCGATCGCCGACAAGGTCGACTGGGCGAAGGTCCCGGTCTACTTCGCCGGTGAGATGGTCGGCGCCTTCCTCGGTGCCTGCCTCTGCTGGGCGGCCTACAAACTCCAATTCGACGATCACCCCGAACCTGAGAACACCCTCGGCATCTTCTCGACCGCACCCCAGATCCCCAACGTGGCCTGGAACCTGGTCACCGAGATCATCGGCACCTTCGTGCTGCTGGAGTGGATCCTGTTCAACCCGACGTCCAACGCCGGCTTGGGTTACGCGGGCGTCTCGTTCGTGGTACTCGTGATCGGTACCTCCCTCGGCGGGCCGACGGGCTATGCCATCAACCCCGCGCGTGACCTCGGGCCGAGGCTCGCCTACGCCGTCCTGCCGATCAAGGGCAAGCGAGACCCGAACTGGGGCTACTCGTGGATCCCGGTGGTGGGCCCGCTGACCGGTGGCGCCCTCGCCGCCCTGCTCTACCTCGCCATCCACAACCTGACCTGATCGCCTGAACTCCAGGAGCACAGATGACTTCGTACGTAGCCGCGATCGACCAGGGCACCACCTCGACCCGGTGCATGATCTTCAACCACGAGGGCCGCGTGGTCTCGGTCGACCAGCGCGAGCACGAGCAGATCTTCCCCAGGGCCGGCTGGGTCGAGCACAACGCCGAGGAGATCTGGGAGAACACCCGCCAGGTCGCCGCGGGCGCGCTCGCCAAGGCCGACCTGCACACCAGCGACATCGCCGCGGTCGGCATCACCAACCAGCGCGAGACCGCCCTGGTCTGGGACAAGACGACCGGCAAGCCGGTGTACAACGCGATCGTCTGGCAGGACACCCGCACCGACAAGATCGTCACCGAGCTCGGCGCCCTCGGCGGCGGCCAGGAGCGCTACCGCGAGAAGGTCGGCCTGCCGCTGGCGACGTACTTCTCCGGGCCGAAGATCAAGTGGATCCTCGACAACGTCGAAGGCGCCCGCGAGAAGGCCGAAGCCGGTGACCTGATCTTCGGCAACATGGACACCTGGGTGCTGTGGAACATGACCGGCGGGCCCGACGGCGGCGTGCACGTCACCGACCCGACCAACGCGTCGCGGACCATGCTGATGGACCTCGACACCCTGGCGTGGGACTCCGACATCGCCGCCGAGATGACGATCCCGATGTCGATGCTGCCGGAGATCCGCTCGTCGTCGGAGGAGTACGGCAAGGTCCGGGAGAAGGGCGCGCTGGCCGGCGTCCCGATCGCGGGCATCCTCGGTGACCAGCAGGCCGCGACGTTCGGCCAGGCCTGCCTGTCCCCTGGTGAAGCCAAGAACACCTACGGCACCGGCAACTTCATGCTGCTCAACACCGGCACCGAGAAGGTGATGTCGCAGAACGGCCTGCTCACCACGATCTGCTACAAGATCGGCTCGAACGAAACGGTGTACGCGCTGGAGGGCTCCATCGCGGTCACCGGCTCGCTGGTGCAGTGGCTGCGCGACAACCTCGGCATGATCAGCACCGCCGCCGAGATCGAGGAGCACGCCCGCAGCGTCGAGGACAACGGCGGCGCGTACTTCGTCCCGGCGTTCTCGGGGCTCTTCGCGCCTTACTGGCGCTCCGACGCGCGCGGCGCGATCGTCGGGCTCACCCGGTTCGTCAACAAGGGCCACCTGGCCCGCGCGGTCCTGGAGGCCACGGCCTTCCAGACGCGCGAGGTGCTCGACGCGATGAACGCCGACTCCGGCGTTTCGCTGACCGCGCTCAAGGTGGACGGCGGGATGGTCGTCAACGAGCTGCTCATGCAGTTCCAGGCGGACATCCTGGGCGTGCCGGTGATCCGCCCGGTGGTCAACGAGACCACGGCGCTGGGCGCGGCCTACGCGGCCGGGCTCGCCGTCGGGTTCTGGAAGACCGAGGACGACATCCGCACCAACTGGGCGCAGGACAAGCAGTGGGAGCCCTCGATGGACGAGGGCCGCCGCGAGCGCGAATACCGCAACTGGAAGAAGGCCGTCACGAAGACCTTCGACTGGGTCGCCGACGACGACTGAGGTTTCGTCGTGAGCGTTCCGGGCGCTTCTAGCTGCCCGGAACGCTCACGAGTCCTAGTCCTAGTCCTCGCCCCCGCCGGTCTGGGGCGCTCCCTTGGGCGTCACCTTGACCTGCGGCGCCTTCGGCTTCTTCGTGGCCGTCGTCGTCGTGGTCGTCGTCGGCTTCGTCGGCTTCGTCGGCTGGGTGCCGACGACGTCGAACTCGACCTTCGCCGTGCCCGAAGCGGCAGGCAGGCTCCCGCCATCACAATAGAAGCTCGCGACGAAGTGCCCCGGCTTGCTGCCCGCACGACCGGTGCCCGCGTACGGCGGCTCGTTGCCCGTCACCGGGCGGCTCGCCAGCTCCACCGGCGCCGCGAGGCCCGGCGAAGTCACCTTCGTCCGCGTGCCGTAGCAGCTCGCGGTGAACTCGAGCGCCTGCCCGGGCGCCACTTTCGCCGGGCTGACCCACAGATGTGGTGGCGGCGCCGTCGCCTCCGCGGCGGGTGCGATCAGCACCCCCGCCGCCACCACGAGCATCCCCGCTCCTGCCGAAATCCCCCTGATCCCCATCCTCACTCCTTCTCAGGTATGGCCCTCACCACAAAGGACACTCCTGAGCAGGCACGATGGTTGCCCTCGGGACGAAATCCGTCTCAGGCTTCCCAGCCCTCCGGGTTGCCGGACCGCTCGTTCGGCGCGATCAGGGTGAAGAGGACGCCCTGATCGTCGGCGACCTGCACCTGCCGGCCGTACGGCGAGTCCCTGAGCTCACTGAGCGTCCGGCCACCGAGCTCGACCACCTTGGCCGCGCTCTCGTCGGCGTTCGCCACCGAGAAGTACACGCTCCAGTGCGATGGCACCTCGGCCGGGACGCCGTCGGGCATCGCGCCGATCCCGCCGACCGGCCCGCCGTCCACCTGCAGCACCGCGTAGGTGAACTGATCGTTGGACAGATCCTGGAACGTGTAGCCGAAGACCTGCTCGTAGAACGCCTTCGCCGCCGGGTAGTCCCGGCTCATGCACTCGTTCCAGGCCATCACGCCGGGCGCCCCGGTGACCTGGGTGCCGTAGTGGTTGCCCGGCTCCCACAGCCCGAACACCGCGCCCGCCGGGTCGGCCGCGATGGCCATCCGGCCTTCCTTCATCACGTCCATCACCGGCATCACGACCTGGCCGCCCGCCTCGGTGATCGCCGACACCGCCTTGTCGGCGTCGGAGACCGAGAGGTACGTCGTCCACGCCGCCGGCATGTCCTGGCCCTCCGGGATCTGGCCGATCCCGGCGACCGGGCGCCCGGCCAGCGTCGCCATCCCGTAGAACCCGGTTTCCTCGCCTCCGGTCCGGACGTCCCAGCCCAGCAGCGCGCGGTAGAACGCGACCGCCTTGGCCTGGTCCGGTGCCATCAGATCCACCCAGCTGGGTGTCCCATCCGCCCACGCTTCGTCCCGGAACAACATTTCGGCTCCCAAGCCCTCGTCGTCACGCCGCCTTGTGGCAGCGGTCACAGTCTTGCACCGGGCACCGACAAAATCGGCGCCTCGGGACGCACGACCACGAAAGACGCTCGCTCGGGAACGGTCAGTGAGCGGTCCCGCCGGCGCCGGTCTGCGGCGCGCCGATCGGGATCCTGCGGACCTGGTTTCCGGTCCTGGGCTGGGGTTTCTTCGTGACACTCGGCTTCGTCGTCGTCGGCTTGGGCTGGGCGCCCACGACCTCGAAATTGGCCTTCAGGGTGACCTTGCCGCACACCGCGGTCACCGCGTAGAAGCCGTTGCGGAGGTCCTTGTGGACGTGCGCGACCGCGTCCATGATCAGCTTCGGCTCCTGGACGGCCACCTCGAACTTCCCGATGTCCAGCGCCATCGACTTGACCTCGCCCAGGTCCCCCGCCGGGCAGCCGACCGACACCAGGACGTCGCCGCCGGGCTTGACGGGCGCGAGCGAAATCGCCAAGAACGGGTAAGCCCCGCCCGGTGTCGACGTAGTCGTGGTCGGCGGTGGCGCCGATGTCGTGGTCTCCGCCGCGAACCCGGTGGCCTGCGCCGCGAACATCGCACCCCCGGCCAGCGCCGTCGCGACCGCGTATCTTCCCCGCATTCCCCTCACCCCTTGATCAAATGCGCGAACACGATGATGTTGTCGAGATAGTTGTGGGCCGCGTGGTCGAAGACGCCGCCGCAGGTGATCAGCCGCAATTGCGCGTCGGGCGTGTCGTCGTAGACGCCCGCCTTCTCGAACTCGGCCTTCGGCACGTCGTCGACCTTGGTCACCTCGAACACCGCGGTCGTGCCGTCCTTGCGGGCGATGGAGATCCTGTCGCCCGGCTTGAGCTCCTTGAGCCGGTAGAAGATGCCCTTCTGGTGGTTGCCGTCGACGTGGCCGAGGATGATCGCGGGCCCGACCTCGCCCGGCGTGGGCGCGTAGGTGTACCAGCCCGCCTGCAGCGGCGTGCTCACCGGCGGCACCTGGACGGTGTTGTCCGCGTTGAGCCCGAGCGGCACGAGCGAGGAGTGCGCGCCGATCGCGGGCACGTCGAGCGACACCGGTTCCGACTTCCCCATCGGCTCGGCGGCACCGGGCGCGGCCGGCTCGGCGACGTTCCGCTGCGGCTCCACGGCCACCGGCGAAGCGCTGGGCGTGGGCTGGGCGGCCGGCTCCCCCGGGCCGCCGCCCACCACCAGCGCCAGCGCGACCAGCGCCGCCAGCAGCGCGACGACCAGGCCGATCAGCCCGCCTCGCCGTCTCAGGATGTTCGAGGTGGTCATGCTTCCCCCCGGAAGTGTCCACGCCGGGCGAGCGGCACCCGCCCGGCGCTCGTACTACTCCGCTACCAGGCAAGACGCCTGGAACGGGCGGCCGGTTCTCCCGGCCTGGGTCACGAAACCGTCGCGATCGGCCCGGTCTGAGGAGTCCCCGACGGTACCTTCACGACCTGCTTCTTGTCAGGGGGTCCGGGTCTTCTTCATTTTCTCCCCCTTTTTCCGGACATGAGTGCGAATTCCGCTATTCGGCACGCCGGCGGCGAAGGGCGACCAAGCCGGCGCCCCCGACTGCCAGCACACCCATCGCGCCCGCGGCCATGGCCACGCCGTCCGATCCCCCATCGATCGGCCCGTCGGTGCCACCGGTCTGCGGCGCCCCGGCCGGGACCTTTTCGACCTGCTTCTTCACCGGCGTCTTCGCGGGCACGACGTGCACGATCGCGCTCGGCTCCATGCCGTCGCAGAGCAGGGTGAAGTGGTAGTCACCCTGCTTGGCGTCCCCGGCCAGCCGGAACTCCGCCTTGACGATCGCGCCGGCCCCGATTGGCGTGACGACGCGGGACAGCTCGCGGACGCTCTTCTGGCCGTCCGTGCCCGGGCCCTCCGGGAGGATCATCGTGCGCGGGTCGTGGGTGCGGTAGCACCGGCCGATGGCGGTGACCTTGTCACCGGGGTGCGCGGTCTTCGGGCTCGCCGAGACGCTCGCCTGCGGCGGCTTGGGCGCGGGCGTGGAGGTGTATCCGGTGACCGGCGAGCCGGGCGTCGACACCGGGACGGGCGTGCCACCCGTCGGCGTGGTGGCGAAGGCCAGCGCCGGCGAAACCAGCAGGAAGCCCGCGGCGACTCCGGAAACAACGACAGAACGCTTCATTTTCTACCCCTCATTCGGACAGCACGAAATAAGCTGTGGAAATGGTGTGATCGCGGTTCGCGGGTGCCGGTCGCAGTTCCCCCTGCCTCGGCGTTCCCGTTTGCCTACCCCCTTGAAGACGCCTCACCGGATGTCCGGTTGCGCCGGTTCATAACGGAAGGATCCCGAGTCTCGCGGGCGGGAACTCGCCTGAAAAACCGCCCCGGAGCAGCTCCGGGGCGGTCTCTTGGGTTGCCTGGATCAGCCGGCCATGCTGCCGTCGCCGGCCTTCGCGCCGCCCTTCGGCACCTTCTTGACCTGCGGGGCGGGCACGGTAAACGTTGCACTGTAGGACTTTTCACCGCACGTGACGGTGATCGGGTACGTCCCGGCCGGCGTGCCGGGGTTGATCTTGGTGTCGGCGCTGATGTTCGCCTCGACCCCCATGAATGGGCCGGGGGTGTAGTTGCTGAAGGTCAGCACCGGCGAGGCGAAGGTCGGCGAAGCGCCCTGGCACTGCGCGAGCGCGACGTTCGGCGCGTCGTCGACGTACTTGTTCACCAGGTCCTGGTTGATCGCCGTGTTGGCGTTCAGCTGGACGAACCCTGGCCCGGCGGGCGGCGCGGGGTTCGTGGTCCGGCCGGTGCTCTGCGCCATCGCCGAGCCGGTCAACGTCGTCGCACCGATCATCGCCGCCACGACCAGAACCACTGCTTTGCGCACGTTCGCACCCTTCGCGTTGCCAGCCTTTATACCCACAGACGCGAAGGGCCGGAAGGGGTTGCGTGTGGATCAGTCCAGATCGTCGTGGCGCATGAGCTGGCGCCCGGCCTCGGTGATGGAGCCCGACAGCGACGGGTAGACCGAAAATGTCAGTGCCAGGTGGTCCACTGTGAGCTGGTTCTGGACGGCGAGCGCGATGGGAAGGATGAGCTCGCTCGCCTGCGGCGCCACGACGACTCCACCGACGACCACGCCGGTGGCGGGGCGGCAGAACAGCTTCACGAAGCCTCGGCGCAGGCCCTCCATCTTCGCGCGCGCGTTGGTGGCCAGGGGCAGCATGATGGTGCGCGCGGGCACCTCGCCGGAGTCGATCGCCTGCTGGCTGATGCCGACGGTGGCGATCTCCGGGTGGGTGAAGACGTTGGCGGCGACGGTCTTGAGCTTGATCGGCGCGACGCCCTCGCCCAGCGCGTGCCACATCGCGATGCGGCCCTGCATGCTCGCGACCGAGGCGAGCATGAGCACGCCGGTGCAGTCGCCGGCGGCGTAGATCCCGGGAACGGAGGTGCGCGAAACGCGGTCGACGGTGATGAAGCCACCGGGGCCGGGCGAAATGCCGACGCGGTCGAGGCCGATGTCGGCGGTGTTGGGAATCGAGCCGACGGTCATCAGCGCGTGGCTGGCCTCGATCACCCGGCCGTCGGCGAGGAAGATCTCGACGCCCTTTTCGGTGCGCTCGACGCGGTCGGCGCGGGCCTGCTTGGCCACGGTCGTGCCGCGCTGGGTGAAGACCTCCTCGAGCACCGCGGCGGCGTCGGCGTCCTCGTGCGGGAGGACGCGGTCGCGGCTGGAGACGACGGTGACCTTGACGCCCATCTCGGTGTAGGCCGACGCGAACTCGGCGCCGGTGACACCGGAGCCGATCACGGCCAGGTGCTCGGGCAGCTCGGTGAGGTCGTAGAGCTGACGCCAGTCGAGGATGCGCTCGCCGTCGGGCACGGCGCCGGGCAGCACGCGCGGGGTGGCGCCGGTGCAGATCAGGACGACGTCGGCCGGGAGGGTCTCGGTCTCGCCGCCCGCGGTGGTGACGGAGACCTTGTGGGTGGCCAGGCCGGGCTCGTCGTCGCAGAACCGGCCCTGGCCGATGAGTACGCGGACGCCCTCGCGCTGGACGCGGGCGCGGATGTCGGCGGACTGGGCGAGCGCGAGACCCTTCACCCGGCCGTGGACGGTCGGCAGGTCGACGGAGGTGTCGGCCATGTCGGTGTTGATGCCGAGCTCGCCGAGGTCGTGCATCTTGGCCAGCGCGCCGGAACTCGCGATGAAGGTCTTCGAAGGAACGCAGTCGTAGAGCACGCAGGCGCCACCGAGGCCGTCCCGCTCGACGATCGTGACGTCGGCGCCGTGCTGGGCTGCGACCAGGGCGGCCTCGTAGCCGGCCGGGCCCCCGCCCATGATCACGATCCTGGTCACCTGGGTCCTCCTCGAAGTACGTGCGTGCGGTGCTGCTCACCGTACGCGGCGCGCCCATGGCACGTGCGTCCGCTCGAGTGAGGGAGGTGTCGCTACGCTATCGGCGTGCCGTTGTATGCCGCGTACGGATCGAACATGGAGCCCGCCCAGATGCTGGAGCGTGCCCCGCACTCTCCGATGGCCGGCACCGGCTGGCTGGAGGGGTGGCGCCTGACCTTCGGGGGCGAAGACCTCGGCTGGGAAGGTGCGCTGGCCACGATCGTCGAAGACCCGGGTTCCCGGGTCTTCGTGGTCCTCTACGACGTGACCCCGCTGGACGAGGACGGCCTGGACCGCTGGGAGGGCGGCGAGCTGGGCATCCACACCAAGCTGCGCCTGCGCGTCCAAACCATGGACGGCTCGGTCCTCGCGTGGCTCTACGTCCTGGACGCCTACGAAGGCGGCCTCCCGTCCGCCCGCTACCTGGGCGTACTGGCCGATGCCGCCGAAACCGCCGGTGCCCCGGTCGACTACGTCGACGACCTCCGCACCCGCCCCTGCTCCGGCATCACCGGCTGACCGACCCTCCAGGTACGCGAGCCGACCCTCCAGGTACGCGAGTTACACGGAACGCCTCCCGAACGCGGCACGCAGCTCACGAAGGACTCGACTCGGATCGCGCAGATCGGCCGCCGACGCCCGGATGGTGATCCACCCGCGCCCGGCCATCCGCTCATCACGCTCGACGTCATATTCCCGGCGTTCCTCATGAGCGGCGTATCCGTCGTACTCCAGCGCGATCCGCTGAGCGGGCCAGGCCATGTCGAGTACGTATAGCAAGCGGCCCTCGATGGTCCTGATCTCGTACTGGGCTTCCGGGATGGGCAGCCCGGCTTCGACCACGACCAGCCTCAAGATGCTCTCCGGCGGCGAGTCGGCCCGGCCGGTCGCGAGCTCCAACATCATGAAGGCCCTGTGGATACCTCGGCGGCTTTGCCGGTCGACGATGCGGTCACGGACGTTCTCACGGAGCTTCCGGCGGTGGTCCGGGCTGAGCCCGCGCATCGCCTCGTCGAGGGCCGCGAATGCGGACCACTTGTCGCCGTCGCAGAGGAAGTCGGCCAGTGCCCGGTCCAACGAAAACACGGTCAAACCCTGGAGTTCGATCACATCTTCCGACTCATAGCTGCTCTGGTGAACCACCAATCCCGGCTTCGATCTGATCCTTCGCTCGTACGGCACCGTGAGATGAATATCCGCGCTCTCCGCTGCGGAGATCCCATGCAGCGCAAGAGAAGTAGCACCAGAAAGCACAGCAGGCTGACCCGCCAACAAGAGTGCCGCCTCCGCCCGAGTCGCCAGCTTCAACGAATCGGCGGCATGCACCACGACGCCACGCCATGGCTGCGCGAGCATCCCGCTCGACAATGCCTCTTTCACTGCTCGCTGACCGAATACCTTGACGGCCTCACTACGCAAGACCGCCCCATGTCGTCCTCCCCAATCGATCACGGAATCGAGCATGAGGCCCTTCCATCGCCAGATGGAAGAGCCTCATTCGTGATCTGTGGATAACTCGCGAGCCTGTGGATAACTCTGGGTACGCGAGATCCGACCCAGATCGGTGAACTCACGTACCTGGAGGGTCGGTTCGCGTACCCAGAGGGTTGGTTCGCGTACCTGGAGGGTCGGTTCGCTAGGCCAGGGTGGCTAGGGCTGTGTGGACCAGGGTTCGGACGCCGCAGAGCAGGGCCCGCTCGTCCAAGGTGAAGGTCGGGCGGTGGATGTCGGCTTGGGAGGCCGGGGGGCCGGGCCAGACGCCCAGGCGGGCGAAGGCGCCCTGGACGTGCTCCAGGTACCAGCCGAAGTCTTCGCCGCCCGAAGACTGCTCGGTCGTCGCGACGGCGCCCTCGCCGAGCGCGGCTTCGACCCCGGCCCGCATCAGGGCCGTCGAGTCCGCATCGGAGACCACCGGCGGGACGCCCCGGCGGTAGTCCAGCGAGAAGCCGACGCCGGTCGGCGCCAGCAGGGACTCCACCGACGAAGCCACCAGCGGTTCCAGGGCCGTCCAGACCTCGTGGTCGGCCGTCCGGAGGGTGCCGCGCAGGACCCCGTCCTGCGGGACGGCGTTGGCAGCCTGGCCCGCGTGCACCGCGCCCCAGACCAGCACAGTGCCGGAGCGCGGGTCGACCCGCCGCGACAGCACCGCGGGCAGCGAGGTGATGACCGTCCCCAGCGCGTGGACCAGGTCCGCGGTCAGGTGCGGCCGGGACGTGTGGCCGCCGGGCGAGGTCAGCCGCAGCTCGATCAGGTCCGCCGCGGACGTCAGCGCGCCCACCCGCATCCCCACGGAACCCACCTCGAGCCGCGGGTCGACGTGCAGGCCGTAGATCCGCTCGACGCCGTTCAGCGCGCCCGCCGCGATCATGTCCAGCGCGCCGCCGGGCATGACCTCCTCGGCGGGCTGGAAGATCAGCCGGACCCGGCCCGGCAGCTC
Source organism: uncultured Actinomycetota bacterium (assembly GCA_963762765.1). Taxonomy (GTDB): domain Bacteria; phylum Actinomycetota; class Actinomycetes; order Mycobacteriales; family Pseudonocardiaceae; genus Amycolatopsis. The sequence continues at coordinate 156,345 of CAVXMR010000033.1, forward strand.
CGGCGCGCCGGCCAGCGCGCGGGCCGCGCCCAGCAGGATCGCCGTGTGCGCGTCGTGGCCGCACATGTGCGCCGCGTTATCCACAGTGGACGCGTACGGCAGTCCGGTCGCCTCGGTCAGCGGCAGCGCGTCGATGTCGGCACGCAGCGCGACACACCGCTCACCGCGGCCGATGTCGCAGACGACGCCGGTGCCGCCCGCCAGCACCCACGGCTTGAGGCCGACGGCGCGCAGCAGGGTGACGATCAGTTCCGTGGTGGCGAACTCGTGCCGTGAAAGCTCGGGGTGGGCGTGGATGTGCCGCCGCCAGGCGAGGACGTCGGTCGCGTTGGCACGCAGCCAGTCGTCGAGCCAGAAGGGGCCGCGGCCCGCACCAAGGTCCTCCACGGGAGCCATCGTCACGCCAGCCTCGGAGAGCAGCGCGCCGGACCCCTCGAAGGGGGTGATGAGACGACCCTGAGGGTCTCCTGGAACGTCCGGCCGTGAGTCGAGCACCGTCACGCCGCACCTCCTCCCGCAACACGGCGGGTCCACCCAGCGGCTGGGGTCGCGCAACGTGCCGATCGATCAGTCCTACCCATTTGTGACGATCGTGCACTATGCAGGAGGCAACCCGCGCCTCCAGAACGGCCGCCCTAGACGGCCGGTAGTGGATCTGCGTTGAACGGCGTACGGGAATTCGGCCCCGGCGATCGCGGCGTGCTACTTGCCCGCCGCTTTGTCCTTGTCCTTCTTGCGCTTCTTGGCCCGGATGCGCCTACCCCACACCACGATGCCGAGCAGCACCACCGCGACACCGCCCGCGACCAGCTTGTTCTTGGTTTTTTCGCTGTTCGCCCTGTCCGTTTCGGCCGGGTCGAGGACCGGGCCCGGCGGCACCGACTGAGTGGGCAGCAGCAGCGCCGAGACGTGCGCCGTCGCGGCCGCCGACGTCACGTAACCGGGGGAACGCAGCACCGTCGCCTGCGCGGGTGGCGCGCACACCACCAGCACGCCGAGCAGCCCGACCAGCACCAGACCCCGCAGTTTCGCCATGTCATCCCCTCTTCGACGCTCCGCGCCGACATTGTGCCCACGCACCGTCGCGAGGGTCAGCCGCCACGCGGAGGACCCTCGAAGGCGGCCAGGATCCGCTGGGCACCGAGGGTAGCCGTCAGCTCACCGTCGCGCACCGCCCGCTCGACGCCGGGCACGACCGCTCGTACGTCCGGATGTGCCGCCAGGCGACCCAGGAGCTGCTCGCGCACCATCGACCAGGTCCAGTCCACCTGCTGCCGGCGGCGCCGTTCGGCGAACTCCCCCGATTCGGTAAGCGTGTCGCGGTGCCGCCCGATTTCGGCCCACACCTCGTCGAGGCCGACATCGGTGAGCCCGCTGCAGGTCAGCACCGGCGGTGTCCACAATGCATCCTTGCCGTAGATCATCCGCAGCGCGCCGGAAAGCTCCCGCGCGGCACGCTTGGCATCCCGTTCGTGGTTGCCGTCCGCCTTGTTGACCGCGATGACGTCGGCGAGTTCGAGCACGCCCTTCTTGATGCCCTGCAGCTGATCGCCGGTGCGCGCCAGGGTGAGGAACAGGAAGCAGTCGACCATGTTCGCGACGGTCACTTCGGACTGCCCGACCCCGACGGTCTCGACGAGCACGATGTCGTACCCGGCCGCCTCCATCAGCACGATCGTCTCGCGCGTCGCCCGCGCGACACCGCCGAGCGTCCCCGAGGTCGGCGACGGCCGGATGAACGCGCCGGGGTCGACCGCCAGCCGCGCCATCCGGGTCTTGTCGCCGAGGATCGAGCCGCCGGTGCGGGTGGACGACGGATCCACCGCCAGCACGGCCACGCGATGCCCGGCCGAGGTCAGGTCCGTGCCCAGCTGGTCGATGAATGTCGACTTGCCGACACCGGGTACGCCGGTGATGCCGACCCGCTGCGCGCCGCCCGCGTGCGGCAGCAGCTCGACGAGCAGCTCCTGCGCCTGGGCGCGGTGGTCCTCGCGCTGGGACTCCACCAGCGTGATCGCCTTGGACAACGTCCCGCGATCACCCGCCAGCACGCCCTTCGCGTACGCCGAGACGTCGATCTTGCGGGGCAACGCTCAGGACTCCTGCGCCGAAAGCTGCTTGAGCAGGTCGATCGCCGCGTCCGCGATCACCGTGCCGGGCCCGAAGATCGCCGCCGCGCCCGCCGCCCGCAGCTCCTCGTAGTCCTGCGGCGGAATCACGCCGCCGACCACGACCATGATGTCCTCGCGGCCCAGCTCGGCCAGCTCGTGGCGGAGCGCGGGCACCAGCGAGAGGTGCCCGGCGGCCAGCGACGACACGCCGACGACGTGCACGTCGGCCTCGATCGCCTGCCGCGCGACCTCGCCGGGGGTGGAGAACAGCGGGCCGACGTCGACATCGAAGCCGATGTCGGCGAACCCGGTCGCGATCACCTTCTGGCCGCGGTCGTGGCCGTCCTGCCCCATCTTGGCGACGAGGATCCGGGGGCGGCGGCCTTCTTCGGCGGCGAACTCCTCGACGAGCGAGCGCGCCTTTTCGACGTTCTGCGTCTTCCCCACCTCTTCCCGGTACACGCCCGAGATCGTCCGGATCTGGCCGGAGTGCCGGCCCCAGACCTTCTCCAGCGCGTCGGAGATCTCGCCGACGGTCGCCTTCGCGCGCGCCGCGTCGATGGCCAGGGCGAACAGGTTCCCGCCGTTCTGCGAGCCCTCGGTGAGCCGCCGCAGCGCGTCCTCGGTGGCCGCGGGGTCACGTTCTTCGCGCAGCCGCCGCAGTTTCTCCAGCTGCTGCGTGCGGACACCGGCGTTGTCGACCTTGAGGACTTCGATGTCTTCGTCCCCGGTGACCTGGTACTTGTTGACGCCGATCACCGGCTGACGGCCGGAGTCGATCCGCGCCTGCGTGCGCGCCGCCGCCTCCTCGATGCGCAGCTTCGGGATGCCCGCGTCGATCGCCTTCGCCATGCCGCCGGCCTGCTCGACCTCGGTGATGTGGCTCCAGGCCTTGCGCGCCAGGTCGTAGGTCAGCTTCTCGACGAAAGCACTGCCACCCCACGGGTCGATCACGCGGGTGGTGCCGGATTCCTGCTGCAGCAGCAGCTGCGTGTTGCGCGCGATCCGCGCGGAGAAGTCCGTCGGCAGCGCCAGGGCCTCGTCCAACGCGTTGGTGTGCAACGACTGCGTGTGCCCCTGGGTCGCGGCCATCGCCTCGACGCAGGTGCGCACGACGTTGTTGTAGACGTCCTGCGCGGTCAGCGACCAGCCCGACGTCTGCGAGTGCGTCCGCAGCGACAACGACTTCTGAGACTTGGGGTCGAAGCCCTTCACCAGCTTCGCCCACAGCAGCCGCGCGGCGCGGAGTTTCGCGACCTCCATGAAGAAGTTCATCCCGATGGCCCAGAAGAACGACAGCCGCGGCGCGAACTTGTCGACGTCCAGCCCGGCGTCGACCCCGGCGCGGATGTACTCGACGCCGTCGGCCAGCGTGTAGGCCAGCTCCAGGTCGGCGGTCGCCCCGGCTTCCTGCATGTGGTAACCGGAGATGGAGATCGAGTTGTACTTCGGCATGTGCTGGGAGGTGTAGGAGAAGATGTCGGAGATGATCCGCATCGAGGGCTGCGGCGGGTAGATGTAGGTGTTGCGGACCATGAACTCCTTGAGGATGTCGTTCTGGATGGTCCCCGCGAGCTGCTCCGGCTTCACCCCCTGCTCCTCGGCCGCGACCACGTACAGCGCCAGCACCGGCAGCACCGCGCCGTTCATCGTCATCGACACCGACATCTTGTCCAGCGGAATCCCGTCGAAGAGCTGGCGCATGTCGTAGATCGAGTCGATGGCCACGCCCGCCATGCCGACGTCCCCGGACACGCGGGGGTGGTCAGAGTCGTAACCGCGGTGGGTGGCCAGGTCGAAGGCGACGGAAAGCCCTTTCTGGCCGGCGGCGAGGTTGCGCCGGTAGAAGGCGTTGGACTCCTCGGCGGTGGAGAACCCGGCGTACTGCCGGATCGTCCAGGGCTGGTTGACGTACATCGTCGGGTACGGCCCGCGCAGGAAGGGCGCGACACCGGGGTACGTACCGAGGAAGTCCACATCGGACAGATCCTCGGCGGTGTACACCGGCTTGACGCCGATGCCCTCGGGGGTTTCCCAGGCCAGCGCGTCGGGGCCCTTGCCGGTGGCGTCCTGGACCGCCTGCGCCCAGGCCGCGCGGTCGCCGGAGGGCACGGAGCCGAGGCCGAGCGAGGCGAAATTCGGGATCGTCATCGGGTCACTCCCAGCTTCGCGTGCAGACCGGTCAGGACGTCCAGGGCGTCGCACCCGGCGAACACATTCCCGTCCACGCCGGCGAAACTTCCCTTGCCCGCCAGCAAAACGTAGTCGGCACCCAGGGACGCGGCGACCTCCGCGGCCGCCGAGGCGTAGGCGTCGTCGGTGCCGCAGAGGCAGGCGACGCGGGCACCGGACGCGGCGAACGCGCCGGGCAGATCGTCGGTCGCGCCCGGGTTGACCGGCTCGATCCCACCGGCGGCGAACAGGTTCGCGGCGAACCCGGCCCGCGTGGTGTGCGCGGCGACCGGGCCCAGCGTGGCGAGGAAGATCTTCGGCCGCTCCCTGTGCTCGGCGAGGTAGGCGTCGGACGCGTCCCGCAGCGCCTCGAAGCCTTCGGCGTAACGGTGCCGCGGCAGCCCACCCTCCACAGTGGACAACGCGGGTTCACGCGTCACCGGCTTCTCCGCCAGGTTGGGGAACTCGCTGACGCCAGTGAGCGGATCCCGCCGGGTGGCCAGCCGCTTGGACCGCTTCTCCCAGGTCGACGCCAGACGCGCCGCCAGCGCGCCGGAGGCCAGCGAAGCCACGATGCCGTCCTCCGCCTCGATCGCGGTGAACTCGGCCCAGGCCGCGTGCGCGAGGTCGTCGGTGAGCTTCTCGACGTACCAGGAGCCCCCGGCCGGGTCCACGACGCCGGCGAGGCGGGATTCCTCCAGCAGCACCGCGTGCGTGTTGCGCGCGATCCGCGCGGCGAACGCGTCCGGCTGGCCGATCGCGGCGTCGAAGGGCAGAACGGTGACCGCGTCCGCCCCGCCGACACCGGCGGCGAAGCAGGCGACGGTGGTGCGCAGCATGTTCACCCACGGGTCACGGCGGGTCAGCATCGCGGGCGAGGTCACCGCGTGCTGGCGCATCGCCGACCCGAACCCGCAGACCTCGCCGACGCGCGCCCACAGCCGTCGCGCGGCGCGGAGCTTGGCGATCGTGGAGAACTGGTCGGCCGTCGCGGCCAGCCGGAACTCGATCTGTGCGGCCGCGGCCTCGACGTCCAGCCCGGCGTCGGTCAACGCCCGCAGGTACGCGACACCGGCGGCGACCACCGCGCCGAGTTCCTGCGCGTCCGAGCCGCCCGCCTCGTGGAACGGCAGGCCGTCGGCCACGATCGTCCGGATCTTCGGGTACTTCGCGGCGACGCGCGTGGCCAGCTCGGCGGCGGGCGCCACCGGCAGTCCCAGCCCGATCGGGTCGGCACCCAGGGTCGCGACCACTTCACTCGCCGGGATCTCGGCCAGCAGCTCCAGCAGCGCCGACGCGGCGGCTTCGTACTCGGCACCGGCGTCCAGGACAACCGGGGCCAGACCGAGGTAGACCTCGTTGAGCGCGTCGGCCAAGGACTCCGGCGGGACGGTGAGCCAGATCGACGTCACGCCGCCTTCGAGGTCGGCGAGGATCGCGCGGTTGACGGCCCGGGCGTCGGTGCCGGTGATGCGCTGCCGGATGTCCCAGCCGGTGCTGACCTGGCCTTCGGCCCGCGCGCCGCGCACGAACGGCGGCAGCCCCGGGAAGCCGAGGTCACCGGGGACGTCCTCGGCGGTGTACAGCGGCTGGATCTCGATGCCGTCGTAGGTCCTGGTGACGAGCTTGCTCTCCGGCGCACCCTGGAAATCCTCGGGCAGCCGCCCGCTCTTGCGGAGCACCCCGGCGACGAGGTCCTGCCACTGCGCCCTGGTCGCCTCGGGGAACTCCCCGGCGAGCTCGAGTTCGGAGATCGGCACTGACTCCGGACCGGCCACTTCAGTCATACCCAGTGATGGTAGAGGCCCTGGCTTAAGCCGCTCTGTGACTCTGGTCGCGGCGACAGCCTGGATCGCAGACTGTCGGTCCCGTACGCCACAATTGGCTCGTGCCCCCTTCGAGCGATGAGACACGCGTGATCGCCGGCCGCTACCGGCTGCGCTCCGTGCTCGGCGCGGGGTCGATGGGCACGGTCTGGTCGGCCTACGACGAGTTCCTCCACCGCCAGGTCGCGGTCAAGGAGATGAAGGTGCCGCCGGGCATCCCGGCGTCGCAGGCCGACGAGCTGCGCGAACGGACGCTGCGGGAGGCGCGCGCGATCGCCGTGCTCTCGCACCCGAACGTGATCATCCTGCACGACGTCGCCCGCGAGAACGACCAGCCCTTCGTGGTGATGGAGCTGCTGCCCTCGCGCAGCCTGGCGCACATCCTGCGTGACCACGGGCCGCTGTCGGTCGAGCAGGCGGCCGCGATGGGCATCGCCGTGGCGTCCGCGCTGGAGGCCGCGCACGCCGCCGGCATCACGCACCGCGACGTCAAGCCGGGCAACGTCCTGATCGCCAGCGACGGCCGGATCAAGCTCACCGACTTCGGCATCGCCCGCAACGTCTCCGAGGCGACCATGACCCGCACCGGGATCATGCTCGGCTCCCCCGCCTACATCGCGCCCGAAGTCGCCTCCGGCGGCGCGGTCGTCCCCGCCGCCGACCTGTGGGGCCTCGGCGCGACGCTGTTCGCCGCCGTCGAGGGCGCCCCGCCCTACGACGCCGACGGCGACCCGCTGGAGACCGTCGGCAAGGTCGTCAACGGCAAGGTCCCGAAGCCGAAGGCCGGGCCGCTGGCCGACGTCATCTCCGGCCTGATGAAGAAGGAGCCGACCAAGCGCCTCCCGCTGCGCGAGGTCCGGCACAAGCTGTACCCGCTGCAGGCGAAGACGGCCGTCGACCTCTTCGGCCCGGAGCTGTTCCACACCCCCGACGGCAAGAAGACGTCGGCGCAGCTCGACGCCACCGACACCCAGGTGATCAAGACCGTCGCCCCGAAGGTGGAGAAGAAGGCCGAGTCGTCCAGCAGCGAGCTCGCCACGGACCCCGGCCCGCTGCCGTTCCTCCGCCCGCCGACGTCCTCGACGCCGCCCCCGGTGCCCGCGCTGCCGATCCCGGCGCCCGCCGCGCCGCGGCCCGCACGGCGCGGTGCCGTGGCCACCGTGGTGCTGATGGTGGTCGCGATCCTGCTCTTCCTCGCCGCCGCCGGCGGCGGGTTCGCGCTGGCCAGGACGGTCGGCGGGCAGCAGCTGCTGCCCCCGGCCGCCGGGCAGCCCGAAGCTTCGACGCCCGAGCAGGACGACCCGGAGCCGCCCAAGCTGGTGGCCGTGACCGGCGAGTCGAGCACCGTGCACGGCAACGGGGGCACCTTCGGGCTGCAGGTGCCGCAGGGCTGGCAGAAGTTCGCCGGCCCGCACGTGACGTCGAAGTACGGCACCACCGACGTCGTCCAGTACGTGTCGACCACCGGGCGCCAGGTCGTCCGCGTCGAGCGGATCGAGGACTACTACGGCTCCTCGGACAACCCCGCGGACTATGTCGCGTACCTGCAGTCGACGGTGCCGAACCTGAATGTCGTCGAAGACAAGCCGCTGGCCGACCGCGGGGGCCTCTTCCTCCGCTACCGCGCCCCCGAGCTCGGCAGCGCCATGGTCCGGGTGACCTTTGTCAGCCTGGAGCGCTCCGGCAACGACCTGTGGGTGCTGGCGGTGACCGCGCCGGTCGAGCAGGAGGACACCGCCAAGGCGGACCTCTACGACCGGATCGCCCCGACGTTCGCGGTGCCCGAGCACTCCTAAGTGGTCACCATCGGAAGTCCTTCGGGGGTATTCGGCGGATCCAGGTTTCTAAGGCCGCGTGCGCAGGATCTCGCGGGAGAGCAGCTCCTGCCCGAGGTGGCGCAGCGCGGCGAAGGTCCGGTCGCCGAGCACGGTGACGACCAGCCCGGTTTCGATGATCCGGTCGACCGAGCCCAGCCCCTTCACCGTCCCGAGGTCCACCTCCGCGACGCGCAGGGCGAGGTGGGCGTACTGCTCCAGCCGTTCGGTGAGCTCCTCGTGGCCGAGCTCCCCGGCGGTGGCCAGCGCGGCGACGAGGTTCGCCACGATCACGTGGTCCCGCTTGAGCTCGCCCCAGCCGTTACGCCGCACGATCTCGTCCAGCACCGCGAACGCCCGGTCGGCGGCCTCGTCGGCCACCTTCGGCGGGGTGCCGGCCAGCTCCTCCTGGACCACGCCCATGGCCTGGTGCGGGGTGACCTGCTCGTCGTCGATCGCCGAAAGCACCGCCTTGACCGAGGCCAGTGACATCCCGCCGACGTCGGTGAGCGCCTTGACCAGCTTCAGCCGTTGCAGGTGCGATTCGCCGTAGCGCGCCTGATTGGGACTGGTGCGCTCACCCGCGGGCAGCAGGCCTTCGCGCAGGTAGTACTTGACGGTCGCGACCGGGATGCCCGACCGGTCGCTCAGTTCCGCCATCCGCATGCGTGGTGCTCCGATCCCAGGGTCGGTCTCCGGGGCAACCCTGAAGACTTCCCAGTATGGATAGCTTAACTTCCCATAACGGAGAGCTTGACTATCCATTATGGGAGGGACTACATGACCATCCTCACCGATCTCCGGACCAGAACACGGGCGTGGCACCCGCCGTCGCTGCGCGGCGCGATCGCGTTCGGCGGGATCGCCGTGCTCTGCGTCGCGGCGATGCTGATCGACCGCCGGACCCTGCTGGGCGCGCCGATCTGGGCCAAGCCGCTCAAGTTCGCGATCTCGGGTTCACTCTATTTCCTCACCTGGAGCTGGCTGGTCTCGTTGCTGCCGAAGTTCCGCCGGACCGCGAACTGGCTCACGAACTTCCTGCTGCTGATCTTCAGCGCGGAGTACGTCCTGCTCGTGTTCCAGGCGGTGCGCGGGCGGGCGAGCCACTTCAACGTCGCGACGGAATTCGATGCCACGGTGTACGGCGTGATGGGCAAGATGGTCATCGGGCTGTGGGCGGCGACGCTCGCGCTGACCGTCCTGGTGCTGTTCAGCCGGGTCGAGGACCGCGCGTCGTACTGGGCGGTGCGGCTCGGTGCCGTGCTCTCGCTGGCCGGCATCTCTCTGGGGATCCTGATGACCAGCCCGTCCGCGCAGCAGATGGCTCAGTTCCAGGCGCACCGGAAGCCGGACCTGGTCGGCGCGCACACGGTCGGCCTGCCCGACGGCGGCCCCGGCCTGCCGATCCTCGGCTGGAGCACGGCCGGCGGCGACCTGCGGATCCCGCACTTCATCGGCATGCACGCCCTGCAGGCGCTGCCGCTGCTCGCGATCGGGCTCGGCCTGCTGGCCACCCGGTTCCCGCGCCTGCGTGACGCCGCCGTGCGCACGCGGCTGGTGCTGGTCGGCGCGGTGGGCTACGCCGGGCTGATCGCGCTGGTCACGTGGCAGGCGCTGCGAGCGCAGTCGATCGTCCACCCGGACGCCACGACGCTGCTGGCCGCGCTGGGGCTGGCCGGCGTGGTCGGGCTCGGCGCGGTGGTCTCGCTGCGGGTGGCCTCCCGATGACCGAAGCCTTGTTCACCTGGGCGTTCCCGCTGGCGACGCCGTTCTGGGCGCTGATGATCCTGGCCCCGAAGTGGCGCTGGACGCCGCGGATCATGGCCTCGCCGTGGGTCCCGCTGCTGCCGCTGGCCTGCTACTTCGGGCTCACGCTGCCGCACTTCGCCGAGTGGGCCCGGGCCATGCTGCGGCCCGACCTCGGGGTGCTGCAGGCACTGCTGGCCACGCCGTACGGCACCGGCATCGTCTGGGCGCACCTCATCGCGTTCGACCTGTTCATCGCCCGGTGGATGTACTTCGAGGCCCGCTCGCGGGACATCTCGCCGTGGCTGGTGAGCCCGATCCTGCTGCTGACGATCTTCCTGTCCCCCTTCGGGCTGGTGGCGTTCCTCGTGGTCCGGAGCGTCCGGATACGCTCGCGGGCATGACTGCACAAGAGGCCGCGGCCGCCATCGCCAAGCGCACCGGCGTGGACGCGCACGACATCGCGGTGGTCCTGGGCTCGGGCTGGCGCCCGGCGGCGGACGTCATCGGGGAGTGCGAGACGGAGATCCCGTTCGGCGAACTGCCCGGCTTCACCACGCCCGGCGCGGTGGGCCACGGCGGCACCATCCGGTCGCTGCGCGTCGGCGACCGGAACGTCCTGGTCATGCTGGGGCGCACGCACTTCTACGAGGGCAAGGGCATCGACCCGGTCGTGCACAACGTGCGCACCGCCGCGGCCGCCGGCGCGCGGACGGTGCTGCTGACGAACGCGGCGGGCGGGCTGCGCCAGGGTTTCCAGGTCGGCCAGCCGGTGCTGATCTCCGACCACCTGAACCTGACCGCGCGCTCCCCGATCGTCGGCGCGAACTTCGTCGACCTGACCGACTTGTACTCGTCCCGGCTCCGCGCGCTCGCTCGTGAAATCGATCCGTCGCTCGAAGAGGGCGTCTACGCCGGCCTGACCGGCCCGCACTTCGAGACCCCGGCCGAGATCCACATGCTCCGCACCCTCGGCGCGGACCTGGTCGGCATGTCGACGGTCCTGGAGGCCATCGCGGCCCGCGCGGCCGGTGTCGAGGTCTTCGGCCTTTCGCTGGTGACGAACCTGGCCGCCGGGATGACCGGCGAGCCGCTGAACCACCAGGAAGTCCTCGAGGCGGGCCGCGCGGCCGCCACCCGCATGGGTTCCCTGCTGCGCGACCTGGTCGCCCGCGCCTGAGCCGACCCTCTGGGTACGCGAGTCGTCCCTCCAGGTACGCGAGTTCGCCGTTCCGGAACGGCGAACTCGCGTACCCAGCCGGACGACACGGCCCCTGGTTAGGCTGGGCGGGTGACGTTGAAGCCAGAGCTGAGGGACGCCGCTTTCCGCTGGATCGCCGACGACCCCGACCCCGAAACCCGCGCCGAGCTGCAGGGCGTGCTCGCCCGCGCGATGGGCGGGGAGGCCGCGGCCATCGACGAGGTGGCCGACCGGATGGCGGGGCCGCTGGAGTTCGGCACGGCCGGGCTGCGCGGGCCGGTGCGCGCCGGGCCGAACGGGATGAACGTCGCCGTGGTCACCCGCACGACCGCGGGGGTCGCGGATTGGCTGACCGCGCACGGGCACGCCGGTGCGATCGTGGTCGTCGGCCGGGACGCCCGGCACGGCTCCGAAGCCTTCGCCGCCGCGGCCGCCGAGGTCCTCACCGCGGCGGGGTTCGCGGTGAAGGTGCTGCCCGGGCCGTTGCCGACGCCGATCCTCGCGTTCGCCGTCGGGCACCTGGGCGCGGCGGCCGGGATCCAGATCACCGCGTCCCACAACCCCCCGGCGGACAACGGATACAAGCTCTACGACCAGACCGGCGGCCAGATCGTGCCGCCGTCGGACGGCGAGATCGAGCGCGCGATCCACGCCGCGCCCGCCGCGGTGAGCGTGCCGCGCGAGCCCGGCGCCGCCATCGCGGACCTCCGTGAGTCCTACCTCGAGCGTGCCGCCGCGCTCCCCCGTGGCCCGGAACGCTCGGTGCGCGTCGCCGCGACGGCGTTGCACGGCGTCGGCGCGGACACGCTGCGGCTCGCCTTCGAGCGTGCCGGGTTCACCGACCTGCACCTGGTCACCGAGCAGTCCACGCCGGACCCGGATTTCCCGACGGTCTCGTTCCCGAACCCGGAGGAGCCGGGCGCGACCGACCTGCTGCTCGCACTGGCGTCCGAATCCGGCGCCGACATCGCGATCGCGCTGGACCCGGACGCGGACCGGTGCGCGCTGGGCGTCCGCGAGCGCGACGGCTCCTGGCGGATGCTGCGCGGCGACGAGACCGGCGTGCTGCTCGGCTCGCACGTTCTGTCCACAGTGGATACGCCGGACCCGCTCGTCGCGACCACGATCGTCTCGTCGTCGATGCTGGGCGAAATCGCGAAGGCCGCCGGCGCCCGCTACGCCGAGACGCTGACGGGCTTCAAGTGGCTGGTCCGCGCGGGCGAGGGCCTGGTGTTCGCCTACGAAGAGGCGCTGGGCCTGTGCGTGAACCCGGATTTCGTGCGGGACAAGGACGGCATCGCCGCCGCGGTGCTCGCCGCCGGCCTGGCGGCGTCGCTCAAGGCACAGGGCCGCACGCTACTGGACGTCCTCGACGAGCTCGCGACCCGGCACGGTGTCTACCTCACGGACCAGGTTTCCCTGCGGGTGACCGATCTCGCCGTGCGCGGCCGGATCATGGCCGGGTTGCGCGCCACGCACCCCAAGGAACTCGGCGGCACGGACGTCACCTTGGAGGATCTGCTGCCGGACGCCGATGTTTTGCGGCTGACCGGCGAAGGCCTGCGGGTGGTGATCCGGCCGTCGGGGACGGAGCCGAAGCTGAAGGCGTATCTGCAGGTCACCGAGGCTGTCACGGATTCACTGACGGACGCGCGGGCGGCGGCGCGGGCCCGGCTCACCGCGTTGCGGGCGGACATCGAGGCGTTGCTGGCCTGATGCCGACGTTGCTCATCGTGCACCACACGCCGTCGCCGTCGACGCAGGCGATGTTCGAGGCCGTGCTCGCGGGCGCGAACCACCCGGACATCGAAGGCGTCGACGTCGTGCGGCGCGCGGCGCTGGCCGCGACCGTGCCGGATGTCCTGGCGGCGGACGGGTTTCTGCTCGGCACGCCGGCGAACCTGGGCAGTATGAGCGGCGCGCTGAAGCATTTCTTCGACACCGTCTACTACCCGTGCCTGGACTCGACCCGGGGTCGCCCGTTCGGGTGCTGGATCCACGGCAACAGCGACACGTCGGGAACTCTGCGCCAGCTGACGTCGATCACCACGGGTCTGGGCTGGTCGCAGGCGGCCGATCCGGTGATCGTCACGGGCGACCCGTCGAAGGCGGATCTGGAAGCCTGCACGAATCTCGGCGGAACCCTGGCCGCGACGCTCATATGAGCGTGGCCTCTTGCGTGGCCCCTGCGGGTTGTGTGGCCACTGCGGGCCACGGCTCACGCAACCACTGCTCGAGTGACCACCGAGGTGACCACAAGAGGTCGCCGGACGCAGGGCGCGAAGCGCCCGAGTACGCGACTTCACCGCGCGCGCCTCTTTTGCGGCCGCCAGGCCGCACGAAAAGCCGACGGCAGGGCGCGCCGACGAAAGCCGCCACCAGCGCACTGTCGGCGCGCCCTGGCGGCGGCTTTTCGTCAGCGCGCGCCAATTAAAAGAGCCTGTCACCGGAAGCCCTGGGGGTCGACCTCCGGCGACAGGCCGTGGCCAAGGGATCGCCGCGAGGGCGTTCAACCTTGACACTTTGAAGCGTACTACATACGGCCGATCATGACGAGCCGGACGCGCGAAGACCTCTCGCCCCCGGGCTCCGTGCACCCCCAGGGCACGGATTCGGGGGTGAGAGGCCGGCGGGGCACGACACCCGCGGATACTGTAAACCACTGCATACAGTCTCTGTCAACATGTGCGTACAGTGTGGTGCGAGCTAGAATCTTCGTCGGAAAGGGAAGGGGCGGCATGGCACAGCAGCGCACCTTCGCGGAGCGGCTGAGCGCCCTGATCGAGTCGGCGCGGGCGGGCGGGCTGGCCCCGCACAGCTACCGGGAGATCTCCGCGGCCGTCGAGCGCGCGGGCGGGCCCGCGATGTCTCCGGCCTACATCCAGCAGCTGGCCACCGGCAAGCGCGTCAACCCGAAGATCCATTATGTGAACGCGCTCGCGAAGCTGTTCGGCGTGCCGGTGACGTACTTCTTCGACGAGGAGCCGATCGCCGACGAGCCGTCGAGTGAGGCGAAGCTGATGGCCATGCGCGCGCAGGAACTCTCGCCGCAGGGCCGCCGCCAGGTGATGGATCTGCTGGAACTGGTCGAACGGTACGAACGCGCCGAGCGCGACGGCAGCCGATGACCGAACGCGAGCTGCGCCGCCGCTGCCGCAAGCTGCTCAAGCAGCTCGACATCGGGCCGCCGCTGGACGTCGGGCTCCTGTGCGCCCGGCTCGGCGAGCGGCGCGGCAAGCCGATCCGGCTGATGCCGTACCCGCTGGAGGTGCCCGGCCCGTTCGGCTGCTGGATCGCCACCGCGGCCGCGGACTACATCTTCTACCAGGCCGAAACCACGAAGTCCCACCAGGATCACATCATCCTGCACGAGCTCGGCCACATGCTCGCCGATCACCACCCGCATGGCGACGCCGAGCCGGGCGACTTCCTGCGCGGCCCGGCTCCCGATCTTGACCCGGATGCGGTACATCGCGCGCTGCGCCGGACGTCCTACGATGAGGCCCACGAGTGGGAAGCCGAGACCGTGGCGACCATCGTCCTCGAGTGGGCGTCGGTCCTGAACTACACGATCCCCCGGCGCGCCGCTGACCGGGACCTGAGGCGGATCCAGGGGGCGCTGGGCGATCACCAAGGGTGGTTGTGAGCGCGCTCTTCAATCCGGTCAACCTCCTGGCGATGCTCCTGTTCGCCGCCGCGCTCTTCTGGCGGATCTACCAGCTGGCGCGTGCCCCGAGCCTGCCGAACTGGGCGGTGATGACGGCCATCGCCGGTTTCGCCGCGGCGTTCCTGTTGTTACAGCCTGCCATTTCCGTCCCGCTGGACGACGTGTTCGGCCGCGGCGCGGCCCGGGTCGCGAACAACGCGCTGCTCGCGTGCGGGCTGTGTTCGCTGATCATCTTCTTCCTCGGCTCGGCGATGGGCCCGCGCCGCTACGGCCGGGTGGCCGCCGAGCTGATCCCCCTGGCGGCGGCGATCACGCTGATGGTCGTCGCCATGAGCCTGACGCCCGAGCCGTTGCGCGGCCTGGACACGAACGCCCAGACCGTGCACGTCAGCGGGATCGCGGCGTTCTACCTCGGCGCCGGGCTGTACCTGATCTACGGCCTCCTGGCCTGTATCTGGTGGATCGTGCGCTATTTCCGGGTCGCGGACCGGCATCTGCGGATCGGGCTGCGGATCGGCACCGCGGGGCTGGCCTCGATGGCCGCCGGCAGCATCCTGCGCGCGCTCTACATCGTCATCGCCTGGGCGTTCGGGCCGGTCGTGCGCGCGTTGCTGCTGATCGCGGCGCCGCTGGTGATCCTCGGCATCGTGGCATTCCTGTGCGGCATCACCTACCCCGGCGTCCGCGCGCGGGTCGCCGCGATCCGGCGCCGCCGCCAGCACCTGCGTGACCACCGGCGCCTCGCTCCTTTGTGGACGGTGCTGGTCGAAGCGTACCCGAGCATCGTGCTGCGGGCCGCGCCGCGCGGGCGGTGGGACCGGTTCTCCTCGCGCGGGGCGCACCGCGCCTACTACCGGCGGGTCATCGAGATCCGCGACGGTCTCGTGCAGCTCAGCCCGTATCTGGAAACGGATTTCGCCGGGCTCGCCGACCGCGACGCGGCCGCGGCCGCGTCGGCGCTGCGGGCCGCGCTCGCGCGGCAGGCGGCCGGCGAGACGAACGACGGCCGTGCCAAACAGGTCCTGCCCGCCGGGGCCGACGACCTCGAGTCCGACGTCCGGCCGCTGCTCGCGCTGGCGGCCGCGGTGTCGGGAAACGGAGCCTGACGTGGACATCGTGCTCACCGCCGGACGGGTGCTGACCCGGCCGTCGACTCCGGTCGACGACGGCGCCGTGCTGGTGCGCGACGGCGTGATCGTCGCCGCCGGCCCGCGCGCCGAGGTCCTGGCGCAGGCCGCGCCCGACGTCGTCCGGCACGACTTCCCGGACGGCACGGTGATGGCGGGGCTGTTCAACGTCCACGTGCACCTGGCCTTCGACGCTTCCCGCGAGATGCTGGCGAACTTCCAGGCCGGCGACGATCTGCTGACCGGTGCGCGCGAACGCGTCGGGCAGCTGCTGCGCAGCGGGGTCACCACGGTCCGGGATCTCGGCGACCGCGGCCACCTCGGCGCCGCCGTGCGAACGTCGTTCGACGGCGAGGCCGCGCCGCGGCTGCTCGTGTCGGGCCCGCCGATCACCGTGCCGGGCGGGCACTGCCACTTCTTCGGCGGCCAGACGGCGTCCGATGTGGACATTCGCACCCGCATCGACGCCAACGTCGAGGCCGGCGCGGACGTGATCAAGGTGATGGCCAGCGGCGGCCAGATCACCGAAGGCGGCGCGGACATGTGGGAGTCGCAGTTCGACGTCCGCCAGCTCCGGCTGATCGTCGAGCACGCGGAGTCGCACGGGCTGCCGGTGGCCGCGCACGCTCACGGCGCGGACGCGATCGAGGCGTCCGTGAGCGCGGGCGTGTCGACGATCGAGCACTGCAGCTGGATGATCGGGCCGCGCGTGTTCGACCGCCGCGAGCACGTCGCGAAGCAGATGGCCGCCGAGGGGATTTCGGCCTGCTCGACCAGCAGCCGCAACTGGGCCACGATCGTCGAACGGCTCGGCGAGGAGCTGGGACTGGCGATCTACGGGCGGCTGACCTGGCTGGAGGAGCAGGGCGTCCGGCTGATCGCGGGCTCCGACGCCGGCCTGGCGGGGTCGGTGTTCGACGACCCGGCGGGCGCGCTGGAGCTGTACGAATGGCTCGGCTTCCCCCGCCGCCGGATCCTCGAGATCGCGACCGAGGACAGCGCGGCGGGCCTCGGCCTGGCCGAAGTCACCGGCCGCCTGGTTCCTGGCCTCTCGGCGGACCTGATCGTCCTGCCTTCAGACCCGCTGGCCTCCCTCGACGCCCTCCGCACCCCGCTGCTCGTCATGTCCCAGGGCCGCATCGCTCCGCTCTGACCCAAGTCCGTGAATGCCACATTCACGGCGTCTTGGCCCTCGATGTGGCATTCACGGACATCGGCGAAGAAGTTTAGTGACGGTGTTTTAAAACAGTGTTACGGTAGCGGTCCCGGACTTGAGGAGCTTGAAATGCACGGACCGATTCAGCTGTTCACGGTGATCGCGCTGCTGTCGCTGCCGACCGTGATGTACGGCGGCTACGCGCTGATGGGCGTCATGCGCAAGCAGGCCCTGACCGACCATCAGCGGAATATGTTCAGAGCCGGCCACGCCCACGCGGGCGTCCTGCTCGTCCTCGCCCTGGTCGTACTGCAGATCCTGAGCCGGACGACCCTGGCCGACACCACCCTGTGGGTCACCTGCTTCCTGCTGCTGATCGGCATCCTGGCCCAGGCAGGCGGCTTCTTCCTGCACCTCGCACCCGGCAAGGGCGGCCTGGGCGGGCGCGTCACGAGCGTCGGCGCCCTGCTGCTGGGCGCGGCGATGCTGCTCACCGCGTACGGCGTCGCCTTCCCCTGACAAACCGCTCGCGCCGGACCGTTAGGCTGGATGACGTGCCTGAATACCTGTCGACCGCGCCTGTCAAGGGGACCCGAGACTTCCTCCCCGCCGAGATGTCCGTCCGCACGCAGGTCTTCGGCCATCTGTACGACGTCCTGGAGCGCCGCGGCTTCCTGCGCTACGACGGCCCGATCCTCGAGCCCGCCGAGATCTACGAGCGCAAGTCCGGTCAGGAGATCGCGGACCAGCAGCTGTACACGCTGACCACGCGCGGCGGCGAGCGGCTCGCGCTGCGCCCGGAGATGACGCCGTCGGTGGCCCGGATGATCGCCGGGAACGCCAAGTCGCTGTCGTTCCCCGTGCGCTGGTACAGCCACCCGAACTGCCACCGCTACGAGCGGCCCCAGCGCGGCCGGGTGCGCGAGCACTGGCAGATCAACGCGGACATCTTCGGCTCGGACAGCGCGAACTGCGAGATCGAGATCTTCGAGCTGATCCACGACATGATGGCCGCGCTCGGCGCCGGGCAGGATCTCTTCGCGGTGCGCGTCAACGACCGGAACCTGCTGACCTCGGCGCTCACCGACGTCGTCGGCGTCTCGCCCGATCACCTGTCCCAGGTGTTCGCACTGGTGGACCGCTGGGAGAAGTACCCCCGCGAGAAGCTGGCCGAGACGGCCGGGGAGATCGGCCTGCCGGACAAGCAGTTCGAGAAGCTGGCGGAGACGCTCGGCGCCGGGGCCGCGCTGCTCGACGAGCTTCCGGCCGAGGTGCGCGAGCAGTCCAACCTGGTGAAGGTGCTCTCGAGCAGCGCGCGCGACCTGGTGGTCTACGAGCCGATGATCGTGCGCGGGCTGGCGTACTACACGTCGACCGTGTTCGAGGTCTTCGACACCTCGCCGGAGAACCGCCGGGCCCTGTTCGGCGGCGGCCGCTACAGCGACCTCGCGTCGCTGTTCACACCGCAGCAGATCCCCGGCATCGGCTTCGGCATGGGTGACGTGACCCTGATCGACTTCCTCGACACGCACGGGCTGACCCCGGCCCCGCGCAGCGAGGTCGACGTGATGGTGATCCCGGTGACCGAGGAGCTCACCGACGCCGCCCGCCAGGTCGCGCAGTCGCTGCGCCAGGCCGGGCTGCGGACCTCGACGCCGATCGAGCACCGCAAGCTGGGCAAGGAGCTGACCCGCGCCGACAAGGCCGGTGCGGCCGCGGTCGTGATCGTCGGCCAGGAGGACTGGGACGCGGGCAACGTGACCGTCCGCGGCCTGGCCAGCCGCGAGCAGCGCCCGGTCGCGGTCGCCGAGGCGGCGGCCGCCGTCCAGGCGCTGCTGGCCTGAAATCGGTTCGACGCCCCTCTCCCCGCCGGGCACCATGGCGGCGGAGAGGGGGTGACCGCATGACCATCAAGGACGTTCCGTTCACGGCCGAAGATCTCGACGCGTACGCCGCGGGCGATGTGCGGGCGTGGGCCCAGTTCGACAGCTCCGTGCGCAATGCCTGGTGGGCCAACGTGGACTGGTATCGCTCGCGCGGCCGCGAGCGCCGGGCGCTGGGCTGGCGGCCGAGCCGGACCGCGCTGGCCGAGGCCGTCTGCCACGGCAACGGCCACATGCGCGGCGTGGCCGTCGAAAAGCTCGCCCGCAGGCGTGATCCCGAGGTGCTGCCGCTGCTGCTCGTCCGGTGCGTCGACTGGGTTCCGCAGATCCGCGCGGCCGCCCGGGCGGCCGCGCTGTCCAAACTGGACGAACCGGCGTTGCGCGCGATGCTGCCGCTGGTCGGCGTGCTGAGCCGCCGCTCCGTCGACACCTGGATGACGGAACTGCTGCTTCGCGCACTGCTCGCCGACAGCCTGCTCGAAGACGTACTGTCGCTCGACGACCGGCAGACCCGCCGCTGGGTCCACGACGAAGCGATCCGCACCGGCAGGCTCAGCACGGACCGGCTGACCTGGATCGCCTTGCGGGACAACGACCTCGTCGTCCGGGCTCGATGTGGCCTGGCGGTGCTGGACAGCGGCGACGCCGACGCGATCCGCCAAGTCATCGCCGGGGGCACGGTCGCCGTCCGTGCTCACGCCTTGACGCTGCCCGGCGCCGACGTCGTTGGAGCGCTCGCCGAGTCCTCGTCGTTGGTCCGGTCCATGGCGCAAGCCTTGGTGCGCAAGGCGGGTGGTTCACCGGTGACGCACTATCGTGCGCTGCTGGCCGACGGCGTCGTCACGCCCGCGACGGTGGCGGGCCTCGGCGAAACCGGCGATCAGTCCGATGTGGACCTGCTGCTCACCTATGTCACGGCTGAACGTCCTCGCGTGCGCGGGGCCGCGGTTCGCGCGCTGCGCCGGATCACCCCTCGCGACCCGCGCGAGGTCGCCCTCCCGCTGTTGACCGATCCTTCGCCCTACGTGGTCCGTCAGGCGGTAGCCCTGCTGCAGGGCGTGATCACCAAGGCGGATGAGGGGTTTCTGTTCAGCCTGCTCGATCCGGAGCGTCCGCTGTACGTCCGGCGGGGCGCACTGGCGCTGCTGCGCAGCTGCGACTCGTGGACGGGCCTGCTCGCCGACCTCCGGATCGCGGCGTCCTCAGCCGATCCCCTGGCCGAGGACGCCGAGCGAAACGTCACCCGCTGGGCGCACGAGTCGGCCAGCGTCTACACGCGCCCGGCCCCGGAAGTGAGGGCGGAGATCCTGAGCCTCCTGGACCAGGCCGAGGCCCCCGCGACCACGATCCGCTTCCTGCTGAAGAGAAACTCGTGAGCGTTCCGGTGTGGTGAAGTGGAGGTCCGTGAATGCCACATTGAGGGCCTAAGACGCCGTGAATGTGGCATTCACGGACTTGGGCTTGGTGGTTCGGCGTTTGCCTTACCGCTCAATAGCCGCCCGGAACGCTCACGAGTCCTACTTGCCCGCCGCCCGGGCCAGCCGCTCCGGGTACCGCTCACCGGCGAACGCCGAGGAAGGCGCCACCGACTCGATCGCCGCGATGTCCTCTTCGGACAGTTCCAGCGCCGCGGCCGCGACGTTCTCCTCGAGGTACGTACGCCGCTTCGTCCCCGGGATCGGCACGACGTCCGAGCCGCGCGACTGCACCCACGCCAGCGCCAGCTGGCCCGCCGTCACCCCGCGATCGGCCGCCAGCGCGCGCAGAGCCTCCACGATCGCCAGGTTCCGGTCGAAGTTCTCGTCGGAGAACCGCGGCAGCCCGCGCCGCATGTCGTCGGCGGGCAGGTCCTGCGTCGAGGTCACCGCGCCGGTCAGGAATCCGCGGCCCAGCGGGGAAAACGGCACGATGCCGATGCCAAGCGAGCGGCACGTGTCGAGGATGTCGCCCTCGATCCCGCGGGTCCACAGCGACCATTCGCTCTGCAGCGCGGTCACCGGGTGCACCGCGTGCGCCGCCCGGATCGACTCCGCGCTCGCCTCCGAAATCCCGGCGTACCGGATCTTCCCGGCCTCCACCAGGGACTTCAGCGCGCCCCAGGTCTCTTCGATCGGTACTGACGGGTCGACGCGGTGCTGGTAGTACAGGTCGATGTGGTCGACACCGAGGCGCCGCAACGACTCGTCGCACGACGAGAGCACGTAAGACGCGTCGCCGCGCGCGCCCATCGCGCCGTCGTTCCAGACGATGCCGAACTTCGTGGCCAGCACGACCTCGTCACGCCGCCCGGCGATCGCGCGGCCCACCAGCTCCTCGTTGGCGCCCGCGCCGTACACGTTGGCCGTGTCCAGCAGCGTCACGCCGAGGTCGAGGGCCCGGTGGATGGTGGCGATCGACTCCTCTTCGCTGTCGCGCACGCCGTAGGCCTGGCTCATGCCCATGCAGCCGAGCCCCTGGGCACTGACCGGCAACTCCCCCAGATTCCGGGTCTTCACGCGGAGA
Source organism: uncultured Actinomycetota bacterium (assembly GCA_963762765.1). Taxonomy (GTDB): domain Bacteria; phylum Actinomycetota; class Actinomycetes; order Mycobacteriales; family Pseudonocardiaceae; genus Amycolatopsis. The sequence continues at coordinate 177,550 of CAVXMR010000033.1, forward strand.
TCTCCTCCATCTTCGGTTCGACGCCGAGCACCTTGCGCTCGATCTGTTCGTAGTGGGTGATCTTGTAGTCGAGGATGTCGAGACAGGTCTGCAGTTCAGCGATCCGCTCCGCGACCGACACCCGCTGCTCGACCAGCAGGGCCTTGCGCCGCCCCGCGCTCGCTTCGCCGTGGCGGCGCAGCGAGGCGTACTCGCGCATGCTCTTGATCGGCATTCCGGTCAGCCTGAGCTTGGTCAGGAACTCCAGCCACGCCAGGTCCTCGTCCGAGTAGGCGCGCCGCCCCGCGGCGTCCCGCGCCGGCGGTTCCAGGAGCTTGATCCGCTCGTAGTACCGGAGAGTGTCGATGGACAGTCCGCTACGTCGAGCTGCTTCCGCTATCGAGTAGCTCATGAACTCGACACTACGACCTGGAGTGCACTCCAGGTCAACTCTTCACCCTGGCCATTCATAACACTGTTGCGATACGCTGGGTACATGGCCCGACCCCGTACGCACGACGAAGCGCTCCGGCTCAAGCTCCTGGACCGCGCCGGCGAGCTCATCGCCGAGGACGGCCCGAAGGCGCTTTCCCTGCGCAAGCTCGCCGCCGACGCCGGAACGTCGACGACTGCGGTGTACTCGCTGTTCGGCAGCAAGCCCGACCTGGTGAACGCGATCTACAGCGAGGGCTTCCGGCGGTTCGGGCTGCGGATGGCCGGGACGAAGCTCACCGGCGATCCGGTGGACGACCTGGTCGCGCTCGGCAGCGCGTACCGCGCCAGCGCGCTCGCCGACCCGCACCTGTACGGGATCATGTTCACCAAGTCGATCCCCGGCTTCGAGCCCAACGCCGACGCCGAACAGCGCGCCCGCGAGACGATGAAACCCCTCGAAGACATCATCCGGGCCGCGATCGCCGCGGGCGTGTTCGTCGACGTCCCGCCGGAGACGATCGCGGTCGGCGCCTGGGCGTTCGTGCACGGGCTGGTCTCCCTCGAGCTGTCCGGCAACCTGCCGGAGGGTTTCGACGTCGCGGGCTCGTACGAGATCGCCCTGCGCGCGAACGCCTCCGGCTGGCTGAAACCGGCTAGCTGAGCGGAATCCAGCCGCTGTAGAAGGGCCTCCGGCCGGGATTCTCGGCCTGGACCCACACCGTCCCGTTGCCGGCGGGCGACTTCGCGTCCGCGGGCAGCCACATGCCGAATGTCCCGCCCGCCACGCCGACGTCGATCCGATGCCCGACGCCGACGTCGGTGACCACCGCCGCCGTGGCCTTCGGCACCATGCCGACGAACGGCACGGGCGCGCCGTCTCCGCTGAAGTGGTCCACGCGCAGGGTCTTCACCGGGGTCACCAGGCCGTCGATCGCGCCCGAATAGAGCCGGCGGATCGTGTTTCCCGGCGTCACCGGATCCGGCTCCGACGTGCACGCGACCACCTCGACGTCGAGCCGGCCCAGCACCACCTGGAACGGCCCGCTCTGGAGCAGCACCCCTGGCGCATAGGCGTCCGCGTTGGCGGGGCGGTCCGCCACCTTGGCCAGGCACTGGCCGAGCGCGGCGCCGGCGGGCGAGGTCCGGTCACCGGGGCGGTCGACCAGGTTGACCAGGGGCTGAGCCACCGGCGGGAGCAGGCCCGCCGTCCCGACGAGCTCCCCCGGCTTCTCCCGGGTGCCGTCCTTCCGGCCCCACGACGACAGCTTGGCCGTCGCCAGGTCGAGCCCGGTGAACGTCACGAACTCGCCGGTCGTGGTGACCGAGGACGTGGACAGCGCAATGCCGTCCCGGTAGAGGTCCATGCCCTGGTAGGTGTCCGGGTCGGTGATCCCGGCTGCCAGCCCGCCCTTCGTGGCCAGCAGCAGGGCGGTCTTGCCGTCGGGCGCGTACCGGGCCGCGGCGTGCGGATCGGAGACCGTGACCGAGGTGGCCGTGGTGGCGCAGAACATCCGCTGCTCACCGGCGCGGAAGGCGGTGATCGCGTCGTCGCCGTTCGTTTCGGTGGAGCTCACGACCCACTCCGGCCGCGCGGCCACCGAGAACGTCTTCCCGGCCGTCCGCATCGCCGACCAGCAGCGGTCGGCCAGGCCGGCCGCGGCATCGCCGGCCGCGGGCACCTGGGGCGATTTGATCTGCTGCGTCAGCGAAACGGCGCCAAGGACCAGGAGGACGACGGCGGCCGCGACGGCGAACATCCAGCGTCCGCCGCGCCGGTTCGGCCGCATCTCCTCTTCGACGGTGGCGCGCATCCTGGCGCGCACCTCCGGGGGCAGGGCCCGCTTGGGCGGGAGGTCGAAATCGGTCACTTCTCCTCCTGCAGCAGGGTCCGCAACTGGGCGCGGGCGCGTGAGATGTGGGAACGAACGGTGACCTCCGCGACGCGCAACAGCGCCGCGGCGTCGGCGATCGGCAGGTCGCCGAGCAGGCAGAGTTCGACGACCTGGCGCTGCGACTTCGGCAACGAGCGGACGGCCTCGATCACTTGCCGCAGCCGTTCCTCGCCGTCGAGCTGCTCGGCGACCTCGTCGGCATGATCGGGCACCACGGGCGGTTCCGGCGTCTTGCTGAGCAGCCGTAACCGTCTTCGCGCGCCGCGGTGCTCAGTGCGGGCGAGGTTGCCCGCGACCGTGTACAGCCATGGCAGCGCGCTGTCGCGGACGAGCTGGACCTCAGCGCGTTTTCGCCAGGCGATGAGGAAGGTGTTCGAGGTGAGGTCCTCGGCGCTGGCCCACGAGCCGGTCAGCCGGTAGGCGTGGTTCCACACGGCCTGGGCGTGCCGCTCGAAGAGCTCGGTGAAGGCGGCTTCGTCCCCCTGGGCCGCGCGTTCCCACAGTGTCTTGTCCGCCCGGTCGGCCGAGGCCCTCACCGGCACCCCCGCCGCCGTCAACTGGAAGGTCACATCCTCTAGTGACCGGCACCCGCGTCCATGTTGTCAGAGATCGGCCGGACGCTTTCCACCTCGGAGAAATCGAGCGGGTCCGCGTGCTTGCCGCCCTCGAAGACGGCCTCGGCGTCGAAGCGCGTGTGGTGGAAGCGCATCCCGCCCGCGGACCGGACCCGCGCGAAGCGGGCGGCGCCGTGGAAGTGCGACCAGGAGAAGAACGCGCCCTCCTCGAAGACGGTCCCGTCGAAGTTCGCCAGCGCGGTGAACTCCGCGCCGTAGAACCCGGCCTTGGCCGCGAAGGTGGACTCGCGGATATGGACCGCGCCGACGAACCGGGCATGGCTGAAGTCGGCGTTGAGTACCTCGCAGCCGCTCAGCCGGAAGTCGATCAGGGTCGCGCGCTGCAGGTCGACGGCCATGTCCGGCCAGAATCCGGGGCCCTCCCGCAGCAGATGCGTCCGCAGCAGCTCCTGCGCGGCGAGCCGGACCTGCAGCTCGGCGGCGTCGTAGGTGATCTCCTCCGACCGCTTCCAGTGGACCGCGTCCGCGCCACGCAGGCCCTCGACCGGGCGCGTCGAAGGGCATCCGCAGGTACGCGCACAGGACGTTCACGATCGTCTGGCGCTGCTTCGGGTTGTCCTGGCCGAGCCGCTCCAGCGCGTACAGCCCGCCGAGCCGGACCGGCGCCTTGTCACTGCCGAGCTGCTCGACGGCCTTCGTGTACAGCTCGGTGACGCGCCGCTCCTCGAGGTCCCGCTCGGTGACGCCCGCGATCCGGGTGGTTTCGAGGAGCTGGAGCTCGACCGTGCGCTGGCGGCGCGTCGCCAGCCACAGTGCGAACACCCCACCCGCGCCCGCGCCGACCCCGAAGGCGGTCTTCACGGCGTCGATGCGCACAGGCGCGTCAGGTTGTGAAGACCAGGCCAGGAACAGCCAGAGCAGCCCGGCGGTGACGACCGCGATCACGGCGGCGGCCACCACGATCCACCGCCATTTCAGCACCGGCATCCGGCTAGACGGCGCCGTACTGGCGATCGCCCGCGTCGCCGAGGCCCGGGACGATGAAGCCGGAGTCGTTGAGCCGCTCGTCGATGCTGGCGGTGACCACCCGCACCGGCAGGCCGGTCTTCTCCAGGTGTGCCAGGCCTTCCGGCGCGGCGAGCGCGCAGATCGCCGTGACGTCGGTGGCGCCGCGGTCGGTGAGCAGCCGGATCGTGTACTCCATCGAGCCGCCGGTGGCGAGCATCGGGTCGAGGACGAACACCGGCCGGTCGGCCAGCGACTCCGGCAGCGACTCCAGGTACGGCGTCGGCTTCAGCGTCTCCTCGTCGCGCGCCAGGCCGACGAAGCCCATCTGCGCGTCCGGGATCAGCTTGTGCGCCTGGTCGGCCATGCCGAGCCCGGCCCGCAGCACCGGCACCAGCAGCGGCGGCTGGGCCAGGGTGTAGCCGTCCGTGCGCGCGACCGGCGTGTGGATCGGCGCGACCTGCACCGGCAGGTCGCGGGTGGCTTCGTAGACCAGCATGACGGTCAGCTCGTGCAGCGCGGCGCGGAACGCGGCGCTGTCCGTGCGCGCGTCGCGCATGGTGGAGAGGCGGGCCTTGGCCAGCGGATGATCGACAGCGTGCACGTCCATGGCGGTTAACTTAACGGGTCCCGGCGAACCAGCGCACCCAGCGACGTTGCCAGGAAGTCTCGACGGCGCGGGGGTTGTAGTGCTCGCGCACCCACGCCACGGCTTCGTCGCCGGGCAGCCCGGAAAGCGTCGCCAGGCAGGCCATCACGGTGCCCGTGCGCCCGGACCCGCCGTAACACGCGACTTCGACGTCCTGGCTCTTCGCCCGCTCGTGCAGGGCGAGGATCTGCCGTCGCGCGCCTTGCCGGTCGAGCGGCAGGAGGAAGTCCGGCCAGGTGATCCACTCCTGCGGCCAGGTGATGCCGCCGCCGTGCTTCCGGCGCAGCCACGACGTACCCAGGTACAGCCCGAAATCCGGCTCCGGTCCTTCCGGTGCGGGACGGCCAAGGCCGCGTCCGCGGACGGTGATCCCGTCCGGTAGTTCGATCGCCCCCGTCAGCATCCCCTCATCCTGCCCCTGTCCGTCGAAAGGTGGACCCAGGACCCGATCAACGCCGCTAGGCTGCGCCGGGTGAGCGAACTGCCCCCCGACCAGATGCGCGCCTCCGACGCCGATCGTGAGCGCGTCGCACAGGTGCTGCACAACGCCCTGTCCGAAGGCCGTATCACGGTGAACGAGCTGGAAGAGCGGCTCACCACGGTCTACGGGGCGAAGACCCTCGCGGACCTGAAGCCGGTGACGGTCGACCTGCCCTCGGCCGGCGGCGTGATCCAGCCCGCGCAGACCCGCGCGCTGGGCTTCCCGGACAACCGGATCGGCGGCCACCCGGGCTCGCCGGTGTCGATCGGCGTGATGTCCGGGGCGGTCCGCAAGGGCAGCTGGGTCCTTCCGCCGCAGCACACCAGTTTCGCGTTCTGGGGTGGCACGGAGATCGACCTGCGCCAGGCCCGCTTCGCGGACAAGCACTGCACGATCACCGCGGTGGCGATCATGGGCGGCATCCAGATCACGGTGCCGGACGACATCAACGTCGACGTCACCGGCATCGGCTTCATGGGCGGCTTCATCCTGGAGGACAAGTCGGGCGCGCCCCCGGCCCCGCCGACCGCGCCCACGGTGAAGATCAACGGCCTGGGTTTCTGGGGCGGTGTGGTCGTCTACCGCAGGCCGGCGAACCGCGAAACTCCCCCGCAGATCGAATCCTCGTAGCGCGGGCCGCTCGTCGTTGGGCACACTCGGCGTCATGCGTCCTGTGACCCGGTTCCTCGCCCCTGTCCTGCTCGCCGCCGGCCTGGTGCTGCTGCCAGCCTCGGCCTTCGCGGCCACCCCGGACGGCTGGTGCAAGGGCCCGGGTCCGTGCACGAGCGCCCCGCGCGCCACCCCGGCCGCCGAAGACGGCTGGTGCGTCGTGCCCACCGAGATCTGCCGCCGCTACTGACCGCTCGGCCCGGCCCCAAAACACCCCAATGTGGCATTGGGTGCGTCCCACGCACCCAATGCCACATTGGGGTGCTTGCCGCGAGTGACAGATCCAGCCGAGAACGTCACAGCCGGTGACCCACTTACGGGTGCCGCGCGCGGCCCGGCCCGCCGCCTAGACTCAGCGGCATGACAGCCACGACCAGCACGTCAGCGGCGCCGGACACCCCGGCACCGCTGGCGGACGCGACTCGCGACGAGGCGAGCCTGCGCCGCTTCCTGCTCGGGCTGCCCGGTGTCGACCAGGTCGGCGTCGAGCAGCGCGCGGCGGGCCTCGGCACCCGCAGCATCAAGAAGGACGCCAAGCGCTGGGCCATCGACACCGCCATCTCGATGGTCGACCTCACCACCCTCGAAGGGGCCGACACCCGGGGCAAGGTCCGCGCGCTCGCGGCGAAGGCGATGCGCCCCGACCCCGAGCGCCAGGACACCCCGCGCGTCGCGGCCGTCTGCGTGTACCCGGACATGGTCACCACCGCCGTCGAGGCGCTGAAGGGCAGCGGCGTGCACGTCGCGAGCGTCGCGACCGGCTTCCCCGCCGGGCGCACGAGCCGCGAGATCAAGCTGGCCGACACGAAGATCGCGGTCGAAGCCGGCGCGCACGAGGTCGACATGGTGATCGACCGCGGCGCGTTCCTCGAAGGCCGCTACATGGACGTCTTCGAGGAGATCCGCGCCATCAAGGCAGCCTGCGGGGACGCGCACCTCAAGGTCATCCTCGAGACCGGCGAGCTGGCGACCTACGACAACGTGCGCCGCGCGTCCTGGCTGGCTCTGCTCGCGGGTGGCGACTTCATCAAGACGTCCACCGGCAAGGTCTCGCCCGCCGCGACGCTGCCGGTCACGCACATCATGCTGCAGGCCGTCCGCGACTGGTGGACCACGACCGGCGAGCTGCGCGGGGTCAAGCCCGCTGGCGGTATCCGCACCACGAAGGACGCGATCAAGTACCTGGTCGCGGTGCACGAGGTCGCCGGCGAGCAGTGGCTGACGCCGGACCTGTTCCGCTTCGGCGCGTCCAGCCTGCTCAACGACCTCCTGCTGCAGCGCCGCACCCAAACCGACGGCCACTACAGCGGTCCTGACTACGTGACGGTGGATTGATGCCTGTCTTCGAATACGCACCGGCCCCGGAGTCGCGGGCCATCGCGAACCTGAAGGACCACTACAAGCCGTTCATCAACGGCGAGTTCGTCGACGGCTCGGGTGAGCCGCTCAAGACGATCAACCCGGCCACCGAAGAGGTTCTCGCCGAGGTCGGCACGGCCTCGGTGTCCGATGTGGACACTGCGGTCAAGGCCGCACGCAAGGCGTACAACACTGTCTGGTCGAAGATGCCGGGCAGCGAGCGCGCGAAGTACCTCTTCCGCATCGCGCGCCTGATCCAGGAACGCTCGCGCGAGCTGGCGGTGCTGGAGAGCCTCGACAACGGCAAGCCGATCAAGGAGTCGCGCGACTCCGACGTCCCGACGGCGGCGGCACACTTCTTCTACCACGCCGGCTGGGCCGACAAGCTGGACTACGCCGGGTACGGGCCGAACCCGCGCCCCCTCGGCGTCGCCGGCCAGATCATCCCGTGGAACTTCCCGCTGCTGATGCTGGCGTGGAAGATCGCGCCCGCGCTCGCCACCGGCAACACCGTGGTGCTCAAGCCCGCGGAGACGACGCCGCTGACCGCGCTGGTCTTCGCCGAGATCTGCCAGCAGGCCGAGCTGCCGCCGGGCGTGGTCAACATCCTGCCCGGCGCCGGCGACATCGGCGCTTCCCTGGTGGAGCACGCCGACGTCGACAAGATCGCGTTCACCGGCTCCACCGATGTCGGCAAGCTGATCCAGCGCCAGGTCGCCGGGACGGCCAAGAAGCTGACACTTGAGCTGGGCGGCAAAGCCGCGAACGTCGTGTTCGAGGACGCGCCGCTCGACCAGGCGATCGAGGGCATCGTCAACGGCATCTTCTTCAACCAGGGCCACGTCTGCTGCGCCGGTTCGCGGCTGCTGGTGCAGGAGTCGATCGCGGCCGAGGTGCTGGAAAAGCTGCAGTACCGCGTGTCGACGCTGCGGATCGGTGACCCGCTGGACAAGAACACCGACATCGGCGCGATCAACTCGGCCGAGCAGCTGGCCAAGATCCAGGGCCTGGTCGAGTCCGGTGACGCCGAGGGTGCGCAGCGCTGGACCAGCCCGTGCCCGGTGCCGGACCGCGGATTCTTCTTCGCCCCCACGGTGTTCGCGAACGTCCACCAGTCGATGCGCATCGCCCGCGAGGAGATCTTCGGGCCGGTGCTGTCGGTGCTGACGTTCCGCACGCCGGAGGAGGCGGTGACGAAGGCGAACAACACGCCGTACGGGCTGTCCGCCGGGATCTGGACCGAGAAGGGCTCGCGCATCCTGTGGATGGCGAACCAGCTGCGGGCCGGCGTCGTCTGGGCCAACACCTTCAACCGCTTCGACCCCGCCGCGCCGTTCGGCGGCTACCAGGAATCCGGCTTCGGGCGCGAAGGCGGCCGCACCGGGCTGGAGGCGTACCTGAATGTCTGACCGTATCTCCGTCGCGAAGACGTACAAGCTCTACATCGGCGGGAAGTTCCCGCGGTCGGAGTCCGGCCGGGTGTACCCGGTGACCGACCCGAAGGGGAAGTTCCTGGCCAACGCGGCACACGCGTCGCGCAAGGACGTGCGGGACGCGGTGGTGGCCGCGCGCAAGGCGTTCGGCGGCTGGTCCGCGGCGACGGCGTACAACCGCGGCCAGGTGCTCTATCGCGTGGCCGAGATGCTGGAGGGCCGCCGCGACCAGTTCATCGCGGAGGTCGCCGCCTCGGAAGGACTCGCCCCCAAGAAGGCCGAGTCCACTGTGGACGCGGCGATCGACCGCTGGGTCTGGTACGCGGGCTGGACGGACAAGATCGCGTCGGTCATGGGCGCGGCGAACCCCGTGGCAGGCCCGTACTTCTCGTTCACCGTCCCGGAGCCGACCGGCGTCGTCGGCCTCCTGGCGCCGCAGCAGTCGTCGCTGCTGGGCCTGGTGAGCGTGCTGGCCCCGGTGCTGGCGACCGGCTCGACGGCGGTGGTGGTCTCGAGCGCGGAGCGCCCGCTTCCGGCGATCACGCTGTCGGAAGTCCTGGCCACGTCGGACCTTCCGGGCGGAGTCGCGAACATCCTGACCGGCCACGCGGCGGAGCTGGGCACCTGGCTGGCCACGCACGGCGACGTCAACGCCCTCGACCCGACGGGCGCGGCATCTGCTGACCGTCCCGGCCTGGCGCGCGACGCGGCGGGGACCGTCAAGCGAGTCCTGACGGTGCCGGATGCCGAACCGGACTGGACGGCGACACCCGACCTGTCCCGGCTGCGGCGCTACCTCGAAGCCAAGACGGTCTGGCATCCCCTCGGCGTGTAGGGACTCGTGAGTGTTGCGGCCGGTTCTAGCCGGCCGCAACACTCACGACATCGTCACCGAAAAGTCGGTGAGGGTGAAGCGCGCCTTGCCGCCGCCGGTCGAGCAGAACTCGATGCCGTACCCGATCTGGTTCACCGTGGGGTTCTTCGGCATGTAGCCCTGCCCGATGGACCAGGCGATCATGGCCTTCAGGTCGACGCTGCCGGAGTACCGCGGCTGCTGGGAGACGAACGCGATGTAGCCGTCGTCCTTCCAGACGTCGTAGCGGGCGCCGCCGGCGGCATAGGTGTTCACCTGGTCGCCGGACGGGACCTGCTTCAGGTTCTCCGTCCACACCATCAGCTCGGTCACGCCGTCGCCGTCGCCCACGCCGTTCAGCCAGATGTCATATGCGACGTCGTAAATGCCCGTTCCCGGCCCGCGCCCGGCGAACGTCGAAGTGATCACGGAATAGCCGTCGAACGGCTTTCCCTTCATGTCGTCGATATCCTTGTGCACATTCGGGTAGGTTTTCACCGACGTCGTACTGGCTTGCGTGGAATCGACATACCAGTTGTTGTATGCGCAGGCTCGCAGCGTTTCCGGGCCCGCTTCGTCCCCGTTCCACATGTTGTTGTGGACGTAGTACCCGCCGGTCGACCAGCCGCCATCGGGGTCACTTGTGGTGAATTCCGGACTGCGGCAGTTCCGGACCGGAGTCACCGACGGCGCAGCCGGCGCAGGCGGGGACGCACTGGGCACGGTTGACGTAGCGGACGGAAGAGAACCGCTGGTCACGACCGGCGGCGTCGACACCGGCGCAGTCGGCGTGGCAGCGACAGGCGCGGCCGAGCCGCCGACCGGTTCGCCACACCCGCCGAGCGAAAGCACGGGAATCGCCAACAACACAGCCAACGTTTTTCGTCGCATTTTCCCGCCCACGAATATCGGCCAGAATCACGGCAGAACGAGGCGGAACCCTAACACGGGAAAAGCGGGGAAGTCAGCCTTCTTCCGCGGGGTCCAGATCCCCGGACCGGAGCGGATGGCCCGGCAGTTCCGTGCCCGGCCCGGTACTGAGCCCGTCGATCATGATTCCGACACAGCGCAGCGCCGCCATCTGTGCGACTTCCGGCGATTTCGCGCGCATCTGACGCAGCAGCGTCGCGAACAGGATCGCGATGTCGCCGGCGCCGACATCCGCTCGGAGCTTTCCCTCGGCCTGGGCGCCCGCGACGAAGTCGTCCAGGACCACCAGGATCTCGTCGCGCAGGCGCCGGACCTCCGGGTCGCCCTTCAGGATCGCCAGCGCCCGGTGCGACACCATCGCGAGCTGGACGCTCAGCTGCAGCTCCACCGACTGCCGCAGCAGCCGCACCAGCGCGACCCACGGCGAGGACTCCTCCGCGGCGATCACCCTGGCGTCGATGAGGACGCGCTCGAAGTTGTCCATCGCGACCGCGCGGATGAGGGCGTCGCGGTCCGGGAAACGGCGGTACAGGGTGCCCACGCCGACGCCGGCCGCGCGGGCGATCTCCTCCATCGGCACTTCGGCCCCGGACGCCGCGAAGATGCTCTTGGCGGCGGCCAGGATCTGGTCGCGGTTACGCCGCGCATCCGCTCGCAGGGTGGTCTCGGGGTCTGCCGTCATGCCGTTCGCCTCTCGCTGACTCGCGCGGGGTGATTCTCGCATGGTCAGGGGGCCACGAACTCGGGTTACAAGCAGTCACCCGTTAGCTAGTGGACGAAGACCCTCCACTTGAGTACCTTGGGCCTTGGAACCGGAATGTAATCCTCCACATACTTTCTGTCCGATTTAGGGGGCCCGAATTGACCGAAGTCGCCGATCCCACCACGCAGGACCAGGTATTCCCGCTGGAACGGAGCTGTCCGTTCGCGCCACCGCCCGCCTACGAGAAGCTGCGCGACGCCGGCCCGGTCCAGCGTGTCGAGCTGCAGTCCGGCCAGGAGGCCTGGGCGATCACCCGGCTCGAGGACGTCCGGCAGATGCTCACCGACCCGCGCTTCAGCTCCGACCGGTTCAACCCCGGCTTCCCGATCCTGACCAAGGAAGGCCGCCCGGTGCGGCGGAGGAAGTTCACACCGTCGCTGATCAACATGGACCCGCCGGAGCACGGCGCGGCGCGGCGCGAGGTCGTCGGCGAGTTCACCGTCAAGCGGATGAAGGCCCTGCAGCCGCGAATCCAGCAGATCGTCGACGAGCACATCGACGCGATCCTCGCCGGTCCGAAGCCCGCGGACCTCGTTTCGGCGTTTTCGCTGCCGGTGCCGTCACTGGTGATCTGTGAGCTGCTCGGCGTCCCCTACGGCGACCACGAGTTCTTCCAGGTGCGCAGCTCCACGCTGCTCAACCGGGAGGTCTCGCAGGAGGCCCGGATGCAGTCCGTCGACGAACTGCAGGAATATCTCGACCGGCTGGTCGCCGGGAAGGAGGCCGAGCCGACCGACGACCTGCTCGGCCGGCAGGTCCTCAAGCAGCGCGAGGAGCACGGCACGGCCGACCACGATTCGCTCGTGTCGCTGGCCTTCCTGCTGCTCCTCGCCGGGCACGAGACCACGGCGAACATGATTTCGCTCGGCACGGTCGCGCTGCTGGAGAACCCGGACCAGCTCGAGCTGATCAAGAACGACCCCGGCAAGACGCTCGACGCCGTCGAGGAGCTGCTGCGGTACTTCACGATTGCCGAGTTCGCGACGTCGCGCGTCGCCACCGCGGACGTCGAGATCGGCGGGCAGCTGATCCGCGAAGGCGACGGCGTGCTCGGGCTCAGCTACTCCGGCAACCGCGACTCGGCCGCGTTCGAGAACCCGGACGAGCTCGACCTGGAGCGCGGCGCGCGCCACCACGTCGCGTTCGGCTTCGGCCCGCACCAGTGCCTCGGCCAGAACCTCGCCCGGATGGAGCTGCAGATCGTGTTCGACACGCTCTTCCGCCGCATCCCGGAGCTGAAGCTGGCCGCGCCGGTGGACCAGCTGCCGTTCAAGCACGACTCGTCGATCTTCGGTCTGTACTGCCTGCCCGTGACGTGGTGAAGGGGGATGTCATGACCACCGTTGAGAAGCACGAGTTCCCGATGACCCGCACGTGCCCGTTCGCGCCGCCGGCGGCGTACGAGGAGATCCGCGAAGAGGAGCCGGTTTCGAAGGTGCGGCTGCCCGACGGCGGCTGGGCATGGGTCGTCAGCAGGCACGAGGACGTCCGGGCGGTACTGAACGACCGGCGGTTCAGCGCTGACCGGCAGCACCCGGACTTCCCGCAGCTGGTGCAGGGCAGGCCGTTCCGGCGCGGCGACGAGCGCACGATGATCACCATGGACGCACCCGAGCACGGGCCGGCCCGCAAGGCCGTGCTCGGCGAGTTCACGGTGCGCCGCATGGAAGCGCTGCGGCCGCGGATCCAGGAGATCGTCGACGGCCAGATCGACGCGCTGCTGGCCGGGCCGAACCCCGGCGACCTGGTCGAGACGCTGTCGCTGCCGGTGCCGTCGCTGGTGATCTGCGAGATGCTGGGCGTGCCGTACGCCGACCACGAGTTCTTCCAGGAGCACACGGCGAAGCTGATCAAGCGCACCACGACCATGGAAGACCGGCGGGCGGCGGTCGAGACCGTCCGCGGCTACATGGGCGACCTCATCGCGGGGAAGGAGGCGAACCCGCCGGACGACCTGCTCGGCCGGCAGATCGTCAAGCTCCGCGAAGAGGGCACCTACCGGCGGGCTTCGCTCGCCGCGACAGGCTTCCTGCTGCTGGTCGCGGGCCACGAGACGACGGCCAACATGATCTCGCTGTCCACGGTGGCGTTCCTGCGCAACCCGGAGCAGCTCGCGCTCATCAAGGCCGACCCGGGCAAGACCCTCGACGCCGTCGAAGAGATGCTGCGGTACTTCACGATCGTGGACGCGGCCACGGCCCGGCGGTGCGTCGAGGACATCGAGGTCGGCGGGCAGCTGATCCGCGCCGGCGAAGGCGTACTGGCCCTGGGCTACTCGGCGAACCGCGACCCGAGGGCGTTCGAGAACGCCGACGAGCTCGACATCGAGCGCGGTGCGCGGCACCACGTGGCGTTCGGGTTCGGGCCGCACCAGTGCCTGGGGCAGAACCTGGCTCGGATGGAGTTGCAGATCGTGTTCGACACCCTGTTCAGTCGGGTACCGGAACTTCGGCTCGCGGCCCCCGTGGACGAGCTGCCGTTCAAGGACGACGCGAACATCTACGGGCTGTACCGGCTGCCGGTCACCTGGTAGAGATCGGACTGCCATCCCACCACAGGAAAGAAGGACCATGAAGATCATCGCGGACACCGGAAAGTGCGTCGGCGCCGGTCAGTGCGTGCTCACCGAGCCCGCGCTGTTCGACCAGAGCGAGGACGACGGCACGGTCATCGTGCTCGACGAGCAGCCCGAAGGCGACCTGGTCGAAAAGGCCCGCGAAGCGGTCCACGTCTGCCCCAGCCAAGCCCTCTCCCTCCAGGAGTAAGGCCGCGAGCGCACCTGGGGCCCGGCAGCGAAGGCAGCTGCGGCTTGGGAGCGGGTCGGGTCTCGTGAGTGGTAAGTGTCGTTAGAACGACACTTACCACTCACGACGCCTGAGCTGCGCGAATACAAAGTTCGCAGGTCACGTCGCGGCTTCCGGCCGGATTCCACCCTTCGCGGACAAGGATCTTGCGGACCTCCTCGGCCACGCCGCACGGCGACGTGTGGACGTCACGCCATCCGTAGACCAGCCGTGCACGTCCTGCCAGCTCGGCGGCGTTGTCCCGCCGACGATCCCGGAACGCGACGCCTGCAGTCGCATGGGACGCCCGCCCGTCCAACCGGACGGTCACCTCGGCACCGTGCCCGTCGTAGGTGACGTCCTCCCAGAGTGTCTTGCCGTCCACCACGAACGGCGTCTGCCGTTCACCACGCGGGAGACCGTGCTTGTCCTCGACCTCCTCCAGATATTCGACTTCGAGCGCGGACATCAACCCGTTCTCGACCAGGGCGAGCCCTCGCAAGATCGCCGCGCGGTGGCGGAATGGCGGCCGGAGCAGGACGCAGTCGACCATCGACGGCAACGGCACAGGGCTCCGGCTGACGAGATCGACGACGAGCATCGTCGCCTCTCGCGATGTCCGCTGCGTCGTGGCCAGATCGATGATGGTGTCGGTCACCCGCGTGAGCGGCGGCTCCATGGCCAGCGCGATATGCCGCAACGCGCGAGAGCGATGGACCACGACGAGCGGTTTGTGCGAGATCGCCGAGCTCGTATAGGGCACCGTTATTTCGACCGGGCGATCCGAGACAGGCAGCAGGTGCCATTCCTCCGCAGCGGTGTGGTGACTGAGCACCGCGTGCCCGCCGCCGTATCGCAGAGCCGCCTGCAGTCGTGCTTCACGGGGCAACTCGCCGGTGAAAGTCGCGTAGACCCGCGGCAGAACACGTTGCCATCGCGCCGCTGCGAGGTTGGCGCGAACGTCGCTCATGGTGTGGCCGTAGGCCCGGAGCTGCTCGAGACTGACGATGCCGTGCTGCTCAACGAGCAGCACCTGCCAGCTCGGGCGATTGTCGGACGGTATCTGCTCCGGGGTCCAGCGAGGATGTAGAGGCATGCCTCGACCATGCCGCCCGGAATCGGCGTCCGGGCGCCGATCGGCAAATCTGTGGATAGCCGAGGGGGATGTGGATAAGTGTCGTGAGTGGTAAGTGTCGTTCTAACGACACTTACCACTCACGAGTACCCTATCCGCGGCTACTGGAGCCTTTCCCCGGTTTCAGGGTGGAAGGCGTGGGTTTCGCCCTCCCCGCGCAGGGTTACGCGGACGTTGTCGCCCAGGCGGGGTGGGGTTCGGCCGTCCACGCGGACCACGAAGCGGTCGTCGCCGACCTTGCCGTGGACGTACGCGTCCGCGCCGAGTTCCTCCACCAGCTCCACCACCAGCTCGAAGCCGTCGTCCGGGACCAGGCGCAGGGATTCCGGCCGGACGCCGTAGACGATCTCCGTCAGCCCGGCCGCGGCGGCCGCGTCCACCACCGAGCGGGCCACCGGCAGGACCGTGGAACCGAGCTGGACACCGCCGTCGGTCAGGGGCAACGTCGCCAGGTTCATCGCCGGTGAGCCGATGAAGCCCGCCACGAACGCGTTGGTCGGGTTTTCGTACAGCTCCCGCGGCGCCGCGCACTGCTGCAGGATCCCGTCGCGAAGCACGGCCACCCGGTCGCCCATCGTCATCGCCTCGACCTGGTCGTGCGTGACGTAGATGGTCGTCGTGCCCAGACGCTGCTGGAGTTTCGCGATGTTCGCCCGAGTTTCCACCCGCAGCTTCGCGTCCAGATTGGACAGTGGCTCGTCCATCAGGAACACGCTGGGCTCGCGCACGATCGCCCGGCCCATCGCGACCCGCTGCCGCTGCCCGCCCGACAGCGCCTTCGGCTTGCGGTCCAGGAACCGTGTCAGGTCCAGCATCGAGGCCGCTTCGGCCACCTTCGCCTCGATCTCGGACTTCCCGAGTCCGCGCAGCTTGAGCGCGAAGCCCATGTTGTCGGCCACCGTCATGTGCGGGTACAGCGCGTACGACTGGAACACCATCGCGATGTCCCGGTCCTTCGGCGGCAGGTCGGTGACGTCCCGGGAGCCAATCTGGATCGTGCCCTCGTCGACGTCCTCGAGGCCGGCGAGCATCCGCAGCGCGGTCGACTTCCCCGAGCCCGAAGGCCCGACCAGCACCAGGAATTCGCCGTCCGGCACCGACAGGTCGAGCTTGTCCACGGCCCGCACCTCCGGCGAGCCAGGGTAGATACGCGACGCCTCGGCGTACACAACTTCAGCGGACATGGCTACTTCACCGCTCCCATCGACAAGCCGCGGACGAGGTGGTTCTGCGCGATCCAGCCGACGATCATCACCGGCAGCGAAGCCAGCAACGCGGCGGCGGAAAGCTGGGCCCAGTAAAGGCCTTCACTGGTGATGAAGCCGACCAGGAACACCGGTACGGTGCCCGCGCGGGCGGCGGTGAGGTTGACCGCGTAGAAGAACTCCGTCCACGAGAAGATCACGCAGATCAGCGCGGTCGCCGCGATCCCGGGCGCGACCACCGGCATGATGATCTTGCGCAGCAAGGTCGGCAGGTTCGCGCCGTCGATCCGCCCGGCCTCGATCATCTCCCCGGGCACCTCCAGGAAGAACGACCGCATCATCCAGATCGCCAGCGGCAGGTTCATCGAGGTGTACAGGATGATCAGCGCCCACGTGGTGTCCAGCAGCTCGGTGTTCTGCGAGATGATGTACAGCGGGATGATCGCCGCCACGATCGGCAGCATCTTGGTCGACAGGAAGAAACCCAGCGCGTTCGACGTGCCCTTGACCGGCGCCAGGGACAGCGCATACGCCGCCGGAATCCCGAAGAACAGCACCAGCACCGTCGAAATCACCGTCACGAACGCCGAGTTCGCCAGGTACGGCAGGAACCCTCCATTGAGGACGCCGCTGATCTGGTCGAACGTCGGGCTGAAGAACAGCCGAGGCGGGTCGCTGTAGGCGTCGGCCTCCTGCTTGAACGCGGTGAGGATCATCCACAGCAGCGGGAAGACGAACAGGATCGCCAGCACCCAGGTCGTCACGGTCAGGGCACCGGGACCGTACTTCCGCTTCGTCACGAGCGTGCTCATTTGACGCCTCCGCTCACGGAGAAGGTGCGGAACATCAACCGCAGCGCGAAGGTCGCGACGATCATCGTCAGGATGACCACCACCACGCCCATCGCCGAGGACTGCCCGACGTCGAAGCCCTGGAACGCGCGCTGGTAGATGTAGTACGGCAGGTTGGTGCTGGCCGTGCCCGGCCCGCCCTGCGTCATCAGGAAGATCGCGTCGAAGCTGTTCACGATGTAGATCGCGCCCAGCAGCGTCGCCAGCTGCAGGAACCGGGACAGGTGCGGCAGCGTGATGGAGACGAACGTCCGCCACCGGCTCGCACCGTCCACGGAGGCCGCTTCCAGCACCTCCTTGGACTGGCTCTGCAGCCCGGCCAGGATCAGCAGCATCATGAACGGCGTCCACTGCCACACGATCTGGGCCATCACCGAGGCCAGCGGGAACTGCGAAAGCCAGTCGACGTCGGTGCCGAAGACGAAGTGCAGCAACCCGTAGGTCGGGTCGAACATCGTCGTCTTCCACAGCAAGGCACCGGCCGCGGGCAGGATGAGGAACGGCGTGATCAGCAGCGTCCGCACCACGCCGCGGCCGAAGAACTTGCGGTCGAGCAGCACCGCCAGGCCCAGCCCCAGCAGCAGCGCGACCAGCACGCACACCACCGTCAGCACCACGGTGTTGAGCAGCGCCACCAGGAACGTCGTGTCGGTGAAGACGTCGACGTAGTTCTGCAGGCCCACGAAGTGCCGCGAGCCCGGGCGGACCAGGTTCCACGACTGGAACGAGTAGAACACCGTGAGCAGGAACGGCAGCTGCGTGACCGCGACGACGAAGATCAACGCGGGCAGCAGCGGCAGCCGCCGTCTGGCCGAAGTGGACAGTCCGCGTTTCTCGGCGACCTTGGCGTGCGAGTGCGCGGTCGGGGTGGTTACGGAGAGCGTGGACATCACTGCACCTCCTGGTAGGACTTCCCGACCGTGTCGGCGTAGTCCTGGGACTGCTTGAGCGCGTCTTCGACGGATTCCCGGCCGGCGATCGCGGCCGAGAGCTGCTGGCTCACCCGGGTGCCCAGGTCCTGGAACTCGGGGATGCCGACGAACTGGATGCCGGGGTAGGGCACCGGATTCGCCATGGTCATCTGCTGGTTGGCCGCCGCGATGCCGTCCAGCGTCGGCTTGGCGTAGGCCTGTGCCGCTTCGGCGTAGGCCGGGATGTCGTAGGTCGACTTCCGCACTCCCGGCGGGACGCGGTTCCAGCCGTAGGTCTGGCCGACCTTCTGCACATAGGCCTTGTCGGTCATCCAGGCCATGAACTTCCAGGCCGCGTCCTTGTCCTTGGCCACCTTGGGAATCCCGAGGGCCCACGTGTAGAGCCAGCCGCTGGCCTGGGTCTTGACCACCGGCGCCGGGGCGTACCCGGACTTGCCGACGATCTTGCTGCTGGCCGGGTCCTCGTTCGTGCCCGCCATGACCGTGGCGTCGTACCACATCGCGGCCTGGCCCTGGGTGTAGCGCGTGCCGCACTCCGAGAACCCAGCACTCGACGCCCCGATTTCACCGTGCTCACGGATCAGGTTGACGTAGAAGTTCGCCGCGTCGGTGAACTCCGGGGTCGTCAGCCTGGCGTTCCAGTTCTTGTCGAACCACTGGCCGCCGAAGGTGTTGGCGACCGTGGTGAACGGCGCGAGGCTCTCGCCCCAGCCCGGCTTGCCGCGCAGGCAGATCCCGGACACACCCGCCGCCTTGTCGTCGAGCTTGGCGGCGAAGTCCGCGATCTGCTGCCAGGTCGGCTTCGCGGGCATCGTCAGCCCGGCGTTGGCGAAGAGATCCTTGCGGTAGGCCAGGAACGACGACTCGCCGTAGAACGGCACCGCGTACATCTGGTCCTGATAGGACAGTGACTGCTTGATGCTGGGGATGAAGTCGGCCTCGTCGTAGCCCGGCGTCGCGGCGATGTGCGGCTCCAGGTTCTCCAGCCACCCGTTGGCCGCCCACTGCGGCGCCTCGTAGTTGCTGATCATCACGACGTCGAACTCGCCGCCCTCGGTGGCGGTGGACGCGGTGATCTTGGCGCGGGCCTGGTTTTCCGGCAGCGAGACGAACTTGAGGCCGATGCCGGGGTTGGCCTTCTCGAACTCCGGCGCGAGCGAGATCGCGTCCTTCATCTGCGGGTTGGCCACGATCGCGATGACCAGCGTCCGGCCGCCGGTACCGAGCGAGCCCGCGCCCGCGCAGCCGGTGGCCACCAGGGATGTCGCGGCGAAGAGCGTGAGGAGCTTACGCATGGCCACCTCCGGGCAGTACCTGCACTTTCAGGCCCGTGCCGCTGCGCATCTTGGCCAGCGCCTCGGGGTACTGCTCCAGCGGCAGTGTGTCGGTGAGCAGCGCTTCGGTGTCCACAGCGCCGTTCGCGACGAGGTCGAGCGCCGTGCCGAAGCTGTGCAGCACGGCCATCGAGCCGACGACGGTGATTTCGTCGTTGTAGATGCGGAACGGCGAGAGCGCGACGCGCGCTTCGGCCGGTGCGACGCCGAAGACCAGCAGACGTCCGCCGCGACGCAGCGAGTCGAAGGCGGCTTCGATCGCCGGTGCCGCGCCGGTGCAGTCCACCGCGACGTCGAACTTCTCGTCGTTCAGCTCGGCGACGTCGGCGGCGACGTTGCGCGCCCCGAGGTCCAGCGCGCGCGGCAGCCGGGTTTCGTTGCGGTCGACCACCGTGACGTGCGCGCCGGCCCGCTGCAGCAGCAGCTGCATGATCAGGCCCATGGTGCCCGCGCCGACCACGAGGAAGCGCTCTCCCGCTTCGACCCCGACGCGGCGCACGCCGTGCACCGCGCAAGAAACGGGCTCCACCAACGCACCCTGTTCCCAGGTCATCGAGTCGGGCATGCGGTAGCAGGTGGACGCGGGCACCGCGACGTACTCGGCGAAGGCGCCGTCGACCGTGTCGCCGGTCGCGCCCCAGTTCGCGCAGAGGTTGCCGTGTCCGGCTCGGCAAGGGCCGCAGTAACCGCAGAACAGCGACGGGTCGACGGCCACCCGGTCGCCGACCTTCCATTCGCCCGGCACGTCCGCGCCGAGCTCGACGATCTCCCCGGCGAACTCGTGGCCGGGAATGATCGGGTAGGGCGTCGGCGGAAAGTGCCCGTCGGCGATGTGCAGGTCGGTGCCGCAGATGCCGCACGCGCCGACCTTGATGACGACCTGTCGCTCCCCCGGCTTCGGATCAGGGACCTCGCCGACCCGGATCTCACCAGGGCGGTCGACGATCGCGGCACGCATGCCTACCCCTTCCTCGCGCTCATATGAGCAACGTCTACCTATCGTGTCGAGACCATGTGAAGGCATTACAGGTCTGACGTCGGCAATTCGTCAACCTTTCGTGAAGATTTCGCGCTATAGTGCTCAAATGAGCACCACCAAGAAGCGCTTGAAGCTGACTGAATCGCTTCTGCTCGCGACCGTCGCGCGCCGGTTCTACGTGCAGGGACGATCGAAGCTGGAGATCGCGGGGGAGTTCGGGGTCAGCCGGTTCAAGGTGGCCAGGATGCTGGACACGGCACTGGAGAGCGGACTGGTCCGGGTGGAGTTCGACCTGCCGGTCCCGGTCGACCTCGCCCTTTCGGACGAGGTCCGTTCGGCCTATCGGCTGGATCGGGCCTTAGTGCTCGAACGAGCAGCCGAACGCGAGCCTCGGGAGGTCGTCCGGGGAAAGATCGGAGCACTGGCGGCGCGTCTGCTCGAAGAGGTCGCGACGAAGAACGACGTCATCGGACTTTCGTGGGCGCGCTCGGTGAACGCGATGACCGACGCGATCCGATCACTGCCGCGCTGCCCCATCGTCCAGCTGTGCGGGGTGCAGGCGGGGATGGACATGCGCGGCCGCTCGGTGGAGACGGTCAGCCGCGTGACGTCGGTGTCCGGCGGCGACGCGTACCCGATGTTCGGCCCGCTCGTGCTGCCCGACCGGCGCACGACCGAGACGCTGCGGCGCCAGCCCGGCATCGCCGAGACGTTCGGCCAGTTCCGCAACCTCACCAAGGCCGTGGTCAGCATCGGCGCGTGGACGACGGGCGAGTCGACGGTCTACGACGCCCTCGACGAGGCAGAGCGCGCCGCGATCGCCGCGCGCGGCGCGACGGCCGAGGTCGCCGCGCGCCTCTTCGACGCCGAGGGCAACGCGCTGTCGACCGGCCTGGCGCACCACGTCCTAGCGATCTCGCACGAGGAGCTGATGGCGGTGCCGGAGGTCATCGCGCTCGGCTACAGCAGGCCGAAGGCGGCCGCGGTCGACGCGGTGCTGCGCTCCGGCATGGTCTCGACGCTGATCACCGACGCCGCGGCCGCGGTCCCGCTTCTTGCGCTGGCGGCGAAGAACCCGCCGCCTTGAGGCTCAGCGCTGCGTCACCTCGGCCGCCGGCGGCGCCACGAGCGTCAGCGGTTTGCCCCAGCCGCTGAACTTCCCCGTGCTCACGACCTCTTGCCCGGTCTGCGTCACCACGGTGCGCATCACCAGTTCGGCCAGCTGGTCCTGCGGGCCCACCAGCAGCTCGTAGGTCAGGGTCTTTCCCTGCCCATCGATCCCGCGCTGGGCCTCGTCCTTGAGGAACGGGTCGGTCAGGTTCGCGACCGTCCGCTTGAGGTCGAGGGTGTACCGGTACCGCGTCCCGCCGGCCTCCTGCGCCTGGCCGTCGAGCCTCCCGCCCGCCGCCAGCAGCGGCAGCGAGTAGTCCGTCGGAGTCCCGAACTGCGCCGTCTCGTCCCGCCTGCTCAGCGTCCAGTCGGTGAACTCGTCCTGCCCGTTCTCGTCGAGCTCGGCCCACGGCTTGTCCGGCGCCGGGTTCTGCGCGGGCAGCAGCTTGATGTAGGTCTTCCCCGCCAGCTGGATCAGGTGCAGCGGTTCGTCGGGGTTCTCCGCCTTGGTCTTCACCATCATGGTGACGTCCATGTCCTCGGACCTCAGGTCGCCGTGCCCCTGCGCACCCGGCACGAGGCGGACGTCGCCTTCCACTGACAGCAGCACGTCGCCCACGCCGGGGACGATCACGAGGTGGTAGGTCTCGTCCCGGGTGACCGCGGCGATGACCTTGCGGATCACGTCGGCGCCCGGGTCCGGAGCCGCCGCACTCGTCGTGACCGACGGGGGCACCGAGGACGACGACGGCGGTGGCGCTGCCTGTTGCCCTCCCGAGCAGCCCGCCAGCACCAAGCCGGCCAGCACCAGCGTCACCACACGTCGCACCACGGACCACTCCCCCACTCGAACCCCGGCACTCACCGGAACGTCGACAGCCTGGCACGGGGCACCGACAAAAACCGGCGATCGGGACGATCTCAGGGTCCGGCACGGGAATTCACCGGATGTGCGCGGGGCTCGGCCGGGAGACCCTCGAGCCGTGACTCGAGCAACCAAGGCCTCACCTCGCTGGCGGCAGGCCGTCGTCTGGCTGCACGTCGTCTCTTCGATCGCCTGGATGAGCCAGGCACTGGCACTGCTCGTCCTGATGTCGCTGGCCGCCACCACCGCCGGCCAGGGCACCCGGATCGCCGCGACGGGCATGGCCCAGCGGCTCGACATCGTGCTGCTCGCGCCGATGGCGAACGTCGCCGCGTTCACCGGGCTCGTGCTCGCCGGCGCCACCGCGTGGGGCTACTTCCGGCATTGGTGGGTGCTGACGAAGTTCGTGCTCACCTTCGTCCAGCTCTACGCCGGGATCTTCCTGCTTTCCGGGTCCCTGCACGACTCCGCCGAGGCTGCCCGCGCGGGCGCCACGGACGTCGTGGCCTGGCCGCAGCTCGTGGGCACCGGGCTGATGGCGAGCGTCCTGGCCTTCCAGGCGTGGCTTTCGGTCGCGAAGCCGGGCAAGCGGACGTCGTGGGCTCCGGCCGCGAAGCCGCAGACCGCGCCGAACTGGGTGTTCATCTCCGGGATCGCCGCGCCCGCGGTCGACGTCACCGCCGGGATCCTGCTCGGCTACCCGCTTCCCGCGCTTTCGCTGATCATGCTGGGCGTGCTGGTGGCCGGGCGCCGGAGGCGGCTACCCCGCTTGGCCACGGCCTAGCGCGCGGTCCTGCGCGGCGAGCACGTCGTCGCCGTGGTCGGCGGCCCATCGGCCGAAGCCCTCGATCGGCGCGAGCAGGCTGATGCCCAGCTCGGTCAGCGCGTAGGCGCCGTCACGCCGTTCGATCAGCCCGTCGAACTCCAGGCGCCGCAGGGCTTCGGTGAGCACCTTGGCGCTGATCCCGCCGATGACGCGGCGCAGCTCGCCGTGGCGCCGCGGGCCGTCGCGCAGGGCCCACACCACCACCGGGTGCCAGGTGTTGGCGAGCAGGTCGAAGGCGAGCCGCGTGCGGCAGTCGGCGAGCAGCTCCATGGTTACCTCGCGGTTCCTGCTGGGGTTCCTAACGTCGTCCAAGTACCAGCCAAGCACATGGAGGACGGATGCGGATCGGGATCTTCGGGACCGGCTCGATGGCGGACGCACTCGGCACGCAGTGGGCGCGCGCCGGACACGAGCTGATGGTGAGCGGTCGCGACCGGGCGAAGGCCGACGCGCTCGCGAAGCAGCTCGGCGCGCGGTCGGGGACGTGGCAGGAGACCGCGGACTTCGGCGAAGCGATCCTGCTCGCATTGCCCGCCGAGCGCGTGCCCGACCTGCTCGGGCCGGTGGATGCGCTGCGCGACAAGGTGATCGTCGACTGCACCAACTGGCTCCTGCCCGGCACGACCACCCCGGCCGGGGCGATGGCCGAGCGGATCGCCGCGCTCAAACCGGAAGCGCACGTCGTGAAGGCGTTCAACCTCGCGCACGTCGATGTCTGGCGGATGACGCCGCCGGTGTTCGGCGGACGGCCGCTGGCCGTACCGCTCTGCGGTGACGACCGCGGCGCGCTCGACGCCGTCCGCGTGCTGGTGCGGGACCTCGGCGCCACGCCTGTCGACGGAGGTGGGCTCGCGCGGGCCGCGCTGCTGGAGGCGACCGCGGCGTTCGTCATCGGGCTGTGGGTAGCGGGCGAGGACGCTCAGGCGATCCTGGCCGCGGTGCAGGGCTCGTGAGCGTTCCGGGCGGTTCTAACCGCCCGGAACGCTCACGAGTCCTTACTTCTTGTACGCCCCGGCGACGATGTCCGGCGTGACGTCGCTGCTCGACGCGGCCACGCCGCAGCGACGGCGCCGGCGGCCAGAACTCGCTTGATGGGTGATCGTGATGAACTTCCACGCTAGCGGCGAAAACCGGGACCGGTGGGCCGTTCGGGCGAGTCTGCCCGATGGGGCAGCTACTCCCCGAGCCCGGCGACCACGCCCGAGGTGAGGTCCGCGAAGCTCGCGTGCAGTGGACGTCCACCCCGCGCCTGGATCGTCACGACGCCGTCGCGCAGGTCCGCGACCATCGTGCTCAGCGTCATCAGGTCGTCGCCGCCGGTGGCGTTGCGGTGCAGGCCGTCCGGCACCGGCTTGCCGGTCAGCTTCTCCAGCATCCACTCCGCGTCCGGCTCGTCCGGCCGCAGCCGCGCGCACACTTCGGCGCGCACCAGGCTCTCCTCGCCCGCCTGGTCGAGATCCGGCGGGAGGCGGCGCAAATGGTTGGTGTGCCAGAAGAATCCCTCCGGCACCGGCGTCACGGCCAGCTGCGCGGCGGCG
Organism: uncultured Actinomycetota bacterium; assembly: GCA_963762765.1. Taxonomy (GTDB): domain Bacteria; phylum Actinomycetota; class Actinomycetes; order Mycobacteriales; family Pseudonocardiaceae; genus Amycolatopsis. The sequence continues at coordinate 202,131 of CAVXMR010000033.1, forward strand.
GTTTCGAGCACCGTCACCCCCGGCACGCCGGCCTGCCCCGTGGTGTAGGCGAACCCGCCGGCGGACGGATTCCGGTGCAGGTGCCCGACGACGTCGGCGATCGACCCGGCCCGCTGCAGGGTGCGCGCGACGAAGTGCCGCCCCGCACCGGTTCCCGGCCGGACCACGCCGACATGGTCGATGCCCCAGGCCATGCCGGCGCTGGTGAGGGTGAAGGTGTTGGCGGGCACGAAGCCCGGGTACCACCAGACGCACACGCCGGGCTCGCCGTCCAGCAGCAGGGTCAGCAGCCCGCCGCGGCCGTCGAACACCGGCGCGCCGTCTTCGTTGTGCCCGATCAGGCTGCGCTCGCCGCCCCAGGCGAGGTCGGTGCAGCCGGTACCGTCGCCGCTGCCGAGATCACCGCGAAGGTTGATCAGCAGGAGGTCGTCGAAGGGCACCGCGGCGCCCTTCGCGAGCGCGGCGAGTTCCCCGACGGCGTCCCGATGATCGGTACGCGAAGCTGCTTCGATGGCACGGTAAGCCGCCGGTTCACGGCGAGCGCGTGACAGCAGCCGGGCGCGGCCGGGCAGCTCGTCGAGCACCGCCTCGATCTCGGCCGCCGCGTACTCCCCAAGCCGCGTAAAGGCTTCTTCGCGGGGACCGCACACGATCGTCCACCGGAGGCCGCCGACGCGGTGCTCCTCGACTGTCGCCACCATGTGCTCACGATGCCTGAGTGATCAGGGAAAGAGCAATACGCAAATTTCGCGCTACAACTGATTGACGTCGACGATCCGCACCACCGCGGCACCCTGCTCGTCGGAGGCGCGCAGGTCGATCTCCGCGCTGATGCCCCAGTCGTGGTCGCCCGCCGGGTCGTCGAAGATCTGGCGGACCTTCCACACGTCGGGCTCCTGCTCGATGATCATCAGCGCCGGGCCGCGCGCGTCCGGCCCGATGCCCAGGGTTTCGTGCTCGTCGAAGTAGTCCTCGATCGCGTCTTCCCAGGCATCCGCGTCCCAGCCCGAAGCGGCGTCCAGCTCACCCAGCACCACGTAGGCCCGGCGCGCGAACAGCTCGACCCGGCGGAACAATTCGTTACGCACCAGCACCCGGAACGCGCGTTCGTTACGCGTGACGGCGGGCGGCTCGGACGGCGGGCGATGCGAGACCGGACCCTCCTCTTCGGGATGCCGCAAGGCTTCCCACTCGTCCAGCAGGCTGGAGTCGACCTGCCGGACGAGCTCGCCGAGCCATTCGATGAGGTCCTGCAACGCCTCGGTCTTCGCCTCGTCCGGGACGGTGTGGCGCAGCGCGTCGTAGGTGTCGGCGAGGTAGCGCAGCACCAGGCCTTCCGACCGTGCGAGCTGGTAGAAACCGATGTACTCCACGAAGTTCATCGCGCGCTCGTACATGTCGCGCACCACGGACTTCGGGGACAGCTCGTAGTCGTCGACCCACGGGTGGCCCTGCCGATAGCTCGCGTACGCGCCCTGCAGCAGCTCCTCCAGCGGCTTCGGGTAGCTGACGTTCTCGAGCAGCTCCATCCGCTCGTCGTACTCGATGCCCTCGGCCTTCATCGCCTGCACGGCCTCGCCGCGCGCCTTGAACTGCTGCTGGGAGAGCACCGGCCGCGGATTGTCCACTGTGGATTCCATGGTGGACACGACGTCGAGCGCGTAGCTCGGCGACTCGAGGTCGAACAGCTCGATCGCGGCCAGCGCGAACGGCGAAAGCGGCTGGTTCAGCGCGAAGTCGAACTGGAGGTCCACGGTGAGCCGGACGATCCGGCCCGCTTCGTCCGGTTCGGACAGTCGCTCGACCACGCCCGCGGCCAGCAGCGCGCGGTAGATGTGGATCGCGCGCAGGATGAGCTTGCGCTGGGCGGGCCGGTCCTCGTGGTTGTCCTCCAGCAGGTGCCGCATGGAGTCGAACGCGTTGCCCGGCCGCGAGATCACGTTGAGCAGCATCGAGTGTGACACCCGGAAGCTGGACGTCAGCGACTCCGGCTCGGCCGCGATCAGCCGGTCGAACGTGCTCTCGGTCCAGTTGACGAAGCCCTCCGGCGCCTTCTTCCGGACGATCTTCTTTTTCTTCTTCGGGTCGTCGCCGGCCTTCTCCAGTGCCTTGGCGTTCTCGACGACGTGGTCGGGCGCCTGCACGACGACGTAGCCGTCGGTGTCGTAGCCCGCGCGCCCGGCGCGTCCGGCGATCTGGTGGAACTCACGCGCTTTCAGGTGCCGCTGGCGGACGCCGTCGTACTTCGTCAACGCGGAGAAGACCACTGTCCTGATTGGTACGTTGATGCCGACGCCGAGGGTGTCGGTCCCGCAGATCACCTTGAGCAGCCCCGACTGCGCGAGCGTCTCGACCAGCCGGCGGTACTTCGGCAACATCCCGGCGTGGTGCACGCCGATGCCGTGGCGCACCAGCCGCGAGAGCGTCTTGCCGAACCCCGCCGAGAACCGGAAGTCGCCGAGCAGCTCGGCGATGGCCTCCTTCTCGGCCTTGGTGGTGACGTTGATGCTCATCAGTGTCTGCGCGCGCTCGATCGCGGCCGCCTGCGAGAAGTGCACGACGTAGACCGGCGCCTGGCCGCCGTTGAGCAGCTCGGACATCGTCTCGTGCAACGGCGTCAGCGCGTACCGGAACGTCAGCGGCACCGGGCGCTGCGCCGACGTGACGACCGCGGTCGGGCGGCCGGTGCGGCGGGTGAGGTCCTTCTCGAAGAACGAGACATCGCCCAGGGTGGCCGACATCAGCACGAACTGGGCGTTCGGCAGCTCCAGGATCGGGACCTGCCAGGCCCAGCCGCGGTCCGGCTCGGAGTAGAAGTGGAACTCGTCGGCCACGACCTGCCCGACCGGGGCGCCGGCACCGAAGCGCAAGGCGATGTTCGCCAGGATTTCCGCGGTGCAGCAGATGATCGGCGCGTCCGCGTTGACGCTCGAGTCGCCGGTCATCATCCCGACGTTCTCCGCCCCGAAGATCTCGATGAGCTGGAAGAACTTCTCGGAGACCAGCGCCTTGATGGGCGCGGTGTAGTAGCTGCGGCGGCCTTGGGCGAGCGCGGTGAAGTGCGCGCCGACGGCCACGAGGCTCTTCCCGGACCCGGTCGGTGTCGAGAGGATCACGTTCGCGCCGGAGACGACCTCGATGACAGCCTCCTCCTGCGCCGGGTAGAGCTCGATGCCCCGTTCGGCGGTCCAGGCCGAGAAGGCCTCGAAGAGCGCGTCGGGGTCTGGAGTCGCAGGCAGACGGTCTGTGAGAGTCATCAGGACGCCATCGTCTCATCCATCCCCGGGAAGGAACCGCCGGAGCCGGTTGCGGCGGCGCAGCCACCCGGCGGAGCCGGGTCCGGGTGCTCCCGCGAGACGCCCTCGAGGATCCTGACCCACCGTTCGACGCAGGGTTTTGGCAAAACAGCCGCAAAGTGACCGGGGGCGATCGCATCGGCCAGGCGAAACCCGTAGGCTTCGCGGTACCGCGCAGGGACCGGGGCATACTTCCGGGCAGGCGCGTACACGGGCGGTAATCCGGAGGGCTAAGGAATGGCACAGGACATCATCCCGATCGAACTCGGCCTGCCGCAGGGCGACGTCGTCACCCTGTGGGCGCCGCGCTGGCGGGAAGACGGCGAGGAGTGGGAAGCGTTCCTCGGCGACGAGGACGACCTGTACGCCTTCCCGGACGCGGCGCACCTCGCCGCGTTCGTGCGCACGTCGGAGCGGCACGACCTGCTCGACCACCCGGCGTGGGACGCGGTCCCGGCGCTGAACGTGCCCGAGCTGATCCCGGACGAGGACCACACCTACGACCTGGTCGGCGTGCCCGAGCTGGTCGCCGAGGAGCCGGACCTCTGGCACATCGCCGAGCTGGCCGAGATCGTCGGCATCGTGCGGTCGCTCGCCGACGTCTGCGACCTCGAAGAGGTGCACGAGATCCTCGACGAGACCGAGGGCTTCTCGCTGCTCGACCAGGGCACGCTGCCCTTCACCGGCGGCGTCGGCGCGAAGATCTGGGACGACCTGTCCCAGGCGGTCTCGCAGAAGTGGGACCAGGTCCTCGACGCGATCGACGGCCTGGTGACGGTGCCCGACGTCGACGAGAAGATCCTCGAGCAGACCGCCGAGGAGCTGGCGCTGTTCCACGAGGAGTCCGCCGCGGCGGAAGCCGGCGCCGAAGGCGAAGAGGACCTCGACACCCTCGACGCCGATGACTCGGACGAGGACGACGCCGAAGAGGACGACGCTCCGGTCGGGTTCTGGGCCGAGGTTGGCATCGACCCGATCAAGATCATCACCTCCGGCGCCGAGTACTACACGTTGCGCTGCTACCTCGACGACAGCCCGGTGTTCCTGGGCAGCGACGGCGAGATCGACGTCTTCACCTCGGAGAAGGCGCTGGCCCGCGCGCTGGCCGACGGCAAGGACCTGGCCGACACCGACCTCGCCGACGTCTCCACCTGGCAGGAGGTGCTGGCGAAGGCCACCGCGGGTGAGCTCGAGGTCGAGGTCGACACCGAGAACACCTACGTCCTCACCGGCCTCGACGCCGACATCGCCGAAGGCCCGGAGGCGATCGACCCGACCCAGCTGGAGCTGGCGGTCGAGCTGATCTCCGACGCTGCCGACTGGGCCGGCGACGACAGCGCGGAGACGGCGCTGGCGTCCAACGAGAGCCTGGGCTGGCTGGTCTCCTTCGTGCTCCGCCCGGACCCGACGCGCCTCGAGCCGAGCGCGCCGTTCGATGCCGAGCAGAGCGCGTGGCGGAAGCTGGTCGAGTCCTTCGAGAACCGGCTCACCGTCGCCTGATTTCCGCGTGGTCCGTGAAGGCCACCTTGAGGGACTTCTGTTCCCTCAAGGTGGCCTTCACGGCTTTCCGGGCCCACCCATCCACAGGGACCGGCCAGTGTGGACAACTCCCACCGTGACACCGTTATCGCCCGGTCCCGTCGGCAGGCGCCGATAGACTGGCCCTGGGGTCGCCCCCCGGGAGCGGTGGGGGCTGCGTAGGGGCCGAGCTGGGTGGGGCTCAGGGGCGCTCGGCGCGGACCGGGACCACGGCGACCGCGAGAGCCGGGAACACCGCCGCCACGCAGAACGCCAGTGCGTAGCGGCTGTCGCCGATCACCAGGCCCAGCATCGGCGGGGTCAACGACGCCGCGATGTTCTGGGCCGTGTTCTGGGTGCCCATCGCGCGGCCCGACCAGGCCACGCCGGCCAGCTCGGCCGAGGCCGTGAAGCCCAGGCCGTTGTCGGCCACCGTGATGATCGCGCCCAGCGCCAGGGCCAGCAGGACCAGCCACGGCCACGTCGCGTCCCCGAGCGCCACCAGCAGCATCACCGCGCAGCTCGCCACGGCCAGCTGGCGCATCGGCCGCAGCCGGGAGCCGACGCGGTCCGACCACCAGCCCGAGCCGAGCCGCCCGGCCGCGCCCAGCACCTGGACGACGGCCAGATACCAGCCCGCGGCCAGCGGGCTCCAGTGGTGCACCGCCACCAGGTACACCGGCGCGAAGGCCGACACCGCGAACTGCGGGACGACCAGCAACGCCGAAGCGCCGTGCACGCGCCACAGCGTCGGCGTCCGGTACGGCGAAGGCGGCTTCTCGCCCTTCGCAGCAGGAGCCGGGCGAGGCGGGTCGACGACCAGCCAGGCCACCAGGAGCGCCACCGCGATCGCCAGGCCCGCGGGCAGCAAGATGGCGGCGCGGAATCCGTAGCGGGCGGCCAGCGGCGGCAGGCCCAGCGCGGCGACGCCGACGCCCAGCGGCTGGGCCGTCTGGCGGATGCCCATCGCGACGCCGCGCTCCGACTTCGCGAACCAGCCCATCACCACGCGGCCGCTCGCCGCGTTGACCGAAGCCGTCAGCGCACCCGCCACCAGGAACACCCCAAAGAGGAGCCCGACCGGGTGATCACCGAGCCCGGCGTACACCAGGAGTAACCCCGAGGCCCCCAGGCCGAGGGCCATGATCAGGCGCTCTCCGTAACGGTCCGCAGCCGCGCCCCACACGATCAGGGTGAACAGCAGCCCGATGCTCGGCGCCGCGACGACCGTCCCGGCCTCCGCGAGCGACAGCCCGGCGTCGGCCCGCATGGCGGGCACCAGGAACGGCAGGCCGTAAAGGAAGGAGCAGCTCGCGGTCTGCGCGGCGAGGCCGAGCGCGAGGATGAGCCAACGTCGCGAACTGTGCCGAATCTGTTCCGCGTCCACGCCCGCGACCTGCGCCATCGTCGCCACCGTTCCATATATTGGGAAGAACTTCCTACATTCTGAACTTTAGTTGGCATGCCTAAGGGCCGCAACCGCCTTCCGGCGGCCACGGTCCTCAGGCGGGGAGGGTCAGGTCAGGGCGGCGTACCCGGGCTTGATCACGTCGTCGATCAGCGCCAGCCGGGAGTCGAAATCGAGGAACGCGGATTTCATCGCATTGATCGTGAACCAGCGGAAGCGGTCGAGGTCGTACCCGAAGGCCTCGTGCAGCGCGGCGAATTCGCTGGTCATCGTGCATCCGCTCATCAGGCGGTTGTCCGTGTTGACGGTCACCCGGAAGCGCAGCCTGGTCAGCAGGTCGATCGGGTGCGCGCCGAGTGAGCGGACGGTTCCCGTCTGCACATTGGACGACGGGCAGATCTCCAGGGGGATCCGGCGGTCGCGGACGTAGGCCGCCAACCGTCCCAAGTGGACTGTGCCGTCGGCGTCGGTCTTGATGTCCTCGATGATGCGCACGCCGTGCCCGAGCCGTTCGGCACCGCAGTGCTGAATCGCTTCCCAAATGGACGGCAGGCCGAACGCTTCGCCCGCATGAATAGTGAAATGCGCATTGTTCTGGCGCAAAAACTCGAACGCGTCGAGATTTCGGGTGGGCGGAAATCCGTCCTCCGGACCGGCGATGTCGAAGCCGACGACGCCGGCGTCGCGGTAGCGCACCGCCAGGGTGGCGATCTCGAGCGCGCGGGCGTGCTGGCGCATCGCGCAGAGCAACGTCCCCACGCGAATCGTGCCGCCGTTCGCGGACACACGCCGTGAACCCTCGGCGAACCCCGCCTGGACAGCCTCGACCACCGCATCGAGTGACAGACCGCGTTCGACGAACAACTCCGGTGCGTAGCGCACCTCGGCGTAGACGACGCCGTCGGCGGCCAGGTCCTCCACCGCTTCCGCGGCGACTCTGACCAGCGCATCCTCGGTCTGCATCACGCCGCACGTGTGCGCGAAGGTCTCCAGGTAAGAAACGAGTGAGCCCGAATCGGCCGCTCGGCGGAACCAGTTGCCCAGCTTGGCCGGGTCGGTCTCGGGCAAGCCGGCGTAGCCGGTGGCGTCGGCGAGCTCGGCGACCGTCGCGGGCCGGAGGCCGCCGTCGAGATGGTCGTGGAGCAGCACCTTCGGGGCGCGCCGCAGGGTTTCGCCGGACAGGGTCTCGGTGGGCAGGACGGGGGTTTCCTCGGACATCCCCCAACGGTAACCTCGTTGTCATTCCCCTACATGGCGGTAACTCTCAGGGTCGGGTTAACACTCAGCGTTGTCGATCATGAAGCGAATCGGCCATCCGGGGGCGACCTCGTCAATAGGCACTTCACGGGGGCCATACGCACAGCAATTTTTTCAATCGATAAGCTTCGTGTCACGTCCCTTCCATTTCCCCGCCGACGAAGGACACAACAGCAGTGACCACTGACAACCACATTGCCGCCCCGTCCTTCGACCGGATGCGCAACATGCTGGTGCGCGCGGCCGAGGTGCGTGAGAGCGAGCAGCAGCAGATCTTCGACGCGCTCGACGACATCTACGCCCGCCTCGCCCCGGTGGACTCCCTCGGCGCGGTCCGCAAGCGGCTCTCCGAGCTCCCCGACCGCACCGAGGTCGGCGTGCTGGCCGAGCGCCTCGACGAGGCGATGTCGCGGCTGGAAGCCCAGGACAACGCACTCGCCGCGCTGACCCGCGCGGTCGAGAGCATCGTCGACAAGCTCGCCAAGCCCTTCGCACAGCTCGACGGCCGCCTCGACGGCATGGCCGCGCGCTTCGAAGGCGTCGCGGGCCGGATGGACGGGCTCGAGGACAAGCTGCAGAACATCCACCGCCGCATCGACGAGGTCGGCGGTCACCTCGACAAGCAGGACGCGCGGCTCGAGTCGCTGCCGACCACGATCGTCGGCCAGGTCCGCGAGCGCGTGGACGCCGCCGAGGCGCTGCTGCGCGAGCGGATCGACTCCACCGACGCCGAGCTGCGCTCGAAGGTCACCGAGCTGGACCACAACACCAGCGCCCGCATCGAAGCCAACACCGAGGCGCTGAAGACCGCGCTGACCGAGACCGGCGAGATGATCGACGCCTCCGACCGGCTCGAGAACCTCGGCAACCGCCTCGAGAAGGTCACCGGGCGCCTGGACGACCTCGCCACCCGCCTGGACAAGGTCGAGGACGAGTTCACCGGCCGCATCGGCGACCTCGACGGTGCCATCCGGACCGGCCTGGCCAAGGTCGACAGCACGCTGTCCAAGCAGCCGGACACCGACTCGGTGGACACGCTGGTGCGCAAGAGCAACGACGAGAGCGTCCGTCGCATCGGCGGCCAGCTCGACGAGGCGATGGCGACCTTCGCGGAGCTCATGCTCGGCGGCGGCCCGGCCGTCCAGCAGATCTCCCCGCCGCCGCCCGCGCCGCGCCAGCCGCGTCGCACCGCGCGCAACGGCCGCGCCCCGAAGGCCGCGGACCCGAAGGCGAAGAACGGCAGCGACGTAGCCGAGGAAGCCTCGGAGTAACTCGGATCCGACCCGAAGGCCCCTGCCCGAAGCTTCGGGCAGGGGCCTTCGTCGTCCTCGGACCTCCGGATGGGGTCACTCAGGCGGGTGATCATCTTCGCGATGATCATCACATCCTCAGCGGATCGTCTCCAGCACGATCGGGGACCCGGCCGGGGCACTGTCCGAAATGGAGTAACCGCCTTCCAGCGCTGCCAAGGCGAACGGCACCGCATCCGGAGTATCCGTATGCAGTTCCAGCAACGGATCCCCGGCGGAGACGACGTCTCCGGGCTTCGCCAGGCAGAGGATCCCCGCCGCCGCCTGAACCGGGTCCTCCTTGCGCGCCCGGCCCGCGCCGAGCCGCCAGGCAGCGACACCGACCGCGTAAGCGTCGAGCGAAGCCAGCACACCCGACGAAGGCGCCTCGACGACATGAACGTGAGAAGGCTTCGGCAAATCAGCCTCAGGATCCCCGCCCTGCGCCGCGATCATCCGGCACCACGTCTCGTACGCACGCCCGGACGCCAGCACCTCCGCCGGATCGACGGACAGCCCGGCCAGCGCCAGCATCTCCCGCGCCAAAGCGACCGTCAGCGAAACGACGTCCGCCGGGCCACCGCCCTGGAGCACCTCGACGGACTCCGCGACCTCCACCGCGTTGCCCACCGCCCGGCCCAGCGGGACGCTCATGTCGGTGATCAACGCCGTCGTCGCGACGCCGTGCGCGGTGCCGATGTCCACCAGCCGCCGCGCCAGCTCCTGCGCCTGCGAACGCGTCTTCATGAACGCGCCGGACCCGGTCTTGACGTCCAGCACGAGCCCGGACGCGCCCTCGGCGATCTTCTTGCTCATGATCGAGCTGGCGATCAGCGGGATCGACTCGACCGTCGAGGTCACGTCCCGCAGCGCGTACAGCTTCTTGTCGGCCGGCGCGAGCCCGGTGGTCGCCGCGCAGATCACCGCGCCGACGTCCTCCAGCTGCCGGGTGATCTCCTCGGTCGAAAGAGAAGCACGCCAGCCGGGGATCGACTCGAGCTTGTCCAGCGTGCCACCGGTGTGCCCGAGCCCGCGCCCGGACAGCTGCGGCACGGCGGCGCCGCACGCGGCCACCAGCGGCGCGAGCGGCAAGGTGATCTTGTCACCGACGCCGCCGGTCGAGTGCTTGTCGACGGTCGGGCGGGAGACGGCCAGCGAAAGCCGCTCCCCCGACTCGATCATCGCGCCGGTCCAGCGGGAGATCTCCCCGCTGTCCATGCCGCGCAGGAAGATCGCCATGGCCAGCGCGGCCATCTGCTCCTCGGCGACCACGCCGTGGGTGTAGGCGTCCACGACCCAGGCGATCTGGTCATCCGAAAGCCGCTCACCGTCCCGCTTGGCGCGGATGATGTCCACGGCCGCGAAGGTCACGGCAGGTCCTCGGGGCCGAACGCGTCCGGCAGGACGTCCGACATCGGCAGCACGCCGCGCGGAGTGTCCACCAGGCACGCCGAACCGCCCAGCTCGAACAGGATCTGACGGCACCGCCCGCACGGCATCAGCAGTTCGCCCTCGCCGCTGCGGCACGCGACCGCGACCAGCCGCCCGCCGCCGGTCAGCCGCAACTGCCCGGCCATCGTGCACTCCGCGCACAGGGCCAGCCCGTAGGACGCGTTCTCGACGTTGCAGCCGATCACCATCCGGCCGTCGTCCACGATCCCGGCGACGCCGACGTGCAGCCCGGAGTAGGGCGCATACGCCGACCCCGCGGCCGAAACCGCCGCCGCCCGCAAGGCTTCCCAGTCGATAGAGGACACAGTGGACATCTAGTCCTCACCTCGCCGGTACGGCTGCCCGTCCGCCCGTGGCGGCCGAAGCCGTTGGGACGCGACAGCAAGCACGATCAGCGTGACGAAGTGCGCGGTGTACGGGATGAGATCCGACGACAGGTCGTCCTGCGTCCAGTAGATCGTGTACAGCACACCCGCGCCGACGACGCCGAGCGCCGCGGCCACCCACTGCTTCCGGATCAGCTGGATCACCACGATGATCGCTACCAGGATGACCGCGCCGTACAGCAGCGCCAGCACGGCCTTGCCGCCACCGGCGAGCTGCAGGCCGTCGGAGTACCCGAACAGCGCCGCACCCCCGAGCAGCCCGCCGGGCCGCCAGTTGCCGAAGATCATCGCGGCGAGGCCGATGAAGCCACGACCGTTGGTCTGGTTCTCCAGGTAGTCCGCGCCACCCTTGAGCAGCACCAGCGACGCGCCACCCATCCCGGCGAACGCACCCGAGACCAGCAACGCGATGTACTTGTGGCGGTACACGTTCACGCCGAGCGACTCGGCCGCGACCGGGTTCTCACCACAGGACCGCAGCCGCAGCCCGAAGCGCGTGCGCCACAGGACGTAGTAGCTGACCGGGACCAGGATGATCGCGATCATCGTGAGCGGCGCGACCTCGCTGACCAGCCCGCGCAGGATGCCCGCGACGTCGGAGAGGACGACCCGCTGCTGCTTCTCCAGGTCGGTGAGCCAGTCCGTCAGCCCGGCCGCGGAGTAGGTGTCGAACTTCGGCACCGGCGGCGACTGCCGCGGGTTGCCCGAGATCGGCGCGAAGATCAGATTCGACAGGTACTTCGCGATGCCCAGTCCCAGCAGGTTGATCGCGACGCCGGAGACGATGTGGTTGACGTTGAACGTCACCGTCGCGACCGCGTGCAGCAGCCCGCCGAGCGCGCCCATCACCATCGCGGCCAGCAACCCGACCCAGACACCGCCGTTGTACGAACCCCAGGCCGCACCCCAGGTACCGAGGATCATCATGCCCTCGAGGCCGATGTTGACCACGCCCGCGCGCTCGGCCCAGAGGCCACCCAGCGCACACAGCAGGATCGGCAACGCCAGCCGGAGCGCGGTGTGCGCCGTGTTGGACGACGTCAGCGCGTTCACGCCGGTCGAATAGGAAGCCGTCGACAGGACGCCGATGGCGATGACGGCCCAGAGCACGCCGCGCAGCCAGCCGGGGATCCGGGTTCGCTTGCGCTGCACCGGCATCGTCGTGCCGGACTCCGGCGAAAGGTCAGCCGTGATCACACCGCACCTCCGTCGGCCACCGAAGCGCCCTTGCGGCCGTTGGCCGCCAGTGCCCGGCCCACCTTGCGTTGCTCGGCCGCGAGGTCCGCGCGCCGCACGATTTCGTACGCCACGACCACCGACAGCACGATGATGCCCTGCATGATCGTCGCGATCTCCTTGGACACGTGGATCTGCTCCAGCGACACCGCGGACGTGTCCAGGAACGCCCACAGCAGCGCGCCGAGCGCGATCCCGCCGGGGTGGTTGCGCCCGAGCAGCGCGACCGCGATCCCGGTGAAGCCGTACATCTGGGTCGAGGTGATGCCGTAGCTGTAGTCCCGCCCGAGCAGCTCCGGCATGGCGACCAGGCCGGCCACGCCGCCGGAAAGCAGCATCGCGTACAGCGTCATCTTCTTCGCGTTGACACCGCCGGCCGCGGCCGCCGTCGTCGACTCACCGGACGCCTTGAGCTCGAAGCCGAAGCGCGTGCGGTTCAGCATGAACCAGTACGCGACGCCGATCAGCGCGGCGATGAAGACGAACCCGAACAGCTCGCCCGAGCCGATCGGGATGCCGGGAATCCGGCCAGAGGGCTCGATCACCCGGGTGCCGATGTTGTTGCCGGTCTGCACGCCGAACTGGTCGGCGTTGATGAGGAACGCGATGATCCCGGCGACGATCGCGTTGAGCATGATCGTCGAGATGACCTCGCTGACCCCGCGGGTCACCTTGAGCACGGCCGGGATCGACGCGTACGCCATCCCGGCGAGGACCGCGACCAGCAGGATCGCCACCGTGTGGATGACCGGCGGCAGCTTCATCGCGCCACCGGCGATCGCGGCGACGACGGCGGCGAAGCGGTACTGGCCCTCGACCCCGATGTTGAAGAGGTTCATCTGGAAGCCGATGGCCACCGCGAGCCCGGACAGGTAGTACACCGTCGCCAGGTTCACCGTGTCCACCGAGGTGGAGCCCTTGAACATCTGGCCGATCATGGTGCCGTACGCGTCGAGCGGGTCGGCGCCGGAGATGATCAGCGCGATGGCCGAGAGCAGCACGGCGAACACGATCGCCAGCAACGGTGGCAGCAGCTTCGTGCGCCAGGAGGTCATTGTCCGTCACCTTCTTCGGCACCGGTCATCGCCGAGCCCAGTTCCTGCGGGGTCACCGTCGCCGGGTCCGCCTCGCTCACCAGCCGCCCGCGCAGCATGACGCGGATCGTGTCGGACAGCCCGATCAGCTCGTCCAGGTCGGCCGAGATCAGCAGCACGGCCAGCCCCGCGGCGCGGGCCTGGCGGAGCTGCTCCCAGATCAACGCCTGCGCGCCGACGTCGACACCGCGGGTCGGGTGCGAGGCGATCAGCAGCACCGGGGTGCCGGACAGCTCGCGCCCGACGATCAGCTTCTGCTGGTTGCCGCCCGAGAGCGCGGCGGCCGGGACGTCGATGCCGGGCGTGCGGACGTCGTACTCGCGCACGATCCGCTCGGTGTCGGCCCGCGCGCCCGCGATGTCGAGCAGCTGGCCCTTCGACACCGGTTCGCGCGGTCTGGTAGCCGAGGATCCGGTTGGCCCACAGCGGTTGGGTGAGCAGCAGGCTGTGCCGCGTGCGGTCCTCGGCGATGTAGCCGATGCCCGCCTCGCGGCGCGCCAGCGTGCCCGCCTTGGTGAGGTCCCGCGCCTTGCCGTCGGCGTCGACGAGCTCGATCGTGCCTCCGGAGGCCTTGCGCATCCCCATGATGGTCTCGACGAGCTCGGTCTGGCCGTTGCCCTCGACGCCGGCGATGCCGAGCACCTCGCCCGCGTGCACGGTGAAGGTGACGTCGTCGAGCGCGTGCGGTCAGAGCCCTCCGCACGCAGCGTCAGGCCGCTCAGCCGCAGCACGGCGCGGTCGGTGACGGTGGACTCGCGGGTCTCGGGGCTGGGCAGCTCCGAGCCGACCATCATCTCGGCGAGCTGGCGCGAGGTGATGGTCTTCGGGTCGGCCGTGCCGACCGTGGTGCCGCGGCGGATCACGGTGACCGTGTCGGCGATCGCCCGGACCTCGTCGAGCTTGTGGGAGATGAAGAGGAACGTGTAGCCGTCCGCCCGCATGCTGCGGACGGTGTCGAACAGCTCGTCGACCTCCTGCGGCACGAGCACGGCGGTCGGCTCGTCGAGGATGATGATCTTCGCGCCGCGGTAGAGCACCTTGACGATCTCGACGCGCTGCCGGTCGGCGACGCCGAGCTCCTCCAGCAGCGTCCCCGGCTCGGCGTTCAGCCCGACCTGCTCGACAGCTCGGCCAGGCGCGCGCGGGCGGCGCGGCCGATGCCGTGCAGCGCTTCGGCGCCGAGGAAGACGTTCTCGCCGACGGTCAGGTTGTCGGCCAGCATGAAGTGCTGGTGCACCATGCCGATCCCGGCCTTGATCGCGTCCTGCGGGTTGCGCAGCCGGATCGGCTCGCCGTTGATCGCGATCTCGCCCTCGTCCGGCGGCTGCATGCCGTAGAGGATCTTCATCAGGGTGGACTTGCCGGCACCGTTCTCCCCGCAGATCGCGTGCACCTCGCCCGCGGCGACGGTGAGGTTGACGTCGGAGTTGGCGACGACACCCGGGAAGCGCTTGGTGATACCGGTCAGCTGGACGGCGGGGGTACCCCGGTCGGGGGCGGCCTCGGCCGGTGCCTCGGCAGTGCTCATGGGCGGGAGAATTCCATATCTGTCAAAACGCGTGAGGGCCCGGAGGGAAATCCCTCCGAGCCCTGGCACGTCGTGAGGTTACTTCTGCGGCTTGTCCGAAACCGTGATCGCCCCGGAGATGATCTGGGCCTTGTAGCCCTCCAGGACATCCTTGATGTCGTCGACCTTGCCACCGGAGGTGGCGTAGCCGACGCCGTCGACCTTGAGGTCGAACCGCTTCGGCACGGTGGTCAGGTCACCCTTGGCGACCGCCTGGAGGTAGTCGAAGACCGCGACGTCGACGCGCTTGAGCATCGAGGTGATGATCACGTCCTTGTCGGCCGCGACGGTCTTCTGGTTGTACTGGTCGGAGTCGACGCCGATGGCCAGCACGTTGGCCGCCTTCGCGGCGTCGAACACGCCCTTACCGGACGCGCCGGCGGCGTGGTAGACCACGTCCGCGCCCTTGGCGATCTCGGCCGCGGCCTTGACGTTGCCCTTCGCCGGGTCCTGGAACCCGGAGAAGTCACCGGCCGGGGTGAGGTAGTCGTCCTCGATCTGGACCTTGGGCGACGCGGCCTTGGCGCCCTGCAGGAAGCCCGCCTCGAACTTCTGGATCAGCGGGGTGTTGACGCCGCCGACGAAGCCGACGTGGCAGTTCTTGCTCTTGTAGACCGCGGCGACGCCGGCCAGGAACGAGCCCTGCTCCTCGGCGAAGACCAGCGAGGTCACGTTCGGCAGGGTGATCGAGTTGTCGTCGACGATCGCGAACTTGGTGTTCGGGAACTTGGCGGCGACGGCCTGGACGGACTTCGCGTAGGCGAAGCCGACCGCGACGATCGGGTTCAGGCCCTGCGAAGCCATCTGCTCGAGCCGCTGCTGCTTGGCGGACTCGGCCTCGCTCGCGCTCGCGGTGCTTTCGCTGACCGTGGTCACGCCGAGGTCGGTCTTCGCCTTGTCGGTGCCCGCGGCGGCGGCGTCGTTGAACGACGCGTCGCCCCGGCCGCCGACGTCGAAGGCCAGGCCGACCTTCAGCTTGCTGCCGTCGACCTTCTCACCCGTGGCGGTCGCGCTGCTCGAACCGGCAGCGGCGGCGGGCGGCTTGGCCGCGGTGACGCAGCTCGAGGCGCCCGCGCCCGAGCTGGCCGTGTTGCTGGTGCTGCCACCGCTCGAATCCTTGGCGCACCCGGCCAGGGCGAGTACCCCGGCCATGGCCGTGGCGGCCAGCGCGGTTCCACGCATGCGACGCAACGTGATTCTCCCTCCCCGCTGATCCAGCGGATGGTCAAGGGCACGACCCGGCCCTACTGCCGGGTCGACCGCCAGACCGTACCTAACGGCCAGGAAAGCGCCATAGGAAAGGCACGCTACGTAACACAAACGTTTACTCACGAGTCGCCCGCGCGACGAGCCGTATACCGCCCGTGATCACCCGCGCCAGGAGAGAGGACTTTCGTCGGTTGCGCCGCCGGAGCGGAGACTTTCCGCATGTCACCGGGCGGAAAATCTCCTTCTTCCGGCGTTACGGGCAAGTGGTCTGCTGGGCCGTGGCCTGGCAGAGGCGGGCGGTGAAGCCGCCATTCGGCCCTACGGGCACGGTGAGGGTCGACGCGGATGTCACTCGCTGTGTCGTGAGCTGCAGTTTCCCGTCCGCTCCGTCGCCGTAGATCTCGGCCAGCCAATCACCCGGTGGAAGGAACCCGAGTGGCGCGTCGAGCCGCGTCGCGGGACCACCCTGCAGGGCGCCGACGTACCACCGCGCGCCCGAGCGGCGGGCGAGCACGGCGAGCTTCCCCGGGTCCCCTGCCAGCAGCTTCGTCTCGTCCCACGCCGTCGGTATGCCGGTGAGGAGCTGCTCCGCGAGCGGGTGCTGGTCGTAGCTCGCGACGCTGTCGGCGAAGTGCTGGACGCCGGATTCGAAGAGCACGCTCAGCGCGAGCTCGCCGCCGTCACTGGTGGGCCGGACGCCGCCGAACGTGACCGGCGTGAAGTCCATCGAGCCCGACAGGTTCCGGGTGAACGGCAGGGTCAGGTAGTGGTCGATCGGGAACGGTTCGCGGCCGGGCTTCGGTTTCGTCCCTTCCGCGCCCTTCACGGCTTCGACGCTCATGACGTTCGGCCAGGTTCGCTGGATGCCGCGCGGGATCGGGGCGCCGTGGAAGTTCAGCATCAGGTGGTACTTCGCGGCGGCGGCCAGGACGGCGTCGTACCAGCGCGTGCGGTCCTGGCGTTCGGACTCGACGAAATCGATCTTCAGCCCGGCGACGCCCCAGGCGGCGTACTGCTTGAAGTTGTTCTCGCGCTCGGAATCGGTGTCGGTGATCTTCGCGTCGGCCCAGAGCCAGATGCCGACGCCTTTCGCCTTGGCGTAGGCGACGAGATCGGGCACCCAGGCGGCGTTCCAGCCGGCGTCGACGAGGTTGTACGCCCAGTGCTCCTTCGCGGCGAGGTCGACGTACTTCTTCTGCAGCGCCAGGTCCCCGGTCCCCTCGGACCACCACGACCAGGCACCCGGGCCGGGCTTGATCCAGGAGGTGTCGGCGATCTTCGACGGGCTCGCGAGGTCGGTGGACAGGTCGCTTTCGGTCACCGTGGCCAGGTCGCCGACGATCATCGCGCGCCATGGCGTGGCCAGCGGGCCCTTCGCCACCTCGGCCGGGTCGCCGAGGGTGAGCTGGAGGCGGTGCTGCGGGGTGAGCGTCAGCCGGGAGCCGGCGTAGCTGCCGTTGAGGTCGGATTCCAGGACGGACAGCCAGGTGTCGCCGACGTGGAACAGCGACGGATAGCCGTACTCGACCGGATCCTGCTGGGCCAGGGGTTTGTGGACGTGGATGCTCTCGTAGTCGCTGCGGCCGTTGTCGAAGGGCAGCAGGAAGGAGTCGGCGGTCTGCGGGACGGCGTACTCGGACGCCTCGCGGATCACCGTGACCCACTTCGGGGTATTGAAGACGTACCGGTAGGCGACGCCGTCGTGGGAGACCCTGAAGACGACGTCGAAGGTCCCGCCCGGTCCTTTGAGACTGAGCGTGGTTTCGGCGGCGTCGTAGGTGTGGCTGAGGCGTTTGCCGGTGGTGGTCGTGTATTCGTCGTGGACCGGCCGCTGGCTGAACCCGGTGATCTTGAGCCCTTGGGTGAGGTCACCGTTCGCGGTCTCGACGCCGAGGGCGGACGGCTCCAGCACCGTCGTGGCACCGCGGGTGACGGAGAGGGTGAGCTTTCCCTTGTCCAGCGCGACATGGGCTTCCGGGGTGGCGGCCAGGCTGTGGCCCGGCGGGGCGAGCGTCCAGGACGTGACCGGGGCCGCCTCGCCCGCCGAGGGGAACGCCGCGGCCAGCACGAGAGCGGCCGCGGACAGCACTGCTACACGCATGAGTCCTCCAGGTGGGAAGGACTCGTGAGCGTTCCGGGCGGTTCTAACCGCCCGGAACGCTCACGAGTCTTTACTGGCAGGTGAGGTGAGCCGCGGCCCAGTCACTGCGGTCGTAGGAGTTGCCGTCGCCCCCGTCGGTCACCACGAGGCGCAGGTACTGCGCCCCCTTCAGGTCCGCGCTCAACGGCACCGCCGGGTCCTGCCACGTCCGCACGCCGGTGGACGCGACCTTCGCCGCGTCGGCGTAGATCTCGAACGTCGCGGAGCCCTGTTTGTTCGTGGCCTCGCGCTCGTCGTCGACGCCGACGTCCGCGGTGAACGACGTGCACCGCCCGCCGACGTAGAACACGACCTCGCTCGGCGCGTGCGCGCCCAGGCCCTTCGGGTAGACGACCCCGTTGATGGTCAACGGTTTCCCATCGCCGGCCGGGATGCTGCCGTTGGACATGTCCCGCTCGACCGGCCCGTAGCCGTTCGTCTCCGCGGCCCACTTCAGGTCGCTCGCCCACGCTGGCGACGTCGGGGGCGCCGCGGGCACGGTGAGCTGCTGCTCGCCGGTCCACGAGACCTTGCCGAAGCCGATCGTCCGGTACGAAATCCCGTTACGCAGCAACGCTGTCGTGCCTTCGACGCCCGCGGGTGGCGTGATGCGCCAGCGTCCCACCGCTGCTTCACCGGTGCCCAGCACCAGCTTCGCCGGCCGGGCCAGCTGCCGGACCTGCCAGCCGGGCGGCGCGGTGAGCGTGACCTTCGGATCGAACACCGGCACCCTGGCCTGGTTGGTCGCCGAAACGGTGGCCTCGAACGGCTTCCCGGCCGGGACGATCTCCCCCGGCACGCCCGTGACCGGCGCCCGCAGCTCCAGACCGGCGCTCACCAACGGCGCGTTCCGGAACCACGAACCCCCTGCGCTCACCCGGAACATCGCCGTCGCGTGCGGCGCGACGACGGCCGAGATCTGCCCGGCGGTCTGGAGGTCGGTGTGTGACCAGAGGTCACGCAGGCCGTAGCCGAACGCCCTGGGCAGCCCGATCGCCGCCGCGCTGGTGCCGATGGTCGCGTTCGCGGAGGTCTCGTTGAACAGCGCGACCGCGACGTCACCGTTGGCCAGCGGCTTGGCGAACACCCAGTGACCGTCCTGATTGGACAGGACCCGGCCCTGGACTCCCTTGGTGTCCTGGTCGATCGCGATGACCTCGGCGTTGCGCAGCACGTCGAAGTTCGCCGGCGACACCTTGCGCAGGTCGGCGCCGATGAGCAGCGGCGCGGCCATCACCGACCACAGCGAGAAGTGCGACTTGTACTCGTCGGTGGTCATCCCGCCGTTGCCCACCTCGAGCATGTCGGGATCGTTCCAGTGCCCCGGCCCGGCGTAGGACGCCAGCGGCGCGTTCGCCTTGAGGATCTGGACCATCTTGGCCCAGTTGTCCTTGATGTCGCCGGTGGTCCGCCACAGGTGGCCGACGTCGGCGCCCCACGTCCACGGCTTGTTCTCGCCCCACTCGCACAGCGAGTAGACGATCGCGCGGCCCGTCTTTTTCACCGCGTCACGCATCTTCGTGTACCGCTCGAGCGCGGGACGGTTCTGGTTGTTGCAGTTGTCGTACTTGAGGTAGTCGACGCCCCAGTCCGCGAAGGTCTGGGCGTCGATGTCCTCGTGGTCGAGCGCGCCCGGCTGGGTCTTGGCGCAGGTCACGGTGCCCGCGCTGGTGTAGATGCCGAACTTGAGGCCCTTCGAGTGGACGTAGTCGGCGAGCGCCTTGATGCCGCTCGGGAAGCGCGCCTTGTTGGCCTGCATGCGGCCCTCGGCGTCCCGGGCCGGCTCGGCCCAGCAGTCGTCGACGTTGACGTACTGGTAGCCCGCCGCCTTCAGTCCTTTGTCGACGAAGATGTCCGCCGTATCGCGGATGATCTGCTCGTCCACCGCACAGCCCGTGGTGTTCCAGTTGTTGAAGCCCATTGGCGGGGTGAGCGCGAGGCCGTCCGGCAGCGCCTGGGCGGGTGGCGTGACCGCCACCACGGGGAGCAGCGCCGCCGCGGCTATCACCAGGCCGAGTCGTCTCACCAGAACGTCACCCCATCGTGAATGGTCCGATGTATGCGTGAGCGACAGTAGGAACGACAGCCTAGTTGGTCAACGAGTAACGATGTTCACCAGCCTTTTGGCGTAGCGCATGAGATATCAGATGTTTCATAGATCGGATCACCAGTGCTCACCCAGCGGTGGGCCGCCCGCCCGTCGAGTGCCCTGCGCCACACCGCCGGGTGGCGGCATGGCGGTACCGGTGTCTGGTCCATCACAGCGGAGAACCCGGAGGTAAGCCGCCCGTGAGGTCCGGGTCTAGCATCCATTCATCCAGGCTCGATGACCTTGATCTCGGCATTGCCGCCTCACCGGTCACCCGGGCACACAGTCAGACGTTGGAGGCCGTTCACCGATGTCCACCACGGCTAGCACCGCCGCGACGGCGGGGGCGAGCGATCGGGCGGGTGCCTCACGCCGGCAGGGGACCTTCTACCGGGGCGACCCCGGCATGTGGTCCTGGGTGCTGCACCGCATCACCGGCGTGTTCACATTCTTCTTCCTGTTCGTGCACGTGCTCGACACCGCACTGGTGCGCGTGTCGCCGAACACCTACGACCAGGTCATCGAGACCTACAAGACCCCCATCGTCAACCTCCTCGAGGTCGGCCTCGTCGGCGCGGTGCTCTTCCACGCGCTCAACGGCCTGCGGGTCATGCTCGTCGACTTCTGGTCCAAGGGCCCGAAGCTGCAGAAGGCGATGCTCTGGGTCGTCGGTGTGATCTGGGTCGTGGTGATGGTCCCCGGTGTGTTCTTCATGCTGAAGCGCACCGTCGAGACGCTCTTCGGGGGTAACTGACATGGCCGACCTCGCACTCGCCCGCCCGCGCACCCCGAAGCGCCCCAACGCCCGCCGCAGCAACTTCGAGCTCTACAGCTGGCTGTTCATGCGGATCTCGGGCCTGGCCCTGATCATCCTGGTGCTGGGGCACCTGCTGATCATGAACATCCTCGACGGCGGCGTGCACCGGATCAACTGGGGCTTCGTCGCGGGCCGCTGGGCCTCGCCGTTCTGGCAATTCTGGGACCTGGCGATGCTGTGGCTCGCCGAGATCCACGGCGGCAACGGCCTGCGCACCATCATCGACGACTACGCGCGCAAGGACAGCACGCGGTTCTGGCTGAAGATCCTGCTCTACGTCTCGATGGCGCTGATCCTGGCCGTCGGCACGATGGTGATCTTCACCTTCGACCCGAACATGCCCGCGAACTGAAGCCCGGAGACTTCCCACCATGCAGTTCCACAAGTACGACGTGGTGATCGTCGGCGCCGGCGGCGCCGGGATGCGCGCGGCCATCGAGTCCGGCCAGCGCGCCCGCACCGCGGTCCTCACCAAGCTCTACCCGACCCGGTCCCACACCGGCGCGGCCCAGGGCGGCATGTGCGCCGCGCTGGCGAACGTCGAAGAGGACAACTGGGAGTGGCACACCTTCGACACGATCAAGGGCGGCGACTACCTGGTCGACCAGGACGCCGCCGAGATCATGGCGAAGGAAGCCATCGACGCGGTCCTCGACCTCGAGAAGATGGGCCTGCCGTTCAACCGCACGCCCGAGGGCAAGATCGACCAGCGCCGCTTCGGCGGGCACACGCGTGACCACGGCAAGGCCGCGGTGCGCCGCGCCTGCTACGCCGCGGACCGCACCGGGCACATGATCCTCCAGACGCTGTACCAGAACTGCGTCAAGTACGGCACCGAGTTCTTCAACGAGTTCTACGTGCTGGACCTGGTGCTGACCCCGGACGAGGACGGCAACCCGATCGCTTCGGGCGTCGTCGCCTACGAGCTGGCGACCGGCGAGCTGCACGTCTTCCAGGCGAAGTCGATCGTCTTCGCCACCGGCGGCGCCGGCAAGATCTTCAAGACGACGTCGAACGCGCACACCCTCACCGGTGACGGCCTCGGCATCATCTTCCGCAAGGGCATCCCGCTGGAGGACATGGAGTTCTTCCAGTTCCACCCGACCGGCCTGGCGGGCCTGGGCATCCTGATCTCCGAAGCCGTCCGCGGCGAGGGCGGGATCCTGCGCAACGCCGACGGCGAGCGGTTCATGGAGCGCTACGCCCCCACCATCAAGGACCTCGCGCCGCGCGACATCGTGGCGCGCTCGATGGTGCAGGAAGTGCTGCAGGGCCGGGGTTGCGGGCCGAACAAGGACTACGTCGTCCTCGACGTCACGCACATCCCCGAGGAGACGCTGAACGCGAAGCTCCCGGACATCATGGAGTTCTCGCGGACGTACCTCGGCGTCGACCCGGTGAAGGAGCCGGTGCCGGTGTTCCCGACCTGCCACTACGTGATGGGCGGAATTCCGACCAACATCCACGGCGAGGCGTTGCGGGACAACGAGAACGTCATCCCCGGCCTGTACGCCGCGGGCGAGGTCGCGTGCGTGTCGGTGCACGGCTCGAACCGCCTCGGCACGAACTCGCTGCTGGACATCAACGTGTTCGGCCGCCGCGCGGGCATCGCCGCGGCGGAGTACGCGCTGGCGCACGAGCATGTCGAGCTGCCGGAGCACCCGACCACGCTGGTCGAGGAGCAGCTGGCCGGCCTGCTTTCCGAGCACGGCGACGAGCGCGTCGCCGACATCCGCAAGGAAATGCAGCAGACGATGGACTCGCACGCTTCGGTGTACCGGACCGAGGACACGCTGAAGCAGGCGCTGACCGACATCCAGGCGCTGAAGGAGCGGTACGGCCGGATCACCGTGTCGGACAAGGGGAAGCGGTACAACACCGACCTCCTCGAGGCCGTCGAGCTGGGCTTCCTGCTGGAGCTGGCCGAGGTGCTGATCGTGGGCGCGCTGGCGCGCAAGGAGTCCCGCGGCGGCCACGCGCGCGAGGACTACCCGACCCGCGACGACACGAACTTCATGCGGCACACCATGGCCTACAAGCAGGGCCTGGGCCTGTCCTCGGACATCCGGCTGGACTACAAGCCGGTGACCTTCACCCGCTACGAACCGATGGAGCGGAAGTACTGATGACCACGGCTACTCCTGAGGCTGCGCCTGCGGTTGCGGACGAGCACACCCCGATCACGGTCACGCTGAAGATCCTGCGGTTCAACCCCGAGGTGGACACCGAGCCACACTGGGAGTCCTACGACGTCCCGGCGCAGCGCACCGACCGGCTGCTGAACCTGCTCTTCTACGTCAAGGACTACCTCGACGGCACGTTCTCGTTCCGCCGCTCGTGCGCGCACGGCGTCTGCGGCTCGGACGCGATGCAGATCAACGGCATCAACCGGCTGGCGTGCAAGGTCCTGATGAAGGACCTGCTTTCGCCGGGCGGCAAGCCGACCGTCATCACGATCGCGCCGATCAAGGGCCTTCGCACACTGAAGGACCTGTACGTCGACATGGACCCGTTCTTCGAGGCGTACCGCTCGATCAAGCCGTACCTGATCACGTACGGCAACGAGCCCTCGCGCGAGCGGATCCAGTCCCAGGCCGACCGCGACCGCTTCGACGACACGACGAAGTGCATCCTCTGCGCGTGCTGCACGTCATCGTGCCCGGTCTACTGGAACGACGGCTCGTACTTCGGCCCGGCGGCGATCGTCAACGCCCACCGCTTCATCTTCGACTCGCGCGACGAGGGCGCGGAGGAGCGGCTGGACATCCTGAACGACGGCGAAGGCGTCTGGCGCTGCCGCACGACGTTCAACTGCACGGACGCCTGCCCCCGCGGCATCCAGGTCACCAAGGCGATCCAAGAGGTAAAGCGAGCCCTCCTCTTCAAACGCGTCTAAGGGTTGTTCGTTTGTCCGTGAATGCCACATCGACGGCGTCTTAGGCCCTCAATGTGGCATTCACGGCCAAAACCCCGGGCTACCGGACCGCGTGGAGCGCGTTCACCAGGCCGTGCCCGTAGTAGGAGTTGTTGCGTGCCGGGCCCGAGCAGTCAGGAGCCGCGGCACCGCAAGCCACCGGGTCGGCACCGAATTCCAGCAGCCAAGTGAGCGTCTCCGGCGAGACGCCGCGGAAGCGCGAAGCCAGCAGAGCAGCCACACCCGCCGCGTGCGGGGAAGCCATCGACGTTCCGCACTTCGTGCCGTAAGCCCCGCCGAACACCGTCGTCGACAGCGTGCAGCCTTCGCCCTGACCGGCGGGCGGGATCTGCGAGAAGTCGCCGCCCGGCGCCGTCACCGAGACCGAGCCGCGGCCGTAGTTGCTGTAGGACGACTTCGTGCCCGCGTAGCCGACCGCGGAAACCGTTACCACGCCCGAGATCGCCTTCGGCAGGATGCCGCACGACGAGTTCACCGGGTGCGGGCGGTTCGGGTCGGTCGTCTGCTTCGGGACGTCGAAGCCCGAGTTGCCCGCCGCCGCCACGTTCAGCACGCCGCGCTTCTGCGAGAACGCGATCGCGCGACGCACGGCCTCGTACGCCGCCGCATCGCCGGCCTCCTTCGAGCAGAAGAACATGCCCGGGTCGATGTAGTAGCTGTTGTTCGTCACCTGGAAGCCGTGCTTCCCGGCCCACACGAACCCGCACACCGCCGACTCCGGGAAGATGTACCCGTCGTCGTTGACCACCTTCACCGAGGCCAGCCGCACCCCCGGCGCGATGCCGGTGAAGCCGCGCGCGGGGTCCTTGCCCGCGATCGTGCCCGCCACGTGCGTGCCGTGGTCGGACGTCGTCGGCGCCCAGGATGCCGGAGTCGAATCCGCAGCGCCGGTGATACAGCCGGCGGACGCCTTCGCGTCGACGGCCGCCTTCAGCGCCGGGTGCGTGGCGTCGACGCCGGAGTCCAGCACGCCGACGGTCACCGAGCGGCTGCCCTCGTTGATCTTGTTGGCCTCGGGCGCGTGGATCGCCCGCATGTCCCACTGCTGAGCCGACAGGTCGCCATCGGCCGCGACCGAGCGCGTCGCCTCCAGGTCCCCCACCGACATCCGGCGCGCGGCCTGCGACGCGACGTCCTTGCCACCCGAGTACGCCCGGTAGACGCCGATCTTCGATGCGAAGTCGGCGTTGCGCGAGGTCGCGATCGCGACCCCGATCTCCCGGTAGTACGCCACCTTCGCGCCGCACTTGGCCTTCAGTTCGTGGTCGACGACGGACGACGACGCATCCGGCTGGTACAGCACCACGTACGTGTACGACGGGCTAGTGGTGTCGCACGAGACAGGCGCGGCCTCGGCCGGCGCGGCCAGGACCCCGGCCGCGGCGACGGCGAGCACCACCGGAGCGGCCATTCGGCGTAAACGGGACATTCCACCTCCAAGATTCAGTGGCGCAAACCTAAGGCAGTGGGTGAACCACGCGCCACCGTCCAAGGGAGGAGGCGTCAGGAACTCGCCTTTTCGCGCGCGGTCGCCCGCACGCCCCGCAGCCCGAGCAGGCCGATCACGGTGCCGAGCACGAACGAAACCACTGTCAGCACCGCGTGGACGATGAAGTACGCGGTCGGGGATCCGTCGGCCGCCCAGGCGCGGTCGCTGTCCCACAGATTCTTGGCGAAGGTGATCCAGATGACCCACGACCACACGCCGAAAGCCAGCAGGAACAGCGAGGTGCCTCGCGAAATGCGCATGCCCCACGATAGGCGACTCCGGCGGCGCCGCTAGATTGCATGGGTGCACAGCGCTGTCTTCCGGTCGCTCAAAGTCCTCATCACGGCACTCGCCGCGAGCCTGCTCGCGCTCGGCGTGCCGGTAACGGCCCAGGCCGCGCCGCAGTCCTGCGCGAACCGCGAAGCACCGCCGCCCGCGGTCGACACCTCCGAGAAGCCCGCGCCCGGCAAGGCTGTCCCGGCACCGCTTCCGGTGCCCCCGGTCCCGGTCGGCGGCGCGCGGATGGCCGAATGCGGGGTCATCACCCCGAACGGCGCGCTGAACCCGCCCGCCGGCACCACCGCCGTTTCCTGGGTGCTGCAGGATCTCGACAGCGGTGCCGTGCTCGCGGCGCAGAACCCGCACGCGCGCCAGCGCCCCGCGTCGCTCATCAAGACACTGCTCGCGCTCGTGGTCGTCACGCAGCTGCAACCCGATCAGGTGATCACCGCGACCAAGGAGGACGCCGAGCAGGAGTGCACCTGCGTCGGCATCGCCGCGGGCGGGCAGTACACCGTGGACCAGCTGCTGCACGGCCTGCTGATGCATTCCGGCAACGACGTCGCGCACGCCTTCGCCACCACGCTGGGCGGGGTCGACGCCGCGGTCGCGAAGATGAACGCCATGGCCGCGAGGATCGGCGCGACGGACACGCGCGCCGCGACGCCGTCCGGGCTCGACGGGCCGGGCATGTCGACCTCGGCCTACGACCTGAGCCTGATCTTCCACTACGCGATGAAGCAGCCGGAGTTCGCGAAGGCCGTCTCGACGAAGAACTTCGAAATCCCGGCGACCGGCGGCAAACCGGCCATCCCGGTGTACAACGACAACAAGCTGCTCGGCGTCTACCCCGGCTTCCTCGGCGGCAAGACCGGCTTCACCGACGACGCCCGCCACACCTACGTCGGCGCCGCGCAGCAGCAGGGGCACCGCCTCGCCATCGTCCTGATGCGCGCCGAGCAGAAGCCGACCCGCGTCGTGGACCAGGCCGGGAAGCTGCTCGACTACGGCTTCGCGCTCGAGACGGACCGGGCCGAGCCGGTCGGCCGGATCGACTACCAGGCACCGGACAACTCGACGGACAACCCCCCGGGCGGCGACCCCACCGACGTCTCCAAGGCGGCCAACGGGTCCTCGTCGGCGGCGGCCGCCGGGAAGGACGACCCGTTCGGCACCACCGGCTGGATCATCACCCTCGTCGTGTTCCTGCTGATCGTCGGCGGGTTCGTGGTGGGCTACCAGCGCAAACGGGCCGCGCGCTAGGACTTCCGGCGCCCCAGCCAGCCCAGCAGCGCCCCGGCGCTGAACGCGCCCGCCGCGGCACCGAGGCCGAGCCCGCGCTGCACGGTCACCCGCTGCTCGAGCCGCACCGGGGGAGGCGGCTGGACCACCTTGTGCTGGTTTTCGCGCGCGGTCGCCGTCCACGCGGTGACAAGCAGCAGGAAGCGCGACACGAGGTTGGCGAACACGAGCAGGCCCAGCACCGGCCCGATGATCGCGGCCGCCGGGGACTTCGTGACGCTCGCCAGATACAGCGTCGCGACCTGCTGCAGAATCACGAACCCGACGGCGGCGAACACCGCGCCCTTCACGGCGCTGCGCAGCGCGACGCGTTCCCGGGGCAGCCGCGCGATCACCCACAGGAACACCAGGGTGTTGGCGAACAGCCCCAGCACGATCGTGGCGGCCCGCAGCACGAAGATCGCCCAGGTCTGATCCGCCAGCCCGACGAGTTCGAGCAGGTACTGCCCGATCCCGCCGCCCACGGCCGTGAGGGCGAACGACACGATCAGCGCGACGCCTAGGCCGATCAGCGACAGCAGGTCCTTGATCGTCGTGGAGACGAGCGGAAGCTGCTTTTTCTCCTGGCCCCACTGCGCGGTCAGCGCGTCACGCAGGTTCGACATCCAGCCGACCCCCGAGTACAGCGCGAGCAGCAGGCCGAAGATGCCGATCCCGCTGCCGGACTGGATCGCGGCCTTGGTGATGTCCCCGACCAGACCCTGCAGTCCTTGGGGTACCGAGGTCTGGATGCCCTGGGAGATCTTGTCGACGACAGCCTTGTCGCTCCCGATCACCATGCCGACGACCGAGAACCCGACCATGAGCACCGGGAACACCGAAAGCACGCTGAAGTAGGTGATCGCGGCGGCGTAGTGGTTGCCGTAGCGCTCGGTGAAGGCCTCGTTGGCCCGGAACAGGTGGTCGAGCCACGGATATTTCCGCCGGAGCCTCGGCAGCAGTTTTTCTTTCGCCACCGTCAAACGCTAACCAGGCTTTCACACGCTCGCAGCGCGAGTCGCTCAGGTGAGTGAGGCGAAGGTCAGCTTGCCGGAGGCAGGAAACCGATCCGCTCGTAGACCTTCGCGAGAGTCTTCGACGCGACTTCGCGAGCTCGCTCGGCGCCGACGGCCAGCACCTTGTCGAGTTCCGCCACATCGTCCAAATAGGACTGGACGCGTGCCTGGATCGGCGTCACCCACTCGATCAGGACCTCGGCGAGGTCCTTCTTCAGGTCGCCGTAGCCCTTGCCCTCGTAAGCCGCTTCGAGGTCCGGGATCGGACGCTCGGTCAGCGCCGAATAGATCGTCAGCAGGTTGGAGACACCCGCCTTGTTCTCGGCGTCGAAGACGACCTCGCGGCCGGTGTCGGTGACCGCCGAACGCACCTTCTTGGCCGAACGCTTCGGGTCTTCGAGCAGCTCGATGAGGCCGTTCGCGGTGGAGGCGGACTTGCTCATCTTCGCCGTCGGGTCCTGCAGGTCGTAGATCTTCGCGGTGTCTTTGAGGATGTACGGCTCAGGCACGGTGAAGGTCTTGCCGAGGCGGTTGTTGAAGCGCTGCGCCAGGTTGCGTGTCAGCTCGAGGTGCTGGCGCTGGTCTTCACCGACCGGGACGGCGTTGGCCTGGTAGAGCAGGATGTCCGCGGCCTGGAGCACCGGATAGGTGAACAGCCCGACGCTGGCGCGGTCGGTGCCCTGCTTGGCCGACTTGTCCTTGAACTGGGTCATCCGGCCGGCCTCGCCGAAGCCGGTCTGGCATTCCAGCACCCAGCTCAGCTGCGCGTGCTCGGGCACCTGGCTCTGCACGAACAGGGCGCTGCGCTGCGGGTCGATGCCGATCGCGAGCAGCTGCGCCGCGGAGACGCGGGTGCGCTGGAGCAGCACCTTCGGGTCCTGCTCGACGGTGATCGCGTGCAGGTCGACGACGCTGTAGAAGGTCTCATGCGTGTCCTGCAGCCGCACCCACTGGCGCAGCGCGCCCAGGTAGTTGCCGAGGTGGAACGAATCGGCGGTGGGCTGGATCCCCGACAGGACCCGGGGACGGCGGCCGTCTGCGGCGGTTTGCTCTTCGGACACGACCGGATTCTTTCAGGCCGGGCAAGCCCGGCGCTCAGGAACCCGGCTGCTGGGCCAGGAACGGCCGCGTGGGGGTCTTGTCGGTGTCGGCGAGGACGGCCTCGGCCATCGCGGTGACCGCGCCGGGAGCCTGCGGTTCGGGCGCGACCGGCGCGGCGGCCTCGGCCGCGCGGACCTTGCGGCGCTGGCGCAGCACACCCAGCGTCATCCCGACGATGCCCAGCGCGACAGCGGCCAGGCCGACCGGGCCCAGTACACCGAAGGAATCCGAGGTCTCCGCCTGCACGGTGGTGGTCTGCGCCGACGCCACCCCGGCGGTGACGACCAGCAGACCGCCGACCGGCGCCACGACGCGCAGTGCGCGCAGGGTGGATCGCATCAGGAGATGACCTGGGTTGCGCACCGGAGTGCCTCCCGCGAGTGACGAGCGAAACGCTCACCCATTCGAGTGAGACGCTGCGTGCTACTGGTCAAAAAGCTACCGAGCGTGTCAAGGCCTGCCCGCCTTGGTGGACTCGGGGCCCGAGAGTAGCCGCTACCCGGTTATACGTCCGAAGCACCCCCAAAGGTTCACTCCGAGCCTGTCGAACATGTCGATGGGCTACTGACAGTAGAGACTGACCTCGCCGGTTCAGTCCTGCGATTCCAGCATCCGCAGGAGCTTGCGCAGGACGTCGTCCAGGATGCCGAGTTCGCCGCCCTGCAACGAAGAGAGCAGCTGGGACACGTTCGCGGTGTGCTCGGTCATCGCCGCGTCCACCGTCTCGTAGCCGCGATCGGTGAGCCGGATGCGGAAACTGCGGCGGTCGTGGGGATCCAGCGTGCGCTCGACGAAGCCCGCGGTCTCCAGGCGGTCCAGGCGGTTCGTCATCCCGGCGCGCGAGAGCATCAGCGTCGAGGACAGCTCGGACGGCGTCAGCGTGTAGGGCGGCCCTGAGCGGCGCAGCGCAGCGAGGACGTCGAACTCGCCGCGCTGCAGCCCGTGTTTGCCGAACACCCGCTCCTGGGCCGGGCCCAGCACGAGGCTGAGCCTGCCGAGCCGGCCGGCGACGCCGATCGCGGCCAGATCCAGGTCGGGACGCTCGCGTCCCCAGGCCGCCACCACGGCGTCGATGGCGTCCGGCTGCTCTTCTTCCGTCTTCACCGGGGCAGTCTATTCGATGCAGGTACTATTCGACGCAAGATAGTTTGACAGCGAACTATATGGCGTGGAATCATCCTGGGCATGACGAAGACACTCGAAACCCTGCTGGTCCGGCACGACGAAGCCGAGCAGCTCGGCACGACGCCCGACACGATCACGCTGCTCGCCGACGTCTCGCACACCGGTGGTCACCTGAGCAGTCAGCGCGCTTCACTGAGCAGAGGACGGGACGGCGCGACGCCGCACTTCCACCGTGCCTCCGCGGAGATGTTCTTCATCCTGGAGGGCGAGCTCCAGATCCTCGCCGACGACGAGGTCGTCACGACCAGGGCCGGCGACATGCTGTTCGTGCCGCCGCACACCACGCACGCCTTCGGCGCCACCGAGAACTCGGGCGCGGACGTGCTGATCGTGTTCACGCCCGGTGTCGAGCGGTTCGAGTACTTCCGGATGATCGACCGGATCCGGCGCGGCGAAGGCAGCCCGGAGGAGATCCTGGCCACGCAGGACCGCTACGACAACCACTTCGTGGACAGCGCGACCTGGCGCGCCGCCCGCACGGCCTAGAGGTCGTAGGTCGCGGTGACCGGCGCGTGGTCGGACCAGCGCTGGTCGTAGGACTCCGCGCGCTCGACGACGACCGAAACGACCTTGTCCGCCAGGCCTGGGGTGGCGAGCTGGCAGTCGATCCGCCAGCCGGAGTCGTTGTCGAAGGCCTGGCCGCGGTAGGACCACCACGTGTAGGGCCCGGGGCCTTCGGGGTCGAGGCGGCGCTGGACGTCGACGTACCCCGCCTCGGTGTAAACCCGGCCGAGCCACTCGCGCTCCTCCGGCGTGAAGCCGGAGTTCTTCCGGTTGCCGCGCCAGTTCTTGAGGTCGATGGTGTCGTAGGCGATGTTCCAGTCGCCGACGACCACGACTTCCCGTCCGGCCGTGGCGGCCTTGGCCCGCAGCTCCACCAGGTACGGAAGGAACGCGGCCATGAAGCGCTCCTTCTCGTCCTGGCGCTCGGTGCCGATGTCGCCACTGGGCAGATACAGGCTCGCGACGACGACGCCGGGCAGGTGCACCTCGGCGTAGCGGCCACTGTCCTCGAACTCGGGCTCGCCGAAGCCGATCCGCACCTCTTCCGGCTCCACCCGGCTGTAGAGCGCCACGCCGTTGCGCCCCTTGACGACCGAGGGCGCGTGCACGGCGAACCAGCCGTCCGGGTCGACCACGGCGGCGGGCAGCTGGCCGGCTTCGGCGCGCACCTCCTGGCAGGCGACCACGTCGGCCTTCGTCGTGGCGAGCCACTCGACGAAGCCCTTCTTGGCGGCGGCACGCAGGCCGTTGACGTTCACGGTGGAGACGGTCAGCACCCGTCGCACGCTACCGGGCGGGTCCGTCAGCCCGGCGCACCGGACCCGGGCGCGCCGGATGCGCCATCGGCTGGATGCGGGCGCCACGGCGCTCTGCGAGACTGCCGCCATGAGCGGACCGGCGAGCGAGCTGACCGTGCTGGGCAGCTGCGGCGCCTGGCCCGAACCGGGCCGCGCGTGCGCCGGATTCCTCTTGGCGCACAGCGGCTTCCGGCTCGTGCTCGACCTCGGCTACGGGACCGCTTCCCGGCTCTTCGCGCACAGCGGCGACCGGCTGCCCGACGCCGTCGTCATCACGCACGAGCATCCGGACCACTGCGCCGACCTCAGCGCGCTCGGCCGCGCCTGGCACTACACCGTCCAGGACGGCACACCGCCCGGCGGGGACCCTCCCCGGCTGCCGCTGCACTGCACGCCCGGCACGCTGCGCCGGCTGGAGGCGATGGAGCCACGCCCGCACCCCGCGTCGCTGTTCGCCGTGCACGACCTCGGCACCCGCACCGAGCTCGGCCCGTTCCGGCTGACGACGTTCCTGCTGCCGCACCACCAGCCGAACTTCGGCGTCCGCCTCGACGCGCCCGGGCTCACCGTGGCCTACACCGGCGACACCGGCCCGTCGCCGATGCTGGCCGAGCTCGCCCGCGACGCCGACCTGTTCATCTGCGAGGCGACCCTGCGAACCCCACCGCCCGCAGGGGAACCACGCTTCCTGATGACCGCCGCCGAGGCCGGGCACTGGGCCGCCAAGGCCGGCGCCCGCCGGCTCCTGCTCACCCACTTCTGGCCCGGCACCGACCGCGAGGCCTCCGCCGCCGAAGCGGCCGCCGAGTTCGACGGCGAGATCCTGGTGGCCGACGAAGGACTCACGATCGCTCTCTGAACGCGCACCCCCGTGCCCGTCCCGGGACTTCCCGGCAAGCCGCACACCCCCGCGCGCGCACTCGCGTCCCGAACGATCACACCGCCTCGCCGAGCACCATCCGCCCGCTCCGGGACTCCCCCTGGAGATCCCGCACCGCGCGCTCTCGCCCGTCCGCCGTGTTCCGCCGTATTCAGTTTTCGCCCGTCCCCGGACGCCTGCCTCCCTTCGTCGACCAGCGCTTTCGCGTGAGATCAGTTCTAGCACCCACCACCGACAAAAACGGCGCTTGACGAACACAGCTATGAATCTTAGCTTTAAAGCTATGAGCAGTAGCCGGGACGATGTCGCCTAGGGCGGGCTTGACCACCGACGCCGTGGTCGACCTCGCGCTCTCGATCATCGACGAAGCCGGACCCGGCGCGCTGACCCTGGCGAAGGTCGCCGAGCGCGCCGGAGTGGCCGCGCCGTCGTTGTACAAGCACGTCGGCGGCCTCGCCGACCTGCGACGGCTGATCGACCTGCGCGTGGTTCGCGAAATGGCCGAAGCGCTGCGCGGCGCGGCCACCGGGCGCTCCGGCCCCGAAGCCGTCGCCGCACTCGCCGACGCCTACCGCGCCTACCTGCGCCGTCACCCGCACCGGACCGGCGCCTTGAGCACCGACCCCAACAGCGGCGACGCGGAACTGGCCAAAGCGACCCACGACGTCGCCGAAGTCGCCTTCGCCGTCCTCAGGCCCTTCGGCTTCGGCCATGAGCAAGCCGTGCACGCGACGCGCTGCATCCGAGCAGCCGTACACGGCTTCGCCGGGTTGGAAGCCTCCGGCGGCTTCGGGCGCCCCGAGGACGTCGACCAAAGCTTCGAGGTACTGAAGACGATGCTCATCGATGGCATCACGAACTACTCGAAAACCCAGTGAGAGAAAGAGAAACCATGGCTTTCGTGGTGGCAGTGCTGCTCTTCGTCGGTGCGCTCGGCGTGCTCGACGCCCGCTTCCCGTGGACGGGGAAGCAGAGATGATCGCCGGCCACTTCGGGCTGGCCGCGGCGGTCAAGGCCGGCCGTCCCGCCATTCCCGTGTGGACACTCATGCTCGCGACGGCCTGGCTGGACGTCGTGTTCACCCCGCTCTACCTGACCGGGATCGAGAAGATCGACTATCCGGAAGGCCAGGGCTACGGCGAGGGCGTGATCCACGCCGACTACACGCATTCGCTGGTGGGCGCGCTGGTGCTGGCCGCGCTGTTCGGCGCTGTCGCCGCGTGGCGGCTCGGCCGTCAAGCCGGGGTCGTGCTCGGCGCCGTGGTGTTCTCGCACTGGGTGCTCGACCTGGTCGTGCACCGCGCGGATCTGCCGATCCTGCCCGGCAACGCGGGAAATCTGCCGACGTTCGGGTTCGGGCTGTGGCGGCTGCCCGCGGTTTCGGTGACGGTCGAGGTGCTGCTGCTGGTGATCGGGATCGGGCTCTACTGGCGCGAAGCGGCGAAGCACGACGCCAAGCGCGCCCGCGTGCTCGGACTTTCGGCGGTGCTGTTCGGCGCGATCACGATCGGACTGGACCTGCTGGCGGTCTAGCCACAGTTGGAGCCCGCGACCGGCTTCGTGAACTCGGCGGCGACCCACTTGGCGTCGGCGACCTTGCGGAAGCCGTTCTGCACCCCGGGCAGGGCGTCGAACTGGGCGTCCTTGAGGTACTTGCCGACGATCTTGCCGTTGCCGTCGGGCGTCTCGCGGGCGTTGAGGACGTCGGCGGTGACGGCGACCTTGCACCCGGTGGCCGAAGCGCCCGAAGCCTGCTTGTTCGTGTTCACCGCGTAGATGATCACGACCGCGATCAGCACACCCACGATGAGCACGATCTTCTTCGGAAACCCGAGGATCACGTCTGCCTCCACCCAACGAAAACCTGCCCCCGACCAGGGTAGGCAAACCTTCCCACGACTGGACAGCGCCGGACGGGGCAACCACCCGGAGGCGCCGCCCCGTCACCCGGCAGTGACACCTGGTGACCGCCCCGGAAAGCCGTGAAGGCCACCTCGGAATCCCGAGGTGGCCTTCACGGACGTGCGAGCCGGATCAGCCCTGGGCGATCTTCTTGGCCAGGTTCTCGTCCAGCGTCGCGAGGAACTCCTCGGTCGTCTGGAACGGCTGCTCCTTGCCGACCAGCAGCGCGAGGTCCTTGGTCATCTTGCCGCTCTCGACGGTCTCGACGACGACCTGCTCCAGCTTGTTCGCGAAGCCGATCAGCTCGGCGTTCGAGTCCAGCTTGCCGCGGTGCTCGAGGCCCCGGGTCCACGCGTAGATGGACGCGATCGGGTTGGTCGAGGTCGGCTTGCCCTGCTGGTGCTGGCGGTAGTGCCGGGTGACCGTGCCGTGCGCGGCCTCGGCCTCGACGGTCCGGCCGTCCGGCGTGCGCAGCACCGACGTCATCAGGCCGAGCGAGCCGAAGCCCTGCGCGACCGTGTCGGACTGGACGTCACCGTCGTAGTTCTTGCACGCCCAGACGTAGCCGCCCTCCCACTTCATCGCCGCGGCGACCATGTCGTCGATCAGGCGGTGCTCGTAGGAGATGCCCTTGGCGTCGAAGTCGGCCTTGAACTCGGCCTGGTAGATCTCCTCGAACACGTCCTTGAACATGCCGTCGTAGGCCTTGAGGATGGTGTTCTTGGTCGACATGTAGACCGGGTACTCACGGTCCAGGCCGTACTGCAGCGAGGCGCGCGCGAAGTCCTCGATGGACTTGCGGTAGTTGTACATCCCCATCGCGACGCCGCCGCCCTCGGGGAACTTCGCGACCTCGAACTCCATCGGCTCGGAGCCGTCGTCCGGGGTGTAGCTGATGGTCAGCGTGCCCGGGCCGGGGACCTTGAAGTTGGTCGCCTTGTACTGGTCGCCGTGGGCGTGACGGCCGATGATGATCGGCTTCGTCCAGCCCGGGACCAGCCGCGGGATGTTCTGGATGACGATCGGCTCGCGGAAGATCACGCCGCCGAGGATGTTGCGGATGGTCCCGTTCGGGGACAGCCACATCTTCTTGAGGCCGAACTCCTCGACGCGGGCCTCGTCGGGGGTGATGGTGGCGCACTTGACGCCGACCCCGTGTTCCTTGATGGCGTTCGCCGCGTCGACCGTGACCTGGTCGTCGGTCCGGTCCCGCTCCTCGATGCCCAGGTCGTAATACGCCAGGTTGACGTCCAGGTAGGGGTGGATCAGCTTGTCCTTGATGAACTGCCAGATGATGCGGGTCATCTCATCGCCGTCGAGTTCGACGACGGTGCCCTGGACCTTGATCTTGGCCATGAGCAGCGGTGCTCCTTCCGCGGATCTTTCGCGTTACTTCGATACGTCTCGCCGGTAGCGGTACAAGCGTACTGCTTAACGGGCCTGGATGGTTCCAGTAGTGGTGGGTATCAAGTCTCCACCCGTGCATTGTGGCGAGCGTCACGGGGCGCCGCGCGGGTGAGCGGCGCGGACGACCGCTCGGCGAGCGATCGTCGCCAATCCGGATGAACCCGGGCACGATGCCATCCGTGAATTCATCATCCGGGAGGTGACGGCCATGTCGACCCATCGGTACGCCGACTACGAGGAATACGACGAGGAGTACGACGACACAGAGGAGACACCGGCGGAGGCGCCGAGGCGGGGCACGGCACGGCTGGTCAGCGCGCTGGGCGGGCTCATTCTGACGCCCATCGCGCTGGCGCTGCTGGGCTGGGGCGGGCTGCGGCAGCAGCAGCTCATCCAGGCCACGTTGAGCACGAACCGCGATCCACTGGGCATCGCGCTGCTGGCGGGCGGCGCGATCCTGCTGCTCGCGGTCGGGGCGCTGGCCGCGGCGTCCTCGATCGGGCCGATCCTGGGCGGGATCGTCTGGGGCGTGCTGCCAGGGGTCGCCACGATGGCGATGCCGGAGTGGGGCTTCAAGATGGTCAACTTCATGCCGAAGAGCAACATCGCCTACGGAGTGATGGACTGGCTGTTCATCGGCGGGCTGCTCGGCGTCGGGTTCCTGCTGGTCGGGACCGGTCTGGCCGCCTCGCTCGTCCGGCGGCAACGCTGAATCCGCGCTTTGGCATCATCGGCGGATGGGTCTGTTCACCGTGCCGGAGGCGCGCGCGGAGCTCGCGCGGTTGCGGCCTGTCCTCGACGAGCTGGTGCGGCTGCGCGCCGACGCGGCCGAGCTGGCGGCGTCGCTGCGCCCGGGTGGGCGGGAGACCGGGCTGGGCGGGCTGCCGGAGTGGAAGGCCGCGCAGGCGCGGCTCGACGACCTGATGACGACGGTCCAGCAGACCGGCGCGGAGCTGAAGGGCTTCGCCCCGCTGCTGGTGGACTTCCCGGCCGAGCTCGACGGCGTGGACGTGCTGCTCTGCTGGCTCGAAGGTGATCGTGAGCTGGGCTGGTATCACCGCGTCGACCTGGGGTTCGCCGGTCGCCGTCCGCTTTAAAGTGGCCTGATGGACGAGATCACCAAGGCCGGGATGTTCGACGGCATGGCCGCGGGGTACGACGAGGAAGGCTTCCACCTGCGGGTGGCCGACACGCTGGTCGCCGGGCTCCCGGCAGAGCCGGAGCTGGTGCTCGACGTCGCGACCGGCACGGGGTTGGCCGCTTTCGCGGCGCTTCGGCTGCGGCCGGCGCGGGTGCTCGGCGTCGACCTGTCGCCGGCGATGATCTCGCGGGCCAGGGCGAAGGCGCCGGAGCTCGATCCGGACGGGCGGATCACCTGGCAGGTGGGGTCGGCCCTGCCGATGCCGGTGGCCGACGGGGTGGCGGACGTCGTCGTGTGCGCGTCGTCGCTGCACTTCCTCGGCGGGGCGGCGCCGGCGGACTGGCGGCGGGTGCTGCGGCCGGGCGGGCGAGTCGCGTTCAGCGTGTCGCGCGGGACGACGTTCCGGCGGTCCCCCGACTTCGACGGGCTGTACGCCGACGATCTGACCCTGCCCTCGGACGAAGCTTCGGCTGCCGCGCTGGCCGCCTCCGCGGGCTTCGTGGACGTCGCCGCTTCGTGGTGCGCGGCCGACGGGGAAGGCCCTCGCGGCACCTTCGTCGTCCAGGCCACCGCCCCCTGACCTGCGGTTTCGCGTTTAGCGGGCTAACCGTGAAACCGCAGGTCAGGGGCGTGACGGTTAGCCCGCTAAACGTAACGTCGCAGGTCAGAGGGGTGTGTCGGTGGTGTGGGCGGCGAACTCGGCGGAGCGGGTCTCCGTGGCGTGTTCGGCTCGGCGGACTCGGTCGGTCCACTCGGCCGTCGCGCCGAACGCGACCTCCGCGAATCCGACCCCTCGGACCGCGTCGGGCAGGCCTGGGTCGCCGGACGCGAGCAGCCGCGGCGGGTCGCCGACCGCGACCGTGAACGGCGGCACGAAGAACTCGGCGGGCGTCACCGCGCGGGCGTGCACGAGCGCGCCGACAGCCACGACGGTGCCTTCGCCGAGCCGCGCGGTCTGAAGCACTGTCGCGCCCGTCGCCAGGTAGGCGCACCGCCCGACCGAGCACCCCAGCAGCGTCGCGTGCGGACCCACCAGGACGTGGTCCCCGATGACGACCGGCTGCGGCCCCGCCGCCGCGGAAGCGCGCAGCACCGCGTTCTCGCCGACGATCGTGTACTCGCCCACCTCGATCCGCGAAGCCTCCGCGTCGAGCACGGCGCCGTACATGATCCGCGCGTGCGCGCCCACGACGACGTCGCCGGCCAACGTCGCCGTCTGCGCGACGTACGCGTCGGGATGGACCTGGGGTTCGTTGCCTCGATGACGGATCAGCATGTCCGCGAGATTCCCCCACGAACCGCGCGGGAACCGGCGGTTTTCGGACTCAGCGGTGCAGCTCGGCGCCCTTGAGGATCTTGTCGACGGCGTTGCGGGGCCCGTGCACCGCGATCCCGGCCAGCGCGAGCTTCTCGGTCGGCACCGCGCTGACGGCGGCGCGGTTGTCGTCGTCGTTGCCGGTGTGGAACAGGTCGTCGGTGAAGATCGAGAACCGCAGGCCGCGGCCGAGCGCCCGCCCGTGCGCGGCGGCCAGCACGCCGGCGGATCCGGCGAACACCAGCACCGGCTGACCGAACATCGGCAGATAGGCGACGCCGTGGGCGTCCTCGTACGGCTTCCCCATGAGCTCCGGCACGGCGTGCGCGATCCCGCTGATCAGGAACGCGGTGACGTTGAGGAGCTGCCAGGAGGCCAGGTCGTCCCGCAGCAGGACGGCGATCTTCGTGTCGAAGCGAGTCATGCCGCCAGACTCGCCCGGACGGCCCGGCCCGGTCTTGTACGTTCTTGACATGGAGGCGCGCGTTTCGGCCTGGCGCCCGGCGGTCCCCGGGATCGCCGAGGTCTTCCACGCGCGGTTCTTCACCCACGCCTATCCCCCGCACACGCACGACACCTGGACGTTGCTGATCGTCGACGACGGCGTGATCCGCTACGACCTCGAGCGCCATCACCACGGCGCGCTCGGCCCGGCGGTGACGCTGCTGCCCCCGAACGTCGCGCACGACGGCCGCGCCGCGACCAGCCACGGTTTCCGCAAACGCGTGCTCTACCTGGACACCTCGGTGCTCGGCGAGGATCTGATCGGCGCCGCCGTGGACCAGCCGAGCCTGGCCGACGGCCTGCTCCGCACCCGCATCCACCAGCTGCACGAGTCGCTGGCCCAGTCCGGCGACACGCTCGAAGCCGAGAGCAGGCTCGCCCTGGTCGCGGAACGGCTGCACGACCACCTCGGCCGCCCGCCCGAGCGCCCGCCACTGACCCGCGGCCTCGCCGACAACCTGCGCGACCTCCTCGACGCGCACCTGCCCGAAGCGCTGACGCTGGCCGAAGCGGCCGAGACGCTCGGTGCGCACCCGGCGTACCTCGTGCGCTGTTTCGGCAGCCGCTTCGGCCTGCCGCCGCACCGCTACCTGACCGGCCGCCGCGTCGACCACGCCCGCCGCCTCCTGCTCACCGGCGCGCCCGCCGCCGACGTCGCCGCCTCGGCCGGGTTCACCGACCAGGCCCACCTGACCAGGCACTTCAAGCGCTATCTCGGCACCACCCCGGCCCGGTATTCGAGCACCGTGAAAACGCACTGACGGCGGGTACCCCCGTCGCTACGATCCGATCATGGGGTTCCTCGCCAGGGTCGGTGGCCTGCGCTTCGCCGTCACCGTCCTCACCGCCATGACCGCGCTGCAGATGGCACTTATCGCCTTCGGCAACATCACCGACTTCGACACCAACCGCGCGTTCGTCCAGCACGTGCTGGCGATGGACACGACCTTCAAGTCGCCGAACATGATGTGGCGCGCGATCACCGGCCCCGGCCTCCAGGACACGGCCTATGTCGTGATCATCGTCTGGGAGACGCTCACCGCGCTCGCCCTGATCGCGGCGCTGGTCCTGTGGATCCGCGCGCTGGCCACCCGCGGCGACGCGCGCACGGCGCGGCGGCTGTCCACCCTGGGCTGGACGATGTGGGTGCTGCTGTTCGGCCTCGGCTTCATCGCGATCGGCGGCGAGTGGTTCCAGATGTGGCAGTCGGGCAAGTGGAACGGGCTGCAGCCGGCGCTGCAGAACTTCGTCATCGCGACGGCGGCGCTGATCATCGCCCACCTGCCCGCCAAGAACGCGGACGAGTAGAACGCCGGGTCCCGGAGTGCGAGGATGTCCGGCATGAAGCGCGACCTCACCCTGACCGGCGACGCCGAGGCCGACCGGCTGCTCACCGAGGACCCGTTCGCCCTGCTCGTCGGCATGCTGCTCGACCAGCAGATCGCGATGGAGGTGGCGTTCATCGGGCCGCGCAAGATCGCCGACCGGATGGACGGGTTCAGCATCACCAAGATCGCCGAGGCCGACGTCGAGAAGTTCGTCGAGCTCTGTGTGACTCCGCCGGCCATCCACCGCTACGGCGGCTCGATGGCGCGGCGCGTCCACTCGCTGGCGCAGTACATCGTCGAGCACTACGACGGCGATGCCGAGGCCATCTGGACTTCCGGGCGTCCCAAGCCGGACGGCCCCGAGGTGCTCAAGCGGCTCAAGGCGTTGCCAGGATACGGCGAGCAGAAGGCGAAGATCTTCCTGGCGCTGCTGGGGAAACAGCGTGGCGTGCAGCCCAAGGGCTGGCGTGAAACGGCGGGTTCCTACGGTGACCGCGGTTCCCGCCGGTCCATCGCCGACGTCGTGAGCCCGGAGACGCTGGCCGAGGTCCGCGCCTTCAAGAAGGCGACCAAGGCCGCGGCGAAACAGGCCTGACGTCACAGCAGGCCGGCCAGTTTGTAGAGCACCAAACTCCCCGCCACCGCGACGTTGAGGCTCGCCCCCATCCCGACCATCGGGATTTCCACCACGGTGTCGAGCAGATCCAGCGCTTCGGCGGGAATTCCGGTCTGCTCATGGCCAAGAACAGCGATCGTGCGCCCGCGCGCGGCGGGCAAATCCGCCAGCCGCACCGCTTCGTCCGCGAGTTCGACGCCGACGACCGCCGTACCGGCAGCGCGTTCCCGCGCCAGCCAGCCCGGTGGATCGTGCACCCAATGCACACAAGCGGGGCGCCGCAACGTGTTTCCGCGCCGCAGTGCCTCGGGCACCCACGGAAACCGGGGCACCGCGAGGCAGGCGCCGACGGCGTCGCACGTCCGCAGCAGGGTGCCGAGGTTCGCGCCGTGCAACGGCCAGAGCGGCGCGGCGACCAGATGTCCCCAGCAGGGATGGGATTTCTTCCGGCGAGACGCCCGCAGCTCGTTCGGCGTGCGGACGTGGATGGCGGGGCTCACCGGCGCCGAGGCGCGGAGCCTCCAAGACTTGTGAGGATCATGCGCCCAGTTTAACCCGCACTGGGCCTGTACGAGTGCTTCCCTCGCTCCTACCCTGGCACCGGAGGTGCAGGCCATGCACGCGACAGTCGGAGACGAGATCCAGGTACACGGTCGTACGGTGGGATCGGGCGAGCAGCGCGGCGAGATCCTCGAGGTGCGCGGGCCGGACGGCGCGCCGCCCTACCTCGTCCGGTTCGCCGACGGGCACGAAGGCCTCGTGTTCCCCGGCCCGGACTGTGAAGTCCAGGCACACCCCGAATAACCGGTGACCGGGCCGGCGGGCACCCACGCCGTTCACGGTGCCGGACGAGCGGGCCGCGCGGAGCCTCGCCGGCGACCTCGCCGAGTACGGTTTCGCGTTGGTGACCGCCCGCCCGGACTTCGACGGCTGGGTCGTCGTCGCCTTCGACGAAGGTCCCTATCCCGACGACGAGTGCGGCCACCGGTAGTTCGCGGTCGTCGGACGCCGCGCCTACGCGCCGGCCTTCCATCACGGCGGCCAGACCACCGCCGGGTTCTTCGGCGCACCCGCCGAGCTGGACCCTGGGCACCGGTGCGCCGGGTGTCGGGAGCAGCGGGCACTTCGGCCAGCGGCTCCGCCGGCTTTCCGAAGCTTCGCTCGACTGAGCCGCCGCTGCCAAGGAAGCCCTCGTCCTCCCTGGCGGACGGTATGACGCCGAGACGGCGTTCCGTGCGATCGGCGTCGAATTGCCCGACCTGCTCCCCCGCTGGCCCGCGGAACCGCCGTGGACGCGGTACGAACTGGCGCTGCTGTGGCGTGACGACGACCTCGCGCTCGCCAGGGCCAAGGACATCGCGGTTTGGGTCCGCGAAACCTGGCCGGGCACGTCCTCACGAGACAGAACAGCTAGCCGACGGCGATCTCCTCGCGAGCCCGCACGCGGCGGCCGCTCCACGCGAACACCACGATCGCCAGCGCCACGAGCGCCAGGACCGCGGCCGTCTCGGGCAGCGCCGCCGGGCCGCCCGAACCCAGCACCAGGCCACCGGCGACACCGGAAAGCCCGACGCCGAGGTAGATCGCGGACGCGTTGAGCGAGAGCACCAGGCCCGCGTGCCCCGGCGCCAGCTCGATCAGGCGGTGCTGCACCGGCGGCGAGAACGCCCAGTTGAAGAAGCCCCAGACGAACAGCGTGATGGCCGCGCCGCCGACCGTCCGCGCGGTCACCGGGAGCACCGCCATCACGGCGGCGAAGCCGACCAGGACGATCAGCAGCGGGAGCCGGGCGCCCCAC
The DNA here is from genome assembly GCA_963762765.1 of uncultured Actinomycetota bacterium. Taxonomy (GTDB): domain Bacteria; phylum Actinomycetota; class Actinomycetes; order Mycobacteriales; family Pseudonocardiaceae; genus Amycolatopsis. The sequence goes on from CAVXMR010000033.1 coordinate 244,367, forward strand.
CGGTCGGTCGCGCGGCCGCCGACGAAGTTGCCGACCGCCCCGCCCACGCCGTAGCAGAACAGCAGCACGGTGATGGTCGTGCCGCCGACCCCTGCCGTCGCCTTCAGCAGCGGCGTGACCAGCGTGTACACCATGAACGCGGCCAGGCAGCCGAGCACGGTGGTCGCCAGCATCGCGATCACGCGCGGGTCGCGCCCGGCGGCGAAGCGCTCGGCAAGGCTCACCGGTGGCGGCGGCGCGACCTCGGGCAGCGCGAGCCGCACCGCCAGCGCGCTCGCCAGGCTGAAGGCCGCGACGAACGCGAACGCGGGCCGGTAGCCGAGGTGCTGCGAGATCAGGCTGCCCAGCGGGACGCCGAAGATGAGCGCGACGGTCAGGCCGCCGAACACCAGCGCGACCGCGCGGCCGCGCCGCTCGGGCGTGGTCAGCTCGGCCGCGACGGCGCTGGCCGCGGGCGTGAACACGGCGGCGCCGACCGCGGTGACCACCCGGGCCACCAGCAGCGAGCCGTAGCCGGGCGCGAGCGCCGCGAAGAGGTTGCCCGCCGCGGTGACGACGAGCGAGGCGACCAGCAGCGTGCGACGTTCCCAGCGGCCGGTCAGCGCCGCGAACAGCGGCGAGCCCAAGGCGTACGCGACGGCGAAGGCGGTCACGAGCTGCGCGGCCGCCGTCGCCGTGACGTGCAGTTCGCCGGTCAGCGCCGGGAGCAGGCCCGCGACGACGTAGCCGCTGGTGCCGACGCCGAACGCGCCGAAGGCCAGCACCGAGGTGCGCGGGGACGAAGTGGTGGACATGGAGGGAGCCCCTCGGAAGTCGGGTTAGTTCGATGAACGTCGTAGTTCGACGACCACCGTACTACGCGGGTCCGACAATTTCGATGGGCGTCGTACAATGGACCCATGCCGAAGGCCACCACGCTGCCGCCGATCGTCCATCCCGTGCGCGGCGACATCACCGTCGAAGGGGTGCTGCGCGCCCTGGCCGACCCCGTCCGCCTGGCGATCGTCCGGCAGCTCGCGCAGACCGGCACGGAGATCGCGTGCAACGCGCTGACGGTGCCGGTGACGAAGTCCACACTCACCCACCACCTGAGCATTCTGCGCCAGGCGGGCGTGGTCAGCGGACGCCAGGAAGGCACCACCCGGTACAACTCGTTGCGCCGCAACGATCTTGACGCCCTGTTCCCCGGCATGCTCGACGGCATCCTGGCCGCGCCCCGCTGACCTGCGCGTTACAGGTGAACAGGCTCACGTCGAACCGGGATGACAACCGCCCCCTCCGTCGGTTGCACTAGAGATACGACAGCTCGACGGCGTCGGGGCCGCACTGAGCTGTCGCTCTTTTTGCCCGGAACTAAATCGATACAGAGACCGCACCTCGGCTTGGCCGGGTAATCGTTTTCTCACGGAAGGAGAGCTGTGCCCGTCGCTCTGCTCGCGCTCGCCATCGGTGCCTTCGGCATCGGGACCACCGAGTTCGTCATGATGGGTGTGCTGCCCCAGACCGCCGCGGACTTCGGGGTCGACATCCCCACCGCCGGCCACCTGATCTCCGCCTACGCGCTGGGGGTCGTGATCGGCGCCCCGCTGCTGACCGCGGTCGCCGTCCGGCTGCCGCGCAAGACCATGCTGCTGGCCATGATGGGCCTGTTCACCATCGGCAACGGCCTGTTCGCGCTCTCGCCGAACCAGGAGTTCGGGATCGCGTTCCGGTTCCTCGCCGGGCTGCCGCACGGCGCGTTCTTCGGCGCCGGCGCGGTCGTCGCGTCCGGCATGGTCGGCCAGGGCGAGCGCGCCAAGGCCGTGTCGCTGATGTTCCTCGGGCTGACCCTGGCCAACGTCATCGGCGTGCCGCTCGGCACCCTGCTGGGCCAGCAGGTCGGCTGGCGCGCGACCTTCGCGGTCGTCGCCGTGATCGGGCTGGTCGCGATGGCCGCCATCGCCAAGCTCGTCCCGCATCAGGGCCGCCCCGCCGAGGCGTCGCTGCGCACCGAACTCAGCGCCTTCCGGCGGCCGCAGGTGCACCTGGCGCTCGCGATCGTCACCTTCGGGCTGGGCGGCGTGTTCGCCTGCCTGTCCTACATCGCGCCGATGCTGACCGACGTCGCCGGGTACTCGCCCGCGAACGTCACCGTGCTGCTCTCGCTCGCCGGGGTCGGCATGACGATCGGCAACCTGCTGGGCGGGCGGCTCGCGGACAAGGCGCTGATGCCGAGCCTGTACATCTCACTGCTCGCGCTGGCGGCCGTGCTCGGGATCTTCACGATCACCGCGCAGGGCAAGATCGGCGCCGCGATCACGATCTTCTTCGTGGGTGTCGCCGGGTTCATGATCGGCCCGATGATGCAGGCGCGGATCATGGAGAAGGCCGGCGGCACGCCGTCGCTGGTTTCGGCCGCGGTGCAGTCGGCGTTCAACATCGCCAACTCGATCGGCGCCTACCTCGGCGGCCTGGTCATCGCCGGCGGGCTCGGCCTGCTCGCGCCCAACTGGGTCGGCGCGCTGCTGGCGGTGTTCGGCCTGTCGATCGCCGTGGTCTCGGGCCTGATGGACCGCCACGAAGCCCGCGTCGAACGCCGGGAACTCGCCCTGGCCTCCTGACCGCGTCGTGAGTGGTAAGTGTCGTTAGAACGTCACTTACCACTCACGAGGCCGAGAGCGGGCCACCGGTGATCGTCAGGGCGACATAGAGGATCAGCGCCGCCAGGCCCGCGTACGTGACGATGTCGACGATCTTGCCGCGGATCGCCAGCAGCCCGGCCTTCTCCGTCGACAGGATCGCGCGCAGCAGCCCGGCCAGCAGCAGCGCGCCGCCGATCAGCGCCGCGCCCTCCCGCCAGTGGTACTGCGCGATCCGCAGCGCGGCCACGGCCACCACCAGCAGAACGGCCGTGATGGGCAGCTGCGTGAAACGCGTCTGCTTCGGCCGGCGGTCCGCCCGGTCCCGCCGGTCCTCGGTCATGGTGGTCATCCGGCCGAACGTTCCGCGGCCTCGACGACGTTGCTGACCAGCATCGCCCGGGTCATCGGGCCGACGCCGCCAGGGTTCGGCGAGAGCCAGCCGGCGACCTCCGCGACGCCGGGGGCGACGTCGCCGGTCAGCTTGCCGTCCACATGGGAGACGCCGACATCGAGCACCGCCGCACCCGGCCGGACCATCTCCGGGGTGATGATCCCGGGCACCCCGGCCGCGGCGATCACGATGTCGGCGCGGCGGACCTCGGCGGCGAGGTCGCGGGTGCCGGTGTGGCACAGCGTCACGGTGGCGTTCTCGCTGCGGCGGGTCAGCAGCAGGCCGAGCGTGCGGCCGACGGTGATGCCGCGGCCGACCACGGTGACCTGGGCGCCGTTGAGCTCGACGCCGTGCCGCTTGAGCAGCTCGACGATGCCGTAGGGCGTGCACGGAAGCGGTCCCGGCTCGCCGAGTACGAGCCGGCCGAGGCTGATCGGCGCGAGGCCGTCCGCGTCCTTGTCCGGTGAGATCCGCTCGAGCACCGGGTACGGGTCCAGGTGCTTCGGCAGCGGGAGCTGCACGAGGTAGCCGTGGCAGGCCGGATCGGCGTTCAGCTCGTCGATGACGGCCTCGAGCTTCTCCTGCGAGATGTCGGCGGGCAGGTCGCGGCGGATCGAGTTGACCCCGATCTTCGCGCTGTCGGCGTGCTTCATCCGCACGTAGGAGTGCGAGCCCGGGTCGTCGCCGACCAGGACGGTGCCCAGCCCCGGCGTCACCCCCTTCGCGGCCAGCGCCGCGACACGCGGCTCCAGCTCCGCGAAGATCGCGTTCTTGGTCGCCTTGCCGTCGAGAATCTTCGCCGTCACGGCCCCCATTCAAGCAAAGCGGCGTCCGCGCGTCGCACGAGGCGCACGCGGTGGCGGCGCGTAGAGTGATCATCACCCCCACCGCGATCATGCTGTGACATACGACACCGCGCATCAGGCGAGGTCAGACCGTGTGTCGCCCCCATGGCGAGCGGTAAAACACACATGCGGGGTGCACTCGCGCGCGCGAACAGTCAAAATGTCCCCGTGGCACAACCGACGACGCAGCTGAATGCGACGGAGCAGGACACCCTGGTCAAGCAGATCGGCCTCGCCCTGCTGCGGGCCGCCCCGCGCGACTGGCGCAAGGTCACCGCGGAGTATCGAGCCGTCGGGAGGTATCACGAGCTGACGGGCGAGATCGTCACCGAGGACGGCACGGTGCACGAGTGGCTCGCGACGCACGACATCGCGACGCTGTTCGGCAGGCTGCGCGGTGGCATGTACCGGGACGGCCGGGGCACCTGGTTCAACGCCCGCTACCAGCTGGACCACCCGTCGAGCTACAACCTCGAGTACAACCGCGACGAGCCGGTGTGGAGCCTCGCTCCGCCGCCCCAGGCGCTCTCCGACGAGCTGCGGATGTTCCCGCGGACCGAGGAGAACGTGCCCGAGTGGCTGATCCGGCGGATGTCCGGGCTCAGCCCGGAGCAGCCAGGGCCGCACTTCCGGATCGCCCGGATCTTCGACACCATCGGCCCGGCCGGCCGCCCGGTGATCAACCGGCCCGACCTCGAGGTCGAGGAGCAGGACCGGCTGCTGGACTACCTGGACCACGCCCCGCTGGTGGTGACCGACCGGGGCTACGACATCGACCGGCTCGCGCAGACCCCCGAGGCCACCGTCCCGGTCGCCTTCCACAGCGACGGCCAGTGGATCTGGCCCGCCGCGGTGAACTTCTACCTGCGCACCTACGGCGTCTCGCCGGAGGCCGACCTGATCGAGCACGTCCGCGCGATCGGGTTCTCACTGCCGCCGGTCGACGAGCCGACGCTGCAGGCCGCCGCGGCCTACCTGACCAGGGGAAACCAGCAGCGTCCGCCGGGGCCGCCGCCGGGCCCGCCGCCGCTTCAGCAGCAGGCCGGGCCGCCCCCGGGCGCGCCGGTGCTGGCGACTCCGCCGCCCGTGGCGCCGCCGCAGCCTCCGCCGCCACCCGCGCCGGAGATCATCGAGACGCCGCTGGCGGTGCACACCCCCGCGCCCGAGCAGCCTCCCGCGCCCGCCGAGCCGCAGCCGTACGAGCCGCCGGTCGAGGAGCAGGCTCAGCAGGACGAGCCGCAGGAGTACGACGCCGAACCCGAGTACGCCGAGGACGGCTACGAGGAGGAGTTCGACGGTCGCTTCGCCGAGGAAGAGCCCTACCCGGAGCAGGCCGACCAGGAGCAGTTCGAGGTCGCGCACGCCTCCAACGGCTCCTCGCCGATGCCGGACCTCGAGGAGACCGCGGAGTACGTCCCCGAGGCCCCTGCGCCACGGGACGAGCCCGCGCACGCGGCCGACCCGGCGTACGACCCGGGCCCGCCCACCCTGCTCACGCAGCCGGAGATCCCGGGCGTCCCGCCGGTGCCGGAAATGCCGGTCGCCGAGCCCGAGGCGCATGAGGAGCCGCCGGCGCCCGAGCCGATCCCCGCCCCGGCCGTCGCCTCCGCCGAGCCGCAGAGCACCGGCAGGCGGGCGCTGCGCCGCGAGGTGCCGGACAACCCGGTGCTCGCCGGGCTGCAGACCAAGCTGGACGAGCTCGGCGTGCCCGAGGGCGGCTACGGCCTCGGCAAGCCCGCCGGGCGTGGCTGGGGCGTCGAGGAGGTCGACGAGGGCTGGCGTGTCGCCTGGTACGACGGCGAGCTGAGCAACCCGGCCGTCTTCGGCGACGCCGAGGACGCGGCCGCGTTCATGCTCGGGAAGGTCATGCTCAACCCGGAGGGCCACGTGTCCGCCGAAGAGCCGCCGCCCGGCGCCGCCGGAACCGGAGCCCGAACCCGAGCCGGTCGAGGAGCCGCCGCAGCGGGTCCTGGCGACGCTGTCGCCCGAGATCGCGACCGGGTCGTTCCCGATCCGCAAGTCGGACCCGATCCCGGCGCAGGAGCAGACCGCGTTCACCCCGGCGTCGGAGCTGCTCGGCGACGACCTCGACGACGAGCCACCCGTGCCTCAACGGCAGCCGGTCGCGCCTCCGGCGGCGTTCACCCCGGCGGTGCCGACCGCCCAGGCAGGCCCGCCGCCGCTCGCGCCCCCGGCCCCGCCGCGGCGTGAGCCCCCGCAGGCCGCGCCTACGGTCGCCGTCCCGGTGCCGCCGCCGGCCCCGCCCGCGCCTCCGGTGGCCCCGCCGCCTGTCCCGCAACAGCCCGCCCGGGCCGTCTCGGGCGGTGGCGGGCAGCAGCAGTGGCCGATCGGGCCGATGGCCGGTGAGCCGCCGCTGACGCTGTTCCGCGGCAAGGAGCTGCGCGAGCTGCCCGCGGGCAGCGAGCTGGACCGCTTCGGCGGCCCGAACGGCAACCTGACCTACGCGGCCGGGACGCCGTTCGAGGAGCGCTCGCTCGTGCCCGAGTGGGTGAACCGCCCGTACCACGTGTACCGGGTGCAGCGCCCGCTCGAGACCCTGGCCGGGGTCGCGATCCCGTGGTTCAACCAGCCCGGCGGCGGGTCGGCGTACCTGCTGCCCGCGTCCATCGAGGAGCTGCTGGCCGAGGGCGACATCATCGAACTCGACCCGGGCGAACCCCCGGTCGACTGACCCGGACCTCGGCGGCGAGCATCCCAGCTCGCCGCCGAGTTCGTTTCACGGTCAGCCCGCAGAACGCGACGTCAGCGCACGATGAGGCCGTGGGCGGCCGCGTAAGCGATGGCCGTCTCGGTGTCGACGTAGGCGCCCGCGAGGTCGGCTTGGACGAGCGCGTTCGCGTCGAGGATCGCGCCGCGCAGGTCGGCGCCGGTGAGCCGGGCCGCCAGGAGCCGGGCACCGGTGAGGTCCGAGCCGCGCAGATCCGCGCCGGTGAGGTCGGCCTCGGTCAGGTTGACCTCGCGCAGCCGCAGCCCGGACAGCCCCAGCTTCCGCAACCGCGCCTTCGCCAGCGAAGCCAGCGACAGGTCGCACTCGGTCACGGCCAGGCCGGTGAACCCGCAGTCGACGAACGTCGAGCCGAGCAGCGAGCAGGACGTCCAGCGGCTGTCGGCGAGCGCGGCCCGGTCGAACGTGCACGAGCGGAACGCCGAGGCGTCGTGGCGCGAGCCGGCGAGGTCGGCGCGGCTGAAGTCGCAGTCGTCGAACGTGCAGCCACGCGTACGCAGGTTGCGCAGGTCAGCCCCCGTGAAGTCGCAGCCGGTGAACTGGCGTTTTTCCCACCACTGCCCGGACAGCACCGCTTCGCGGTAGTCCTCCCCCGTCTCCAGCATCCGGCAAGCGTGCCACACCGGCCGGTCAATTCTCCTTGCGGGGCAGCACATCCACGCTCTGCACGTACTGCATCGCCTCGACGTACTCGGGCAGGCTCGCCCGCCGCTCGAGCTCTTCGAGATCGAGATCCTCCAGCCGCGTCTGGATCCACCAGAGGTTGCCGAAGGGGTCGAGCACCCGCCCGACGCGGTCGCCGAAGAACAGCACCGTCTGCCGCGTCACCTCGGTCGCGCCGGCCGCGATCGCCTGCTTCTGCACGGCTTCGCTGTCCGGGACGTACAGCCGCAGGAACGCGGGCGTCGGGCCGACCTCCTCGCGGGTGTCACAAGCCATCACGACAGCGTCGCCGATGCGGACTTCGGCGTGCCCGATCACACCGTCCTCGCCGGTCACGCGGCCCAGTTCGACGGCGTCGAACGCGCGCATCAGGAAGTCGATCAGCCCGGCGGTGTCGTGGGACAGGATGAACGGGGTGACCGTGGTGTAGCCGTCGGGCACGGGGTCGGCCATCGGGTGCTCCTTCGTCGTCGAGAACCCCAAGCTAGGACCGAATTAGGTCAGATCTTGACCGTTGGATACTGGCTCCATGGGAATTCCGCTGCGACCGCTCGCCGTCGCGGGCGCCGGGCGGTCGGAGTACCGCGAGGTGCCGCCGCCGCGCGCGCTCGCGGACGTCCTCGCCTGCGCCTGGCACGGGCGCACGGGCTGGGCGCGGCCGCTGCGGGTGCTGCCCGACGGCTGCGCGGACCTGGTGTGGGACGGGCATTCCCTCGCCGTCGTGGCCGCCGTCGCCGCACCCGTGCGGCTCTGGGTGCCGGCCGGGTCGACGCGGGTCGGCGTCCGGTTCCGGTGCGGCGCCGCGGGTCCGGTGCTGGGCGAGTCCGTCGCCGATCTCCCCGTGACGCAGCCGCTGCGCGCACTCTGGGGCGCCGCGGCCCGCCGCGCGGAGGAGCAGCTCGCCGAGACGGCGGATCCCGACGCTCAACGCGCGCTCCTCGAATCCCTGGTGGCGTCACGACCAGGCCGTCCCGAGCCGAAACTGCTGGCAGCGGTCCACGCGCTGGGCGCGCCCGGCGCTCGCGTCGCCGAGGTCGCCGGTGAGCTCGGGATGAGCGAGCGGACGCTGCGGCGGAACCTGCGGCACGCGGCGGGCACCGGGCCCAAGCACCTGGACCGGATCCGGCGCTTCCGGCATTTCCTGCACAGCCTCGAACCCCTGGCCCATCGGCGGACGACGCTGGCCACGGTCGCGGCGGAGCTTGGGTACGCCGACCAGTCGCACCTCGGCAGGGAGAGCCGCCACCTGTCCGGCTCCGCGCCCTCGGGCCTGGTCCGCAGCTGGGCGCGGGTGGCCGAAAAGTTCCAGACACCGGCGGCGCGCTGAGCCGAGGATCAGGCCATGCCCGAAACCCCGTTCCGCGCCACGATCGCGGTCCGCTGCGACGACCTCGACCCCAACGGCCACGTCCGCGGCCCGGCCTATCTCGCCTACGCCGACCACGCCCGCTGGCTGTGTGTCCAGGCCGCCGGGATCGACCTCGCCCGGCTCGCCGAACGCCGGATCGGCCCGGTCAACCTCAGCACCACCATCGCGTTCCACCGGGAGCTCACGCCCGGCGCAGAGGTCGAGGTGAGCTGCGTGTTCGAGTGGGGATCCGGGCGGACGTCGCGGGTGGTGCAGGAGTTCCGGGCGCCCGGCGGGACGCTGGTCGCGGAGGTCGAAAGCGTGTCCGGGCTGCTCGACCTCGACCGGCGGCGGCTCGTCGCCGACCCCGCGGCGCACTGGCTGGCGCTGGCCGAGCGTCCCGAACTCCTAGGCCTGGCAAGGAAAACGGGTTGATCGTGCGCAGTACCGTGATCGTCATGCCCGACCATCACTTCGGCGACCCCGAGCTCGCCGCGCTGTACGACGTGTTCAACCCCCGGGAACTCACCGGCGATTACGCGTTCTACCTGCCCTCGCTGCTGGCCGCGCGGTCGGTGCTCGACGTCGGCTGCGGCACCGGCTCGCTGCTGCACCTGGCGCGGGAATCCGGGCACACCGGGCGGCTGGTCGGGCTGGACCCGGCCGAGGGGATGCTCGCGTGCGCGCGGCAGCGGACGGACGTCGAGTGGGTGCTCGGCGATTTGTCGACCGTCTCCTGGCGGCGTGAATTCGACTTCGCCGTCATGACCGGGCACGCGTTCCAGGTGCTCCTCGAAGACGACGAGTTGCGCGTCGCGCTCGCGGCGATCCGACGCGCGCTCACCGACGAAGGGCGCTTCGCGTTCGAGACGCGCAACCCGTCCGCGCGCGGCTGGGAACGGTGGACGCCCGAAAACGCGTGGGAGGTCACCACGGCCGACGGCACGGTGGTGCGTTCGTGGAACGACGCCGAGCCGCCCGACGGCGACCGCGTCACGTTCACCACGACCTACACCAGCTCGAGCTGGGACGGCCCCCGCTACAGCCGCAGCACCCTGCGTTTCCTCGACGCCGAAAGGCTTTCGGGGTTCCTCGCCGAGGCCGGGCTGTCCGTCGATGAGCAGTACGGATCCTGGGACCGGCAGCCGCTCACGCCGGACAGCCCGGAGATCATCACCTTCGCGCGGTGATCAGCAGCCGCCCGGTGCCGAGCTCGTAGGGCTCGCCACCCGGGCCGCCGAACAGCTCGAAGCCGGTGAATCCGTTGCCGGACAACAGGTCGACGAGCTGGGCCACGGTGTAGACGTGATGGATGGCGGTCACGTCCAGTTCCTCCTCGCCGCGGGTGAACCGGTACCGGCTGAACATGCGGCTGCCGGCGACGTCGTACTCGCTCGTGGCGTGCACGGTCATGTCGCCGGTCCGCATGGTCCGCGACTCGGCCCGGTAGCCGGGCAGCACGGACTCGGCCGCCGCGGCGAAGTCGACGACCAGCCCGCCGCCGGGCCGGATCGCCGCGCCCAGTGCGGCGGCGAACTCGCGCAACCCGTCGAGCTCGAGGTAGCCGAAGCTGTTGCCGAGGCACACGCCGGCGTCGAATCCGTTGTCCCGCGGGATTTCCCGCATGTCGGCCTGGACGAATTCGACCTCCAGACCGGCTGCGGCGCGCCGGGCGTGCTCGATCGCTTCGGCGGACAGGTCGACGCCGGTCACGCGGTACCCGCGCCGGGCGAGCTCCAGGCTGTGCCGCCCGCTGCCGCACGGCACGTCCAGGATCCGCGAGCGCGGCGCGAGACCGAGGCGTTTCTCGACGAAGTCGATCTCTTCGACGGTGACCTCCGGCGGCACGGCGCGCCGCCAGAACTCATTGGGCAGTTCGGTGAAGAAGTCCACGTACCAGGTGGACGAAGGTATTCCGGACATGCGAAAGCTCCTTGCGGTGTATCGGCTTTTGACAAGCGACGACACCGGGCAGCTCAAGGCGCTAGAGCGCCTGAGCTCGTGGGCCCGGCGAGAGATCCCGGGCGGCCATGGCTTCCTCCATGTTCGACGGTCGACCTGACGCTAGCAGCGCCCGCCCGCGTCCCGGAACGGCTTTTCGGGCAGCCCGCTTGACAGGGCCGCCCCCGAGCCTCCATGGTTAGTTACATGAGTAATGAACCGACGAACCGCAGCGCGCGGTGGTCGGCGTGAAGGACGACGGGCGGCCGCTGTTCCTCCAGATCGCCGAGCAGATCGAGAACTCGATCGTCGACGGCAGCCTGGCCGCGGACACGCAGGTGCCCTCCACCAACGAGCTCGCGGCCTTCCACCGGATCAACCCGGCGACCGCGGCGAAGGGCATCAACCAGCTCGTCGCCGACGGGATCCTCTACAAGAGACGAGGCATCGGCATGTTCGTCGCCACGGATGCCCGCGCCCTGCTGCTGGAACGGCGGCGGCGGGACTTCACGCGGCAGTTCCTGGCTCCGCTGATGGCGGAGGCGGGCAAGCTCGGCATGGACGCCGAGGAGATCAAGAAGCTGATCGACGTCTGGGAGCCGCAGCGATGAACGTGGTGCGCACGACCGGGGTGCGGAAGCAGTACCGCGGGCTCACCGCCCTCGACGGGGTGAGCGTCGAGCTCGAAGAGAACATGATCCACGGCCTGCTGGGCCGCAACGGCGCCGGCAAGACCACGCTGATGCGGATCCTCACCGGCCAGGCCTTCGAAACCGGCGGCACGGTGGAGGTCTTCGGTCAGCACCCGTACGAGAACGCCGACGTGCTTTCGCGGGTCTGCTTCATCAAGGAGAGCCAGCACTACCCGGAGAAGTTCCGGGTGAAGCACGCGCTGGGGGCAGCGAAACTGCTCTACCCGAACTGGGACGAGGCCTACGCGATGGCGCTGCTGGCGGACTTCGCCGTCCCGGCGGGCCAGCAGATCCGGAAGCTCTCGCGCGGCCAGCTCTCGGCGGTCGGCGTGATCATCGGACTGGCCTCACGGGCACCGCTGACGTTGTTCGACGAGCCCTACCTCGGCCTCGACGCCGTCGCGCGCCAGCTGTTCTACGACCGGCTGCTCGCCGACTACGCCGGGCACCCGCGCACGATCGTGCTGTCCACGCACCTGATCGACGAGGTCAGCGACCTGATCGAGCACGTCGTGCTGCTCGAGGGCGGCCGGGTGCTGATGGACGCCGACGCGGACTCGCTGCGCAGTGAGGCCGTCACCGTCACCGGTCCCGCCGACGCCGTCGAGCGCTACGCCGCCGGGTACGCCGAGCTGCACCGGGAGCGCCTCGGCGGCTCCCTGCGCGTCACCCTCACCGGCGCCCGGGACCACCGGGCGGCGGGGCTCGACTTCGAACCGGTCTCGTTGCAGCAGCTCGTCGTCCACGCCACCCAGAACCACGGCCGGCCGGTCGCCGCCGGGAAGGAGTCCTGATGACGCGCGTGCTCGACGTGGCGCGGATCCAGCTGATCAACTGGCCCACGCTGATCGCCTACCCGTTGGCCACGCTGGTCGTGATGCCCGTGCTGGCGCTGGGGATCGACGCCTCGAACGGCGAGCTCTTCGCCAGGGGCCACAACCTCTTCCTGCTGCCGATGCTGTGGGGGGTGGCCGGGAGCGCGCACCTGCAGACGATGACGCAGGTGTTCCCGTTCGCGCTGGGCCTCGGCGTGACGCGGCGGACGTTCGCGGCGGCGACCGCGCTGGTCGTCGTCGCGCATGCCGCGCTGTTTTCGTTCGTGCTGCTGGGTTTCCGGCTCGTCGAGCAGCTGACCGACGGGTGGGGAAGGCACTCGCGGATCTTCGAGATGCCCCCGCAGGCAGGCCCGGTCACGCAGTGGCTCGTCTACGCCGGGCCGCTCCTCGCGGTCTCCGCGCTCTGTGTGCTGGTGGGCATCGTGTTCCAGCGCTGGCGCCAGACCGGGATCTACCTCGCGGTGCTGGGTGTGATCGCGCTGGTCGCCGGAAAGAGCGTGGTGAGCTCGTCGATGGACTGGTGGCCCTCGTTCGGCGATTTCTTCACCGGCCAGCCCGATCTCGTGCTCTACGCCGGCTACCCGACCGCGCTCGCGCTGCTGCTCGGCGGCGCCGGCTGGTTCGCGCTGCGCCGCTCGACGCCCTGACCGCGGTCACCGGAAGTCCCGGGACTTCGCGGTGATCCGCATCGGGAGCGCCTCGATGCGGTCGGCGAGGAGGCTGACGACGCCGTCGGCCTTCTCGACCACGCCCCGGATCAGCAGCGCGGGGCTGCTCCGGGCGACGCGGTGGTAGCGCTGCCACAGCCCGAGCGTGCAGATCACGTTCACCATCCCGGTCTCGTCCTCGATGTTGAGGAAGGTGATCCCGCCGGCGGTGGCCGGGCGCTGCCGGTGCGTGACCGCGCCGCCGATCAGCACCCTGGCCCCGTCCTCGTGCTCGGCCAGGCGATCGGCCGGGACGACGCCGAGCTCGTCGAGCCGCTCCCGGAGGAACTGGGTGGGGAAGCTGTCCGGGGACACCCCGGTCGCCCAGACGTCCGCGGCCGCGAGGTCGATCCCGTCCATCCCGGGCAGCATCGGCGCCGGGGCGCCGACCAGGCCCGGCAGCTTCTCCGGCCGTTCCCCGGCGACCGCGCCCGCGGTCCACAGCGCCTGGCGCCGATCCCCGCCGAAGGCGGCGAAGGCCCCCGCGGTGGCGAGCGCCTCCACCTGCGGGGTGCTCAGCCGGACGCGGCGGGCGACGTCGGCCATGCTCTCGAACGGGCCGTACCCCTCGCGCTCGGCCACGATCTGCTCGGCCAGCTTCTGCCCGATCGTGCGGACGGTGCTCAGCCCGGTCCGGACGGCGTGGTATTTCTCCTTGCCCGGCAACGGTTCCAGCGTCGCGTACGCCAGGCTGAGGTTGATGTCCGGACCGTGCACCGTGACGCCGTGACGCCGCGCGTCGGCGACCAGCGACTGCGGTGAGTAGAACCCCATCGGCTGAGCGCGGAGCAGCCCCGCGCAGAACGCGTCCGGGTGGTAGAGCTTGAAGTAGGCACTCGCGAACACCAAGTGCGCGAAGCTCAGCGCGTGGCTTTCCGGAAAGCCGAAGTTCGAAAACGCCTTGAGCTTCAGGAAGATCTTCTCCGCGAGCTCCAGCGGGACCTCGTTGGCCAGCGCGCCGTCGATGAAGCGCTTCTTCAGCCGTTCCATCTTCTGTTGGGAGCGCTTGGATCCCATGGCGTGGCGCAGCTGGTCCGCCTCCGCCGCGGTGAAGTTCGCGACGTCCAGGGCGATCTGCATCATCTGTTCCTGGAACAGCGGCACGCCTTTGGTCTTCTTCAGCGCGTTCTCGAGCAGCGGATGGTCGTAGTCCCACTCCTCCCTGCCCTGTTTGCGGCGGATGTAGGGATGCACCGAGCCACCCTGGATCGGACCGGGCCGGATGAGCGCCACTTCGACGGCGAGATCGTAGAAGGTCCTGGGCCGCAACCGGGGCAACGTCGCCAGCTGCGCGCGGCTTTCCACCTGGAACACGCCGATCGCGTCGGCGCGGCACAGCATGTCGTAGACCTTTTGGTCCGTGAGGTCCAGCTGGCCGAGGTCGACTTCTTCGCCTTTGTACTCGCTGACCATCTCGAGCATGTAGCGCAGCGCCGAAAGCATGCCGAGGCCGAGCAGGTCGAACTTGACCAGCCCGGCGCTGGCGCAGTCCTCCTTTTCCCACTGGATCACGCTGCGGTTCTCCATCCGGGCCCACTCGACCGGCACGACCTGGCTCACCGGTTCGTGGCACATGACCATCCCGCCCGAGTGGATGCCGAGGTGGCGGGGGAAGTCCTCGAGCGCGAACGCGAGCTGCACGACCTCGTCCGGGATGTCGTGGTCGTGGTCCTTTTCGGTGCTGCGCAAGGCACCCCAGCGGTCGATCTGCTTGCTCCAGGCGTCCTGCTGGCCCGGCGAGTAACCCAGCGCACGGGCCGCGTCGCGGACCGCCGAGCGCGCCCGGTAGGTGATCACGTTCGCCACCTGCGCGGTGCGGAGCCTGCCGTGCTTTTCGAAGACGTACTGGATGGCTTCCTCGCGGCGGTCGGACTCGATGTCGAGGTCGATGTCGGGATAACCGTCGCGGTCCGGGGCAAGGAACCGTTCGAACAGCAGCTTGTGCTTCACCGCGTCGACGTTGGTGATGCCCAGCGCGTAACAGACCGCCGAGTTCGCGGCCGAGCCACGGCCCTGGCAGAGGATGCCGTTCCGCTTGCAGAACCGCACGATGTCCCAGACGATCAGGAAATAGCCGGGGAAACCGAGTTCCTCGATGATCCCCAGCTCGTGCTGGATCTGCGCGAACGGGTCCCGGCCGTCGTAGTCCTCGCTCACGAAACGGTTCCGTGCGCCCTCTTCGGCCAGCTCCCGCAGATAGGTCTTCTCGGTGTAGCCCGCCGGGACGTCGAACGGCGGCAGCTTCGGCGCGATCAGTTCGAGTTTGAAGGCGCATTCGATGCCCAGCAACGCCGCCCGCTGCACCGTGCCGGGGTAGCGGGCGAACATCTCGGCCATTTCCTCGCCGGAGCGCAGGAACTTCGTCCCGTCCGGGGGGAGCCAGCCCTCGAGGTCGTCGATACTCCGGCGGGCGCGGATCGCCGCGAGCGCGTCGGCCAGGCGGCCGCGTTCCGGGCGGGCGTAGTGCGCGGCGGTGGTGGCCACGGTCGGGAGCCCGAACTCCTTCGCCATCTCCGTGAGCAGGTCGTTGTGGGTGCTGTCCAGCGGCAGGCCGTGATCGGTCAGCTCGACGTAGACGTTGTCCTGGCCGAAGAACCCGGCGAGTTCGCGCAGTTTTTCGGCGGCGGCCGCCGGGCCGTGCGTGACGAGCGCCGAGCGCACCGCGCCTTTGCGGCACCCGGTCAGCACCACGCACTGCCCGGCGACCTCCTCGGCCACCGCGCCGAGGTCGTAGACCGGACGCCCCTTCTCGGCGTCCTCAAACTGCTTTTGGGGGGTCCAGGGGGACTTGCCCCCCTGGACCGGTCTGGAGCTCGGCCCCAGAAGAGAATGGCGCTGTTTCTCGCGGTTCTCGCGGTCGTAGCCGTGCAACTGGCCCGCGGTGATCGCGCGGCACAGCGCGCGGTAGCCGTCCGCGCCGCGGGCGAGCAGCAGGAGATGCTCCCCTTCGGGGTCGGCCATGCCGTTCTGCGGGGCGGAAAGCCCGAAGCTCAGCTCGGTGCCGAAGACCGTGTTCACGCCGAGTTCCTTGGCCGCCTCGGCGAAACGGACCACGCCGTACATGCCGTCGTGGTCGGTGAGCGCGATCGCGTCCAGGCCGAGCCGGGCGGCCTCCTCGACCAGTTCCTCAGGATGGCTGGCGCCGTCGAGGAAGCTGAAGTTGGAGTGGCAGTGCAGCTCGGCGTAGGGCACACGGATCCGCGACCCGGCGTCCTCGGTGCCACGCGGCGGGGGCAGGTCTTCGGGCCGCCGGTAGCCCTCGCGATGCCGGCCCCAGGCGGGACTGTCCCCGTGATCGCCGGGCGGCAGATCGCCCGCCAGGGTGCGGGCAAGGCTGTGCCACGGGACTGGTGGGTTGTTCCAGCCCATCGTTCAGCCCCGCTCCGGGACGCGGGGCGCCGGGATGGTCACCTCGGGCTCAAGGGCCGCCCAGTCGTCGAGCGCGTCACGCTGCGCCGGTAGCTCCGGATCGGCTCTCAGCCAGTCCAGCAACCGCCGGGCGTAGTCCTCGTCCATGTTCAGTCGTACATCCCTTCCACTGTCCACATCGGACTTTCCGTGCCCGCGCACAGCAGCAGCACGGCCTCGGGCGGCTCGCCCTCGACCAGAACCTGCAGCCGCGCCTGCGGTTGCTCCGCCCTCCGGCGCGCGCCGGTCACCGGCCACGGCCCGGCCCAGCCGAGCACCTCGCGGGCGGGCTCGCCCGGGATGCTCAGCCACCGCGGCGGCGCGCTGACCCGCCGCCGGCGCGTGATCCCGACTTCGCGGCCTTCGGCGTCCACGACCCGTACCGGGCGCGGGCTGGTCAGCACGGTCGCCGGGGACGGCGCGGGCAGCCGCCCCGGCCAGCTCGCGTCCGCCGGTGTCTCCTGCTCCCGTGGGTCACCCCAAGGCACCAGCCGGACCCGGGCCGCCGGGTCACGCCCGCCGTCGAGCATCGCGGTGACCACGCCTTCGGGCCCGAGCATTCCCTGGACGCGGACGAACGCCCGCGCCGCGCGCTCCCGGGCGAGGCCGTCGTCCTCCATCCAAGGCTTTAGGGGGGTCCAGGGGGGCTTGCCCCCCGGCTGAGGTCTGGGGCCCGGCCCCAGAGGACTCGACCCGCCGCCGGTGCCGCCCTGCCACAGCTCGAGCTGCAGCGACCGGCCTTCGACGACCTCCTCGGGCTCCAGCCGCAGCCGCGCCACCCCGGACGTCGGCCGGTCCCCCGGCGGAGCCTTGAGCCAGCCCTCGAACTGCCAGCGCACCCGGTCCGCCACTCCCGCGGGCGTGAGCGGTTCCGCGCACCGCCACACCCGGCCGAGCTGCTCGCCTTCCTCGGTGACCGCGTAGATGCCGAGCCGGGTGCAGGCCAGGCCGGCCCCGGCGAGCCCGGCGCAGAACCGCGCGGCGAGGCCTTTGGCCAGGAAGGCCGCGACGTCCACCCGCTCGATCGGCGGGTCGAACTCCTCGGCCAGCGAGAGCTCCGGCGGCGGGCGCCGGCGCAGCGGCGGCCGTTCGGACCGGCCCCGCGCCAGCCGGTGCGCGAGCACCCCGGCCATGCCGAACCGGACGGACACGTCCTTCTCGGCGAGTCCGGCGAACGCGCCGAGCGTGCGCAGCCCGAGCCGTCTGAGCAGGTCCACCAGCTCGGCCCGGTCCGCACCCGGCTGGTCGAGCTCGGCGACCGGCAGCGGGGCGAGGAATTCCGCGCCCCGGCCGGGCTCGACCAGCTCGCCCTGGCGAGCCGCCAGCGTCGCCGCGAAGAGCCCTTCGGAGATGCCGACCTGGCATTCCACCCCGGCCATCGCGGACACCTCGTCGACCAGCCGCTCGACCAGGGGATGCTCGCCGCCGAAGTAGGCCGAGGCCCCGGCCACCGGGACCGCCACCAGCCCCGGCCGCACCACCTCGACGCCGACCACCAGGCTCTCCACCGCCCGCGCGACGGCTTCGAACAGCCGCGCGTCCCGGCTTTCGTCCGCGCCGAGGACGGCTACCTCCGGGCAGGCCGACTGCGCCTCACGGCGTCGCATGCCCCGGCGGACCCCGCGGCCGCGCGCCACCGCCGTGCAGGCCACCACCCGGTTCCCCACGAACACCGCCGCGGGCTCGGTCACCGGCACCCCGGCCGTCGCCGCGGCGGCGACCGCGGGCCAGTCCGGGCACCACAGCACGAGCATCCGGAGGGGGCCGTCGGCGCCCGCGCGAGGACTGGGCACGGTCATCCGGCGGCCTCCTCACGGAGACTCGTGCTCTGGCGTGGTTCGGCGCGGGCCACCCCGCCCGCCGGACCCGGCAGCCACAGCCGCGCCGACACCGGCCGGGCCGCCGCACCCCGGCCGCGAGCCCGCACCAGCATCGGCCGCGCCCGCAGATGCCCGTAGCCGCCTTGCAGCCCTTCCCAGGCCTCACGACGGCAGGACAGCTCGACGTCCGCGCCCGGCCACGGGCCGACGGCGAGCAGGACCGCGCCCCGATGCCGGGCCCTGGCCGACAGCCGCCGCGCCACGGCCGCCGCCAGCGTGGGCGCGTGCGCCACGACCAGGTCGACCCCGTCGAGCAGGGCCGCCACCACCGCGGGGAACTCCACCCCCGGCGAGGGGACCAGCGCGACGCGGCCGAGGTCGACCCCCAGCTCGGCCGCCGCCGCCAGCCCCAGCGAAGGCACGCCGACCACCGCCGCCCACGACCCGGCGGCGGTGGCCTCGGCGAGCAGGGCGAGGAGCAGTGAACTCGCCCCGTGCACCGCCACCGTGCTCCCGCGCCGGAGCCCGGCGGCGGGCAGCAGCCCGGCCAGTGCCGGGGCGACCGGGAGCACCCTTCCCGTCGCCCTGGCCTGCTCGGCCTGGGCCGCGACCCGGCTCGCCGTGCTCACTCCCGGCAGAGCCGCCAGCCGGGCCACCGGCGGCTCTCGTACCTCTTGCGCGGACAGCACAGCCGTCACCGCACGCACCTCCCCACCGCGCCCTAGGGCCACGGCCGCGCCTCTCCCAAAACGCGACCGGGGCACTGGTTCGCCGCGGGGAAGGCGGCGGTTCCACTACCTGTCGTCGAACAAGTGTTCGACGCGTTCCAGTCAACCGGAATCGGCCGCCGCCGTCAAGTCACTCGAAAGCGGGACAGCCTGGGGAGGCATCGAGGCAGCGAAGACGGGAGGTGCGGGCAGGAGCGGGTCGGGGCTCGTGAGTGCTGGAGCCGGTTAGAACCGGCCGCGCCACTCACGAGTCCGGGCCCCCCGCTTCCGGAAGCTACCCACCTCGCCGGGGGTCGCCGGAGGTCTCGTGAGTGGTAAGTCGGGTTAGAACCCTACTAGGCTGCATGGCCGGGCAGTCGGCGAGAAGCGACCCGCACCAGGACTTCAGACCGGATACGAGGACTGGAAGGCCAGGCGGCCGTCCGCACCCGCCGCGATCCGGTCGAGCAGGTCGTCCAGCGACATGAACACCTGCCACGACGGCTCCCCGCTCGCCGCCGCCAGGACGTCCGTCACCCGCTGCTCCAGTTCCGGGACCCGCTTCGCCTTCCACGCCTTGTCGGCCACGCTCACCAGCAGGTCCTCCACCCCGACGTCCTCGGCGTCCCACGAAGCGTGCGTACGCGCGAAGCGGGCGTAAGCCTCCTCGACACCCTGCTCAAGCAGAAGCTCATAGCCCGTCTGCTCATGCGCGGAACCGGGCCCGGACAGCTCCTCGACGTGGACGACCTTGCCGATGTCGTGGACGGCCGCGCCGAACACCACCGCGGCCGCGTCGAACCGGACGCCGGGGTAGTGCTGCCGGACCCAGCCCGCCAGGATCCCGGCGACGTCGTGCACCGCCCGCAGGTGCGCCGCCAGCCGCGGCGGCGCGTCCAAGGTTTCCAGCAACGTTCTTGCCCGGTCCGGCAACAAGGGGATGAGAGGATCGCCTGGGTCGTCGAGGGCGCGGCGCAGCAGGTCGGACGTCACGTGTCCAAGGTACGGGGCCGATGGGGGGAACGAATTCATGCGCGACTGGCGACGATTCGTCCCCGCGCCCTGACGCTACAGTGCGGTGAGACCTGGGGAGGACCTTCGATGGGCCAACGTGCACTGATACTCGGCGCGATCGGCGTCGTCGTCGTGGCAGGCGGTGTGCTCGCCGCCGTCCTGCTGCAGCCGGGCAAGAGCGACCAGACGGCCCCGCCGCCCCCGCCGCCCGCACCGGGCCAGCCCGGTTCGCCCTGGCAGACCCAGCCCGCCGACGTCCTCGAGGTGAAGACCGGCCCCGGGGACTACAGCCTGCTGGTCCGGATCCAGGTGCCCGGCCCCGACCCGTCCTGTGTCCGCGAGCCGCACATCGACCACCTCACCGAGACCGCCGACGCCATCACCGCCGAGGTCCTTTATTCGGGGAAAACCGAGGCGTGCCCGGAGAAGGTGCCCGTCGAGCTGCGGCTGAGCACCGCGTCCCCGGTCGCGAACCGGACGGTGAAGCTCAACAGCGCGCCGGCCTGGCACCGCGCCGGTGCCGGCTGGGCGCACTGACGTGCCCGAAGTGCTCGCTCTCCGCGCTTTCCGGGA
Organism: uncultured Actinomycetota bacterium; assembly: GCA_963762765.1. GTDB lineage: Bacteria > Actinomycetota > Actinomycetes > Mycobacteriales > Pseudonocardiaceae > Amycolatopsis. Next base: position 264,679 of record CAVXMR010000033.1, read on the forward strand.
GGACGACCTCGCCTTCCTCGACCGCTTCGCCACCGACCCCGACGTGCTCGGTGTCCATCAGTGGAGCGGCATCAAGGACCCCGCCACCCATCGCCGCCGGTTCGCCGAGAACGGCTACCTCGGCGCGGGCTACACCGCGCTCGCCGTCACCGTCGACGACATCGTCGCGGGCATGGCGAGCTGGACGGCCGCGGACCGCGACGGCGCCCCGGGCAGCTGCTTCGACATCGGGCTCACGCTGCTGCCGGAGTTCCGCGGCCGCGGGATCGGCACGGCGGCGCACCGGCTGCTCGTGGACCACCTGTTCGCTTTCACGCGCGTACACCGTCTCGAAGCCTTCACCGACGGAGAGAACGTCGCCGAGCAGAAGACTCTCGAACGCGTCGGCTTCGTACGCGAAGGCGTCATGCGTCAGGTCACCTGGCGCAACGGCAGCTGGCGCGACGAAGTCGTGTACGCACTCTTCCGGGACTAACGCGGCAGGCGCTTCGAGATCTCGGCCGCCATCTCCTTCACCACGGCGTCCGACTCCTCCGGCGGGATCGCGTCGTTGCTGAAGAAGCCCTTGTCCCAGCCGTCCAGCGACACCGTGAACGACGCCTTGCCCTGCAGCACCCGCAGCTCGGAGCCGCTGAAGGCGCTCTTGCCGGCGATCCGGATCAGCACCGCGCGGTCGCCGATCCCCTTGACGTCGGCGGGGTGCTCCTCCGGCGAGCCGGGCAGGAAACCGTTCTTCGCCGACTCTTCCGGATCGGTGCCCGAGTACTCCGCGATGTGCACGTTCAGCGTGCGGTCGCGGACGTGCTCGTCGGCCGGAGGTTTCCAGCCGCAGCCGATCTGCTTGAGCCCGATCGCCGGGTCGTCGTCGACGCCCCCGGTGACCAGGCTCGTCATCCCGGCCTTCTCCAGGACCTGCGCCGGTACCTTGCACTCCTCCGGCGGGGGCTCGGACCTCGGGTCCGCACCGGTGCTGGCGTAGTAGTCGCTCGCGAACATGCCCAGCGGGATGCCCGCGCCGAGCAGCACGACCACGCCGCCGATGATGCCCAGGATCAGCCCGGTCCGCTTCTTCTTCGGCGGCGGCCCGTAGCCGGGATAACCCGGCGGCCCGTACCCCGGCGGCGGATAGCCCTGCTGCGGCCCTTGGCCGTAGCCGTACTGCGGCGGCTGCTGCATCGGTCCCTCCCTGGTCCGGCGGGCCCACCCTAGGCCGCCGGGCCGCCCTCAGTGTGCGAAATGCCTCGTTCCGGTGAGGTAGAGCGTGATCCCGGCGGCCTCCGCGGCGGCGATCACCTCGGGGTCGCGCACCGACCCGCCCGGCTGCACGACCGCGCGGACACCCGCCTCGATCAGCACTTCCAGGCCGTCCGGGAACGGGAAGAACGCGTCCGACGCGCCGACCGAGCCCTTCGCGCGGTCACCCGCCCGCGTCACCGCCAGCCGCGACGAGTCGACGCGGTTGACCTGGCCCATGCCGACGCCGACGGTCGCGCCGTCGGCGGCCAGCAGGATCGCGTTCGACTTCACCGCGCGCAGCGAGCGCCACGCGAATTCGAGGTCGCGCAGGGTCTGCTCGTCGGCGGGAGCGCCGGTCGCGAGCTGCCAGTTGGCCGGGTCGTCGCCGGGCGCCGCGATCGTGTCGACGGTCTGCACCAGCAGGCCGCCGGAGATCGGGCGGAACTCGATCGGGTCCGGGTTCTCGATCACCGGCAGCCGCAGCAGCCGGATGTTCTTCTTGCGCTGCAGGATTTCCAGCGCTTCGTCGTCGAAGCCGGGCGCGAGCACGACCTCGGTGAACACCTCGGCGATCTGCTCCGCTGCCTCGCGGCTGACCGGCCGGTTCGTCGCGATCACGCCGCCGTAGGCCGAAACCGGGTCGCACGCGTGCGCCTTGCGGTGCGCCTCGGCGATGTCGGTGCCGACCGCGATGCCGCAGGGGTTGGCGTGCTTGATGATCGCCACCGCGGGCTCGGCGAAGTCGAACGCCGCGCGGCGGGCGGCGTCGGTGTCGACGTAGTTGTTGTAGGACATGGCCTTGCCGTGCAGCTGCTCGGCGTGCGCCAGGCCCGGCCGCCAGTGCTTGTACAGCGCGGCCTTCTGGTGCGGGTTCTCGCCGTAGCGCAGGACGTCGGCGCGTTCCCAGGTGGCGCCGGTGAAGTCCGGGAAGCCGGAGTCGTCCGCGGGGGCGTAGACCCCTGCGAACCACGAAGCGACAGCGGTGTCGTACGCCGCCGTGTGCGCGTACGCCTGCGCCGCGAGCCGCTTGCGGTCGGTGAGGTCGAAGCCGCCGTCGGCGACGCGCTCCAGCACCCACTCGTAGCGCGCGGGGTCGACGACGACCGCGACGCTGCCGTGGTTCTTCGCCGCCGCGCGGACCATGGCGGGGCCGCCGATGTCGATGTTCTCGACGCAGTCCTCCGGGCTGGCACCGGAAGCGACGGTCTGGGTGAACGGGTACAGGTTCACGACCAGCAGGTCGAACGCCGCGATCTCGAGCTTGCGCAGCTGATCGACGTGGTCGGGGTTGTGCTGGTCGGCGAGCAGCCCGGCGTGCACGCGCGGGTGCAGCGTCTTGACCCGGCCGTCCAGCGACTCCGGGAAGCCGGTGACCTGCTCGACCGGGGTGACCGGGACGCCCGCGTTCGCGATGACCTTCGCCGTGCCGCCCGTGGAGACGATCTCCACCCCGGCCGCGTGCAGGCCGGTGGCGAGCTCCAGGAGGCCGGCCTTGTCCGAGACGCCGATCAGCGCTCGGCGGACCGGGCGCCGCTGGGGGTCAGTGCTCACGAAATGTCACCTTTCGTCCGTCCACGGCGCAGCCGCCGCGGCCGAGTCGCTCGATCGTTTCCACCAGGAGCCTGCGTTCGACGGCCTTGATCCGTTCGTGCAGGGAGTCTTCGTCGTCGTCGGGCTCGATCGGCACCGCCTCCTGGGCGATGACCGGCCCGGTGTCCACGCCGGCGTCGGCGAAGTGCACGGTCGACCCGGTGACCTTGACGCCGGCGGCCAGCGCGTCGCGCACCGCGTGCATCCCGGGGAACGACGGGAGCAGCGCCGGATGCGTGTTGATCACGGTGAAGCGGCCGAGGAACTGCTCGCCGAGGATCTTCATGAACCCGGCGGAGACGACCAGGTCGGGCTGGTAGGCCGCGACGGCCTCGGTCAGCGCCTTGTCCCAGGCGGCGCGATCGGGATGATCGGCGACGCGGACGGTGAACGACGGGACGCTCACCCGCTCGGCGCGGCCCAGCGCCTCGATCCCGGTGCGGTCCGCACCGACGGCGACCACCCTGGCCGGGTAGCCGGAGCTCGCGGTGGCGTCGAGCAGCGCCTGCAGGAGGGTGCCGGAACCGGACGCGAGCACGACGAGCTTCACCGGAGTGGGCAGCTGCAGCGCCTTGCGGGGGCCGAGCCCCCGCGCCCCCGCCGGAGGCGCTGCCCCCGGACCCCCGAAAGACGCTTCATGACTGGACAGAACGGGCTCCTCGCTAAGGGCGCTTCACCAGGCCGCGTCGAGCCTAGCCGTCGGCTTTCCCCGGCTCGACGTCACCGCTGGCCTCGGTGCCTTCGGTCACAACCTCGGCTTCTTCCGGCTCCGGCTCGTCCAGGCCGAGCTCAGCGTCGGCCTCCGCTTCCAGCTCCGCGTCGGGCTCGGCCTCCTCGGGCTCCTCCGGCGTTTCACTGTCCTCTTCGGACAGTTCCGGTTCTGCCGCGACTTCTTCGGCCTCTTCGATTTCTTCTGCCGCTTCAGCGGTTTCGGGCTCTTCGACCTCGAGGCTGCCCGGCGGTTCCGGAGGTTCGTGCGCGCCCGCGAAGAAGGCCGTGAACGAGCCGGGGATGACGATCCAGCAGAACACCACCACCGAGGCCACCCCGACCGGGATGCTCACCGGGTCGAACGGGCCGTCGGCGAGCCGTCCGCCGGACAGCGTGCCGAGCAGGACGCAGCCGAACCCGGCCAGCGCGCCCGCCGCCACGACCGCGCGGATGCGGGCGGCCGGGTCGTCGTCGACGCGGCGCAGCGTCCAGCCGACCAGGACACCGGTCAGCGCGGGCAGCACCAGCAGCGCGGGCCACCACGGCGCCGCGTGCTCGGGCAGGCCGCCGAGGATCGGCAGGCCGGGCACGGCGCCGCCGCGGTAGCCGAACATCCCGACGTTCAGCTCGCCGATGGACAGCCCCGGCCCGGTGGTGAACGACAGCGCGGCGACCACGGCGTTGGGCACGTACAGCACGGAAAGCACGAGAAGCCCGAAGTCGGTGCCGAAGCCGGGCTCGAACATGTCGGCCACGGTGGACCACGACAGCGCGGTGGCGACCGTGAACAGCACGGCCCCGCACAGCACCAGCACGGCCAGCCCGAGCGCCCCGGCCCGAAGCCCGCGCATGGCGATCGGGTCCAGCCGCTCGCGGACCAGTTCGGGCAGCCCGCAACGGAGCGTGATGCCGGCCGCGGCGGCGAGCCCGGCCAGCAGGCCCGGTACCGCGAACGCGACGAACAGCCCGGCCGTCACCGGCGAACCGTGGGCCAGCACCGCGATGACGAGCCCGAACACCGCGTGCGCGCCGGCGACCGTGAAGAACACGGGCAGCGCTTCGCGCGGGGAACGACAGCCGAGGCGGTGCGCGGCGCCGGAGGCCGTCCTGGCCGCCAGCAGCATCGTGCCGATCGTCGGGAGCAGCGGAAGCATGCCGAGCGGGTGGCCGCCGATGTCGAGGCGCACCTGGTGCGCGGCGAGCCAGCCGGGTCCGGCCGCGAGCAGCACGCCGGTGGCGGAGAAGATCGTCCGCTCGGCGGTGAGGGTGACCAGGGCCAGCAGCGTGGCGACAGCGGCGTAGCCGGTGACCAGCGGGCCGAGCGCGGCGACGAGCAGCACCCGCACCCGGCTCACCGGCGAGATCTCGACGTCAGGCGCGGCGTCGCTCACCAGCTCTTCGTCCGGGGTGAGCAGCTCCATGATCGGCACCCTGACATCCGGGCTGCTCCGTCCGGGTGAGCCACGCCGCCCCCGGATGCCGTGGCGAAGCTAACCCACCCGGTCGGGTAACGCCCGAGTGCAAAACACCCGCTGTGACACCGAGAGTCACAGCGGGTGTTTTAACGAAAGGTCAGCTCGACTGGCCGAAGCCGCCGGGCGGGGTGCCCGGCTGGTCGGGCGGCTGCTGGAAGAACTGGCCCTGCATCGGCGCGTAGGTCGTGGCCTGCTGGCCGGGCGGCGGCGTGGTCGAGGGCGGCGTCGGCCCGGTATAGGGCGCCTGCGGCTGGTACTGCGGCGACGGCTCGCCGGTGGAGGCGACCGGGCCTTGCGGCTGCTGGCCGAACTGCGGCGGGCCGTTGTACTGCTGGGTGTGCTGGCCGAACTGCTGTTGCTGCTGCTGCGGCGCACCGCCGCCGTACTGGCCACCGCCCTTGGGCGCGGCCGGCTTCGAGACGGGCGGCTTGAGCACGTCGTACTCGAGCAGCACCGCGCCGACCCCGGCGACCATCTGCAGCAGGGCGAGGATCAGCACGACCACGGCGATGCCGGAGACGAGCGACGCGCCGATCACGGCGTCGACCGCCTCGAGCCCGCTGAGCAGCGCGAAGAGCCCGACGAACGGCAGGGTCTTGGGGCCCCGCGGCAGCAGGTTGATGCCGGCGAGGCCGGCGGCGACGAGCGCGAACAGGGTGCTCTGGCCGACCGACCCGGCGTCACCGGCGAAGCCGAGGAAGTACTGCACGAGACCCAGCCCGGCGACCCCGAGGGTCAGCAGGAACGGGAGGTTCTGGGGAAGGCCCGACCCGGCGGCGGGCGCCTGGTGCGAGTGCGACGGGGGCTGCTGCTGCGGGAAGCCGCCGCTCGGGGGCGGTCCGGGGGGTTGCTGGCCGCCACCCTGCTGGGGGTAGCCGGGCCCACCGCTGGGGAAGGTCATCGGAATACAACTCCTGTTCGTTCGACCAGCACACCGGGGTGTGAGGACACCCGGAAGACGAGGGCGGCTTGCGTGCGCAGAACGCTAGCGCACGGGCGACCGCCCAGCCCAACAGACGTGTGAATACCCCCGCCGGTTTCGTCACGAAACGCAAGGAGGGCCGGGCACCTGCCTGGTGCCCGGCCCTACCTGGTGTTCGGTGATTACGTCAGCCGAGGCTGTTGTACAGCTCACGGGCGAGCACGGCGGTCTCGCTCGGGGTCTTGCCGACCTTGACGCCGGCGGCCTCGAGGGCCTCCTTCTTCGCGGCGGCCGTGCCGGAGGAGCCGGACACGATGGCGCCGGCGTGGCCCATGGTCTTGCCCTCTGGCGCGGTGAAGCCCGCGACGTAGCCGACGACCGGCTTGGTGACGTTGGCCTTGATGTAGTCGGCGGCACGCTCCTCGGCGTCGCCGCCGATCTCGCCGATCATCACGATGACCTTGGTTTCGGGGTCCGCCTCGAACGCCGCGAGGGCGTCGATGTGCGTGGTGCCGATGATGGGGTCACCGCCGATGCCGACCGCGGTGGAGAAGCCGATGTCACGCAGCTCGTACATCATCTGGTAGGTCAGCGTGCCGGACTTGGACACGAGACCGATCTGGCCCGGGCCCGAGATGTCCGCCGGGATGATGCCCGCGTTGGACTTGCCGGGGCTGATCACGCCGGGGCAGTTCGGCCCGATGATGCGGGTCTTGTTGCCCTTGGCGCCCGCGTGGGCCCAGAAGTAGGCCGAGTCGTGCACCGGGATGCCCTCGGTGATCACCACGGCGAGGCCGATCTCGGCGTCGATCGCCTCGATGACCGCGTCCTTGGCGAACTTCGGCGGCACGAAGATGACCGACACGTCGGCGCCGGTCTCCTTGATGGCCTCCTCGACCGTGCCGAACACGGTGAGGTCCTTGCCCTCGATGGCGACGGTCTGGCCGGCCTTGCGGGCGTTGACGCCACCCACGATGTTCGTGCCGGACTTCAGCATCTTGGTCGCGTGCTTCATGCCTTCGGAGCCGGTGAGCCCCTGCACGATGACCTTGCTGTTCTCGTTCAGGAAGATCGACATCTCACGCACCTGCCGCGGCGAGCTCGGCGGCCTTGTCGGCCGCGTTGTCCATAGTGTCCACCACGGTGACGAGCGGGTGGTTCGCGTCGGCCAGGATCTGGCGGCCCTCGATGACGTTGTTGCCGTCGAGCCGGACGACGAGCGGCTTGGTGGCCTCGTCGCCCAGGATCTTCAGCGCTTCGACGATGCCGTTCGCGACCGCGTCGCAGGCGGTGATGCCGCCGAAGACGTTGACGAACACGCTCTTCACGTCGGTGTCGTGGAGGATGACGTCCAGCCCGGCGGCCATGACCTCGGCCGAGGCGCCGCCGCCGATGTCGAGGAAGTTGGCGGGCTTGACGCCGCCGTGCTTCTCGCCCGCGTAGGCCACAACGTCCAAAGTGGACATCACGAGGCCCGCGCCGTTGCCGATGATGCCGACCTCGCCGTCGAGCTTGACGTAGTTGAGGTCCTTGGCCTTCGCCTTGGCCTCAAGGGGGTTCTCGGCGTCCTTGTCGACCAGGGCCTCATGGCCCGGCTGACGGAAGGAGGCGTTCTCGTCGAGGGTGACCTTGCCGTCGAGGGCGATGATCTTGTCCTGCGGGTCACGGACCAGCGGGTTGACCTCGACCAGGGTGGCGTCCTCGGAGACGAAGGTCTCCCAGAGCTTCACCACGACGTCGGCGGCCTCGTCGATGATCTCGGCCGGGAAGTTGCCCGCCTTGAGGATCTCGAGCGCCTTCGCCTTGTCCACACCGGCGATCGAGTCGACGGGGATCTTGGCGAGCGCTTCGGGGCGCTCGACGGCGAGCTGCTCGATCTCCATGCCGCCCTCGGAGGACGCCATCGCCAGGAAGGTCCGGTTGGACCGGTCCAGCAGGAAGGAGAAGTAGTACTCGGACGCGATGTCCGAGGCCTCGGCCACCAGCACGCGGCGCGTGACGTGGCCCTTGATGTCGAGGCCGAGGATGGCCTGCGCCTTCTCGGCGGCCTCGTCCGGCGTCTGGGCCAGCTTGACGCCACCGGCCTTGCCGCGGCCGCCGACCTTCACCTGCGCCTTGACGACGACCTGGGTGCCGATCTGCTCCGCGGCGGCTTTGGCTTCTTCGGGGGTTGTTGCCACCGAGCCCGGCAGAACCGGTACTCCGTGGGCGGCGAAGAGATCCCTCGCCTGGTACTCGTAGAGGTCCACTACTCCAGTCTCCTGACGACACGCCACTGTGGTGGTCCGCTGTTGCCGGACCGCGCTGTCGGACCAGACGAGGTTAGCGACCTGCGTGAACGCGCGGGTCCTCGCACCTGGTGAAGTCGGTCACCGTGCGCGGTCAGACGGTGTGAGACCGCCCACCGGACAGCCATTTTTCGGCTTCCTCGGCGGTTTCGAAGACGTTCGCGCTCGCGTCGGTGCGCGTGCCGAGCGAAAAGACGCGGACGTCCTTCAGCACTTCGCGGAGATCGGCGGGCGGGGCGGCGCCGACGACACCGAGCGCGTCCGGGTCCTCCTGCTCGGCGGTGCGGACGATCTGGCGGACGTCGTCCAGCCTCCCGGCGTAGACGACCTCCATGCCCGCGTCGCGGAGCACGCGAGCGAGCTGCGCCGCGTCCCCGCCCAGCTCCACCAGGAGCACCCTGAGGCGGATGCGATTCACGCGTCGCGCCGGGAACCGGCCGCGGCCATGACCGCCGAGACTCCGAAGGCGGCCGCGGCGGCGAGCGCGACCCAGAAGCCGATCGCCGGCTGCGCCCCGGCGATGCCGCCGCCGACCAGGGGGAGCTCGGCGGCGTGCAGCCCGGCCAGCAGCGCGGCACCGGCGAGCAGCGCCGCGGCCCGCCTCGGCCGGGAGCGCAGCGCGAGCGCGGCGGCGCCGAGGACGATCACGAGCGCGGTCAGCAGGCCCCAGGAGGGCGTGTCGAAGTTCGACCAGAGCCCGGCCGCGACATAGCCGGGCGCGGCGAAGACGGGCAGGCCGAACGCCGCGACCGCCAGCACGCCCGCGGCCACGACCGGGGTGAGCACGGCACCGCCCGGCTGCGGGCCTTCGGCACCGGCGTCGTCCCGCTCGACCACGCCGGTCACGACCGCGGCCAGCGAGGCCAGCGCGGCGAGCACCAGCGCGACGCACGTCCAGATCGCTCCCGCGCCCAGGTCGTAGACGAACTTCGTCGCGCTGTTGGGGGTGATGTTCGTGAGGAGCCCGGAGAGGTCCGCGCCCCCGAACCCGCCGAGGTTGCCCGCCTGCGTCGCGGTGAGCGCCGTGCTGATCACGGCCGTCCCGGCGAGGACGATCGCGGCCCAGCCGACCGACAGCACCGGCCGGACGGCCGCCGCCAAAGCCGGGACCAGCATCGCCAGCGCGAGCACCGCGATCAGCACCGCGGCCGCCAGCAGGAACCAGCGGGCGGGGCTCATCGTGGTGGCCGTCGCGACCTCGGCGCCAGGGGTCACCGACGTGACGACCACCTGCGGCGCGAGCGCGCCGATCACCGCGGCGAGCGCGGTCGCCAGCCCGAGCACGGCCGCGGTGAGCCGCCACCAGAACAGGCTGGGCAGCCGGGCCTCGCCGGCCAGGTCGCCGCGGGCGGCGTCGCCCGGCGCGGCCACGGTCAGCGGGGTCGTCGCCAGCCCGAGCACCAGCAGCATCGGGAGGAACACGAGCAACGGTCCCCAGGTCGGGTGCAGGTCCGCGCGGACGAGCCCGGCCAGCAGCGGCGGCAGCGACAGGCTCGCCGCGGCCGCGCCCAGGCCGTAGAGCGCGCCGCGGGCAGTGCCCTCCGACGGCGAAGCCAGCGCCAGCGCGGCCGCCAGCGGGAGCGCGGCGGCGAGCAGGAGGTAACCGCCCAGCGCGGGCCACGGCCCTTCGAAGGCGGCACGCGCGACCAGGAAGCCGTTGTCCGACTGCACCGGCTCCGCCAGCAAACCGACCGCCGCCGCAACCGCCAGCAGGGGTACGAGCAGCCGCCACCGGCGCCGCTCCGGTTCTTCGCCGATCTCCACGGCCCGCGCCCGCGCGGCCCGCCAGGCCAGCAGCCCGGCCACCACGGTCAGCACGTGCCCGGCCAGCAGCAGCCAGAACCCGGCGCCGACGGCCGAGCCGTTGACGAACCGGTCCGGCAGGTACAGCTCGGGCCGGACGGTCAGCGGGCCGTTGACGGCGAACTGCAGGTCGAGCACCAGCCGTCCGGGCGCCAGGGCGGCCAGGCCGAGCAGGAGCCCGGCCGCGGGCCCCGGCCGCCCGGCCACGGCGCAGCCGAGAGCGGCCAGCACCGGGACCAGTGCCAGCAGGGCGAGCAGGGGCCAGCTGGTGAACCCGGCGGACGCGTCGGGCGACACCGGCACCACCGCACCCGCGGTGAGCAGGAGCGCGGCCGCCAAGCCGCTGCCGAGCGCCGCCTTGAGCAGCGCTGACGGGCGATCGCCGGAGAGGTCGTCCCAGGCCGCACCGGTGCCGGAGCGGGAGTCGGCGCTGGTCGGGGCGGAGGCTGGGGACCGGCCTGGATCGTCAGCCGCGCCGGGGCCACCTGAGCCGGGACCGCGGCCCCTCGGGGAGCCTTCGGCCGGGGGCCATGAGCGTTGATTCATCGCCCGCGACGCTAGCAAGCCGGAGCCCGTGAGCGGTGCCCGCCGGGCCGCCGATCGCCGAGCGGCGCTCAACGCCGCCTCGCAAATCCTTATTCCCCTCCTTCCCACCCGTTCGGCCGAACGGGTGGGCGCGAACGCCCTTGAGGGCTGTAACGGAAGTCACACCAGGTGCAGTAAACCTGATCTAACTTTGGGTAATTCCCGCAGGCCCACGCAAGATGGCCGCCACTCGTTCGGCCGACACGCGGGGCAGATCTTGCCGATAGCGGTGCCCCTTCGTTACTGTCCCCCGGTCCCCATTACAGTCAGGTCACGAAGTAGGACACCGAGCGAACCACCCCCGAGGTTGGCTCACCGGGATCCCCCGCCCGGCAGTCCTAGGCCCGGCTCCCCGACGATGGAAGGCCCTGTCTTGGCTTCACACCGCTCCCCCGGCGGCCAAGCTCCTTCCCCGGCCCTGAAAGACGCACTCGATGGTGCCGTCGTTCGGGTCCGGGGCGCGCACCGCATCGCACCGCCCTCCTCGGCCCTTCGCGGCCGAGTCGTAGTCGCGGCCGTTGCGGCCGGAGCGTTCGCCGCCGCTGCGGCCGGACAGACCTTCAAGACCCTCACCACCGACGCCGACGCGGGCCCCGCCCTGGCCAGCCAGGACGCGAGCGCCTCGTTCACCGCCGGCGGCGCCGGTTCCGGTGGCGCCCCCGAACTCCTGCCGACCGGGCACACCGTCGACGCCTCCGCGGAAGCCGCGAAGCTGGCCGACAGCGCCTCCGTCACCCAGGCTCGCGAGAAGCGGGAAGCCGACGCGGCCCGCAAGGCCCAGGAAGAGGCCAACCGGCCGAAGACCTGCCTGCCCGCGCACGGGACGTTCACCTCGGGCTTCGGCGCCCGGTGGGGCACGAGCCACCTCGGCATCGACATCGCGAACGCGATCGGCACCCCGATCTACGCGGCCTCCGACGGCACCGTGATCGAGGCCGGCCCGGCCAGCGGTTTCGGCCTGTGGGTCCGGGTCCAGCTCGACGACGGCACGATCCAGGTCTACGGCCACATGAACAGCTTCTCCGTCAAGGAGGGGCAGAAGGTCAAGTGCGGCCAGCAGATCGCCGAGATCGGCAACCGTGGCCAGAGCACCGGCCCGCACCTGCACTTCGAGGTGTGGCTGAACGGCACCCGCAAGATCGACCCGCGCCCGTGGCTCGCCGCGCGCGGCATCAACATCTGAGTCCGGGCCACCCGGAAGTTCCCTCGTTCCACCCGGTTCCCCGTCCGGCAGCGCAGCCGAAGACGGGACCGGTCCCGTTGTTCGATGAGTCGCCTCGAACGACGAAGGGCCCTCAGGGCCGCCGAGAAGGCGCCAGCCCGCGCGGAGTCCCCGGGCAACGAACGCGGCGATCCGGCCGCGCCGCGGCCCGCTCAGCCCCGCGAATCGCCGGTCATCCCTTGCCGGGCAATCGCCGGATGAAGTAGGCCACCGCCACCTGCCACACCGTGCAGAACCCGGCCTGACGGCGCACCGGCAGCCAGCCGAAGACGTCGCCACCGAAGCCCGCAGAGCGGGCGCGCCCGGCTCGCCGGGCCCTGGTGGTCCAACGGCGTCCCCCGCCGCAGACCACACACTGCCCGTCCGCGCCCGGTTCGTGCTGCCGGAGCAGCGTTCGCCAGGCGGCGGCAAGCCGGCGCGCCTCCTCTCCCGCGTGCGAAGAAATTCCTGAAGCCCCCGAAGGCTCCCGACCCCGATCCGGAACCGTCGACCCCAGGACTCCTCGCAGATATTCCTGTACCCCCGAGGCCAGCAACCCAAACAGCACCGCATCCACACCACGCCCTCCCCACCGGGGCGCCGGACCGGACCAGCTTACCCCACGTCGTCGAACTTGTGTTCGATGAGCCGAGTATTCCGCAGGGGTCCGACAGTTTCGAGGAGGCCGCGGCGGCAGGTCGGCCGGCAGTGTCCGCCGGGCGATGGGAAACGCTTGGCAGCAAAGGAGAATTGCGGCGGGAATGCCGGGAGATTCACTCGGCAGGGTGACTTTGGAGCCGGCCGTGTCGGCAGGGTCGTGAGTAGTAGGTGTCGTTCTGGCAGCCACATCTGGCGATCTGCGAGGCGGGGCTGTGGCCGATGGTGCCGATGAGACTGTGGGGGTGCGTGGGGTGGGGTCGTGAGTGGTTACGAGGGTTATTGAGGGGTAGGGCAAACGTGGCGGGTCTGGTTGCGCTCGGGTCGGGTTCTCGTGAGTGGTAAGTAGGGTTAGAACCCGACTTACCACTCACGGCCGTTACCGATGTGGTCGCTGGGGCGACTGAGGCTGCCTGGTCAGCCAGTTGCCTCGTAGTGGTCGGCTCCAGACATTGCCACCCGAGACACGGCCGGTGCCCAGTGAGACCGGCCGACGTGCCGCGGTCACGAAACGAAGGCCAAAACCACTGTCCTAAGTGGACCTACAGCTTCACCATGGGGACGCTGCCGATCAGCATCAGCCGGACCTTGCCCGACGCGCCGAAGTCGATCGTCGCCGTCGCACGCGGGCCGACGCCGTCGCACGCGATCACCGTGCCCAGGCCGTACTTGTCGTGGCTGACGCGGTCGCCGACGTCCAGCTTCAGCGCCACGGTGTCCTTCCAGCCCTTGCCGAACGACGGCGTGGACACCGACGGAGAGGACGACGAGCGCCGTCCCCACGTCGTCGCCGCGCGCGGGCCGGACGACGAGCCCGAGCCGAACGAGCCGAAGCCGCTGCTGGAGGGTTCCAGCCGCCGCCAGTCCACGAGGTCCGGCGGCAGCTCGTCCAGGAAGCGCGAGGCCGGGTTCATCGACGGCTGCCCCCACGCGGACCGCGTGATCGCGCGCGAGACGTACAGCCGCTTACGCGCGCGCGTAATGGCTACGTAGGCCAGGCGGCGTTCCTCGGCCAGCTCGTGGGGGTCGCCGAGCGCCCGCATGTGCGGGAACACGCCGTCCTCCCAGCCGGTGCAGAACACCACCGGGTACTCCAGGCCCTTCGCGGTGTGCACGGTCATCAGCGTGACCACACCGGCGCCGCCGTCACCCTCCTCGCCGCCGTCGGGCGAGGGCACCGAGTCGGCGTCCGCGACCAGGGACACGCGCTCGAGGAACGCGGGCAGCGAGCCCGGCGCCGGGACCCCGGCCTCCACCACCAGCTCGGCGTTCTCGTCCGCGATCACCTCCGCGGTGAACTCGGCGAACTCGCGGGCCACGGTGACGAGCTCGGTCAGGTTCTCCACCCGCGAGGCGTCCTGCGGGTCGTCCGACTCCTCCAGCTCGACGCGGTAGCCGGTCTTCTCCAGCACCGCCTCCAGCACGTCGTGCACCTCGGTGCCGGACTCGACCAGCGCGCCCAGCTCGTCGAGCAGCGCGACGAACCCGCCGATCGCCTTGGCCGAACGCGGGTTCAGCAGCGGCACGTGCCCGTCGACAGCGGCCCGCAGCGCCGCCGCGAACGAGATCCGCTCGCGCTCGGCGAAGGTCGCGATGACCGCTTCGGCCCTGTCACCGATGCCGCGCTTGGGCACGTTCAGGACGCGGCGCAGGCTGACCGTGTCCTCGGGGTTCGCCAGCACGCGCAGGTACGCGATCATGTCGCGGACTTCGCGCCGCTCGTAGAACCGCACGCCGCCGACGACCTTGTACGGCAGGCCGAGCCGGATGAAGATCTCTTCGAACACGCGCGACTGGTTGTTGGTGCGGTAGAAGACGGCGACGTCGGAGTAGTCCGCCTCGCCCTTCTCCGCCAGCGCGTCGATCTCGCCCGCGACGAACGCGGCCTCGTCGTGGTCGTTGTCCGCGACGTAACCGACGATCTTGTCGCCGTCGCCCGAATCCGTCCACAGCCGCTTCGCGCGCCGGTTCGGGTTGCGCTCGATGACCGCGTTGGCCGCGGACAGGATCGTCTGCGTGGAGCGGTAGTTCTGTTCCAGCAGCACGGTCCGCGCGTTCGGGAAGTCCCGCTCGAACTCCTCGATGTTCCGGATCGTCGCGCCGCGGAAGGCGTAGATGGACTGGTCCGCGTCACCGACCACGACCAGCTCGGCGGGCGGGACACCGGTGTCCTCCGGCCCGGTCCCGGCCAGCTCGCGCACCAGCGTGTACTGCGCGTGGTTGGTGTCCTGGTACTCGTCGACCAGCACGTGCCGGAACCGCCGCCGGTAGTACTCGGCGACGGCGGGGAAGGTCTGCAGCAGCGAGACCGTGCGCATGATGAGGTCGTCGAAGTCGAACGCGTTGGCCTGGGTCAGCCGACGCTGGTACTCGCCGTACACCTCGGCCACCCGGCGCTCGAGGTCGTTGCCCGCGTTCGCCGCCGCCGTCTCGTGGTCGACGAGCTCGTTCTTCAGGTTCGAGATGTGGATGGCCAGCGTGCGCGCGGCGTAGCGCTTCGGGTCGATGTCCAGATCGCGCGCCACGAGCGTGATCAGCCGCTTCGTGTCATCCGAGTCGTAGATGGAGAAACTCGACGACATCTCCAGCGTTTTGGCTTCCCTGCGCAGGATCCGCACGCACATGGAGTGGAAGGTGGACACCCACATCGCGTTCGCGCGGCGGCCGACCAGCGCGGAGACGCGCTCGCGCATCTCGGCGGCGGCCTTGTTGGTGAACGTGATCGCCATGATCTCGCCGGGATGCACCCGGCGCTGGGCGAGCAGGTACGCGATCCGGCGGGTGAGCACCCGGGTCTTGCCCGAGCCCGCGCCCGCGACCACCAGCAACGGGCCACCGGCGTGGGTGACGGCCTCGCGCTGGGCGGGGTTCAGGTCGGACAGCAGCTCCGCGGGCCCACCGGAAGCGGGCTCGCGCACGGGGTTCTGGGCGGGGAGATCGAAGAGGGTGTCCATCGCCTGTCCACGCTACCCCGCAGGCGGCGGGGTACCGCGGCAGGCGTAGCGGGGGATGTCGCCTGGCGTCCGACGCGCGGGCGGCCCGGGACACGGACCATCAATGCCATGACCGAAAACATCCCCGCCCGCATCCGGGCAGCCGACGCCGACCGCGAGCGTGTCGCGGCCCTCATCTCCTCCGCCGGCAGCGACGGCAGGCTCACCCTCGACGAGGTCGAGGAGCGCCTGACCGCCGTCTACGCCGCGCGGTTCACCGACGAGCTCCGCGAGCTCACGACCGATTTGCCCACCCCCACCCCCGCGCCCGCCCGGCCCGGCTGGCCGCTGACCCGCGACGCGTTCCGTCAGCACCCCGCGCTGCGCGTGCACCTCGGCGTCGTCGTGGTGCTGGCGGTGCTGCTGACCGTCCGCTGGGCCGTTTCGGGCGCCTTCTTCTTCTGGCCCGCGTTCCCGGTGTTCTGGCTGATGGTCAGCCTCGTCGTGCACGCGCGCGTACGCGGTTTCCGGGGGCGGCAGCAGGCGGCTGTGCCATACTGATCTCGTGCGACACCACGCGAAGCGATTTTTTTACGGGACCCGGACTCCGGCTCCCGTGATCGCGTAGTGCCCGAAACGCCATCACAGCCAGCCCCGGAGTCCTCGGACCCGGGGCTTTCGCCGTCCCAGGGGCCAGGCAGTCCGGACATCGAGGGAGAGGTCCCGATGAACACCCGACCGACGGAGAACACCGGCGTGGACACCGCGCTCCCGGCCGCCGATGAGATCACCGCGCTCCGCGAGGAGATCGACTGGCTCGACAAGGAGATCCTGCGGCTGGTCAAACGCCGCGTGGAGGTGTCGAAGACGATCGGCGCGGCGCGGATGGCCGCGGGCGGCACCCGCATCGTCTACAACCGCGAGATGGACGTGCTGGCGCGCTACCGCGAACTCGGCCCGGAGGGCAGGCAGCTCGCCATGGCTCTGCTGAATCTCGGCCGCGGGCGGCTCGGCCGGTAACGGTTGCCCGAAATCCGGGTTTCCCCCGAGGCCGGCCCGCCCCGATACGGGCAGACTGGACGTATGGACTGGCTCTTGAACTTCATCGCCGTCGTGCTGGCACTGGGCAGCGTGCTGGCCGCACTGGGCCATGTGGGTTACTTGGCGTTGCTCAACAACGCGGCGGGTAAGCGGGCCGGCGGCGCGCCGGTGGCCCAGTACGTCCGGAGCCGGTGGGCCGTCGCGGGCGGTACCACCGCGGCCGCGCTCTTCGCCTGGCTGCTCACGGCCGGGGGACCCGGGCTCGACATCGCGGCGATGATCGTCGCGGCGGGTAGCGGAGCGGTGGCCACCAAGGCCCTGCAGTCGACCCGTGACAAGTATCGCAGTGGCGGCTGAACACCCGCTGAGCTGCGGAAATCACGGTCAGTGAGGATGCTGGGCGGACAGCGCCCCCGATCAGTCGCGCCCGGTCGAGTGAAACATCTGCAAGTTGCAGGTTTGGGGGCGACTTTCTCCGCCGAATGCTCTTAATGTCTACGGCGTGAGGACCCTTGCGTCTGGGTCGGGCTACGCCCGGGGGACGCGCGGGGGCATCGGCCCCGCGCGCTCATTCTCGCATGCGCGTGCATCTGCGCATGACGCCACACAGGATTCCGCCCGTGAATCCCGTGCTCCGATCGGGTTGACCCGGCGCCCGGCGGCGTCAGGACCGCACCCCGAGGCGGTCGATCCGGCATGAGCAGCGGAACGGAACACCTCGGTACCGCACACTCCGGGCGCCATCGCCGCGGCGACGCCGGCAGCTGGACCCCGCCGGTCCTGCCCGGCTCGGCCGCCCGCCGCCACGACCGGCCGCTCGACCCGCCGGTGTCCGGCTCCCTGCCGTTGCCCCAGCCCCGCGAGCGCCGGCCGGCCTTCCCGCCGGCCCAGGGCAGCCTCCCGCTCGCCGAAGACCCCGCCGAGATCACCGCGGACCTGCGCGAGCCCGTCGAGCCCGAGGCCCCGCCGCAGCGCACCAAGGTGTCGCTGGCGGCCCCGAAGTCCCGCCGGATCGACCCCGAGGACGACGAGGTCCGGATCTACGCGGCGCCGCCGCTGGACGGGCTGGGCGGGTTCGACATCGGCTCGGTGCCCGCTTCGGTGACTCCGCCCAAGACCTGGCGCAAGGCGGCCTGGTTCGCCACCGGCGCGTCCGGCGCGGTGGTCATCGGGCTGCTGTTCGCCGGCACCTTCCTGGTCGGCAAGCCCGCCACCGACGAGGCCGTCCAGGGCGCCTGGCCCGGCTACCAGGGCGGCGCCCCGGTGATCAGCGACGACCAGGCGGTGCCACCGGGCCAGCGTGGCGGCGCGGGCGGTGGCCCGCGCACCCCGAAGGTCCCGGACCGCGCCGCCGCCGAACCCGCCGCGGCGCCCAGCGGCCCGCGCGACGACGCGACGCACCCGAACCCGGCCGAGCCGGCTTCGGGTCCCGCGCCCACCGGCGCCCAGGCGCCTTCCGGGCCGCCGCAGAAGCCGCCGATCACGCCCGCCGGGCGGGAGACCCCGGTCACCGCACCGTGGTGGTACTCCTTCCCGCCGGACGCCCAGACCATGGGGGACAACTCGGAGAAGTTCTTCAACACCGTCACCACCGACCCCAACCAGGCCTCGTCGGTGACCACCGGGCAGCTGCACGACCAGGGCGCGCAAGCGCTGGCCGAGCGCTACGCCGGGGTCGCCTACTTCGAGGTCAAGAAGGTCAGCATCGACCAGCAACGCGGCGTGACCGTGAACACCGTCGAAGTCACCCACACGGACGGGACGAAGACGATGGAGACGCGGACGCTGACGTTCGGTGACGGCGACAAGATCGCCAGCGACGGCCAGTAGCAGGTCGCGCACGTGCAGTGCGCACGTTCCGATGCACGTGCGGTGCGCTGAGCGGTAATGCCTGGTCCGGGTGGGTGACATAAGCTGCCGCTCGTCGTATGACGACGGCATTCCGGCGACAGAGCCTGGCAGTCGCCGTCCGTACAGGGTTACCTGACGACAGCGGTCCCGGACCCCGGCCACGAGTCGGCCGTCCGGGCCAACGGCACCCGGCCGAACGGCCGGGCCGCCGTCCCCGGAACCCCAGAGCGAGGACATTCGTGCTTGATCGGCAGCGTATTCGGCGTGAACACAACGCCGTCCGCGTCGAGGACGTGATTCCGGCCGAGATTCTCGACGGCGTACCCGACGCCGACCGCGAATATCTCGAGCAGGTCTTTCGCGATCCGCAGAACTTCCTGCCGCCGCGGCCGCCCAAGACGGTCAAGGAGCCCCTCCCCTCGGAGATCGAGGACCCGGAGAGCCGGCTCTCGCGCCGCGCCAAGCTGGCCGGCCTGGTCGCGGCGGGCGCGCTCGTCGCGGGTGCCGTGATCGCCGCCCCGATGCTCACCACCGGTCACCGCACCGCGCCCGCCGGCGGCGACGCCGCGCCCGCGGGGTTCAGCGGGGCCGCCGAGCTGGGCGGCGCCGCGATGCCGCAGGGCCAGAGCAGCGGTGGCGCGCCCGAGCGGCAGCGGCCCTCCGGCGGCCAGGACAACACGCCGGAGACGGCCACCCCCGAGGCCACGCAGCCGGGTCCCGCCAAGACCACCGCGTCCGCGGCGGCCCCGGTGGGCAGCCACACCGTGTCCGCGAAGGCGGCCGCCGCCAAGCTCGACGCGGTGAAGCGGTTCTACGCCACGATCGCCCGCTCCCCCGAGGACGCGCTGGCACTGCTCAGCCCAGTGCTCGCCGGCAGCGGGCCGGGTGAGCTGGTGCGCACCTGGAGCTCGATGGACGCCATCGACGTCCAGGAGGCCGACACCTTCGTCCAGCCGGACGGCCTGGTGCTCGCGGTCGCGACGCTGCACCGGCCGGACGGCGCGCTCGTGCGGGTCAAGCAGCTGTTCCAGGTCGCCGACGACAGCAGCGGCCTGATCACCGCCGCCGAGCTCATCTCGGCGCAGTACATGTAACCTCGTGCTCCGCATACCTGGCCCGGAGGCGATCGGACCGTGCCGCGTGTGTGTGCACAGAGTGAACGCCTAGCCTTGTCACGGGCCGGTCTCGGGAAAGCCGGCACACTGCCCACGACATGTGCATACGCTCCACGGACGCGGTGTGTTCATGGCCGCACCACCAGGTCGGGACAGTCACGCCCTGGTGAAGTCGGAGCCCAAAGGAGGTCGCGTGAGCGACGAGGGTCGCCTGGTCGCCGGCCGGTACCGCATCGACGGCCGGATCGGCACGGGTGCGATGGGGGCCGTCTGGCAGGCGCACGACGAGGTCCTGGGCCGCACGGTCGCCATCAAGCAGCTGCTGCTCCAGCCGCACCTGGACGAGCACGACGCCGAAGACGCCCGCCAGCGCACCATGCGCGAGGGCCGCATCGCCGCCCGGCTGCACCATCCGAACGCGATCTCCGTGTTCGACGTGGTCACCGACGACAACGGCCAGCCGTGCCTGATCATGGAGTACCTCAACTCCACCAGCCTGGCCGCGGTCCTGCAGGAACGCCGCACGCTGCCGCCGATGGAGGTGGCGCGGATCGGCGCGCAGGTCGCCGCGGCGCTGCGCGAGGCGCACGCGGTCGGCATCGTGCACCGGGACATCAAGCCGGGCAACATCCTGCTGGCGGGCAACGGCACGGTGAAGATCACCGACTTCGGCATCTCGCGCGCCAAGGACGACGTCACGGTCACCAAGACCGGGATGATCGCCGGCACCCCCGCCTACCTGGCCCCCGAGGTCGCCATCGGCGGCGAACCGGGTCCGGAGTCGGACGTGTTCTCCCTCGGCTCGACGCTGTACGCGGCCTGCGAGGGCCAGCCGCCGTTCGGCCTGAGCGAGAACACGCTGAGCCTGCTGCATGCGGTCGCCGCCGGGCAGATCAACCCGCCACGCCAGTCCGGGCCGCTGGCCAGCGTGCTGGCCGTGCTGCTGCACCCGGACATCAACCACCGGCCCACCGCCGAGGAGTGCGAGGAGCTGCTGGCCGCGGTCTCCCGCGGCGAGACCCCGCTCGGCGGGCCCGCGGACGAGACCATGGTGGCGCCCTCGGCGGGCATGCTCGGCGCGGCCGCACCCGGCGCGACGCAGCTTTTCGAGGACGTCGGCCACTCCGGCACCCTGCTCGGCGAGCAGGGGCCGACCCAGCAGGTCCCGTACTACGACGAGCCCGCCTACCCGGCGGGCGGCGGCTACCCGCAGGACGACTACGACGACGGGTACGACGACCGCCGCTACCACGACGACCAGCCCTACGGCGCCCCGCTGCCCCCCGGGCAGCTCCCGCCCGGCCTGGCCGCCACCCGCGCGGCCCCGGTGCCCGGGGACTACGACTACGACGACGGTTCGTACGACGACGAGTACGACGACGAGCCGCCGCCCCCGCCGCCCCCGCAGCGGGCCAGGACGAGCCCGGTCGACGACGATGACGACGTCAAGCCCGGCGCCTGGAAGCGCCCGGCGATCATCGGCGGGATCGTGGTCGTCGGCCTGGCGGCGCTGGCGTTCTGGCTGCTGAGCCCGAACAACCCGGCGCCCGCGGCACCTACGACATCGAGCAAGTCGGCCACGCCGACACCCACGACGGAGTCGTCGCCGGAGACCACGGACGTCGTCCGAGGAGACGACCACCTCGGAGACCACGTCTTCGACGACGTCGTCCAAGCGCACGTCCACGAAGGCCGAGCCGCCGCCGCAGACGACACCGAAGACGACGCCGAAGACCACGACGTCGACGCCGACTGAACCAAGTCGAGCCGACTACGAAACGACGCCGACCGACGACGACCGACGTACGACCACGCCGGCTGGCGGATGATCGAGGATTCGTCGTGAGTTCCGAAGGCACCATCGTCGGCGGCCGGTTCCGGCTGGACCAGCCGATCGGCCGAGGCCGGGCCGGGATCGTGTGGCTGGCGTTCGACACGCGGCTGTTCCGCACGGTCGCGATGAAGCGGATGTACCTGCCGGTCGGGTTGCCGCCCGAGCGCGCCGAGGCCGCGAAGGCCCAGGCGATGCAGGAGGGCAAGAACGCGGCGAAGATCGAGCACGCGTGCGCGATCACCGTGTTCGACGTGCTGCCCGACGGCCAGGACGTCTGGCTGGTGATGGAGTACATCCCCTCGCGCAGCATGGCGACGTTCCTGGCCGAGCACGGCAGGCTCTCCCCGGATCAGGCCGCCGCGCTGGGCATCCAGCTGGGCGGCGCGCTGGCGACCATCCACGCGGCCGGGTTCGTGCACCGGACGCTGGAGCCGGGCACCGTCCTGCTGGCCGACGACGGCGGCGTGAAGCTCACCGACATCGGTATCGCCGGTGGTGGCCCGAACCCGGCGTACGTGGCGCCTGAGGTGGCGCGAGGGCTCCCGCCGTCGCCGCCCGCCGACGTCTACTCGCTCGGCGCGACGCTCTACACCGCGGTGGAGGGCGTGCCGCCGTTCGGCGACGACGGGCAGTCTTCGGAGCGGCCGCCGCTCAACGCGGGCGTGCTGGCCGGGGCGTTGCGGAAGATGCTGCGCGCGGACCCGGCCACCCGCCCGACCATGCAGGACACGGTCATCGCGCTGAGCGCGATCACCGAGGGCCGCGAGACCGCGTTCATCCCGCCGACCGCGCCGGGGATGCACCCCGGGCAGCGGCCGACGCACGCGGGGCCGACGCAGCAGTTCCAGCAGCAGATCCCGGTGACACCGCCGCCCGGCTATCCGCAGGCTCCGCCCCCGCCGTACTCGCTGCAGCAGGCGCCGACCGAGTTCATGCGGCCCCCGGCTCCGGCCCCCGCGGCCGCGTCGGCGGGGTTGTCGCCCGCGACGAAGAAGTGGGTCATCACCGGGGTCGCGATCCTGGCCGCGGTGATCATCGGCATCCTCGTCTCGGAGCTGTTCTTCGTCTAGGACGCCTTCGCGACCGACGCCTCGCGCATCGCGTCCAGCAGCGTGCGGACAGCCGGGTGGCGGACGACCCGCGAAGCGACCGAGGCGTGGATCGCGCGGACCGGTTCGGGGTGGCGGATGCGGCGGATGACGACGCCGGGGTGCGGCGTGCCGAGCCCGAGTTCCGGGACCAGGCCGACGCCGAGCCCGGCGGCGACAAACCCTTGCGCGGTCTGGTAATCCTCCGACTCGACCACGACGTTGGGCGCGAACCCGGCCGACGCGCAGGCACCGACCAGGATGTCGCGGCAGACGCCGGGCAGGCCGTCGACGCCGACCCAGGGTTCCTCGGCGAACTCGGCGAGATCCAGCACGCGCTTGCGGGCCAGCGGATGTGCCTTCGGCAGCACCGCGCGATAGGGGTCGTCGAGCAGGTGGATCAGCTCGGTTCCCTTGGCGGGCGGTGTCTCGCGGGGCGAGACGGTGATCGCGACATCGGCGCGGCCCTCTTCGACCGCACCCCGCGGGTCCGGCTCGACGAGCTTGAGGTCGAGGCAGACGCCGGGATGCTCGCGCCGGACCGCGGCGATCGCGGGCGGCATCAGCGACGCTCCCGCGGTGGCGAAGTAGTGGATGCTGAGCCGGCCGGTGCGGCCCGCCTTGAGCTCGCCGAGCGCGGCTTCGGCGCGCGCGAGCTCCATGCTCAGCGTCTCGGCGTGTTCGGACAGCAGCGCGCCCGCGAGCGTCGGGCGGACTCCGCGGCCGACGCGCTCCAGCAGTTCGATGCCCGCTTCGCGTTCGAGGGCGGAGAGCTGCTGGCTGATCGCCGAGGGCGTGTAGCCCAGATTCCTCGCCGCTGCGGTGATCGAACCGCTGGTGATCACCGCGCGCAGCACCTGCATCCGCCGTACGTCCAGCATGGCCCGATTCTACAGCTCCGCTTAAGTATCGCTGCAGTTATTTTCGCTTGTCCTTACACCTCGCCGGGGGAAAGCTGGTTCTTGTTCGACTGAGGAGGACTGGGTGGGCGAGACGAAGACCCTGCTGCGGATCGCCGCGCTGGCGCTGATGTGGGGCTCGAGTTTCTTCTGGATCAAACTGGGGCTGGAGATGTTCTCGCCGGTCCAGCTCGTGCTGGCCCGGCTGGTGCTCGGCTCGGCGATGCTGGTGGCGCTGACCGCGCTGTACCGCGCGCGGCTCCCGCGTGACCGCCGCGTGTGGGGGCATCTGGCGGTCGCCGCGTTCTTCCACAACGCGCTGCCGTTCCTGCTCTTCGCGATCGGCGAGCTGACCGTGGATTCGGGCATCACCGGCGTGCTGAACTCGACGACGCCGCTGTGGGTGCTGGTGGCCGCGCCGCTGCTGGGGACGTCGAACCGGATGACCGCGACGCGGATCGCCGGCCTCGTCGTGGGGCTCGGCGGGATCCTGCTGATCTTCGCGCCCTGGCAGTCGTCCGGGCTGCTCAGCTGGGGCGCGCTGGCCTGCCTCGCGGCGGCGGCGAGCTACGGCTTCGCGTTCGTCTACGAGGGCAAGTACCTGTCGGGGAATGGCCTCTCCCCGTACGCCATTTCGGCCGGTCAGATGCTGCTGGCCAGCGGGATGCTGGTGCTCGCGGTGCCGGTGGGCGGGCTGACGCCGGTGCACCTGGGCATCGGGCCGGCGCTCGCCGTGCTGGTGCTCGGTATCGGCTCGACCGGGTTCGCGTTCGCGCTGAACTACCAGCTGCTGGCGAGCGAAGGCGCGGTCGCCGCGTCGGTGGTCGGATACCTGCTGCCGGTGGTTTCGGTGCTGCTGGGCGCGGTGTTCCTGGGTGAGCCGCTGAACCTGCGGGTGATCGCGGGCATGCTCGTCGTCCTGGGCGGCGTGGCGCTCACGCGGCTGCAGAAGGCGCCGGCGCCCGAAGCGCGTCCCCTGGCGTCGGTGGCCGACTAGACGAGACGGCGGTCGGAGGCCCAGCGGGAGAGCTCGTAGCGGTTCGAGAGCTGGGTCTTGCGCAGGACGCTCGACACGTGCGTCTCGACCGTCTTCACCGAGATGAACAGCTCGGACGCGATCTCCTTGTAGGCGTACCCGCGGGCGAGCAGGCGCAGGACGTCGCGCTCGCGCGGGGTCAGCAGGTCGAGCTCGGGGTCGTTGATCGGCGCCGACCCGGGCCGGTCGGCGAAGGCGTCCAGGACGAACCCCGCCAGCCGCGGCGAGAACACCGCGTCCCCGTCGGACACCCGCACGACCGCGCGGACCAGTTCCTTCGACGAGATCGTCTTGGTGACGTAGCCGCGCGCACCGGCGCGGATGACGGCGATGACGTCCTCGGCCGCGTCGGACACCGAGAGCGCGAGGAACACGACGTCCGGCAGCTCCGGGCGGACCCGGCGCAGCACCTCGGCACCGCCGCCGTCGGGCATGTGGACGTCGAGCAGCACGACCTGCGGCTGGGTGCGGGTGATCCCGGCGACCGCCTCGGCGACCGAGCCGGCCTCCCCGACCACGCGGACCTCGTCGGTGATCGAGTCGAGCTCGGTGCGCACGCCCGCGCGGAACAGCGCGTGGTCGTCGACGAGGAAGACCTTGACCGGTTCCCGCTGGCTCTCTGTCACGACACTCCCTCGTTAGCGCGGCAACCCGAGCATAGCCGCCTCACGCGGCGCCCTTCCCGGCTTTCACCGGCATGGCCAGCTGTACTTCGGTGCCTTCGCCGGGCGCGGTGCGGACCTTGGCCGTACCGCCGTGGCGATCCATCCGGCCGCGGATCGAGTCGGCGAGGCCGTGGCGGTCCTCCGGGACGACGTCGGGGTCGAAGCCCTTGCCGCGGTCGCGGACGAACACGGTGACCGCTGTCGGCTCGACCTCGGCGTAGACACTGACCTCTTGGACCCCGGCGTGCTTGGCGGCGTTGACGATCGCCTCCCGCGCGGCCTGCACCAGCGCGAACAGCGGCTCGTTCAGCTCCGCCTCGCCGACCACCACCTGGCCTACGGAGATCGCGAAGGTGTCTTCGACCTCGCCACAGGCGGCGGCGAGTGCTTCCGACAGGCGTCCGCCGAGGGCCTGGCCTTCCTCGACGTCCCCGGGCATGCCGTAGCCGTTGGGGCCGTAGAGCCAGCCGCGGAGCTCACGCTCCTGGCCGCGCGCCAGCCGGGCGACCTCTCGGGGTGACTCGGCCTGCTTCTGGATGAGCGCGAGGGTCTGCAGGACGGAGTCGTGCAGGTGCGCGGCGATCTCGGCGCGTTCGTCGGTACGGATGCGGGCCTTGCGCTCGTCGGACAGATCGCGGACCAGCCGCAGCCAGAACGGGACGGTCAGCACGGCGACGCCGATGAGCGTCGCGATCACCGCGATCAGCGCGAACTGGACCTGGTCGAGGCTGCCGCTGCGGAGCAGGACGACGCCGATCCCGGTCATCACCAGCGCGACCCCGGCGACGATCCGGATCGCCGCGGACCAGCCGCCGCCCCCGAGGAAGGCCCCGGCGACGCCGTCCTTCGCGCCGGTGCGCCAGCGGCGTCGCTGCGATTCGTCGGCCTCGCGCCAGACCACCGCGGCACCGATCATGGCCACGGCGAGGGGCACCGCGACCCAGCCGCTGATCAGGCCGGTCAGCGTGCCGCTGGCGACGGCGAGGCCGACGCCGAGCGCGATCAGGCCGAACGCCTGCTGCCGCTCCTTGGGCGTCGGGCGCTCCTGGGCCGCGGCTTCTTCGGTCTGCTGCTGGACGAACACCCAGAGCAGCCCGTAGGCCAGCAGCCCGGCGCCGTTGAGGGCCGCGAGCAAGGCGAACGCGGTACGGACCCAGACGACCGACACGCCGAGGTGGTCGGCGAGCCCACCGGCGACGCCGGCGATCGCGCGCCCGGAACGGCGCCGGAACATCTTCGGCGGCGTGGGCGCGGCGGCACCGGGGGTCACCTGGTCGGTGGCTACGTGGTCGAGGGACTCCTGCACGTCGTCCATGGTCACACGGCGTGGCGCCGGGTTCCATCGGGGAAGTCCCTGATCCACCCGCCTGCCCGGCCCCGGCCTCGGGGAAACCTCAGGGACCTTCCCGGATGTCGCGGCCACGCCGGTGCCGCATGATTTTCGGTATGAGTGGTGCGAGTGACACGCGGACTCCGAAGCCGAACCCCTTGAACGGCTTCGAAGAGACCGTGAAGGACTTCTGGATCAGCCGGCCGCGACGGCCGCACACGGGCCGCAAGCTCGCGGGTGTCGCGGCGGCGATCGGCAACCGGTACGGCATCGACCCGGTCGTGGTGCGGGTCGCGCTGGTCGCGATGGCGGTGTTCGGCGGCTTCGGGTTCGCCTTCTACCTGCTGGGCTGGCTGTTCCTGCCCGCCGAGGGTGACGAGGTGTCCGGTTTCGAAGGCCTGATCGGGCGGGGCCGGTCGTCGGTCTCCCCCGCGTTCGCGGTCGTGCTGTCGATCCTGGCGGTGTCGAACATCGGGTGGACGTTCAGCGGCGGGTGGTCCGGGGGCTCCTGGTTCAACGGGGGCGGGCTGATCGCCATCGCGCTGGTCGCCACCGCGCTGTACCTGCTGCACCGCAACCGCGGGCAGGAGAACCGCCCGGCACCGCTCGCCACCACGTCGTATTCGACGGCGTACCAGGGGAACGGAGCCTTCACGATGACCGACACCGCGACCGAGACGCCCGCGCCGGCGCAGGGCTGGGACCCGCTTGCCGCGGACCCCGCGGGCTGGGACCTCCCGGACGTGCCCGAGCAGCCGCCGGTGCCCCCGGCACCGCCGACGCCTCCGGCCTACCAGCGGCGGCCGCGCTCGAAGGTGGGCTCGGCGACGTTCGCGCTGGCGGTGGTGACCGCGGGCGCGGGAGTGCTCGGCAACATCAACGGCGTGAGCTGGTTCTCACCGCAGCACATCATCGGCATGGTGCTGGGCGTGGTCGGGATCGGGCTGGTCGTGGGCGCGTTCGCCCGCGGCGGCCGGGGCCTGATCGGGCTCGCGATCCCGCTCGCCATCGCCGGGTTGGTGCTGACCTCGGCGCCGTTCCAGAACTGGGACCTGCGCGGCGGCGTGGGCGACCTCAACCCGACCCCGAAGTCACTGGCCGAGCTGAAGCCGCTGTACCAGCACGCGGCAGGCGACATCGACCTCGACCTGACGAAGCTGCCGGTCGGTGCCCCCTACGCGGTCACGGTGTCCAACGGCGCGGGCAACACCGACGTCACCGTGCCGGCCACCGCGGACGTCACGTTCGACTGCAAGAACGGGGCCGGCCAGGTGAGCTGCTTCGATCGGGAGACCAAGGGCCTGAGCCAGGAACCGCTGACCGGAACCGACTACGGCACCGACGGCCCTGGCGGACAGAAGATCACCCTGCACGTGTCGAACGCGGCGGGCGACGTGGAGGTGCGACGTGACTGACCCTTACCCCTACGACAACCCGGCCCCCGCTCCCGCGCGCCGGCGTGGCGTGGACGTCTTCACCCTGATCGTCGGGGTCGCGACCCTGCTGATCTCCGCCTACGTCCTGTCGGACGGCGCGAGCTGGTTCCCCCGGTTCGACTTCCGCTGGGTCGTCGCGGGCGGCGCGGTGTTCGTCGGGCTGCTGCTGCTCGGCGCTTCGTTCCGCGGCAAACGCCGATAGCGCTGCGCCACCACTCTCGAAGGCCCCGGGCTTCCCACACCGGGGCCTTCGTCTATGTCCGGGTCACTCCCACTCGATGGTGCCCGGCGGCTTGGACGTGACGTCCAGGACCACCCGGTTGACCTCCGGGACCTCGTTCGTGATGCGGGTCGAGATGCGCTCGAGGACTTCGTAGGGCAGCCGCGTCCAGTCCGCGGTCATCGCGTCCTCCGACGACACCGGGCGGAGCACCACCGGGTGCCCGTAGGTCCGGCCGTCGCCCTGGACTCCGACGCTGCGGACGTCCGCGAGCAGCACCACCGGGCACTGCCAGATCTCGCGGTCGAGCCCGGCCGCGGTCAGCTCCTCGCGAGCGATCGCGTCGGCTGCGCGCAGGGTTTCGAGGCGTTCCGCGTCGACAGCGCCGATGATCCGGATGCCCAAGCCAGGGCCGGGGAACGGCTGGCGCTGGACGATCGTCTCGGGCAGGCCCAGCTCCAGGCCGACCCGGCGGACCTCGTCCTTGAACAGCAGCCGCAGCGGCTCGACCAGCTCGAACTGCAGGTCGTCGGGAAGGCCGCCGACGTTGTGGTGGCTCTTGATGTTCGCGGTGCCCTCGCCGCCGCCGGACTCGACGACGTCGGGGTAGAGGGTGCCCTGGACCAGGAAGGCGTAGTCGCCCTGCGCCTTCAGGTCGCGCTCGGCCTGCTCGAACACGCGGATGAACTCGCGGCCGATGATCTTGCGCTTCTCCTCGGGGTCGGTGACCCCGGCCAGCGCGTCCAGGAAGCGCTCGCGTGCGTCGACGGTGACCAGGTTGACCCCGGTGGCGGCGACGAAATCGCGCTCGACCTGGGTGCGCTCCCCCGCCCGCAGCAGGCCGTGGTCGACGAACACGCAGGTCAGCCGGTCGCCGATGGCACGCTGAACCAGCGCCGCCGCGACGGCGGAGTCGACGCCGCCGGACAGCCCGCAGATCGCGCGGCCCTCGCCGATCTGGGCGGCGATCCGCTGGACCTGCTCCTCGACGATCGAGGAGGTCGTCCACTGCGGCTTGATGCCGGCGATCTCGTGCAGGAAGCGCCGCAGCACCTCCTGGCCGTGCGGCGAGTGCGCGACCTCGGGGTGGTACTGGACGCCGGCGAAGCGGCGCTCGACGTCCTCGAAGCCCGCGACCTCGGCGCCGTCGGAGGAAGCGGTGACGACCGAGCCCTCCGGGGCCTTGGTGACGCTGTCGTTGTGGCTCATCCAGGCGGGCTGGCGGTTCGGCAGGTCGGCGTGCAGCACGCCGCCGTCGCCGGTGATGCGGACCTCGGTGCGGCCGAACTCGCGGATGCCGGTCGGCTCGACGACGCCGCCGAGCGCGCGGGCCAGCAGCTGGTGGCCGTAGCAGATGCCGAAGATCGGCACGCCCGCTTCGGTGAGCTTCGGGTCGATCGCGGGCGCGCCTTCGGCGTACACGCTGGACGGGCCGCCGGACAGGATGATCGCCGCCGGGTTCTTCGCGAGCATCTCCTCGACGGTGGCCGTGTGCGGGACGACCTCGGAGTAGATCTGCGCCTCGCGGACGCGCCGGGCGATCAGCTGCGCGTACTGCGCCCCGAAGTCCACGACGAGTACCGGACCGGTGGGACTGGGCACCTGCGACCTCCTGGCGATGGCGGAATTCCTGCCCATCGTCCCAGGTGGGCCGGGTCACCCCGGACCCAGCCCCTGCCTGCGCCGACCTCGCGTTCAGCGGGCTGACCGCGACATCGGCGGGGTTCTCCGAATCGCGGACCACGGCTGTCCGCAAGGGGTTCTACGGTGCGGGTATGACAGTGAACTGGACCACTCAGCTCGTCGACCAGCTCGACTTCCACTGGCAGAACTTCGTCCGCCCGAAGCTCAAGGGGCTGACCGACGAGGAGTACCTCTGGGAGCCCGTCGAAGGCTGCTGGAGCGTCCGGCCGCGGACGTCGGACGAGCAGCCGGGCTCGGGCGAATTCACCATCGACTGGGCCTACCCGGAGCCGTCGCCGCCGCCGGTCACGACGATCGCCTGGCGGCTGAGCCACATCCTCGTCGGCGTTCTCGGCGTGCGGACGGCGTCGCACTTCGGCGGGCCCGCGATGTCCTACGACTCCTACCCGTACCCCGGGACGGCCGACGACGCTCTCGCTCAGCTCGACGAGACCTATGCGAACTGGATCGAGGGCGTCCGCGCCCTGGACGCCGACGGCCTCGCCCGCCCCTGCGGCCCGGCGGAGGGCCCTTACGCCGACGAGCCGCTCGCGACGCTGGTCCTCCACATCAACCGCGAGACGATCCACCACTCCGCGGAGATCCTCCTCCTCCGCGACCTCTACCTGCGGCGTTGACGTTCAGCGGGCAAACCGCGGTCCGCGGTTTGCCCGCTGAACGCGAGGTCGGCCCAGCAAGAGGGCCAGGGCCATGCCGAGGAGGACGGGGAGGCCGTGGTTGTCGTGCGCGACGGTGTCGACGACCGCCAGGACCGGGAGTGCGATCGCCGTCCACCGCACCTGCGGCGCCACCGCCACCCCCGCGGGCGGCCGCAGCGCGACCACGGCCAGTGCTCCGAGCAGACCGGCCACGCACATCGAGTTGCCCGCGCCCACCGGGTTCAGCCAGACGTAGCTCATGAACTGCCCGAACAGCCCGCAGCCGAAGTAGAGCACCAGCCAGCGCGCCCGCCCGAACACCCGCTCCGCCACCATGCCGAGCACCGCCAGCCACAGCAGGTTGAACACCAGCCCGAGCGCCCAGCCGTCCTGGAAGAACATCCCGGTCACCAGCCGGTACCACTGCCCGTCGTCGATCCGCGCCCCGTCGCGGACCACGGCGTCGTACAGCGGCGGGTGCACCAGCTGCGCGATGCCCAGCCCCAGCGTCACCACGAACACGACCCCGGTCAGCCACGGCGTACGCGGGGCGGAAATCCGGCCGAAGAAGTCCCCGAACGGGTTCGTGCGGGCTGCGCTCTGCGAGGTCATGCTCCAGAATCTAGATCCGGCACGCCGCCTTCACCCCGTACGTTTGTCACATCCGGACCACGCGGAATGTCAGCGAAAGGACGGCCATGCGCGCGACAGTCATCTACGGTGCCGGGGACGTCCGGGTCGAGACCGTCCCCGACCCGAAGCTGGCGGAGCCGACAGACGCCCTCGTGCGCGTCGTGCGCTCCTGCATCTGCGGCAGCGACCTGTGGCCCTACGCCGACATGCCGCCCCGCGAGCACGGCCGCCGCATCGGCCACGAGTTCCTCGGCATCGTCGAGGAGACCGGCCGGGACGTCACCAGC
The DNA here is from genome assembly GCA_963762765.1 of uncultured Actinomycetota bacterium. Lineage (GTDB taxonomy): Bacteria > Actinomycetota > Actinomycetes > Mycobacteriales > Pseudonocardiaceae > Amycolatopsis. The sequence goes on from CAVXMR010000033.1 coordinate 295,857, forward strand.
GTCAAGAAGGGCGACCTCGTCGTCGCGCCCTTCATGTACTGCGACAACACCTGCCGGTTCTGCCGCGAAGGCCTGCACACGTCGTGTGAAAACGGCGGCAACTGGGGCGCCAAGGGCGTCGACGCCGGTCAGGGCGAGGCCGTCCGCGTGCCCCAGGCCGACGGCACGCTGGTCGAGCTCCCGCACACCGAGGACGACGACCTGCTCGCCTCGCTGCTGACCCTGTCCGACGTCTTCTCCACCGGCCACCACGCCGCGACGACCGCGGGCGTGACCAAAGGCAAGAACGTCACCGTCATCGGCGACGGCGCCGTCGGCCTGTCCGCGGTGCTCGCCGCCAGGCGCCTCGGCGCCGAGCGGATCCTGCTGATGGGACGCCACCAGGCGCGCACCGATCTCGGCCGGGAATTCGGCGCGACGGACGTCGTCGCCGAGCGCGGCGAGGAGGGCGTCGAGAAGGTCCGCGAGCTGACCAATGGCGAAGGCACCCACACCGTCCTCGAATGCGTCGGCACGAAGGCCGCCTTCGAGATGGGCGTCGGCGTCGTCCGTCCTGGCGGCGCGATCAGCCGCGTCGGCGTGCCGCAGTACGAGGAAGGCCCGATCGGGCCGGCGCTGTTCCGCCGCAACATCACGGTCACCGGCGGTGTCGCCCCGGCGCGCCGCTACATCCCCGAGCTGCTGGACGACGTCCTCGAGGGCCGCTACCAGCCGGGCAAGGTCTTCGACCGCACCATCGGCATCGAAGAGGTCCCGGACGGTTACCGCGCGATGGCGAGCCGCGAAGCACTGAAGGTGCTCATCAAGTAGGCACCGATTACGTTGGTACGTATGGACATGATCACCCCCGAGCCGCGCCCCGCCTGGATCGCCGGCCGTCCCGAGCAGGGCCCCACGACATCGGTGGTGCACCACCCGTACGACGGCAGCGAAGTCGCCACGGTCGCGGTGCCGGGGCCTGAGCAGATCGAGCGCGCGGTCGCTGCCGCGGCGTCGGTCGCCAAGGAGCTGCGACGCACTCCCGCGCACGTCCGCGCGGGCGCGCTCGATCACGTCTCGCGGGTACTCGCCGCCCGGTCCGACGAGATCGCCGAGGTGATCACGGCGGAGAACGGCAAGCCGCTCAAGTGGGCCGAGGCCGAGGCGCGGCGCGCGGTTTCGGTGTTCCGCATCGCCGCCGAGGAGGCGCGCCGCTTCACCGGCGACGTCCAGCGCCTCGACACCGACCCGTCGGGCGACGCACGGCTGGCGCTCACCCGCCGTGTCTCGCGCGGCCCCGTGCTCGGCATCGCGCCGTTCAACTTCCCGCTCAACCTGGTCGCGCACAAGGTCGCGCCGGCGCTTGCCGTTGGCGCGCCGATCATCGTCAAACCCGCACCGCGCACGCCGCTTTCGGCGCTGATCCTCGGTGAGATCCTGGCCGAGACTGACCTGCCCGAGGGCTCGTTCTCCGTGCTGCCGCTGGGAAACACCGAGACCGCGGCACTCGTCACCGACCCGCGGCTGCCGGTCGTGTCGTTCACCGGCTCCGGCCCGGTCGGCTGGTCGCTCAAGGACGCCGCGCCGCGCAAGCACGTCGTGCTCGAGCTCGGCGGCAACGCCGCGGCCGTGGTGCTGCGCGACTGGCCGGACCCCGAAGGGGCCGCGCACCGCATCGCGACCTTCGGCAACTACCAGGCCGGGCAGTCCTGCATCGCCGTCCAGCGCGTGATCGTGGACGCCGCCGTCGCCGACGAGTTCGTCCCCGCGCTGCTGGAGGCCGTCCAGTCGCAGCAGACCGGCGATCCCTACGACCGCAATACCGACGTCGGCCCGGTGGTCGACGAACCCGCCGCGGCGCGGATCATCGCGTGGGTCGACGAGGCCGTCCAGGCGGGCGCGAAGGTCCTCACCGGCGGCACGCGCGAGGGCACGAACGTCGCGCCCACGCTGCTCACCGACGTCCCGGCGGACACGAAGGCGTGGTCGGAGGAGATCTTCGGCCCGGTCCTCGCGGTGTCCATTGTGGACGGTGTGGACGAGGCCTTCGCCGCGGTCAACGACTCCGCGTACGGGCTCCAGGCCGGCGTTTTCACCACCGATGTCCAGCTCGCCTTCCACGCCTCGGCCGAGCTCGAGGTCGGCGGCGTGATCATCGGCGACGTCCCGTCCTACCGCGCCGACCAGATGCCCTACGGCGGGGTCAAGGGCTCCGGCGTCGGCCGCGAAGGCGTGCTCGCCGCGATGAACGACCTGACCGAGGAGCGCGTCACGGTGTTCACCGGTATCGACCTCTAGCCACCTACGTCCCCACCGCCACCCTCAACGGAGGCGCTTCGCGCCACCGATCAACCCTGAACGCCCTGCCCGAACCGGAACACGTTGTGCGGGTCGACGGCGTGCGCGACCTGCTTCAGGCGCGGCACGTTGTCGCCGTAGTAGGCGTTCATCCAGTCGGGCAGGGCCGGGTCGATGTAGTTGACGTACCCGCCGCCCGCCCCGGCCGCGGCGAGCCCGGTGGCCACCTCGCCGACCGACTTGGTGACGTCGTCGGCGTTCTTCGTGTTCGCCGGCGCGTAGATCTGGACACTGGCCAGCGCGTCGCGGTGCCAGAACGCGGTGTCGCCCTTGGCCTTCGCGCCGACCTCGCCGCCGAGGCTGTCGATCAGCAGGTCCATCCCGGTGCGCCCGGCCAGCAGCGCGGTCACCTTCGCCGCGTCGACCGGCGTGGTGATCATCCGCGAAGAGGCCACGAACGACTGCCGGGTCTCGCTGCCGGAGAAGTACTTCATCGCGCCCGCGTAGTCCAGGCTGCGGACCGTGCGCGACGTCGGCCGCGCGCCGGAGTTGGCGATCAGGTTGTTCAGCAGCGTGTTCAGCCCGGACGCGCCGCCGACGTAGCAGCCGCCGACCCGGACCTGCACCGGCGAGCCGCCGGAGAGCACCAGGTTCGACCACAGCTCCGGGCCCATCGCGGGCACCCACTGCTGCCAGGTGTTGAGCACGTCGGCCGCCGCGGCCGCCGGGAAGCGCAGGGAAAACACCGTGACGTTCGGGGCCGGGTCGGTGTCGAAGGTGAATTCGGTGACGATGCCGAAGTTGCCGCCACCGCCCCCGCGCAGCGCCCAGAACAGGTCCGGCTCGCTGGTCGGGGACGCCGTCCGCAGCTGCGCGTCGGCCGTGACGACCTGCGCGGAGGCCAGGTGGTCGCAGGTCAGGCCGTACTTGCGGCACAGGACGCCGATGCCGCCGCCGAGGGTGAGCCCGGCGATCCCGACGGTCGGGCAGGACCCGGCGGGCAGGCTGCGGCCGGCCCGCGCGAGCGCCGCGTAGACGTCCTTCAGCTTCGCGCCGGCGCCGATCACCACCTGGTCGCCCTTGACCTCGACCTTCGACAGCGCGCCGACGTCGATGATGAAGCCGCCCTCGGGGCTCGAGTACCCGGCGTAGCTGTGCCCGCCGCCGCGCGCGGCCAGCGAGACGCGCCCGGCGGTGGCCGCCAGGCAGGCTTGGACGTCCTCGGCGCTGGAGACCTTCGCCACCGCGATCGGCTTCCGGGTGTCGAAGAGCGTGTTGAACGAGCGCTTGGCGACGGTGTACTCGGCATCGCCGGGACGCACCAGCGCACCGGAGAGCTTGCTCCGGAGGGTGTCCCAGTTCGGCGGCGCCGTCGACAGGCCGCTGGTGGCCGGGGGCGCGGCGACCGGTGCCGGGGTGGAACCCGAGGCCGGGATCAGGGTGCCACCCGACGAGCACGCGGTCGCGACCGCGCCGGCGGCCGACACGCCCGCCAGCCGCAGGAAGGTCCGCCTGTCCACCGGGTTCATGCGGGAGTAGACGTCCACCGGCTCGGCCGGTTGCGCGGGAGCACCCGGGTCGAGCTCACTCATGCTGTCCACATCGGACTCCTCCGGCGCCGGGATGCGGCCAGTCTAGATCCGGAACCGGGCCGGCCGGGTACGCCCGGCCCATCGGCTACACGGACCACCGGGCCGAACCGTTCAGCCCCGTCTCCGCAGGTCACCGGTTCGGGTGAGTGGCTAGCTCCAGGGCGGCAGCGGCGGGACGGCGCCGTCGAGCGCGGTGCCGTCGGCACGGCCGGTCAGCCACGCCAGGACGTCGCCGCAGCTGCCGGTGACCGTGCTGCCCGGCGCGGCGCCCATGGTCCACTCGTGACGCGTGCCGTCCTCGGCGATCCCGACGAGCCGGATCGCCGGGAGGTCGCCGCCGCGGCTGAAGATCGCGTGCTCGGCGAGGTCGTCGACGAGCGGACCGGCGAGCGCGGTCGCCCGGGCCAGGTCGTACCCGTGGTCCAGGTCGGCGAGGTGGATCACGACCTCGCCCAGCCGCATCCGGGCGACCACGGCGCCGCTGATCACCGTGCCGCCGCGGTTGCGTACCTCGGCGCCCCAGGCGTCGTCCGGCATCGCCTCGGCGTACTCGAGGAACTTCTCCCCCGCGGCGACGACGTCGGCGAGGATCTCGGCGGCGCCGCGCTGGGCACCGGCCTCGATCTCCTCGTCACGGACCTCGGCGCTCGGATACATCGGCTTCTCGACGCCGGTGCGGGCCCAGGTCAGCAGGTTGAGCAAGCCGTCGGCGTTGCGCGCGACGTGCGAGAGCAGGTGCGCGCGGGTCCAGCCGGGCAAGGCGCTGGGGGCGCGCAGGTCGGCCTCGGTGAGGCCGCCGGCCACGAGCGCCCATTCGTCGTGCAGCCTGCGCACGCCGTCGATCAGGGCGTGCGCCTTCTCGGATGCGGTCACGGTGGGCCAGTCTAGGCCCGGCGCAGTGCCGCCGGCGCGTCCGCGGGAACGGCCGGGTTCTTCGGCGCGATCGGCGCGAGCCGGGTGTAGCGCTCGTCCTGCGCCGGGCGCTGGTCCGCCTCACCCTTGTTGGGCCACAAGGAAAACGCGCGCTCGGCCTGCGCGGTGATGGTCAGCGACGGGTTCACGCCGAGGTTCGCGGTGATCGCCGAACCGTCCACAACGGACAATCCGGGATAGCCGAAGACGCGGTGGTACGGGTCGATAACGCCGTCGGCGGCGGTGTCTCCGATCGGCACGCCGCCGATGAAGTGCGCCGTGAGCGGGATGTCGAAGATCTCGCCCCAGGTGCCGCCGGCCTCGCCGCCGATCCGCTCGGCGGTGCGGAGGTTGGCCTCGTGCCCGGCCGGGATGAAGCTCGGATTCGGCTCACCGTGACCCTGCTTCGACGTGTACTTGCGACGGCCGAAGAGCCCGCGCTTGGTGTACGTCGTGATCGAGTTGTCGAGGCTCTGCATCACCAGCAGGATCACCGTGCGCTCGCTCCAGCGGTAGCCGTTGAGCAGCTTCGCCGTCTTCAACGGGTGCTTGAGCATGAAGGTGGCCGCCTGGCGCCAGCGCGGCACCGGCGACGCGCCGTCGGTGGCGATGGTCTGCAGCAGGCTCATCGCGTTGCTGCCCTTGCCGTAGCGGACCGGCTCGATGTGGGTGTTCGCGTCGGGGTGGATCGACGAGGTGATCGCGACGCCGTTGCTGAAGTTGCGGCTCTCGTCGACGTTGCCGCGGGCGGCCCCGATGATCGCCTCGGAGTTGGTCCGCGTGAGCTCGCCGAGCCGTCGCGACAGCTTCGGCAGCGTGCCGGTGTCCTTCATCCGGTGAAGCAGGTTCTGCGTCCCCCAGGTCCCGGCGGCGAAGACCACCTGCCCGGCGGTGATCGTGCTCCGGAACCGCCGCCCCCTCGTCCCCGTCTTCTTCAGCCTGACCTCGAAGCCGCCCGCGTTCAGCGGGCTAACCGCGGTCACGGTGGTGAGCGGGATGACCTGGGCGCCGTCCTGCTCAGCGAGGTAGAGGTAGTTCTTGACCAGCGTGTTCTTCGCGCCGACGCGGCAGCCGGTCATGCAGGCGCCGCACTCGGTGCAGCCGGTCCGCGCGGGGCCGGCGCCGCCGAAGTAGGGGTCCTCGGCACGCTCCCCCGGCTTGCCGAAGTACACGCCCACCGGCGTCGGGTGGTACGACTCGGCGACGCCCAGGTCCTTCGCGACGTCACGCATCACGACGTCGGAGGGGGTCGTCGTCGGGTTGGTGACGACGCCGAGCATCCGGCTGGCCTGGTCGTAGTGCGGCGCGAGCTCGGCTTCCCAGTCGGTGATGTGGGCCCACTGCCGGTCGGCGTAGAACGGCTTGAGCGGCCGGTAGAGCGTGTTCGCGTAGACGAGCGAGCCGCCGCCGACCCCCGCCCCGGCGAGCACCATCACGTCGTTGAGCATGTGGATGCGCTGGATGCCGTAGCACCCGAGCTGCGGGGCCCAGAGATATCGCTTCAGGTCCCAGGACGTCTTCGCGAACTCGTCGTCGGCGAAGCGGCGGCCCGCCTCGACGACGGCGACACGATAGCCCTTCTCGGTGAGCCGCAGCGCCGCGACGCTGCCGCCGAACCCCGACCCGACCACGACGACGTCGTAGTCGTGGCCACCCGCACTGGTGGTGGTGTTACTGGCAGTCACACCCCCGAGCGTAACCCGGCGCCCGCTTCCTGACCAGAGGTAAGTTACCCGCCGGTCACCCACCCGGGCGCGCGCGGTTAGCCCGCTAAACGCGCACATCCGGGGCTGGTGGGACGGCTGGGGCGGCTGGGGTTTCGAGCGCCACCCGATCCAGCGCTCGACGTCCTGCGGCTGCGACGCCGACAGTTAGCCCGCTAAACGCGCGAACGGCCCCACGGTTAGCCCGCTAAACGCGCACAGGTGGGGCCGGAGGGGCAGGTGGGGCTGTTGGGACGGTGAGACGGCGTGAATGACCGCGGTCGGTGTGATGTTGGGTTGTTGCCCGCTTATCCGCGGGCGAGGCGAGGTATTCGTAGAAGTACCCGGCACGTGCCTACGAGGCACCTGGACCTCTGAGCCGGGGCCACCCAGAGAGGGAAGAGCCATGAGCATTCCTGTGACCGGCTGGCGCAAATCGAGCCACAGCCACTTCGAAGAGAACGCGTGTGTCGAGATCGGCACCGGACCGGACGTCGTCGGGGTCCGCGACACCAAGCAGCAGGCCATGCCCGAACGTGCACGTCCGAAGCTGATGTTCTCCTCGGACGCCTTCACCGCCTTCTTGGACCACCTGAAGCGGTAGCACGCAGACGAAAGGCCACCTCGCCGCGAAGCCCGCGAGGTGGCCTTTCTCCTGCCCGAGGTCAGCGGCGGACGGTCAACCCCACCCGCTGGAACTCCTTCAGGTCCGAGTAGCCCGTCTTCGCCATCGCACGGCGAAGCGCGCCGAAGAGGTTCACAACGCCCTCGGCGTCCGAAGACGGCCCGAAGAGCAGCGTCTTGAGGTCGACGGCGTAGTCGGGTCCGGCCGCGACGCGCGAGCGCGGCAGCGACGGGTGAGCGGCCGCCGCCGTCCAGTACAGGCCCTGCCCCGGGGCGTCCGACGATGCCGCCAGCGGCGAGCCCAGCATCACCGCGTCCGCGCCGCACGCGATCGCCTTCGCGATGTCGCCCGAGACCGTCATGCCACCGTCCGCGAGCACGTGGACGTACCGGCCGCCGGTCTCGTCGAGGTAGTCGCGGCGCGCGGCCGCGGCGTCGATGATCGCGGTGGCCATCGGAACGCCGATGCCGAGCACGCGGTCGGTGCTGGTCACGCCGGGCGTGTAGCCGTGCCCGACGATGACGCCCGCGGCGCCGGTCCGCATCAGGTGCATCGCGGTCCGGTAGTCGCTCACGCCGCCGGCGATCACCGGGACGTCGAGGCGGCCGATGAACTCCTTGAGGTTCAGCGGCTCGGCGTCGCGCTGGACGTGCTCGGCGGAGATGATCGTGCCCTGCACGACCAGGATCTCGACGCCGGCCGCGATCAGGTCCGGGGTGAGCTCGGCGGCGTGCTGCGGGCTGACCCGCGCGGCCACCGTGACACCGGACTCGCGGACCGTCTTGATCGCCTCGCTCAGCAGGTCCAGCCGGATCGGCGCGGCGTGCAACTCCTGCAGCACCCGCCCGACCGCGGTCGGGTCCTCGAGGTCCTCGGCGGCGCGGACCAGCTGGAAGATCGCGTCCTCGACGTTCGCGTGCCGCGCCCACAGGCCCTCGGCGTTGAGCACGCCGAGCCCGCCGAGCTCGCCGACCGCGACCGCGGTGCCCGGCGAGACGATGGCGTCGGTCGGGTGCGTGACCAGCGGCAGGTCGAAGCGATAGGCGTCGATCTGCCAGGACGTCGACACCACCGAGGACGACCGGGTGCGCCGCGACGGCACGATCTCCACGTCGTCGAGGTCATACGCCCGCCGCGCGGTGCGGCCCATCCCGATCTCGACCAGGTCCCGCACGTGAAGCCCTCCTCGAAGCGCCGACAAAGCTGCCGTGCCCCATTGTCGCTAGTCCGCGTGGGTGACCCGCGCCAGGGGGTCAGAGCCGCAGGAAAACCACGACCGGCGCCACCGTGACCCCGATGACGAGGAACAGCCAGATCAACAGTGGCGGGCAGGTGCTGAACCGGACCCCGCCCAGCAGCACCCCGCTCAGCCCCAGCAGCGACGCCGCGATCAGGACCACCGGCTCCAGCACGCCCGGCCGCAGGTCGATCAGCGTGGTCCCCGCCCGCACGAACGTCACCTTCCCGTCGACCGCCGAGACGCTCAGCACCACCTGCTCGCCGGGCCGCAGGTCGAGCTCCGGCCCGACGGCGGCGACGCGGTAGAGCCGCCCGTCGGCGCCCGCGACACCGAGGGTGAAGGTGGTGTCGAAGCCTCCGCCGACCGGCACCGGCTGCTGGTCACGGGTGACGACCCGGCCCTCGATCCAGTGCGCCGGCGCGTCGCGTTGCGCCAGCACCTGGCACATCAGGCAGACGATCCCGGCGAGGAAGAACGAAACGAGCGCGACGGCCGGCAAGAACACCCAGCGCAGTACGCGAGTGAGCCTGCCGACCGTCATGCCTTCCAGTGCACACCACGACGGCCACGCCACGCGAGGGCGCGGTTACCGTTCGCGGCCAAATTCGGCCCAACAGCCTAGAAGGAGACCTTCTCCACGGAGTCCGTCCGCAGCACCGACTCCTGCTGGAACTTCTTCTTGTAGTCGGTGCGGATGGTCTCGATCCGCCCGTTCGCGGCCTTGTCGGCGAACGGGTACAGCACGACGATCACGTGCGAGTGCTCCCGCACGATCGAGCCGGAGCCGCCGCGCCACTGGCCGTTGCCGTCGAGCCGGGTGAAGCCGTCCGGGAACGCCGGGGTGATCTCCTGGTCGGAGAACGCGGCGAACTCCTTCTCGGACACCTCGCCGCCGTCCGGCTTGCCGGTGCCGAAGAACAGCTCCGTGCGCTTCCAGATCTCCCCCGGCGACGCCTGGGCGGCGGTCACATTCACCGTGCCCGAAGCCGCCGAAGCGGACGAAACCGCCGCACCTCCGCCGAGCCCGAGCACTGCCGCTGCGGCTACTGCCGCCATCGTCCGTCGCGAAACCGACATCCCCGTGATCCCTCCTGGTCCTGAGTACTCGAGCACCAGTCTCGCGATCGAGGACCAGGAGGGGAATGTCCGATGGGGCGGACTCAGCGGGTCGTGTAGTTGGGCGCTTCGACCGTCATCGTGATGTCGTGCGGGTGGCTTTCCTTGAGCCCGGCAGCGGTGATCCGCACCAGCTGCGCGTCCTGTAGTTCGGCGATCGTGTTCGCGCCCGCGTAGCCCATGCCCATGCGGAGGCCGCCGATCAGCTGGTGCACGACGGTGGACAGCGGCCCGCGGAACGGGATCCGGCCCTCGATGCCTTCGGGGACGAGCTTGTCCTCGCTCAGCACGTCGTCCTGGGCGTAGCGGTCCTTCGAGTAGGACTTCCGGTCGCCCTGCCCTCGCATCGCGCCCAGCGAGCCCATGCCTCGGTAGACCTTGAACTGCTTGCCGTTGACCAGGATCAGGTCGCCGGGCGACTCCGCCGTGCCGGCCAGCAGGCTGCCCAGCATCACGGTGGACGCGCCGGCCGCGATGGCCTTCGCGATGTCGCCGGAGTACTGGATGCCGCCGTCGCCGATCACCGGGATCCCGGCCGGGCGGCAGGCCTGGTCGGCCTCGTAGATCGCGGAGATCTGCGGCACGCCTACCCCGGCGACCACCCGCGTCGTACAGATCGAGCCCGGTCCGACGCCGACCTTCACCCCGTCGGCGCCCGCGTCGACCAGAGCCTGCGCGCCCGCGCGGGTGGCGACGTTGCCCCCGACGACGTCGACCGAGTCGCCGAGCTCTTTCTTCAGCAGCGAGACGGTCTCGAGGACCGCACGCGAGTGCCCGTGCGCGGTATCCACCATCAGCACGTCCACCCCGGCGTCGGCCAGCGCCATCGCGCGCTTGTGGCCGTCGGCGCCGACGCCGACCGCGGCACCGACGATCAGCCGGCCGTCCGGGTCCTTGGTCGCGCGCGGGTACTGCTCGGTCTTCACGAAGTCCTTGACCGTGATCAGCCCGCGCAGCTTGCCCGCGCCGTCGACGATCGGCAGCTTCTCGATCTTGTGCCGGCGCAGCAGCCCGAGCGCGGCGTCCGCGGACACCCCGACCTGGGCGGTGACCAGCGGCAGCTTCGTCATCACCTCGGACACCGGGCGGCTGTGGTCGACCTCGAAGCGCATGTCGCGGTTGGTGATGATGCCGACCAGCGTCCCGGCGGCGTCCGTCACCGGCACGCCGGAGATGCGGAACTTCGCGCACAGCGCGTCCACCTCGGCCAGCGTGGCGTCGGGCGCGCAGGTCACCGGATCGGTGACCATGCCGGCCTCGGACCGCTTCACGACCTCCACGGCGGCCGCCTGTTCGTCGATCGGCAGGTTGCGCTGCAGCACGCCGAGGCCGCCCTGGCGGGCCATCGCGATGGCCATCCGCGCCTCGGTGACGGTGTCCATGGCCGCCGAGATGAGCGGGATGCCGAGGGTGATGTTCCGGGTCAGCCGGGTGCCGGTGTCGACCCCGCTGGGCACGACGTCGGATTCGGCCGGCAGCAGCAGCACGTCGTCGAAGGTGAGGCCGAGCATGGCGAACTTGGCCGGCACGGGGGCGGTGATGCCGTCGCTGGTCATAGCGGGTGAAGGGCCTTCCTGGCGCGGGGTGAGCGGCGTCGCCGGGGCGACTCGGAGCCTTCCCCTCATGATATCCGGGCCGGGTGCATGGCCACGGCCGGTGGGCGAGGCGGTACCGTGCTGGCCGTGCCGCACGATGTCCTGCCCCCAGACCCGTTCGCGGATGACCCGGACGACCCGGCCCGCGCGATCCTCGACGAGGAGGACCGGCTGGACGAGCCGATCAGCACGGAGGAACGTACCGAACTGCTGGCCGATCTCTCGGATCTGGCCGTCTACCAGGCACTGCTCGAGCCACGTGGGGTCCGCGGCATCGTCGTGGACTGCGGCGAATGCGACGAACCGCACTACCATGACTGGCACTTGCTGCGCGCCAGCCTGGAGCAGCTGCTCGCGGACGGCCGGATGCGCCCGCACGAGCCCGCCTTCGACCCCAACCCGGGCGACTACGTGAGCTGGGACTACTGCCGCGGCTTCGCGGACGGAGTCACGGCGAACGAAAGCGCCTACTGAGTCGCACAGATCACGAAAAAGGCCCTGGTGAGCTTGCTCACCAGGGCCTTTTCGCGGTCGCCGTCAGGGCGTGTCGACGCCCTGGGGCTGCCCGCCGGAGGACTCGTTCCGCGGCGACTCCGCGCCTGGGTCGTTGCCTGTCGCGGCGGTCGTGGTGGGCGTCGGGGTCGGCGTCTCGGTGACCGGCGGCGGCGGGGTCGGCGTCGCCGTCACGGGCGGCAGGCTCGTCGTGCCGGAACCGCTTCCGGGCAGCGAGCTCGGCGTCGGCGACGGCGTGGGGGTCGGCGTGCCCGAAGGCGGGAGCGGCGCCGTGGGCGTCGGCATCGGGCCCTGCACGGGCGCCTGCGGGTTCTCCAGCTGGGCCGAGAGCTGCCGGTGCTGCTCCATCAGCTGGTCCCGGTTCTCGTCGTCGGTGACCTGGGTGAGCGCGGCCTGGGCCTCCTTGAGGGCCTGGCGCGCCGCGTCGAGGTTGCCGCCCGCGAGCGCCAGGTTCGCCTTCTCGAGGTCGACCTTGGCGGCGGCGGCGGCTTCGACCGACCGGGCGTGGTCGGCGTAGAGGACCTTGGTCAGGCCCCAGAGGGTGTCCCCGGGCTGCGCGGAGCGCGCGGCGAGCCCGGTGCCGGTGAAGGCGATCGCGAGCACGGCGGCGGCGACCGCGACCGGGACGAGCAGCCGGCGACGCCCGCCTCGGGCGGCGTAGCGCTTCGCCAGCGCGGCTGTACGAACTGTCTGGAGTGCCGTGTCGGCGTCGACGAGCTCGGCCAGCGGCTCGCTGTCGATGTCTCGGCGCCAGGCCACCAGCAACGCGTTGAGCTCCTGGTCGCCCAGGCCGTCGGCAATCGCCGGATCGGACCCGCCGAGCGCGTCGAGCAGCGCGTCGTCGGCTTGAACGGCCGAAAGGTCGGCGGCGAACTCCGCCTCCGACGCGGTCATGCCACCACTCCAGACGTCGTCTCTGTCTCTGTTCTCATCGTGACCGGTCACTCAGATCACCTCCTCCGCAGCAAGCACTTTGCGCAGCCGTGCCAGTGCCCGGTGCTGGGCGACCCGGACCGCGCCCGGTGTCGACCCCACCGCGTCCGCGGTCTCCTCCGCGGACAGGCCCACGACCACGCGCAGAACCACGATCTCCCGCTGCTTGTCCGGCAGCACCTGCAACAGCTGTGACATTCGCTCGTTGAGCTCACCCTGGAGTGCGCGCTGCTCGGGGCCGACCCCGCCCTCGACCTCGTCGGGGATCTCGGCGACCGGCTCGGCCCGGTTCCGCGCGGCCGCACGGTGCGCGTCGGCGACCTTGTGCTGCGCGATGCCGTAGACGAACGCCAGGAACGGGCGTCCTTGGTCACGGTACGAAGGCAACGCCGTGAGCACCGCGAGACACACCTCCTGCGCAACGTCGTCCGCCGAAGCGAACGATCGCTCCTGCCTGCCAACCCGGGCGCGGCAATACCGCACTACCAGTGGACGGATAGCAGCCAGCAACCGCTCCACCGCCTGGGGATCTCCCTCGACAGCAGCGGCGACCGGCTCATCCAGTCCATCCCCCACATTGGCCATCGCAGACAACAGTCCCAGTGTTACGTGTAGGCGTGCATAGAATCCGGCGCGTGGTTGCCCTGCTCGGTGCACCGGTGACCGCTACCGTACCTGCGGCCCGCCTGGGGCGTCCGCTCGCGGTCGCCACCGGCGCGCCGCGGCCGCCTGGGCCGTGGAAATACGGTTCTTCCTGGTGTCTCACGCTCGTGATCGCCGATTCAACGAGCGAGGGCACGCCCGGGGTACGAAGCCCGTAGCAGCGTGCGGGCACCGGTGGCTCAGCCTGCCCTAGGGCAGCCGAGCGAGGCGCCGGATGTGATGGGGACCACACAGGTGCGGGCCAGGGCGAAGCGCCCTGGCCCGTCGTCACCTGTTTCCGGCCGTGTCAGGATCGGGGAGTCGCGGTCCTCAGCTGACCAGGCCGCGGCGGAAGCCGTGCGCGACGGCCTGCGCCCGGTCACGGACGCCGAGCTTGCGGAACAACCGCCGCGCGTGCGTCTTGACCGTGTCCTCCGAGAGATACAGCTCACGACCGATCTGGCCGTTGCTCTTGCCCTGGCTCATCCCGCGCAGGACCTGGAGCTCGCGCTCGGTCAGCTGGACGCCCGGGTCGGACGGCTGACGTGGCGCGGGCACCGAGGTGCTCGCGAGGGTGTGGGCCAGTGCGGCGACGAGCTCGGGACGCGAGGCGTCCCAGCGCAGGTAGCCGCGCGCGCCGCCGGCGATCGCCGCGGCGATGCTGCCCGCGTCGTCCGGGGCGCCGAACACGATGACGTTGGCCTGGGGGTTCGCCGAAACGAGCCGCCGGGTGGCTTCGACGCCCGTCGGGACCGCGCGTTGCGTCCCGACCAGCACGACGTCGACGGGCTGACGGGAGTACCGGGCCAGCAGCTCGTCACCGTGCGCTACGCAGTCGATGCGACTGACCCCAGGGACCGCGGACATCACTCGAGTGAGCCCTTCGCGGACACTGCGTCGGTCGTCGCAGATCAAGACCGTCGTCACGGGGTTTCCTTCCTGCAGCCGGGTGACATTCCTCTTCCCCTATCGGACGCTTTAGCCCGAACCTTGACACGATCCGGTGGCTTTTTTTGAAGTTTCTTAGCCCGGATGCCGGAACGCCTCTTTCCGACGGCTCAACAGCCCTCAATCGCCTCCTCCGGGAACCCAGGCCGATTCCCGCGCGATCCTCCTCCCGCAAGGATCTGTGTTCCGTAACACTGCGTGCAACACCCTGGCCGCCCTGAATCGATACTGGTCGGCGTGTCCTGGCCGAAGGTCTGCCCCGACAAGCGTCGCGGGCCACAAAAGTGAAAACAGTTCGTATTTCTCGGCGTCGTCGACCGCATTTCCGACAAGCGTGTCCGTAATGTGCCGGTGATCGGGAGCGCCGGCGGCATGCAAGGCGACGGCCAGCACAATCCCCGATTTGACGACATGTCGCTTTGACCCTTGTGCGGATGCCCTTTCCAGTGCTAGCCGAGCGGGCGCCACGGCCGCGTCCGCGCGACCGGCGGCGAGCTCGATTTCGGCACCGACCCAGCCACCGCGGACGGCCGCGCGCCAGCCCGCCTCCTCCTCCGCCGCTCTGGCCGCGAGCCGGCGGGCCGCGGTGATCCGGCCGACGGCGAGGTTGTCGGCCGCCAGCCCAAGCAGCGCGTCAGCCCGCGCACCCGGCGCGTCCAGGCCATCCGGATCCCGTTCGCCGCTCAATCCGGCCGCACGCGCGAAGGCCTCGCCGTCGAGGGTGCGAGCAGCTGTGTGCCCGCCCAGCTGACGGCGATGTGAGGCCAGGGTGCTGGCGGCCAGCGACGCGAACAGGACGTCCCGGCCGCGCCTGAGCCCGGCGAGCAAGGTGGCCGCGGCCGCGTACCGCCCCTGCGCGCCGAGCACGATCGCCGCGAGCAGCGCGTCGGCAGGCGTCTGCGGGCACGGGATGGCGCGACGCGGATCGTCGCCGAACGCGGCGGCTCGCAGGGCTGGGTGCACAGGTCCTTTCTATCGCCTCGCACCGACAAGAACGTGCTCGATGCGGTCGGCGGCGGACGGCAGGTCGGTGAGCAGCTCCACCTGCTCGGGCAGACCCGCCTGGTCCCAGCCCGGCCCGCAGGCGAAAAGCCTGCTCCGCTGGCGTCCGCGCGAGATCCGCGGGAACAGCCGGGCGTCGGCGACCCCGCGGCGATGAGCCCAGAGAACCACGGCGGCGGGCGCGGTCCGGCGCACGGCGACGGCGAGGACGTCCGCGGGCAGCGGAACGCCGAAGAGCTGCGCGCCGATCCGGCGGCCGGCGAGCGTGGCGGCGAGGGCGTACATCGGCATGCTGTCGCGTTCCTCGGGCACGCAGCCGAGCAGTACCGGCCGGGTGTTGCGCGGCTCGTCGAGCACCGGGGTAGCCCGGACGAGGGCGGCGAAGACGCATTCGGCGAGGAGGTACTCGACCTCCGCACCGGCGCTGACGCCCCGCCAGCGCGCGCCGAGGGCGGCCAGGACGGGTTCGAGGACGCCGGTCCACGCCGGGAGCACGCCGAGCTCGCCGATGGTCTCGGCGAGCATCCGCTGGACCGCGCCGACGTCCATGGCGAGCGCGGCGGTCGACAGGCGCCTGGCGAGCCGTGAGGGGACCTCCTGGCCGTCCTCCTCGGGCTCCTGGACCGGTTCCGCCTCGGGCGGCTGCTGCGAGCCGGAGCGGGGCATCTGCTCGAGGGCGTAGCGCGCGGCTTCGGCCGTCGAGGCGCCGCGGAGGAGGGCGCGCTGCATGAGTTCGAGGCGGCCGATATCGGAGCTGCCGTAACGGCGGTGGCGGCCGTCGGTGTGCCTGCTCGGGCCGAGGCCGTAGCGCCGGTCCCAGGTTCGGAGGGTGGACGGGGCGACCCCGAGCCGGCGGGCGACCGACGCCACCGGCAGGGTGGGTTCTTCGGTACCCGACCCAGCTCCCACGGAAGCCAATATCCAGGCACCCTCCGCGGTCGGCAACCGGAGGGAAAACCGCCGGTCACACATCCGGGGGATGCCTAACGGCTGAATCGAACCGAATCTCTTGAACAAGTATTGGCGCGCTTCTAACGTTACCGCCGTTGCACCGAATGGAGTATCCGCACCACAGCAGAGCAGCTAGCGGCATCGACCGATTGACGGAGGCGGTCAGGATGGCAGACACGCGCAGGCTCCCAGGACCCAACGCCGACATGTGGGACTGGCAGCTCGAGGGGTCGTGCCGGGGGATGGACAGCGCGTCCTTCTTTCACCCGGACGGCGAGCGCGGGCCGGCGAGGGCACGGCGGGAAGCCAGGGCGAAGAGCGTCTGTCTCAGCTGCCCCGTACTGGAGATGTGCCGCAGCCACGCGCTGGCGGTGCACGAGCCGTACGGGATCTGGGGCGGGCTGTCGGAGTCCGAGCGGGAACACATCATCAAGGCCGACAAACGTGCGCTGAGCATGTCGGGCGGCTGAGCCCCCGGCTCCCGCGGGCGGGCTGGGCGGGCTGAGGACCTCGGAGGGCGGCACCGGGTGGGGTGCCGCCCTCCGTGCTGTCCGCACCAGCCCCGACGTCGCGTTTAGCGGGCAAACCGCTGGATTGCTTAGGCACCCTACGGACCACAGTTAGCCCGCTGAACGCGCGAACGGTGGCGAATGCTTAGGCACGCTCAGCGCCACGGTTAGCCGGCTAAACGCGAGGTCGGGCCAGGAAGCGGGCACAAAGAAGCGGGGCGGCGCTCCAGGTGGAGTGCCGCCCCGCTTCGGGTCTGAACTAGTGCGAGTGGCCGTGGCCCGCCGCGGCGGGCTCCTCCTCGGCCGGCTTCTCGACCACGGAGGACTCCGTGGTGAGCACGAGCCGGGCGATGGAGGCCGCGTTCGCCACCGCGGACCGGGTCACCTTGACCGGGTCGACGATGCCGGCCGCGATCAGGTCGGTGAGCTCGCCGGTCGCGGCGTTGAAGCCGTGACCCCAGCCCAGCTCCTGGACCTTGTTCACGATGACCGCGCCCTCGTGGCCCGCGTTGGTCGCGATCCAGAACAGCGGAGCGGACAGCGCGTCACGCACGATCTTGACGCCGGTCGCCTCGTCGCCGGTGAGGCCGAGGCCGCCGTCGAGCTCCTTGACCGCGTGCACGAGCGCCGAGCCGCCGCCGGGCAGGATGCCCTCCTCGACGGCCGCCTTGGTCGAAGCCACGGCGTCCTCGATGCGGTGCTTGCGCTCGTTGAGCTCGGTCTCGGTGGCCGCGCCGACCTTGATCACCGCGACGCCGCCGCCGAGCTTCGCGAGCCGCTCCTGGAGCTTCTCACGGTCCCAGTCGGAGTCCGTCGTCTCGATCTCCTTGCGGATCTGCGCGGTCCGCCCGGCGATGTCGTCCTTGGTGCCGGCACCGTCGACGATCGTGGTGTCGTCCTTGGTGACGACGATCCGCCGGGCGTTGCCCAGCGAGCCGAGGTCGGTCTCGGACAGCTTGCGGCCGATCTCGGCGGAGACGACCTCGGCGCCGGTGACGACGGCGAGGTCGTCCAGGAACGCCTTGCGGCGGTCACCGAAGAACGGCGCCTTGACCGCGACCGCGGTGATCGTCTTGCGCAGCGAGTTCACCACGAGGGTGGACAGCGCCTCGCCGTCGACGTCCTCGGCGATGATCAGCAGCGGCTTCTTGGCCTCGACGACCTTCTCCAGCACCGGGAGCAGGTCCGCCAGGGACGAGATCTTCTCGCGGCTGATGAGGATGTAGGCGTCCTCGAGGACCGCCTTCTGGTCCTCGGGGTTGGTGGCGAAGTGCGCCGACAGGAAGCCCTTGTCGAACTGCACGCCCTCGGTGATCACCAGCTCGGTCGCCAGGGTCGACGACTCCTCGATGGTGATCACGCCGTCCTCGCCGACCCGCTCGACAGCCTCGCCGAGCAGCGCGCCGATGGTGGCGTCGCGCGAGGTCACGGTACCGACCTGGGCGATGTTGTCACGGCCCTTGACCGGGGTGGCCTTGGCCTTGAGGACCTCGATGACCTTCTCGGCGGCCGCCTCGATGCCACGGCCGAGGGAAGTCGGGTTCGCGCCGGCCGCGACGTTGCGCAGGCCGACCTTCACCAGCGACTGCGCGAGCACGGTCGCGGTGGTGGTGCCGTCACCGGCCACGTCGTTGGTCTTGGTGGCGACGCTCTTGGCGAGCTGCGCGCCGAGGTTCTCGAACGGGTCGTCGAGCTCGATCTCACGGGCGACGGTCACGCCGTCGAGCGTGATGGTCGGCCCACCGAACTTCTTGTCGAGCACGACGTGGCGCCCACGCGGGCCGAGGGTGACCTTGACCGCGTCCGCGAGCTTGTTCACCCCGCGCTCCAACGCGCGACGAGCGTCCTCGTCGAAACTGATCTGCTTGGGCATAGCGTTTTCCGCTTACCTTTCCTCGGGAGAGCGCGAAACGCCCCGGCCCCCGGCTATGCGGGGCCCGGGGCGTTGCACGCTGCGGCGGGACGTCAGTTGATGACGGCCAGCACGTCGCGGGCGGACAGGATCAGGTAGTCCTCACCGTTGTACTTGACCTCGGTGCCGCCGTACTTCGAGTAGATGACGACGTCGCCGACGGCCACGTCCAGCGGGACGCGGTTGCCCTTGTCGTCGATGCGGCCCGGGCCTACGGCCAGAACCTTGCCCTCCTGGGGCTTCTCCTTGGCGGTGTCGGGGATGACGAGACCGGACGCGGTCGTCTCCTCGGCCTCGCTCGTCTGGACGACGATCTTGTCCTCGAGCGGCTTGATGTTCACGCTCACCGGGTTGACCTCCACGGTCTACGAAAGCGTTGGCAGGATGTGTTACGGCTCCTACCACCCCCGCCGTCGCGGGTGCCGGGGCTGTCGGGCCGTGCGATTAGCACTCTAGCCACGTGAGTGCCAGCCGTGCAACCAGGGTCCACTCGAACGCTTGACACGGCTGCCGCCGATGCACGGTTAGCCCGCTAAACGCGACGTCGGGGCCGGTGGACCAGCCGCGTGGGTCTTACCTGGAGGTGTGTGTTTCTGGTTAGGTTCTGACCGTCCGGCACCTGAACCCTGGGGGTCCTGCCCATGCCGTTCCGTCCTGTCCTGAGAGCGTCGGCCGTGGTCGCCGCCGCCACCCTCCTCACCGGCCTTTGCGCCGCCACACCCGCGCTGGCCGCCGCGCAGCAGCGTTCGCGTGACTTCTCCGCCGCCGCGCGCGAGTTCGGCGTCCCGGAGTCCGTCCTGCTCGGCGTCTCCTATCTGGAGTCGCGCTGGGACTTCAACGCCGGCACGCCGAGCACCTCCGCCGGTTACGGGCCGATGAACCTCACCGACGTCCGCGAAGCGAACGCCGGTGGCACTCACCACGATGAAGGCGCCGAAGACGCCCGTGGTGACGACGCCCGTCCGGCCCTTCACCCGCAGACGCCGGCGCCCGCCGCGACGCCGCCTGGGCTGCAGACAGTCGACGAAGCTGCACAACTCACCGGTACCGGCGTAGCGACGCTTCGCAGCGACGCCACCCAGAACATCCGGGGCGGCGCGGCGCTCCTCGCGGAGTATCAGCGCGAGCTCGGCGTACAGAGCTACAGCGCGAAGGACTGGTACGGCGCAGTCGCGCGCTACAGCGGTTCGGACGACGTCGCAGCGGCGCAAGCCTTCGCCGACGAAGTCTTCGACACGATCGTCGCGGGCGAAGCGCGCACTACCGACGACGGCCAGCAGGTCAGTCTCGCCGCAACGCCTGATCTGAAGCCCGCGATAGAACAACTCAAGAAGCTCGGCCTTCGCAGCGAAGCGCCCAACGGGCTCGAGTGCCCGAAGAAGGTCGCGTGCGAGTCCGTGCCCGCGCCGTACCAGGAGCTGCCGAAGAACGACTACGGCAACCATGATCTCGCCAACCGGCCGCAGAGCCAGAAGATCGACTACATCGTCATCCACGACACCGAGGGCTACTGGGACACCGCGCTGAAGCTGGTCCAGGACCCGACGTACGTCAGCTGGCACTACACCGTCCGCTCGGCGGACGGCCTGATCGCGCAGCACGTGCAGACCAAGGACGTCGCCTGGCACGCGGGCAACTGGTTCGTCAACGCGAAGTCGGTCGGCATCGAGCACGAGGGCTTCGCCGCGAAGGGGACTTGGTACACCGAAGCGATGTACCGCGCTTCGTCGAAGCTCGTCCGGTATCTCGCGAACAAGTACGACATTCCGCTCGACCGCGCGCACATCCTCGGCCACGACAACGTCCCCGGCACGATCCCGTCGACCATCGCGGGCATGCACTGGGACCCGGGCCCCTACTGGGACTGGTCGCACTACTTCGACCTGCTGGGCGCGCCGCTCGGCGGGTTCGGGCTGCCGGGCTCCTCGCTGGTGACCATCGCGCCCGACTTCGCGAAGAACCAGCCCGCGTTCACCGGGTGCGACACGGCGGGCCAGCCGTGCGCGCTCAGGGGTTCCGAGGCTGTCGTGCTGCACAGCGAGCCGAGCCAGACGGCGCCGCTGCTGCCAGACGTCGGTCTGCACCCGGGCGGCTCGGCGTCCACGATGGGCGTCTCCGACGTCGGCAGCCGCGTCGCCACCGGCCAGCGATACGCCGTCGCCGACGTCCGCGGTGACTGGACGGCGATCTGGTACCTCGGGCAGAAGGGCTGGTTCTTCAACCCGCGCGGCGCCCGCACGGCGAAGCCCGCCATCGGCTGGGTCGTGACGCCGAAGCCGGGGCTGACCTCGGTGCCGGTCTTCGGCCGCGCGTACCCCGAACCGGAGGCGTACCCGTCGACGGTGCCGGTCCAGACGATCACGCCGCTGCCGTACACGGTGCTCGCCGGGCAGCGGTACTCCTCGGCCGGGGTCGTCGGCTCCGAGTACTACTCGGCGACGACGTTCGACGTGGCCGACCACGTCGTGGTCCGGGGCAAGCTCAAGTACGTCCAGATCCAGTTCGGGCATCGGATCGCCTACGTCAAGGCGGACGACGTCCGCTTCCTGCCCGCGTTCTGATCATCCGCCGAGGTCCGGGTCCGTGCAGGTCACGGGCCCGGACCTCGCGTTTAGCGGGCTAACCGTGACGCTCAGGCGTCGAGAGCGACCTTCGAGCCGGCCGTCTGCTCGGTGTTGCGGCGCGTCTTCGCCCAGCCGTTGCGGCCACGCACCAGCCGGGACAGCGCGCGCCACGACGTGACGTAGAAGGTGTAGATGTACAGCGCGTAGGCGAAACCCATCCCCAGCCCGCGCAGCATGTTCCGGCTGCTCAGGCATTTCGCCTGGTAGATCGGGCCCCAGACGAGGAATGGCAGGAGCCCGAACGACCCGTAGATGGCGAAGAGGATCCAGGCGCCGCCGGTGAACCACGTCCACACCTGCGCCGGATCGCCCGCGGTGCTGATCAGCAGCAGCAGGAACGGGACCGGGTAGAGCAGCGAGCCGAGCAGCTGCAGCCACGGCTGGGCGAGGTAGTACATCATCTCCGCGGCACCGAGCGTGGTCAGATGCGGCGAGTCCCAGATCCGCCGCAGGTAGCGCGCACACTGCATGGTGCCCTGGCCCCAGCGCGTGCGCTGCACCAAGAACCGCCGCAGGCTGTACAGACCTTCTTGCGCCACATGGGAATCCGGCGTGAACGCGGTCTTCCAGCCAGCGGTGAGCAAGTGCACGCCGAGCTCGAAGTCCTCCAGCAGCGACCCGCGCCACGGCTGTTCGTCCTCGCCCGCGATCGCGTCCAGCGCGGTGAGCCGGGTGAACTGACCGTTGCCGCCCATGGAGATCGTGCCGGTGAACCCGCGGGACGTCTGGATCGCCGCGATCGCCGTGCGGAACTCGAGATCCTGCAGCTGCGCGAGCTTCAGCCCGAACGCGCGGCCGAACGGATTGCGCGTGGGTGGCGGCGTGGCGGTGTTGCTCATCCACACGTCCAGCTGCACCGCGCCGATCGCCGGATCGCCGAAAAGCTGGGGCGCCGCGCAGACTTCCAGGCAGTTGGGCGCCAGGCGGCCGTCCGCGTCGACCACCACGACAACCACGTTGTCGCGTTGCGTCTCGACGCCCAGCCACTCGTTGAGCGCGCGGTACGCGGCATTGAGCGCGTCACCTTTCCCCGTCCGGGCTTCGGGACGGGTACGCGGCACGAGGTGCAAGTACGGGTCGTAACCGCCGTTACGCCGCCAGAGCGCGCGTACGAGACGGGCCGTGCGGTCCTCCGAGTCGTCGTCGACGACCCAGACATGCGCTTTCCGGAACGTCGTCCGCAGGTAGCGCACGGTCTCGCGGATGACGGCCTGTTCATCGCGGCAGGGGATGAAGAAGTGCCACTCGAAGTCCGCGGGATCGCCTACCTCGCCGGGCTTGCGCCGCAGGTAGGGCACCACGATCACGACGACGTAGACGAGGAACGCCACGCTCATCGTGAGCGCGAACGCCTGCGTGATCGCGAGGAGGATCTTGAAGCCGTCACCGCTCATGACGTGCGCTTGCGGGTCGCGAGCCAGACGAACAGGACGAGCGACACCGCACCGCCGAGCACGCTGACCATCGAGCCGAGCAGGGTGTGCCCCCAGTAGTAGCCCTCGTCGGTGCCGTAGAGGTGGACCAGGCCGACGATCGTGAGAATGCGCAACTGGTTCACCAGAATCACCACCAGTGCGGCGATTCCCAGCGAGAATAGCAACCGCTTCCCATTGGCCGGCCGGAAGTACAGCATGACGGCCGTCACAAGGAGCAGGGGAAGCAATAGGAAGGCCGAAGAACATTCCGGCGTCATTCTCAACCCGAATGGAGCAGCACCTGTCAACCCAAAGTAAACAGACTCGCGATCACCCGCGACATAAACACCCGATGTAGTGACGACATCCAGGATCGCACCGGCCAGGCGCACTTCCAGTTCGCGATAGAACCGCTCGGCCAGCACCAGTCCCGCCACGGTCGCCGCCAGCGCACCCAGTGCTATGACCAGCGGAAACCGGAGACGGCCAGGAGTCGGAGTGCTCGCTACGGCCACGACGTTCCTCTCGGTATCGATTTCTCGTGAAGCTGCGGACCCCGGTTCAGCGTATGCCATCGCGCGCCGATCGTCCGGCGGGATCAGCTATTTCCGACGCTATTCGGCAGGCACGGAGATCAACTTGCTAGGCCTTCCGGGTGATCCTGGGTCGACCTGGGTAAAGGATCACCAGGAATACCCGATATGGTGATCTCCCGTTTTTCGCGTGTCATTACCGGGTGCCCGCTCGATATTCGATTCGCGTGCCTGACGCGGTCCATCCGGATTTCCACCGCGACCGAGGGCCGCGCCCTGCCCACCTGTCTGAATTCGGAGGACCAGTAGATGAAGAGCTACCTCGTGCGGAGGGGCGGCCTGCTCGCCGCGGCCGTGGCGAGCCTCGCGCTCGCCGGCGCGGTGCCCGCTTCGGCGGCTCCAGGCGACGGCTCCGCGTACGGCGTCAAGGTCGACGTCAAACTGCTGGGCCAGCAGGCGGTGAAGGCGGGCCCGCTCGCGGCGGCGAACACCGCGGGTCCGACGAGCAACACCCTTGCCAAGGTGGACATTCCCGGAATCCTCACCGCGGGCGTGATCAACGCCGAAGCGAAGAGCGACGACGATTCGGGTGCGGTGACGGCGAAGGCGAGCACCGCCGACGTCGCGCTGCCGCTGCTCAAGCCGGCGCTCGGGAACGTCGGGGTCAAGCTCGTCGAGGCGGTCTGCACGGCGACGCAGAAGGGTGTCGAGGGCAGCACGAAACTGGTCGGCGCGGACCTGGGCAGCCTCGGCACGGTGAACGCGAACCCGGCGCCGAACACCGAACTGAAGGTCGGGCTCGGTGCGATCAACGTGGCCACGGTGATCCTCAACGAGCAGATCAAGAACCCGGACGGGAGCCTGACCGTCAACGCCGTCCATGTGAAGCTGCTCGGCGACGGCCTGAACGCCCTCGGCTCGGGCGACGTCATCGTGTCTTCGGCGACCTGCGGCCCCGCCGCGCCGCCGATGCCGCTGGCCTCCGGTGCCGGGCTGTGGGCCGGGCTCGGGCTGCTCGGCGCGATCGCGGTACCGGTCGGGTTCCGGGTGGTGCGCAAGCGCCGTGCCGTGAACGCCTAGGCGAGGTCCGGCCATGTACAAGATGCCGGGTGCGGGTGTCGGCGTAGCCGGTGGCGGCGTGGGCACCCTCGCCGCCACGGGCGCCGACGTCGGCTGGTGGCTCGCCGTCGGCGTGGCCCTGGTGCTCCTCGGAACCATCGCGGTGATAGCGACCGTTCGCCGCAACCGCCGGCTGTCCCGGGCGCGGGACTGACGGCGCCGGGTCGCCGGCGTGCGCCCCTCGCACGCCGGTGATCCGGCCTTGTCCGGAAATTTTCGGCACACTCGAAGATGTGGAGAAGGGGCACCACAGGGTGGATGTGATGTTGCTGGCCGGGACGCGCCCGGAGGCGGTCAAGCTCGCGCCCCTGGCACGGGCGCTGGAGGAGCACCCGGCGCTGCGGCCGGTCCTGGTGCACAGCGGCCAGCACGCGGGCATGGTCGAGCAGGCGCTGGCGCCGTTCGGCCTCGCCGTCGACGCCTGGCTCGACGTGCCGCCGCGGATCAACGGCGGCCAGGCGGAACTCGCCGCGGGCCTGCTCCCGGCGCTGGACGACCTGCTGCGGCGCCACTCCCCCGGCGCGCTGGTGGTCCAGGGCGACACGACGACGACGCTCGCGGGCGCGCTCGCCGCGTTCTGGCTGGGGATCCCGGTGGTCCACCTGGAGGCCGGCCTGCGCACGCACGATCTCGCGGCGCCCTTCCCGGAGGAGGGCGCACGGCAGATGGTGACGCGGCTGGCGGCGTTGCACCTCGCCCCGACCGTCGGCGCGGCGGCGGCGTTGCGCGCGGAAGGTGTTGCGCGCCAGCAGATCGTGGTCACCGGGAACACGGTGGTGGACGCGGTGCTGGCCATCGCCGCGCGGGACCTCCCGGCGCGGGACACGGCGCTGGCGTTGCTGGAGATGGAGATCGCGGAGGCGGGCGAGCGGCTGGTGCTGGTCACGTCGCACCGCCGTGAGTCCTGGGGCGAGCCGTTGTCACGGACGCTGGCGGCGGTGGAGCTGATCGTGGCCGAGCATCCGGATGTCCAGGTACTGTTCCCGGCGCATCCGAATCCGAGGGTGCGCACGCAGGTCACGGCCGCGCTGGGTGGGCTGCCGCGGGTGACGGTGACCGATCCGCTCGAGTATCCGGACCTGGTGCGCGCGCTGCGCCTGGCGTCGGTGGTGCTCACGGATTCGGGCGGGATCCAGGAGGAGGCGCCGACGTTCGGCACCCCGGTCCTGGTCCTGCGCGACGTGACCGAACGGGCGGAGGTCGTCGCCGCGGGCTGCGCGTGGCTGGTCGGCACGGACACGGCCCTGATCGCGGACACCACAGCCCGCCTGCTGAGCGGCGACCTGCGCCCGGCGCGCGTCGGAAACCCTTACGGCACAGGGAATGCGGCGGCGCTGGCGGTCTCGGCGATCGAGGAGCTGCTGGGCCTGGAATCCCCCACCCACACCCGAGTCATCGCCTCGTAAACCCCAAGACCAAACCCCCGCCCTTCCCGGGGGGCTGCCCCGGCAACAGTCTATCGAGGGTGGGTCACCTGGAGGAGTGACGCGGGGAATCTGTGGACAACTCGGCGGTCGCAGCGGCGGAGCGTGCAGAAACCGAGGGCCGCGGCGGAACCTGTGGATGGTCGCTTGACAAAGAGCTCAGAGTGAGACGATGTTCACGGGCAGCGCCGGGTTGGCCGAGAAATCCAACGCCGCCGTCGGGCGATTCGCGGCGACCACGTGCGCGCCGAGGGCCGCGATCATCGCGCCGTTGTCCGTGCACAACCGCGGTCGCGGCACGCGAAGCTCGATCCCCGCCGCGGCACAGCGCTCCGCAGCGAGCGAAGACAGCCGCGAATTCGCCGCCACCCCACCGGAAATCACGATCGTGTCGATTTCCTGTTCCTTCGCCGCACGGATCGCCTTCGCCGTGAGGACATCCGCGACGGCTTCCTGGAAGGACGCCGCGACGTCATCGACCGGGATGTCTTCGCCGCGCCGCTCAACGCCTTCCACCCAGCGTGCGACCGCCGTTTTCAAGCCGGAGAACGAGAAATCGAACTTCGCGTCGCGCGGCCCGGTCATCCCGCGCGGAAAAGCGATCGCCGCGGGGTCGCCGTTCTTCGCGGCCTTGTCGATCGGCGGACCACCCGGGTACGGCAGCCCGAGCACCCGCGCCACCTTGTCATAGGCCTCACCGGCGGCATCGTCCACAGTGGACCCGAGCTCGGTGATCGTGGACGCGATGTCGTCCACCCGCAGGAGCTGGGTGTGGCCACCCGAAACGAGCAGCGCCAGGCACGGCGTCGGCAACGGACCGTGCTGCAGAGTGTCGACCGCGATGTGCCCCGCGAGGTGGTTGACGCCGTACAGCGGCACACCGAGCGCGGTCGCGTAGGCCTTGGCCGCGGACACCCCGACCAGCAGTGCACCCGCGAGCCCGGGCCCAGCGGTCACGGCGATGGCGTCCACATCGGACAGTTCCAGCCCGGCGGTGGCGAAGGCACGCTTCGTCGTCGGGACCATGGCTTCCAGATGCGCGCGGCTGGCGACCTCGGGCACCACACCACCGAAGCGCGCGTGCTGCTCGACGCTGGAAGCGACCTCGTCGGCCAGCAGCTCGACCGTGCCGTCGTCGTGCAGGCGGACCAGGCCGACGCCGGTCTCGTCGCACGAGCTCTCGATGCCCATGATGATGCGCGGCATCAGCCCGCCACCTCGTCTCGCGTCCGCGCCGGGCGGACCATCGTGTAGGCGTCGGCGCCGGAAGGCTGGTAGTAGCGCTTCCGGATGCCGACGCGTTCGAAACCGTGGCGCTCGTACAGGCCGAGTGCCGTGTCGTTGTCGGTGCGGACCTCGAGGAAGACCGGCGCCTCGAACTCGTCGGCCCGCTCCAGCAGCGCCCGGAGCAGCGCGGTGCCGATGCCCTGGCCCTGCCATTCCGGTGCGACGCCGATGGTGTGCACCTGCGCCTCGTACTCGCCGCGGCGAATCCCGAGCACCGCGAGCCCCCCGTACCCGATCAGCTCGCCGGTGTCGTCCGCGCGGGCGGCGAGGTAGAAGTTGCCCGCGTCGAGTTCGGAGTGGAACGCGCGGGAGCTCCACGGGTCGTCGCCGGGGAAGAGGATCTTCTCGATCTCCACGCAGCGCGCGATGTCCTTGCGGCGCAGGGGATCGAGTCTCACGGCGTGGTCACCCGCTTGCGCCCGGCGGGCTCGGCGGCGTCCGGACGGCGGAGGTAGAGCGGAGTCAGCGGGGCCGGCGGTTCCTTGGCGAGGAGGCTCTTGCGAGCGACCTTGGCCAGGCCCGCGGGCGAGGGGAACCGGGGCTCGATCGGCCGGACGTCGAGTGCGGCGCCGTAAAGCAACGCGCCGTCGCCGGCCGCGACCCTGATCGACGTCTCCAGCTCGGCAGGCCGCTGGACATGCGGACCGTCGGTGCGGGCACCTGACACGTCGTACGCGGCCCAGTAGACCTCGCGACGCCGGGCGTCGGTGAGCACGAGGAACGGAGTGTCGCCCGCCGCGACGTCCGCGGCGATCGCGTCGAGGCTGCAGACGGGGTAGGCCGGGATGCCGAGGGCGTACGCGAGGGCGGCGGCCGTGGCCATCCCGGCGCGCAGGCCGGTGAAGGGGCCGGGGCCGACGCCGCAGACGATCGCGTCGAGATCCTTGAACGTGACACCGGCGGCCTCGACGGCGGCCAGAGCGTGGGGGGTGATCAGCTCGCCGTGCGCCCGCGGGTCGACGGTGACCCGGTCACCGCGCGTCGTCACGCCGGCGTCGTCCACCGCCACGATCCCCGCGGTGACCGCCGGGGTCGAGGTATCGAGCGCCAGTACCAACACGGTGGCCCAGCCTACGACCAGCCCCCGACGTGACGTTTAGCGGGCTAACCGTGCTACGTAGCAGTGCTAAGCAATCGGGGGCCGACGTGACGGTTTGCCCGCTAAACGTCAACTCCCCGGGGTGTGAAGCACGTCGCTGCCGGCAAAGGTTCCGCAGGGTACGGTGCGATTCGGGGCTCGTTTCGCCCTGTCGGCGGACTGGAGGTCCCGTGGTGCCCGATCGGTTGTTCCCCGCCCTCACGAACGGCTCCGAGAAGGAGGCGCTCCGCTTCGGTGACCACGCCCTCACCTACGCGGACCTCGCCGCGACAGCGGGCACCCTCGCCCTCGACCTGCCGCGCGGCCGCGTAGCCGTCTGGGCGATGCCGACCCTCTACACGAGCGTCGCCGTCGTCGCCGCGCTCCTGGCCGGCGTCCCGGCGGTGCCGATCAACCCGAAGATCGGCGAGCGTGAGCTCGCCCACATCGTCACCGACAGTGAGCCCGCGCTGATCCTCGCGGAGCCCGGCGCCGAGCTCCCGGCAGGCCTCTCGCACCTCCCGCGTCGCGACATCCCCCTGACCGGCGCACCGGTCCCGCCGCCCGACGAACCGGACCCCGAAGCGCCCGCTCTGATCGTCTACACCTCAGGCACCACCGGGCCGCCGAAGGGCGCCGTTCTCCCCCGCCGCGCGATCGCGGCGACGCTCGACGCCCTCGAAGACGCCTGGGCCTGGACCGCTGACGACGTCCTCGTGCACGGCCTGCCGCTGTTCCACGTGCACGGCCTCATCCTGGGCATCCTCGGCCCGCTGCGCCGCGGCGGCTCGGTGCGCCACCTCGGCCGGTTCTCCACTGACGGCGTCGCGCACGAGCTGAACACCGGCGCCACCATGATGTTCGGCGTCCCGACGATGTACCACCGGATCGCCCGCGAAGTCGCGGGCGACCAGCAGCTCGCGAAGGCGCTTCGGAGCGCTCGGCTGCTGGTTTCCGGCTCCGCCGCGCTGCCCGTACACGACCACCAGCGCATCACCGCGGCAACCGGCCAGCAGGTCGTCGAGCGGTACGGCATGACCGAGACGCTGATGAACACCAGCGTGCGCGTGGACGGCGAGCGCAAGCCGGGCACCGTCGGCGTCCCCGTCGGCGGCGTCGACCTGCGGCTGGTCGAGGAGAACGGCGCCACGGTCGGTGAGCCGGGCGTGATCGGCGAAATCCAGGTCCGCGGGCCGAACCTGTTCACCGAGTACCTCAACCGCCCGGACGCCACCGCCGCCGCCTTCGACGACGGCTGGTTCCGTACCGGCGACATGGCCACCCGCGACGGCGACGGCTACGTCAAGATCGTCGGGCGCAAGGCGACCGACCTCATCAAGAGCGGCGGCTACAAGATCGGCGCGGGTGAGATCGAGAACGCCCTGATGGAACACCCTGGCGTCGCCGAAGTGGCCGTGACCGGGGAACCGGACGACGACCTCGGCGAGCGGATCGTCGCGTGGGTCGTCCCGGACGGCGAGCCGCCCGCCGAGCGCGAGCTGGCCGACCACGTCTCCCGGCTGCTCGCGCCGCACAAGCGCCCGCGGGTCGTCCGGTACCTGGAAGCGTTGCCGCGCAACGACATGGGCAAGGTGCTGAAACGGTCGCTCGGTGCCTAGGCGACCGGGGCGCGAAGTCGTCGACGCGATCTCGGCCGGGTTCCGCGAGCTCGCCGTCGACCAGCGGGACGAGCCCGCGGATGGCCCGATCGGCTGGCCCGGGTACCGCGAAGCGCGCGAATCCGCCGAAACGCGGACCGGTGAGTCTGAGTCGGTGGTGTGCGGAACAGCGAAGATCGGCGACGCCGAGGCCGTGCTGATCGCGTTCGAGTTCGGCTATCTCGGCGGCTCACTCGGGCAACGCACCGGTGACCGGATCGAGGCGGCCTTCGCACACGCGCGCGAGCTGCGTCTTCCCGTGGTTTCGCTGATCGCGACCGGCGGCAGCCGCATGCAACACGGGATGCGCGCGCTCACGCAGCTTCAGCGGCTGGCCCGGGCGTCGGCGCTGACGCGAGCGGCAGGTATCCCGCAGATCTCGGTCCTGCGTGACCCGACGACCGGCGGTGGCTGGGCGACGCTCGGTGCCGGCGCCGATGTCGTGCTGGCGCTCCCCGGTGCGCAAGTCGGCTTCGCGGGCTCGCGGGTACGGCCTGAAGGCGATCCCTCGGCGTACACGGCGGAGGCGAAGGTGGCTTGGGGACAGGTCGACCAGATCGTCCCCGAGGACGAGCTGGGTGCGGCGGTCGAACGCTGGCTTCGGTTGCTCGTCACGTCATCCTCTGAACCTGCTCCGCCACCTGCTGCTTTGCGCGCGGCGCCGCCGCCTTCGACCGGTTGGGACGCGGTGCTGGCGGCGCGTTCGCCGGGCCGGGCGCGGGCGCCGGAGTACCTCGACGCTTACTTCGACTGGCGTAAGGAGATCAGCGGCGATCGCAGCGGCGGGGTCGACGCCGGTGTCGCGTGCGGCTTCGGCTGGCTTCGCGGCCGGACGGTCGCCTACGCGGCGCAGTGCGGGACGGCGACGCTGCCCGCGGGCTTCCGGACGGCGGCGCGGCTGGTCCGGCTGGCTTCGCGGCTGGGGGTGCCGGTGCTGACGCTGGTCGACACCCCGGGCGCGGCGAACGACGCGGCCGCGGAGCAGGCGGGCGCCGGCGGCGCGATCGCGGAGCTGTTCGAGGCGATCGCGACGGCGGCCGTGCCGGTGACGACGCTGGTGATCGGCGAGGGCGGTTCGGGCGGCGCACTCGCGTTCGCCGCGCCCGGGTCGACGTGGATGGCGCCGGACGCGTACTTCTCGGTGACGTCGCCGGAGGCCGCGGCCGCCATCCTCAAGCTCCCCGCCGCCGAGGTCCCGGCCCTGGCCGACCGCCTCCGCCTGCGTCCCCAGGACCTGGTCGACCTCGGCATCGCCCAAGCCGTCGTCACCCCCGACGAGCGCGTTTAGCGGGCTAACCGCGGTCGCCCGGTTAGCCCGCTGAACGCGATCGGCCCAGTTGCTTAGGCACGCTACGGACCACGGTTAGCCCGCTAAACGCGCGAGCGGCGCCCGATACTTAGGCACGCTCAGCGTCGCGGTTAGCCCGCTAAACGCGAGGTCGGGGGGCGTGCACGGTTAGCCCGCTAAACGTGAGATGGGGCGACGGTTAGCCCGCTAAACGCAGGTCGGGGGTGCGGGCGGCCCAGGTGCCGTGGGGTTCCAGGGTGACTTCGCGGACGTCGTCGTCGCGGCGGTCGAGGCGCACCACGAGGTAGTCCGAGGACAGCCGCTCCGCCGTCCCCTCGCCCCATTCGACCACCACGGCCGAGCGCTCCAGGTCCGTGTCCAGGTCGAGGTCGTCCAGCTGCGACAGGTCCCCGCCCAGCCGGTACGCGTCGACGTGCACCAGCGGCACCCCCGCCGCGCCCGCCGGATGCACCCGCGCCAGCACGAACGTCGGCGAGCTGACCCGCCCACCGACCCCGAGCCCGTCGGCGATGCCGCGGGTCAGGGTCGTCTTGCCCGCGCCGAGCGGCCCGGCCAGCAGCACCAGGTCACCCGCTTGCAGGGAACGACCGAGAGCGCGCCCGAAGGCCATCGTCTCCTCGGGCGTGGAAAACACGAACGTCAACGCTGCCACCACCAGTTTCGCCGGGACGAG
The DNA here is from genome assembly GCA_963762765.1 of uncultured Actinomycetota bacterium. GTDB lineage: Bacteria > Actinomycetota > Actinomycetes > Mycobacteriales > Pseudonocardiaceae > Amycolatopsis. Next base: position 327,447 of record CAVXMR010000033.1, read on the forward strand.
GTCACGCCGTCCGCACCGGAACAGCGTTGCAGGAGATCGATCAGATGACTGTTCACCAGCTCGTGCTGCTCCAGCTGAACCATGTGCCCGGCGCCACGCACCCGCACCAGCTCGGCGTCCGGCAGCTCCGAAGCGATCCGCTCGGCATGCGCGAACGGCGTGAACCGGTCCGAATCACCGCCGATGACCAGCACCTCAGCGCGCTTGAGCCCCGCGAGCGCCGCATAGCGGTTGTGACTGCCGAGCGTGTCGACGAAGTTCACCAGACCGCGAACAGGCGTCACTTCGAGCATCTCGAGCATGAAGTCCACCAGCCGCGGCGGAACGTCCCGGCTGCCGAACGCCAGCCGCCGCACCGCCTGCCGCGTCAGCTGCCCACCGGCGGCGCGCACGAACTCGACGAGCCCCGGCTGCCACCCGGCCAACCCGCCTACGCCGCGCGTAAGCGGGTTGTACTTCGAAAGCAGCGAACGCGGCAACCCGCGTGCGCCGATCTCTCCCGCCGCCGTCGCGATGAACGCGACGCCGACAACGCGGTCTTCGAACAGCGAGGGGAACTCGGCGGCGAGTTCCATGATCACCATGCCGCCCATCGAGTGCCCCATCAGCACGATGGGCCCCTCCGGGACGACCGAGCGGATCACGACGTCGAGGTCGCGCGCCAGCTGCTCGATCGTGCTGGTCTCGGCCGAAGCGCGGCCGGAAAGTCCGTGGCTGCGATGGTCGTAGTACACCTGACGCACGCGAGGCAGCCGAAGCGACTCGAGGTCGCGACGCTGAAAGTGCCAGCAACGCCGCGAAAGCGCGAAACCGTGTACCCCCACAACAGTCAGCTCAGGCTTCCCGCCGTCCCCAGGATCGATTTCCTCGACCGACAACGGCGTGCCGTCATCGGCCGCGACCGTCGACGTCCGGTCCGGCTTCAGCTCCCCCAGCGGCTCGTCCACGAACGGATCCTCACTGTGCCGCCGCTGTTGCGCGGCGACGGCGATGGCGGCCGCGGCCGTCCCCGTGGCGACGGCTCCGACCCCACCGGCGATGGCCAGTAGTCGACGTGAAGGTGTCACGAGCGCGCTCCCAGATACCGGCGCCGCACCCGCGGCCGGTACATCGACGTGACGATCTCGTAGTCGATGGTGCCCAGCTTGCCGGCCCATTCCCGCGCGGTCGGCTCGCCCGCCGCGCCCGGACCGAACAGCACCACCTCGTCCCCGACCGAGGGCACGAAGTCCCCGCAGTCGACGATCAGCTGGTCCATGCACACCCGCCCGGCCACCGGCCGCCGCTGCCCGCCGAGCCAGACGTCCATCCGCCCGGACAACGAACGCGGCACGCCGTCGGCGTAACCCGCCGGGACCAGCGCCAGCGTCGTGTCGCGCGAGGCCGTCCAGGTGTGCCCGTAGGACACCGATTCCCCGGCCTCGATTCGCTTGACCAGCGAAACCGCCGACCGGAACGTCATCACCGGACGCAGATCCTCGGCCTGCGGCACCGGGTTGAGCCCGTACATCGCGATCCCCGGCCGCACCAGGTCGAAATGCAGGTCGGGCCGGGTCAGCACGGCCGCGGAGTTGGCGATGTGGCGCAAGGGATCCAGCCCGGCGGCACGTGCGACGTCGTAGGCCTCGCCGAAGCGCTTCGCCTGGGCGTCGATCGATGGGTGACCAGGCTCGTCGGCACAGGCAAGGTGCGACCAGATCGCGACGACCTCGACGCGCGGTTCGGCCGCCGCGGCGGCGACCAGCTCGGCCCACTCGGCGGGCGAGCAGCCGTTGCGGGACAGGCCAGTGTCGATCTTGAGGTGCACACGGGCCCGGGTACCCGCAGGCGTCGCGGCGGCGATGCGATTTAGCTCACTCACCGAACTCACCCCGAGGTCGATGTCCTCGGCGATGCCCGGCGCGAAATCGACTTCCGGCACGTCCAGCCAGCTGAACAGCCGCGCGGTGATGCCACCGCGGCGCAGCTCCAGCGCTTCGCCGAGCGAGCACGTGCCGAGCCAGCTCGCACCGGCCTCGACTGCGGCGCGCGCCACCGGGAGCGCGCCGTGGCCGTAGGCGTCGGCCTTCACGACCGCCATCACCTCGGCGCCGGCGGCCCGTCGGGCCAGCAAGGCGAGGTTGTGGCGGAGCGCGTCAAGATCGATTTCGACCTCTGCGCGCGGGAAACTGGGAGTCATAGCGACCCCCAGTTTCCCACGCGGCCAGGTCAGGACAGGCGTGCCCCGCTTGTGGCGGAGAACACGTGCAGCTCGTCGGGGCGGATCCGCAGGTGCAGGGTGTCGCCCATGGCGGGCGGCGTGCGCGGGTCGACCCGGGCGACGATGTTGGACTTCGTGCCCTCGGCGTCGCTCTCGGCGAGCTTGCCGTAGACGTAGGCGTCCGAGCCGAGCTCCTCGACCAGGTCCACCTTGATCGGCACGGCGCCGTTCTCGCCGGTGGTGACCTCCAGCGACTCCGGGCGGAACCCGAGCTGGATGGTGTCGCCGTCGGCCGCGGCGATGACCTCGCGGGTCAGCGGGATGCTCGCGCCACCCAGCTCCGCGCCGTCGGCGGTGAGCTTCGCGGTGACGAGGTTCATGGCGGGCGAACCGATGAAACCGGCGACGAAAGCGTTTGCGGGCCTGTCGTAGAGCGCGCGCGGGGTGTCGCACTGCTGCAGGAGACCGCCGTCGAGCACCGCGACGCGGTCGCCCATCGTCATGGCCTCGACCTGGTCGTGCGTGACGTACACGGTCGTGACGCCGAGGCGGCGCTGAAGCGCGGCGATCTGCGTACGCGTCGATACGCGGAGCTTCGCGTCGAGGTTCGACAGCGGCTCGTCCATGAGGAAGACCTGCGGCTCACGCACGATCGCGCGGCCCATCGCGACGCGCTGGCGCTGACCGCCGGAGAGCGCCTTCGGCTTGCGGTCGAGGTAGTCGACGATGTCGAGGAGCTTGGCGGCGTCGAGCACCTTCTGCTTGATCTCGGACGCGGGGCGCCCGGCGATCTTCAGCGCGAAGCCCATGTTCTGGGCGACGGTCATGTGCGGGTAGAGCGCGTAGTTCTGGAACACCATGGCGATGTCGCGCGAGCGCGGCGGCAGCTGGGTGACGTCGCGGTCGCCGATCCAGACGGCGCCTTCGTCGATGTCCTCGAGGCCGGCGAGCATGCGCAGGCTGGTCGACTTGCCGCAGCCGGACGGGCCGACCAGCACCAGGAACTCGCCGTCGGCGATCTCCAGCTCCAGCGCGTCGACTGCGGGGCGCTCACTGCCCGGGTAGCGGCGGGTCGCCTTGTCATAGGTGATGGTGGCCATTCCTCAGTCCTCTCGGTGTTTCTTCGCGGGCACGCCGTGCGCGGCCTGCCGCGCGTCGAGGTGGCGCTGCTGGATCCGGTGGCCCGCGGCGCGCTGCGCCTCGGTCGGCTCGGCCAGCTCGAGCCGGTGTTCTCCATGCCAGGTCGGGGGTTCCGCACTGGAGGTCAATGCCCAGGCCGCCTGCCGCGCCGCGCCGAGCGCGACGTATTCGGCGATGCCGGGGACGAGGACGGGCACGCCGAAGACGCTCGGCGCGACCGCGTGGACGGCGGCGGACTGCGCGCCGCCGCCGATCAGGAACACGCGACGGACGTCCAGGCCGTGCTCGCGCACGGCGTCGAGCCCGGCCGCGAGCCCGCAGAGCATGCCTTCGACGGCGCTGCGGGCGATGTTCGCCGGGATCATGTTCGCCCTGGTCAGGCCGCTGAGCGAGCCTGTCGCACCGGGCAGGTTCGGGGTGCGCTCGCCGTCGAGGTAGGGCAGGAAGGTCAGACCGCCGGCGCCGGGTTCGGCGGCTTGGGCGAGCCGGTCGAACTCGCTCAGCTCGACGCCGAGCATCGCGGCGGCGGCGGTGAGGACGCGGGCGGCGTTGAGCGTGCAGGCGAGCGGGAGGAAGCGGCCGGTGGCATCGGCGAACCCGGCGACCTCGCCGCTCGCGTCGGCCGCGCCGGTTTCGGCGACGCCGAAAACCGTCCCGCTGGTGCCGAGTGACACCACGACGTCGCCGGGCTGCAGGTCGAGGGCGAGCGCGGCGGCCATGTTGTCGCCGGTGCCCGCCGAAACGAGCACGCCGTCCGGGGTGTGGCCGGCGGCCTCGGCGGGGCCGAGCACGGTGGGCAGCTCGGGCGTGCGGCCGCCGAAGGCGTGGGCCAGGACGTCGAGGCGGTAGGCGTTGTCGGTGGGGCTGAAGTAGCCGGTGCCCGAGGCGTCGCCGCGGTCGGTGACCGGGTCGCCGCCGGTGAGTCGCCAGGTCAGCCAGTCGTGCGGGAGCAGGACGCGGGCGACGCGATCGGCGCTCTCGGGCTCGTTCTCGGCCATCCAGCGGAGCTTGGTGACGGTGAAGCTCGCGACCGGCACCGAGCCGACGGACTTAGCCCAGACCGACGGGCCGCCGAGCTCTTCGACGAGGTCCTGCGCCGCCTGCGCGGAGCGGGTGTCGTTCCAGAGGAGCGCCGGCCGGACGACGTTGTTTTCCGCGTCGAGGGTGACGAGGCCATGCTGCTGGCCGCCGACGCCGATGGCTTTGACGTCGTCGAGGAGGCCTTCCGCGGCTTCCTGGAAGGCGGCCCACCAGGCGGCGGGGTCGACCTCGGTGCCGTCCGGGTGCGGCGCGCGGCCGGTGCGGACGATCTCGCCGGTGCGCGCGTCGCACACGACGATCTTGGTCGACTGCGTGGACGAGTCGATCCCGGCCACCAGCTCAGCTGTCATAGGGCTGCCCCTCCTCGACGTGGTCGACGATCTCGATCGAGGTGCCCGCGTTGAGCGCGGCCTCGATCTCCTCGGTCGGCGTGGTTTCGCCGGTGATGAGCAGGTCGTAGTCGGCGACGGTGCCGTGCGCGTAGGTGGCGGTGCGGCCGAACTTGGAGTGGTCGGCGACGAGGACGTTGTGGTTCGCGGCCTTGAGCACGGCCTTCTTGAGCTCGGCGTAGTCGCGGACCGGGTGGTAGAGGCGGCCGACGGCGACCGCGCTGACGGAGACGAACGCGACGTCGGCGCGGGTGTTCGCGAGGAGGCTGAGGACCTCGGGGCCGGCGCAGGAGTCGAACTCGGGGCTGTACTTGCCGCCGGCGAGGACGATGTCGTTGTCCGTTTCGCCCTCGGCGAGGAGGCGGGCGGTGTGTAGCGAGTTGGTGAGCACGGTTAGCCCGCTAAACGTCGCGAGTCGCCTGGCCAGGGGAAACAGCGTGGTCGAGTCGTCGATGAAGACGGTCTGGCCGGGCTGGACCTGGCGCGCGGCGGCTTCGCCGAGCGCGTCCTTCTCACCGTTGTGGAGGGTGTCGCCGAAGCGGGCGGCGGTCTCGATGGTCAGCGCGGGGTAGGCGGCGACCTTGCCGCGGAGCTTGCGGAGGAGGCGGCGCTCGGCGAGGTCGTCGAGGTCGCGGTGCATGGTCATCAGGCTGACGCCGAAGCGGGCGGTGAGGTCGTCGATGCGGGCTTCGCCGAGCTCGATGACGTGGTCGAGGATCTGCTGGCGGCGCTGCTCGACAGCGGCGTCGGACGGCCGGGTCCTAGACATAGGCCACCCACCTGATGCCCATGACCCGATCGGGTGTGCCGCCACTCACACCTGCTTCTTACCAGATATCCACCCCGGAGTTAACACAAAACCCGATAACTTCTCGCACCCTCCACCACCGACGTCGCGTTTAGCGGGCAAACCGTGACACTCCCTTGCGCACGTCAACCAGTTGCGTACGTCAAACAACGAGCACGGTTAGCCCGCTAAACGCGCGAACGGTCGCGAATGCTTAGGGAGGCTCAGCGTCACGGTTTGCCCGCTAAACGCGAGGTCGGGGCCGGTCAGGAGGTCAGCGAGCGGACGGAGCGCAGGGCCGCGGGGATCGCGGCGAGGATTCCGGAAGCCGAGGTCGGGACGCCGTCGGCGGCGAACGAGCCCGCCAGCGAGTGGACGTGTGCCGCCGCGCCGGTCGCGAGCCACGGGTCGAGACCCGCCGCAAGCACCGCGCCGACGAGTCCCGAGAGCACGTCACCCGACCCGGCCGTCGCCAGCCACGAGCCCCGAGGGGTGTTGACCAGCGTCCGCCCGTCCGGCGCCGCGACCACCGTGCAGTGCCCCTTCAGCAGTACGACGGCGTCGAACCGCTTCGCCGCCGCGCGCGCCGCCCTGACCCGGTCCGGGCCCGGCGCGCGCCCCATCAGCCGCTCGAACTCCCCCGCGTGCGGCGTCAGCACCAGCGGCGTCTCCGGGTCCCGCGCGTCGAGGACCTCCGGCGAACGCGCGATGATCGTCGTCGCGTCGGCGTCCGCGCACACCGGCACGCCCTGGCCGAGCACGTGCCGCAGCACCTCGCGCCCCTCGGAGCCCGTCCCGATCCCCGGCCCCACGACCCACGCCTGCACCCGCCCGGCGTCCGCGACCGATCCGGTCGCGACGATCTCCGGCCAGTGCGCGCGCACGACGTCGGCGGCATGACCGGCATAGCGGACGAGCCCCGCCGTCGCCCGCACCGCCGAACCCGCCGCGAGCACGGCGGCACCTGGGTAGGTGGCCGAGCCGGCCGCGATTCCGACGACACCCTGGCTGTACTTGTCGTCGTCCGGACCGGGGATAGGCCAGGCCGCGGCGACGTCGGCGGTGTCGAGCCGACGCAGATCCGGCGCCCCCAGTTCGGGCCCCAAACCGATGTCGACCAGGACGACGTCGCCGCACCGTTCGGGGGCGAGCGCGTGCACGGGTTTGCGGCCGCCGAAGGTGACGGTCATGGTCGCGCGCACGGCCGGGCCGTCCACGGCGCCGGTATCCGGATCCACTCCACTGGGCAGGTCGACCGCGACGATCGGCGCCGACACCGCCTCCACCAGCCGCGCGGCGTCCGGCCGCAGCGAGCCCTTGCCGGAAATCCCGACGATCCCGTCGACGACGACGTCCGCCCGCTCGATCCACTGTGGACCGTCCTCCGCGGACACCACGCGGCCGCCGGATCGGCGCAGCGCCGCGAGTCCGGCTGCGTGTGTGCGCTCGGGCTTGAGCAGGACCGCCGTGACGGCGACGTTGCGCCGCCGCAGGAAAGCCCCGGCCCACAAGGCGTCGCCGCCGTTGTCACCGGAGCCGACCAGCAGCACCACGCGGCGGCCCGAAACCGAGCCGGTGTGTTCGGCGAGCAGGCCTGCCGTGTGCACGGCCAGCCCGAACGACGCCCGGCGCATCAACTCACCGTCGGGCGTGACGGCGAACAGCCGTCCCTCCGCCTCGCGAATCCGTTCCGTGGTCCAGATTCCCTGCACGGCGGCGCCTCCGAGGCTTACTCGACGGTGACGGACTTCGCCAGGTTACGCGGCTTGTCGACGTCGTACCCGCGCGAGCGCGCGATCTCCGCGGCGAGCACCTGAAGCGGCACCGTGGACACCAGCGGCTGCAGCAGCGTCGGCACCGCGGGGACCTCGATCAGCTCGTCCGCGTACGGGCGGACGGTCTCGTCGCCTTCCTCGGCGATCACGATCGTGCGGGCGCCGCGAGCCTGGATCTCGCTGATGTTCGACACCAGCTTCGAGTGCAGCACCGCGCGCCCCTTGGGAGACGGCATCACGATCACGACCGGGAGACCGTCCTCGATCAGCGCGATCGGGCCGTGCTTGAGCTCACCGGCGGCGAAGCCCTCCGCGTGCATGTACGCGAGTTCCTTGAGCTTCAGCGCGCCCTCGAGCGCCACCGGGAACCCGACGTGGCGGCCGAGGAAGAGCACCGCCTTCGAGTCGGCGATGCGGCGGCCGAGGTCACGCACCTGGTCCACAGTGGACAGTACCTTCTGGACGGCGGCGGGCATCGCCTCGAGCTCGGCGAACTCGCGGGCCACCTCGTCCGGGTACTTGGTGCCGCGAGCCTGCGCCAAGGCCAAGCCGACCAGGTAGTTCGCCGCGATCTGCGCGAGGAACGCCTTCGTCGACGCGACGCCGATCTCGGGCCCGGCATGGGTGTAGAGCACCGCGTCGGACTCGCGCGGGATCTGCGCGCCGTTGGTGTTGCAGACGGCGAGCACGCGCGCCTTCTGCTCACGGGCGTGGCGGACGGCTTCGAGGGTGTCCGCGGTCTCGCCGGACTGGGAGACGGCGACGACCAGGGTCGCGCGGTCGAGCACCGGGTCGCGGTAGCGGAACTCGCTGGCCAGCTCGACCTCGACCGGCAGGCGGCACCAGTGCTCGATGGCGTACTTCGCGACCAGGCCGGAGTGGTAGGCCGAGCCGCAGGCGACGACGAAGACCTTGTCGACGTCGCGCAGGTCCTGGTCGGAGATGCGCTGCTCGTCGAGGATGATCCGGCCGTTGTCGAAGTGGCCGCGCAGCGTGTTGGCCAGTGCCTCCGGCTGCTCCTCGATCTCCTTGAGCATGAAGTACTCGTGGCCGCCCTTCTCGGCGGCGCTCAGGTCCCAGTCGACGGTGAACGGCTTCGCCTGAGCGGCGTCGCCGTGGAAGTCGGTGACCTCGTAGCCCTCGCGGGTGATCACGACGAGCTGGTCCTGGCCGAGCTCGACGGCCTCGCGGGTGTGCTCGATGAACGCCGAGACGTCCGAGGCGACGAACGTCTCACCCTCGCCGACGCCGACGACCAGCGGCGAGGAGCGGCGGGCGGCGACGATCGTGTCGGCATGGTCCGCGTGGGTCACCACGAGGGTGAAGGCGCCTTCGAGGCGACGGCAGACGGCGGCGACGCTGGCCGCGAAGTCCCCCGCGGTCTCGCCGGTCGTGTAGGCGCGGGCGATGAGGTGGGCCGCGGTCTCGGTGTCGGTGTCGCTGGCCATCTCGACGCCGTCGGCCTCCAGCTCGGCACGGAGGGCGGCGAAGTTCTCGATGATGCCGTTGTGCACGACGGCGACGCGCTGGGAGGCGTCGCGGTGCGGGTGCGAGTTGCGGTCGACCGGGGCGCCATGGGTCGCCCAGCGGGTGTGGCCCATGCCCGCGGTGCCACCGAAGCTGTCCCTGCCGACGGCATCGAGCTGTGCCTCCAGGTTGGCCAGCCGGCCGGCTTTGCGCTCGACGTTCAGCGCGCCGGCGCCGTCGAGGACCGCGACACCGGCCGAGTCGTAGCCGCGGTACTCCATGCGCCGGAGCCCACCGAGGACGACGTCCAGAGCCGGGCGGTGCCCGACATATCCCACGATTCCACACACACGACCAGCCTAACGAGGGACATTCAGCCGACTGAAGCGGCACTGACCCCTATCCCTGGACCTCGCGTTTAGCGGGCAAACCGTGGCGCTGAGCATTGCTAAGCAACTGGCCCCGGCGTCGCGTTCCGCGGGCATACCGGGGCACGCCCCAACCGGTTGCTTAGGCACGCTACGGACCGCGGTTTGCCCGCTAAACGCGAGGTCGGGGCCGATGGGAGGGCTCGGAGGGCACGGTTAGCCCGCTAAACGCGACGTGGGCGGGGCGGCGGGCGCGCCCGGCAGGGGTGCGGGCAGTAGGGTCAGCGCCATGGCCAGCAAGCCCAAACAGCTGCTCGCGGAGTTGTCCCACCCGGGCCCGCACGAGGTCCTGCGCGGCAACCTCGCCCTGGTCGGGCTGCCCGGCACGGTGTTCACCCCGCGCGCCGGGCTCGGCCTGCCCGCCGTCGCCTTCGGGCACGGCTGGCTGCAGCCGACCGACCGGTACCGGTTCCTGCTGCACCACCTCGCCAGCTGGGGCATCGTCGCCGCCGCACCCGCCACTCAGCGCGGCCCGCTGCCCTCGCACCGGCTCCTCGCCGCCGACCTGCTGACCACCCTCGAGATGGTCACCAAGGTCCGGCTCGGCCCGGACAGCATCAGCGTCGACCCGGACCGGCTCGGCGTCGCCGGCCACTCGACCGGCGGCGGGTCGGCCGTTCTCGCCGCCGCGCAGTCGGCCGCGCGCGAAGACGACTCGCCGAAGCCGAAGGTCCGCGCCGTGGCGACCATCACCGCAGCTCAGACGCTCCCGCCCGCCACCGAGGCCGCCCAGCTCATCACCGTGCCCGGCCTGCACTTGGCCGCGGCCGAGGACCTCGTCGCACCCGCCGTCGCCCACGCCGAGGCCATCACGAACGCCTGGGCCGGGCCGGTGCAGCTGCGCACCCTCGGCAAGTCGTCCCACCTCGGCGTCACCGAGGGCCGGCACTGGAGCCAACTGCTCCTGCACGGCAAGCCGCACCGCGGCACCCAGCAGCTGACGCGCGCGCTGTTCACCGCGTTCTTCCTGACCCACCTGACCGGCACCGACCGGTACGTGCCGCTGCTCGACGCCGACGTCAAGCGCGCCCCGATCGAGCGCGAAGACGACGAATCCGCGGCCTGACCTGCGGATTCACGGTTAGCCCGCTAAACGCGAAGCCGCAGGTCAAGGCACAAAAAGGCCCGGCTCCGAGGGGGAGCCGGGCCCAGGGTCAGACGAGCCAGCTGGTGCTCGAGAAGTCGTCCTCGTCGTCCACCTGACGCGCGTGCCGCCCCCTACGCGGCTCCGCGGCAGGGGGTGCCGCAGGCGGCGGAGTCGGCTCCGGCCGGGGCACGGGGCTCGACACGCTCGTCGGGTACGCGGGCGCCGGAGCCTCCTCCTCGTCCTCGACCCCGAACGCCATCACCGACCGGTTGCTGCTGTCGGCCAGCGTCTTCTCGGTGGCCCAGCCGCCCGCGCTCTTCTGCCGCTTGGTCAGCTCCTCCATGTGCTCGGCGTACTTCTGCGCCGCGCCCATCTCGCGCTGCATCCCAGACTTGGCCTCTTCGCGGGCCTCCGCCACATGCCGGTCCCGGAGCCCACGCTGCTCGTCCTGCTCCCGCGCGGCCGCGTCCATCGCGGACCTCGCCACGCGCAACCGCTCTTCGACGCTCATCAGCCCTCCTCAGCCCGTCACCGGTCGTACTTGATCGAGCGATCGCCGTCGTCGTCCAGCGAGCCGCTGATCCTGCCCTTGGCGCCGCTGGTCTCGAACACGTTGCCCTCGACGCGGTACTGGCTGGACGCGCGCTGGGTGTCCCCACCGCCGCCACCGCCAGGCGCGCCGCCCATGCCACCCATCATGCCCATGCCGCCCATGCCGCCGGAGGGAGATGCGCTCGCCGCCGCCGCGTGCGGTGCGCCGGCGTCAGCACCGGGCGTCGCGCCGAGACCGGCGTCGGACGACGGCAGCGCCGCGTCACTCCCGGTCTGCGCGCCGGGCTCGAGCGACACCGCGTCGCCGAGCGTGCCCGACGTGCTGCCCGAGACCGCCGAGCCCAGCCCGTCCGCCCCGGCCGTGGTGGTCGTCGCGTCACTTCCGCCGCCACCGCCGGCACCACCACCGGCGTCCGCCTTGTCGGCGTCACCGAGGTCACCCTCGAGGTCGAGACCCCCTGGCGTGCTGAAGTCACCGCCACCGCCCGAAGCCGTCATCCCCGGGTCGGGGTTGGCCGGAGCCGGGTCCTTCGCCAGCGGCGGCTCGGCGTCCTTGTCGTGCTCGACGGCCGAACTGCTGGTGTCCTTCGCGTCCGACTTGAGGTCGTCGGCCTTGCCGTCGTCCGTCTTCGCGTCGTCCGTCTTCGCGTCATCGGTCTTGAGGTCGGTCTTGTCGTCGGGCTTCTCGTCCAGGGTGTACGTCGTCGGCTCGCCCTTGCCGTCGTCGACGGTGACGACCGTCGGGCCGTCGGGGCCATCGGGACGTTCGGCGGTGATCTTGAGATTGCCGTCCTGGATGTGGATCTTGCCGTCCGGCCCCGGCTTGTAGGTGCCGTCGGCCGCGGGCTGGCCCTCCTTGACCGCCTGCGGCGAGCCCTGCGGCCCGAAGCTGCCGTCCTTGCCCGTGGCGGGGTCGGTCTTGCCGCCCGCCGCGTCGCCCTTGTCGTCGTCGAAGTCGAGCTTGTAGTCCTTCTTGTGACCCTGACCGTCGTCGACCTTGACGTCCATCTTGCCCTCGTCGTCGGGCTCGGACATCTCGATCGTGTTGTCGCCCTTCTTGACCGACACCGTCTCGGTCTTGCCGTCGTCCTTGATGGCCTCGCCGGTTTTCGGGTCGATCGGGTACGGCTGACCGGTGTCCGGGTCGACCTCCAGCGGCTTGCCGGTGACCGGGTTCGTCCCGTCGGCCGGGGGCTTCGGCGGCTCTTCGGGCTTGGGCGGCTCGGCGGCGGAGGGCGTCGTCGTCCCGCTGCCACTGCCACTGCCGGTGCCCGAACCGGTCCCGGTGCCCGTTCCGGTGCCGGTCCCCGTACCGGGGCCGTCGTCCTTGCCCTTGCCCGTGCCCGTGCCGTCGTCTTTGCCGGGGTCCTTGCTCTGGCCGGCCTGCTCGGTCAGCTGGTTGCGGAAGCCGTCCATGAACGTCGCGAGTGCGCCGAACTGCTGGTCGATCGTGTCCTTCGCGGTTTTGCACGACCCGTTGAAGGCGTCGATGATGCTCTGGAACTCTTTCCGGAACGGCCCGTCACGCCAATAGCGAGTGACCTGCCTGCCGTATTCGATGTTCTCGTCGTTGAAGCAGCCGTCGTCGTTCTGCAGCCGGTCCGCGAGGTTCGAATCCATGCCCGCTTTCTTGTTGCAGGCGTCGATCCAGCCGGCGACCTTCATGAAGTCGTCGAATTCCTCGGTTTCGCCATTGGCGATCTTCAGGACGTCCTTGGCCATCGGCACCGTCGCCTCGGCGATGGCGGGACGCTGGAGCGCGAGAACTTCGTCGACCTTCTTCTTGACGCTGTCGTAGACATGCGTGACGGTTTCCGGGATCAGTTTCGCGGCACCCGCGATCTGGTCCTGCAGTTCTTTCGCGTGCGGCTTCAGCGTCTCGTCGTACTTGATCTGTGCCGCGTTCGCGCCCTTGCCCTTCCATTCCCCGAACAGGGTCTGCAGGGCGGCGTCACCGTTCGTCAGCGTGTCCTCGACGACCTTGTGCGCCTTGTTCAGGTCGTCGGCCTCGGTGAGGAACTTCTGGAACTGGATACCGCGGTTCTCGTGGAACTTGTCCTTGATGTCGGTCTGGGAGTTGAGGTTCCCGGACTGCCCGGTGCGGTGGTTCCAGACTTCGTCGATCCACTTGGCCAGCCAGTCGACGGTCACGTTGCCCTGGTCGAGCATTTCGTCGGAGCTCTTGGTGGTGCCGCCCAGCGTCGGCGCCGGCATCGCGTCGACGTTCTTCTTCGCCTGGTCGCGACGGTCGGTTTCGGCCTGGGTTTCCTGCCCCTTTGCCTGAGCCTCCGCCTGGGCTTCCTTCAGCGCGTCGTCGACGTCGGAATCCGACCCCATCGGAATGACGGCGCCGCCATCGTCACTGTAGTTCTCGATGTACTTCTTCGCGTACTCTTCTTGTTCGGCGTTGAAGTTCCACTTGTCGTTGTCATACGCCTCCATGAGCTTTTGCTTTTTGTCCATGGAGACGTTCGGGTCGTCGAGGACCTTCTTGATATCCGCCCATTCGGCCATGACTACCTCCCCGCCGTAGTCGCCTGCGAACCGGCGTTCTGTTCCTGGGCGGAGTACTGCTTACCCGCGGTGCCGATGTTGTTTCCGAGGTTCATCAACGCGTTGGAAAGACCGGTCAACCCCGCGCCGATCTCGTCCATCCCGGACTTGTATTTACCGAAGGCGGCACCGTGCACGCGGCCGAAATCCTGCTGGGTGATCTCCGTCGGCGCGACTTTCTTGGCCTCCGCCGCCGGGTCGTCCGCGACGTCGTTGAGACGGATCTGTGCCCGTGTCATCGCCTCGGAACTTGTCGCGTAGCCGTCTGGCATCGGTCGCTGCCCCCTTCAATCGCACAGTCGCTGGTTCGCGTTCAAGACTGTGACGCACCCGGACGGCGAACGGTGCCGTCGCACATGCACACGGATTCTAGCGTTCGGGCGCTGCGCCGACTGGAGCATCGGAGAATTCCGCCCGGTCCGGATCACCCGGTGGTGTGCCGCGCCGCGAGGGCCTCCGCGATCACCTCGGCGACCCCGGTGATGTCGGTCAGCCGATCGAGTTCGTCCAGGTCGACGGTCACTTCGAAGTGCACTTCGACCCGGGAAAGCAGCTGGATCCGCTGCCGCGAGGTCAGGCCGACGTCGTCGAACGGCGTCGAGGCGGTCAGCTGGTCCGGCGGGATCGCGAGGGCGTCGCAGATGATCGTCTTGATCTCTTCGGCGTACCGCGCGACATCGCTCATGCCGTCCATTCTCAGCCCTCGCTTCCGGCTTCGAGCCAGCGGTCCCGCGCGGCGAACCGGGACACTTTGCCGCTCGACGTCCGCGGCACCCAGCCCGGCCGGACCAGGCGGAAGCCGCGCAGCGGGAGGTCGTGGGCGGCGGCCACCGCGCGCCGCACCGCCGTCACCACGGCTTCCTGGTCGTCTCCGGGCTCGCGCCGATATTCGGCGACGACCGCGACGCCCTCCCCCGCCGCGCCTTCGATCGCGAAGGCCGCGACGCGGCCCGGCCGGATCAGCTCGTGGGCGGCCTCGACCGTGGCTTCGATGTCCTGGGGGTAGTGGTTGCGGCCGTCGACGATGATCAGGTCCTTCAGCCGCCCGGTGACGTACAGCTGCCCGTCGCGGACGAAGCCGAGGTCGCCGGTGCGGAGCCAGCCGGGTTCGCCGTCGAGGCGCGCGTCGAAGGTCTCACCGCGGTCGGTGCGGCCCCAGTAGCCGTTCGCGACGTTGGGACCGCGCACCCAGATCTCGCCGATGCACCCGTCCTGGAGTCGCATCTCTTTATCGACAATGGCCACCTGTTGACCACAAGTCGATCCCACCGAGACCAGTGCTTCGCCGGCGGCGGCCACTGCGCGGCCTTGGCGCAGCTCGCTCTGGTCGAAGGACGTGACCGTCGCGCCTTCATCCCGGGTGGTGGTCACGAACACGGTGGCCTCGGCGAGGCCGTAACACGGCTTGTGCGCACTGCGGGGCAGGCCGAACGGCGCGAAGGCGCGCTCGAAGGCGGCGACGGTGTCGGCACGCACGGGCTCACTGCCGTTGAGGATGGAGTTCGCGCGGGAAAGATCGACGTCTTCCAGGCTGGGTGCCACGGCCGCGGCCGAGTCGAAGGCGAAATTCGGTGCGGCCGTGACGGCGCCCGGGTAGTCGGCGAGCAGCCGGATCCAGCGCAGCGGGTCGCGCACGAACTCCATCGGGGTGAAGAACACCGAGCGCGCGCCCAGGAAGACGGGGGTGCCGATGAGCAGGATCAGCCCCATGTCGTGGAAGAACGGCACCCAGCCGACCAGGTGCGTCGAAGCGTCGGCGTGGTAGACGTGGGTGGTCTGCCAGCAGCTGGCGGACAACGCGCGCTGGGAGATCACCGCGCCGGCGGGGCGCCGCGTCGAGCCCGAGGTGTACTGCAGGTAGGCCGGGGCACCCATCTCGACCGCGGCCGGTGGCTCGCCGACGTCGGATCCGATCTCGTCGACGGCGAGCACCGCGTGGGGCGCCGGAATGCCCGGCTCGGCGGTGAGGGAGCTGACGTTCTCGAACAGACTCCTCGAGGTCAGCCAGGCTGCCGGCGCCGAGTCGATGAGCGACGAGGCCAGGCGCGCTCGCATGGTCCGGCCGGTCGGTACGGACAGCGGTACCGCGACCCGCCCGGCGTAGAGCGTTCCCAGGAAGGCGACGACGTAGTCGAGGTCCTGGCGGGCGATGACGGCGACGCGGTCCCCCGGTTCGGTGTGCCGGCGCAGCTCGCGGGCGACGCCCCGGACGCGGCCGAGCAGCTCGGGCCAGGTGAGGGTGTGCTCGACGGGGGCGGTGCGACCGGGGAACGTGAGCCAGGTGAACGCGGGCGTGGGCGACGCGGCGTTGCGGATCAGGTGGTCGGTGAGGGGCGTGGTCAGCACCTGCTCGGGCACGGCTTCGGACGTCACGGCCTCATCCTGGCATCGCGGCGCTTAGGGTGGGTGGCGATGATCGCTGAGGTGCGGGGGCGCGAGGAGTGCGCGCGGGCGCTGCGCGACCCGAGCCTGCGGTCGGATCCCGGCACCGACGCGGCCAGTGTCCTGCTGATGGACGGTCCTTCGCACGCGCGGGTGCGGTCGGTGGTGCGGGAGATCATCGCCGGGCTGGAGCCGTTGCCGCCCGCGGTGCGGCGGGAGATCACGGAGCTGGTCGGCGGGCTCGGGGATTCGTTCGATCTGGTGGCGGATTTCGCGCGTCCGGTCGCCGGCGTGGTGGCGGGCGCGCTGCTGGGCGTACCGCTCGACGACGTCTTCCTGGGGCATCTGGAAGCGACCACGGCGAACCTGGACGTGTGGTCCGGGGCTGCTCCGGACAAGGCCGCACAGGCGTCGGCGTTCCGGCTGGCGGTGCAGCTGAGCCGGGTGGAGCCGGCGCCGGGGAGCGGGCTGGCCGTGCTGCGGGCGGCCTGGGCGGCGGGGCGGCTCACCGAGGACGAGCTGCTGCTGAACCCGGTGGTGCTGGCGCACGCTGCCTACGAGAACTCGCTGAACTTCCTGGCCGTTGCCGGTCTGTCGCTGGCCGAGGACCCTGGTCTGGCATCCAGACCCGTTCGGGAGCTCGCCTCGCGAATCTGCCCGGCCCGGTTCGTGCTGCGCTCCGGCCCGGACGGGCCGGTGGCGGTATCGCTCGCCGACGGACTGCCCTTCGGGCTGGGTCCGCACGCGTGCCCCGGCTCCGCGGTGGCGCTCGCCGAGGCAGAGGTCGCGCTGGGCGCGTTGGCCGAGGTCCTCACCGGCGGCTGCCAGATCACCGAGGTCCGCTGGAAGTCACACCCCGTCTTCCACGGCCTCACCCAAGCCACCGTCACCCGCGCCCCACGGTTAGCCCGCTAAACGCGCAGCACCCCTCTGACCAGGGCGTTCACGGTTAGCCCGCTAAACGCGAAACGGCCGGCCGAGGCCCTGCGGTTAGCCCGCTAAACGTGCGCCCGGTGGCCGTGACCTGCGGATTCACGGTTAGCCCGCTAAACGTGAAGTGGTCAGGAGACTGCGGAGACGACCCCGGCGAGACGGTCGGCCGCGGCCTGCGCGGTCGACTGGGCGGGGGCCTCGACCATCACCCGGACCAACTGCTCGGTGCCGGACGGGCGCAGCAGCACGCGGCCCTCGTCGCCGAGTTCGGCCTCGACCGCGCCGACGGCGTGGCGGACCTCGTCGGAGTTGGCGACCGCCGCCTTGTCCGCGACCGGGACGTTGACCAGGACCTGCGGCAGCCGGTTCATCACCGCGGCGAGTTCGCCGAGCGGCTTGCCCGTGGCAGCCATCCGGCTCATCAGCCGCAGCGCCGTCAGCAGGCCGTCGCCCGTGGTCGCGTACGCGGGCAGCACGACGTGGCCGGACTGCTCACCACCGAGGGCGAGGCCGCTGGCCCGCAGCTCCTCGAGCACGTACCGGTCACCGACCGAGGTGGTGACGACGGTGATGCCGTGCGCGCGCATCGCCAGGTGCAGGCCGAGGTTGCTCATCACGGTCGCGACCAGCGTGTCCTTGGTCAGCTCACCGGTCTCGGACAGCGCCAGCGCGAGCACGGCCATGATCTGGTCGCCGTCCACCAGCTCACCGGCGGCGTCGACCGCGACGCAGCGGTCCGCGTCACCGTCGTGGGCGATACCCAGGTCAGCGGCGTGCTCGACGACGGCGGCCCGCAGCGCATCGGGGTGGTTCGAGCCACAGTGCTCGTTGATGTTGACGCCGTCGGGCGAGGCATACAGCTCGACGACCTCGGCGCCGGCACGGCGGTAGATTTCGGGCGCGGCCAGGGAGGAGGCGCCGTTCGCGCAGTCGACGACGACCTTCAGCCCGGCGAGCGGGTGCGGGGTCGCCTGGACCAGGTGGTCGGCGTAGCGATCGAGAGCGTCCGGGACGTCGGAAACGCGGCCGACGCCGACGCCGGTCGGCCGGATGGCGCTTTCGCCACCGAGCCCGGCCTCGATCTCGTCCTCGATGCTGTCGGGGAGCTTGTGCCCGCCCGCGGCGAAGAGCTTGATGCCGTTGTCGGGCATCGGGTTGTGGGAGGCGGAGATCATCACGCCGAGGTCGGCCTCGAGCACGCCGACCAAGTAGGCGACGGCCGGAGTGGGCAGGACGCCCACACGGAGCACGTCGGCGCCCGCGGAAGCGAGCCCGGCGACGACCGCGGCCTCCAGCATCTCGCCGCTGGCCCGTGGGTCACGGCCGACAACGGCGACCGGCCGGTGCGAACGGTCGTGCGCGGCGAGCACGCGGGCGGCGCTGGCCGCCAGCGACAGCGCCAGCTCGGGCGTCAGCTCGGCGTTGGCCAGGCCACGTACCCCGTCGGTACCGAACAGGCGTGCCATCAGTCGACCTCCTTGTGCAACCACCACGACAACCTAGCGACCGCCCGCGGCCACGTTCCCCCACCCCACAAATGTCGCGTTTCGCGGGCTAAACGCGACATCATCCGGCCCCTAAGCGCGGGTGACCGGCCCCCTAACACGGGTCCCGCCCCTAACGGTTAGCCCGCTAAACGCGACGTGGCGGGGCAGGTGGGAACGATGGGGCGGGTGGGAAGTGCCCCGGGAAGGGGCGGGAAAAACACGGGAGCGCCCATCCGATGGACGGATGGACGCTCCCATGGGTTGCGCCGCGAGGCGCGATCAGCGCTTGCTGTACTGCGGAGCCTTACGGGCCTTCTTGAGGCCGTACTTCTTCCGCTCCGTGGCGCGCGCGTCACGGGTGAGGAAGCCGGCCTTCTTCAGGGCCGGGCGGTCGTCGGCGTCGACCTCGATGAGCGCACGGGCGATCGCGAGGCGCAGCGCGCCTGCCTGACCCGAGACGCCGCCACCGTGGAGGTTGGCGAAGATGTTGAACGAGTCCGGCTTGTCGACCAGGACCAGCGGCTCACGGATGAGCTGCTGGTGCACCTTGTTCGGGAAGTACTCCTCGAGGGTGCGGCCGTTGAGCTTGAACTCACCGGTACCAGGCACGACGCGAACGCGGACCACGGCCTCCTTGCGACGGCCGACGGTCTGGGCGTTGCCACCGGCGGCACGCGACGGGCGCGGCGCGGCGGGCGTCTCGCTGGTCGCGACGGCGCCTTCGGTGACCTCGGCGGCAACCTCGGTCGGCGTCTCGGCCGTCTCCGTGACCTCGGGGGTCTCGTTCTCGGTGCTGGTCACAGACTGTTCCTCACTCACTGCGCGACCTGCGCGATCTTGGTGATCTCGCGCGCCTGCGGCTGCTGCGCGGCGTGCGGGTGCTGCGGGCCGGCGTAGACCTTCAGCTTCTTCGCCTGCGCGCGGCCGAGCTTGTTCTTCGGCAGCATGCCCTTGACGACCTTCTCGAGCAGGTGCTCGGGCTTGGTGTCGAGCAGCTCGCCGAAGGAGCGCTTCCGCAGGCCGCCGGGGTAACCGCTGTGCCGGTACGCGAACTTCTGCTCGCGCTTGTTACCGGTGAGCGCGACCTTCTCGGCGTTGACGATGATGACGAAGTCACCGGTGTCCACGTGCGGGGCGTAGGTCGGCTTGTGCTTGCCGCGCAGCAGCGTGGCGACCTCGGTCGCGAGCCGGCCGAGCACGACATCCTCGGCATCGATCACGTGCCAGGCACGAGTGACGTCGCCGGGCTTGGGGCTGTACGTGGGCAAGGGTCTACCTCGTCGTCAACTTGCGTGTGGGTTCTGTGCGGGCCTAGCGCTGATGCGCCGCAACGCACAACGACATATGAAGATACCCCCATGCCCACCGCGCCTGTGCAGCGGGGTGGGTCGAGCGGGCATCTTAGGCTCGTGGTGGGCCGAGCGCAGCAAAACTCTACCCGCCTTTCCGGTGGAACGCCCCGCACCAGTTGCCGCGACACGCGAAGATGAGACCATCCGGGTGCGGACCGCACGGGGAGATTCGGGCAGGGGAACGGCGATGGCGAAACGGCCGACGATGGTCATCTACGCGCTCGGCGCACTGCTGGTGCTGAGCGCCTGCGGCCAGGCCAGGGCGGGCACGGCGCTGCCGAAGGGCGATGACGCGGCCAACTACGTAGGCGCGAAGTTCGAGCAGACGATGAGCAAGCTCGAGACCACGATCACCTCCGCCCGCGACGTCACCAACTCGACCGACGCGTATTTCCGCTTCGACGAGAAGTACGTCCACAGCGTCGTCACGTCCGCGCGAACCGGGAACCCGGAAAGCCGGGTCCACCGGAACCGCTCCCTGAAGAACCCCGACGAGTCGCTGGAGACCTTCGTCCCCGGCGAGGGCACGATCGAGTACATGCACCTGGGGCCGGTCTACAAGGACCTCGCCCCGACCCCCTGGGTCTCGATGCCCAAGCCCGACGCGGGGCTGACCCAGCCGTGCATCTGGGAGGGCATCCTCCCCGCGTGCAAGATGGCCGATACCGTCGACACCGCCTACAAGGCCGACAAGCGAGCGGTCCAGGGCGCGAAGAGCCTGGGCGAGGGCAAGACGGCGGTGACCGTGAACGTCCCGTTCGCGACTTTCCTGGACAACCGCGTCGAGGTGCTGCCGCCGTCGCTGCTCGACCAGATCGGGCCCGAGCTGAAGAAGGCGCAGATCCCGGCGACGATCACCCTGAACCCGGACGGCAGCCTCGACTCGTTCGTGATGGAGGCCAAGTTCGAGGGCGACGGCCACAAGCTCGAACTCCGCTACGAGTTCAAGTTCACCGGCAAGGCGACCGCCCAGGACCTCCCGGCGACGCCCGACCCGTCTCAGGTGACCGCGCTCCCGGACAACGCCGCGAAGCAGGACTTCTACCGCCGCCTGGGCGAAGCGCAGGGCAACTGATGCGCCGCTTCAAGCTCCTCGTCGTCACCGTGCTGCTCTTGGCTACAGCGTGTGGTCAGGCCAAAGTGGGCAACGCGCTCCCCAAGGGCGACGACCTTTCGACTTACCTGAGTGCCAAGTTCGAACGGGAGATAAACAAGCTTCAAGACGCGCTCGAGGCCTCCCACAATGTCACCAGCACCCTCGAAAAGCGTATCCACATCGATGAAAAGACCGCCGAGTCCACACTCACCGCGACTCGAGTGGGTTCACCAGAAAACCGCGTTCTCCGCAACAGGTCACTCATAAACCCTGACGACTACACAGGACACCTTCACCCCGGCCGAAGGGTCGGTCGTAGTACCTGTTCCACGGTGCGGCATACACGCTTTGGCGCCCACTCCGTGGGTATCCACCCCTAAGCAGCGCGAGGTCAGGCCCTGCAACTGGAGTGGCCTCGGAACCCCGTGCCGGATGGCGAAGGCGGTCCTCTTGGCCTACGAACACGACCGGCGAATGATCAAGAGCGTCAAGAGCGCCACTGACGGTGGATCCGTTCTCGCGCTCGAGGTTTCGCTCGGCACATTCCTCGATGCGGAAGCCATGGTGCTACCGCCGAAGCTACAGGAACGGATCGGCGAAGATCTGAAGAAATCGATAATCCGGACGACAATCACCCTGGCCCCAGACGGGGGTCCCGTCTCGTTCCTGATGGACGGCAAACTCGACGGCGACGGGCATCACGTAGAGATCCATTACGATTTCAAGTTCACCGGCAAAGCCACTCCGCAAGACTTACCCAAGATCCCGGATCCGGCACAGGTGACCGTCCTCGACCAGGCCGGCACCGACGAATACAACCGGCGGCTCGGCGAGATCCAGGACGCCGCCGGTGGCTGACCACACCCAGGCCGCGCGCAGGCAACCCGCACAACCCCGAGGTGATCTCCGATGAGCCAGCCGCCTGACCCGCAACAGCCGCAGTGGTGGCAGCCGCCCGCGAACCCGCAGGCACCTGCCCAGCCGCCGCAGGGATGGCAGCCCGAGCAGCAAGCCAGCGGCCCGCACGCCGGGCAGTGGCAGCGGAACCCGGATCTGGGCGCCGTGACAGGGTCTCACACCGGGCAATGGCAGGGAGCCCAGCCCGGCACCACGGGTTCGTTTTCCGGTCCCTGGCGACAACAACCGCCCGCTCAGCCCGCGTACGGCAGCCAGTGGCAGCAGGCAGCGCCTCAGCCCGCGCCCAGTACGCCCAGCGGCGGCTGGCCGGCGCAACCCGGCATCCCGCAGGAGCAGCTCGGCGGCGGGTTCCAGCCGTCGCAGTACGGCGGACTTGGCGCGTTTTCCGCGGATGTCACCGAAGAAATCGCGGTCCAAGAAGCCACTCGCCATCAGTGGGGTCGTCGCGCTGGTGATCGTCGCAGGTGGCGGCGCGGCCTGGCTTCTCGGTGCTTTCCGCGGGGACGTCCTGGAGCAGAAGTCCCTTCAGGACGGTGTGGCCAAGGTGCTGAACGAAAATTATGGCGAACCGGACGTCAAGAACGTCCAGTGTCCGGCGAACGAATCGGCCCGATAACGGGATCACTTTCGACTGCACAGCCGAGATCGGCGGTCAGGAAAAGAAAGTGACCGTGCGCGTGCTCAACGACAAGCCCGACTACGAGGTCGGTGCGCCGCACTGAGCACTTGTCCCGGACAAGATAACGGCGGGCCCTGCACCGGAGTGCGGGGCCCGCCGTGGTCATCAAAGAGAAGTCGCAACTCAGCCTTCGAACAGCTTCGTGGCGTGGTCGTCGGTGCCCTTGTAGCTTTCCGCGATCCGCGGCAGGGCCGAACCGAGCTGCGCGAGGATCTGCTTCAGCTCCTCGAACGACTTGTCCCACTCGGCCTGCGCGTGGCCGTAGGCGTCCTTCGCGGAACCGCTCCAGTTCGTGATCAGCGGCTTGAGGGAATCCTTCAGGCTGTCGAACGAGTGCTGCAGCTGCGTACCGGTGTTGTCGCAGTCCTCACCGGCCTTGATGATGGTGCCGTAATTTACCGCAATTTCAGACATGACGTGCTTCCTTTGTGGTCAAGAAGAAATGGGTTGACGGGAAGGGCAGATCAGCCGTCGAGGCGGTCGAAGCCGCGGTTGACGGCCTGCATGATCTCCTGCTGCTCCTGCTCGGTGCGCTCGTACTTCGAGCCGGCTTCCCGAAGCAGGTCGGCGATCTTCTGCAGCGCCGTGTTGATCGCGCGGCCCTTCTCGTCGAAACGCATCATGACCTGGTCGAAAGCCTTGGACGCGTCGCCCCTCCAGGCACTCTTCGTGCCCTCGATCTCGTCGCGAAGCTTGGACAAGTGCTGGTCCATGCCGGCCCGAACCTCGGTCACCTGGCCTTCGGCATGGGTAAAGTCCGCTACTGATCCGGTAAATCCGCTCATTGGGGAGCCCCCTTCGTCTGATGGTTGTCCGCACTAGGTCCTGCTTGGTTCGTACGGACCTACGACGGTGACCCTGCCATGTCCGGTTCCCTCGTGTCGTCGTTTGCCCGCAAGTAGTTGCTTGCGTGAACGCTCGAGCGGGGAACCCATTGCCACCAGTAATCCGAAACGGCCCCGATCCGGCGATCACCTACTCGGAAAACCCAGCCCGACCAGGTCAATTAGCACACGCACAGTGCACGTCGGCGGTTCCTCACAGATCGCGCTTCATGATTCGCGTCTGCGAAAAGTCCTCTTCTTCCTCACTCGATCGGGTGGCGCGGGCGGGTGACGCCGGTCCGATCGGAACCGAATTCGCCGCGGCGGGGAACTCTGTGACGGGCAGACTCCGTGCCCGACGGAACCGGCGGGCGGCGTCGCGCAGTGCGCCCGGTGTCGGATCCGCGGAAGCCTGCCTGCCCCGGCCGAGTTGCTTGGCCAGGTCCCGGTTCGCGGCGCGGTGACGTTCGTTGCGGGCCAACGCGTTTCCGGCGACGCGGTGCGCATACGTCACCGCGTCCTGGCCGATGCGGGTGAAGGCGGCTGCGGCTTCGGGTTTTTCGGGTGGGGGCATCGCGCGCCTCCTCTCAGCTGGTTACCTCGACCGTCTGCACTACCTGGGTACAGGCGGCGCTCACGCGCGCTTTCAGATCGGGCGAGCTGTACTGGCAGCCGACGTGCACCCGGATCCGGCCCTTCGCGACGACGTACCAGTCGACCTGCAGGTCGCCGTCCTTGACCTGGTGGTAGCCGATCACCGTCTTGCCCGCGTAGGAAAGGTCCGGAGCGAACTGGCTGTAGAGATCCGGCCGGTTCGCCGCCTTGGACTGGAGCTCGTCGACCAGCTTCTGGCGGTCGGCGGTCGCGTCGTAGTCCATCACGTACTCCTGGGCGACGACGAGATCGCCACCGCTCACGAAGTCCTGCGGGTGGATCACGACCTGCCGATCGGCGACACTGTCGTCGGTCTGCACCCAGTCCTGCGGCGCGACGAACTTGAAGTCGTACTGGGACAGTGTCTTGCCTGCGGGC
Source organism: uncultured Actinomycetota bacterium (assembly GCA_963762765.1). Classification (GTDB taxonomy): domain Bacteria; phylum Actinomycetota; class Actinomycetes; order Mycobacteriales; family Pseudonocardiaceae; genus Amycolatopsis. The sequence continues at coordinate 351,569 of CAVXMR010000033.1, forward strand.
GCGGACGTCTTGTCGCGCGTGACGTAGAGCACGCCGCCGACCGCGAGCGCAGCGACGACCACCACGGCGACCCCGCCCCAGAGCAGCCGCCCCCGCTTCTTCTTACCGCCGGGCTCCTGCCCGGGACGCGGCTGCGGCCTCGGCGGCGGGCCACCCGGCCCCCCAGCCCCGCCGGGTCCCGGCGGAGCCCACGGCGGCGCCGAAGGCTGTCCCCGAGGCGGCGTGACCTGGCGATTCACGGTTAGCCCGCTAAACGCGCCGGGCGCGTTCTGCGGGCTAACCGTGCGCGGGGCGCCGGGGTGGACGACGTCGGTGCGCTGGTCGATGGCGGGTGCTGCGCCGAGGCGGGCCATGCCCGCGCCGGGCAAGGCACCGGTGCGGTCGGGTTCGGTGAGGACGGCACGGAGCGCGCCGCGCGCGACGACCGTCTCGGGCTGGTCCAGGCTCGTCGGCACGACACCGGTTCGCTCGTGCACCAGCCGGGAGATCATCGGGATCCGGCTCGACCCGCCGACCAGGAAGATCGCGGACAGCTGCCCGGGGCGCAGCCCGGCGTCCGTGATCGCCGCCGCGGTCAGCTCGACCGCACGGCCGAGCGGCGCGGCGATCAGCCGCTCGAGATCCTCGCGCGTGACGTGGGCATCGGCGAACGGCGGCGGCATCGGCACGTCGGTGTAGGCGTGCCGAGACAGCGTCTCCTTCGCGCCCCGGACGTCCTGACGCAGCACGCGGCGACGTCGCCGGTCCACCAGCTCGCGGCCCTCGACGAGCTGCCGCCACGCCTCCGGGTCCACCGCCGAGACCAGCGAACCGACGTGTTCCAGCAGCGTCTGATCGATGTCCGCACCACCGAAACCGGGGTCGCCGCGGGTCGCCAGAACCTGAAATCCGCCTCGAGGTGGCCGTCCGCGCCCCGGCTCCGCCGGGAGCCGCCGGACGACGCTGACGTCGACCGTGCCGCCGCCGAGGTCCAGCACGGCCAGAGTTTCCCCGGCATGTCCGCTGAACTCGACAGTGCGGTCACCGGTCAGCTCGGCCGGAGCGAACGTCGCCGCGTGGTACACCGCCGCCGCGACCGGCTCCGGCACCAGCGCGACCTCGCGGGCCAGCCCGCCAGCGGCCTGGCGCAGCAGCCGCGTGCGGATGGCGCCCCAGTCCGCGGGATGGGTCAGCACGAGCAGATCGACCTCGGCCTCACCGGCGAGGCGCCGCGCCTCGGACACCGCCCGGCCGAGAACGGCATGGACGACATCAGTCACCCGAAGGACGTTCTCGCCGAGCAGCAGCTCGCCCTCGTCGATGCGCCGCTTCGGGTTCGGCTCATAGCGCGACGGGTCCACCGCCGCCTGCCGCTCGGCCTCCTGGCCGACGAACAACGTGCCGTCGGGCGCCGCGTAGACCGCCGAGGACATCAGCGGCTGACCGTCGATCACCACGACCTGCGGCTCGCGCTCGTTGACCGAAGCGACGACGCAGGTGCTCGATGTCCCGAAGTCCACCGCGACCCGCACCGTCACGTGCAACTCCCCCAGTACTCGCCGCGGTGTTCCGCGCCTTTCCACGCACGCCGGCGGGGCGCGCCTTCCGGGAGAAACCTACCCTCCGCGGCCGGGCGCCCCACCGCCGTGGTCAGTCCGGCTGGATCCACGACACCTGAACGAGTTGCTTGCCGAACTTGCGGGTGAGCATGTTGCCCCGGCCCGGCGGCATGGCGCTCGGCTTGATGTTGCCGATCAGCATGCCTTCGTCCTTCGAGCCGTTCATGACCATGCCCGGAGCCGCGATTTCCTTGAGCTTGCCGATGATCGGGTCATACATGGCCTTGCTGGCCCCACCGGTGCGCCGCACGACGACCAAGTGCAGGCCGACGTCCTTGGCCTGCGGCAGGAAGTCGGCGATCTTCCGGAGCGGGTTGTTGCTGGAGGTGGCCACCAGGTCGTAGTCGTCGACCAGGATGAACAGTTCCGGGCCCTTCCACCAGGACCGCGTCTTCAGCTGTTCCTGCGTGACGTCCGGGCCGGGCAACCGCCGCGTCATCGAGTTGAAGACGTCGTTGACCATGCTTTCCAGCTGTGCGGCCGAAACCGCGTAGCCGAGCAGTGAGTCGCCGTTGACGAAACCGAGCATCGTGCGCCGGTAGTCGACGAGCAGGATGAGCGCTTCCTTCGAGGTGAAACGCTCGGAGATACCCCGGGCGATCTGCCGCAGCAGGTTCGTCTTGCCCGACTCGCCGTCCGCGAACGCGAAGAAGTGCGGCTCGGCGTTGAAGTCCAGGTAGATCGGCTGCAGGTCCTCTTCGTTGACCCCGATGGGAACCAGCTTGGTGTGGCGCTGGGTGTCGGCCTTGAGCACCTCTTCGTAGGTGATCAGCTCCGGCAGCAGGCGGACCTGCGGCGCCGGGCGGCCCCGCCAGGCGCCCTTGATCTTCGCCACCGCGTCGGCGACGCCGGCGGCCACGTTCTCCGCATCGCTCGAGCCGTCGATCCGCGGCAAGCCGGTCAGCATGTGCAGCTTGTCGCGGGTCAGCCCGCGTCCCGGCCGACCGGCCGGCACGTTGACCGCGACGCGCCGGTCGATCTCCGACTCGCTCGTGTCACCGAGGCGCAGTTCGAACCGGGTGCCGATCATGTCCTTGATCGCCGGGCGGATGTCCGCCCACCGGTTGGCGCCGATGACCACGTGCACGCCGTAAGAAAGACCCTGGGTGGCGATCCGGGTGATCGCGGTCTCGAGCTCCTCGAAGTCGTCCCGCAGGGCGCGCCAACCGTCGACGATCAGGAACGCGTCGCCGTACGGGTCCTGGTCTGCGGGGATCTCGCCGCGGCGCTTGCGGTTGCGGAACTCCGTCATCGAGTCGATGCCCAGCGCGCCGAAGCGGCCTTCCCGCTCGGTGATCAGGGTGGTCATCTCGGCCACGATCCGGCGCGCCTTGTCCGGCTCGCGGCGGGCCACCGCCACGCCGCCGACGTGCGGCAGGTCCTGCAGGCCGGCGAGCGTGCCACCACCGAGGTCGAGGCAGTAGAACTGGGCCTCTTCCGGGGTGTGGGTCAGTGCCATCGACATGATCAGCGTGCGGAGCGCGGTCGACTTGCCCGACTGCGGGCCACCGACGATCAGCCCGTGGCCGGCGGCGCCGGAGAAGTCGGCCCACAACAGGTCGCGCCGCTGCTCGTAGGGCCGGTCGACGATGCCGAGCGGAACCTGCATCCGGCCGTTGCCGAAGAAGCCGACCGGGGACAGGCCACGGTCGTCGGTCGGGTTCAGGTTCGGCAGCATGGTGTCGAGGGAGCTCGGCTCCTTCAACGGCGGCAGCCAGACTTCGTGCGCGGGCGGCCCCTGGCCCACCAGGCGCGAGACGATGACATCGAGCTCACTGGGCTCGACGGCCTCTTCGGACTGCCGGACCTCCTGCTTCGGCGCCTCGACGTGCTCCGGCTCGGGCTCCTTCGGCAGCTCGATGAAGTCCGGCACGAAGTACTGCGGGCGCTTGTCGGCGCGGACGACGGTGGCCGCCGGGCCGGCCGCTTGGATACCCGCCGGGCGATACGGACCTGACACGTAGGCCGCCTTGAAGCGGACCAGCGTCGACGTGTCGTACTTGAGGTAGCCACCACCGGGCACCGACGGCAGCTCGAACGCGTCCGGAACACCGATCGCGGCCCGGGATTCCGCGGCCGAGAACGTCTTCAGGCCGATCCGGTAGGACAGGTGCGAGTCGAGACCGCGCAGCTTGCCCTCTTCCAGCCGCTGCGACGCGAGGAGCATGTGCATCTGCAGCGACCGGCCCAGCCGGCCGATGGCGACGAACAGGTCGATGAAGTCCGGCTTCGCGGCCAGCAGCTCGGAGAACTCGTCACAGACGATGAAGAGCGCGGGCAGCGGGTCGAGATCGGCGCCATTCTCCCGCGCTTTCTCGTATTCCCAGACGTTCTTGAAGTTGCCGCCGTTCTTCAGCGCTTCCTGACGGCGGTTCATCTCACCGGCCAACGCGTCCTTCATGCGGTCGACCAGCGTGACTTCGTCGGCGAGGTTCGTGATGACCGCGGACACGTGCGGTGCCTTGTCCAGGCCGAGGAACGTCGCACCACCCTTGAAGTCGACGAGCACGAAGTTGAGCGTGCTCGACGAATGGGTGGCGAGCATGCCCAGCACGAGCGTGCGGAGGAACTCGGACTTACCGGAACCGGTCGCGCCGATGCACAGGCCGTGCGGGCCCATGCCTTCGGCGGCGGCTTCCTTGATGTCGAGTTCGACGGGCTGGCCGTACTCGCCGACGCCGAACGGCACGCGGTAGCGGTCGCGGATCGGGCGTGGCCGCCAGGCCTGCTGGACGTCGAAGGTCATCGGGTCGCCCGGGATGCCGAGCAGCTCGAGCAGCGACGGGTTGGACAGCAGCGGCTCTTCGTCGCTCGCCTCCTGGCCGCCGCCGCCACCGACGCGGTACGGCGAGATCCGGCGTGCGAGCGCTTCGGTTTCCACCACGGAAAGCGTGTCGGGGCGGCCGAACCACTCGACGCCGCCGGCGCTGCGAGCACCCAGCCGGTCGGGTTCGACGACCAGCCGCAGGCCGCGGCGGGCGGCGAGGTTGCCGGTGGAGTCGGACAGGTCGATCAGCGTGACGCCGACCAGGCCTTCCTCCAGCAGGATCTGCTCTTCGCGGGTGACCTCGGCGTCGTCGATGATGATCACGACGTGCGGCTGGTCCGGCGCCGGGGTGGCGTTGCGGGAGAAGCGCTGGCGGTCACGCAGCTCGTCGTCGAGCCAGGCCTCGATCTGGGCGAGTGAACCCGCCATCATGCGGAGCTGGCCGATGCCGTCCGCGAGCGTCGGGTGCTGGGCGTGCGGAAGCCACTTCGCCCACTCCCATTCTTCTTTGGCTCGTCCCGCTGTGGCGACCGCGATGAGGACGTCGTCGGGGCTGTGGAAGGTGATGAGCTGCGCGAGCATCGCGCGGGTCAGGCCGCGGGTGAGCGCGCGGTCGCCCTGCATGCTGACCCCGGCGAACCCGCGCAGAGTGATCTGGGTGGGCAGGTCCGGCACGATCGAGTGGGCGCGGACGAACCGGCGCAGCGCGAGGGTGGCGATCGGCTCCAGCTCGTCGACCGGGCCGGTCTGCGGCGGGACCAGCCGCGTCGCGAGGCGGTGCGAGCTGCGGCCGACGCGCAGGTGCAGGAAGTCCTGGTCGTTCTGGCGGCGCTCCCACATACGGCGGCTGGCGGCCAGCGACCACAGCGACTGCGGGTCGGGGTGCACCCATTCGAGGGCGGCGCGCTGGTCGACCATCGCTTCGCGGGCGCGGTCACGCATCTGGCCGAGGTAGCGGAGGTAGTCCTTGCGGTCCTCGTCCATCTCGGCCTTCTTGGCCCCGCCGCCCTTGCCACCGCCGCCGGCCATCATGCCGACGGTGCCGATGACCATCATGCCGCCCATCATCAGCATCATGGGCTGGCGTCCACCGGCGGTGAACATGAAGACCATCATCCCGAGCGAGGACACGATCATCACGACCGGCAGCACCTTCATGAAGATGTTGCCGGGGATCGTCCGCGGCACCTCAGGCGGCGGCTCAAGGTGCACCTCGCCGCCCGGCGGGCGCGGTGCCGCCAGCCGTGGCGACTTCTTGAACTGCAGCGTGCTCATCGAAGGACCCCTCATTCAAACTCGACGATGGCGGCCACCGTTGGTGCGTGCGCAACAACCTATCGAACGTCCCCGGGGAAATCCGGCCAATGCTCGGAACGGCCCTGATCACCCCCGCGACACCCGTCACGATCTTTCCCGCCGAGTGTACGACCCACCACCGACAGTAATGACGAACCGCACCACCGGCCCCGCTCCCGCAGCCAACGGTTAGCCCGCTAAACGCGACGTCGGCGCAGATCCGCCGGCTTCCGCGGTTTGCCCGCTAAACGCGCGTGGCGCCCGGCCCGCACGCCACGGTTAGCCCGCTAAACGCGACGTCGGGGCTGGCCAGTCGGCAGGCGCGGCACCGCCGGGTGTGATGTGCTTTTGCCGGTCAATTTCGGACAGTCGATGAACTCGGCACCCGGGTTCGGTATAAGTTCCCCCCGGGAGCAGTCTCATCAGAGCGGGGGCAGTGCAGTGGCTACGGGCACGACGGTATTCAGCAGGGTGACGGTGGTCGCACCGACCACCCGGATCGACGTCGCGCTGCCTGCCGACGTGGCGGTGGCCGACCTCCTGCCGATGCTGCTGGAAATGGCGAAGGAAGCGACGCCCGACGGCGGCGCCCGCCACGGCGGCTGGGCACTGGCGAAACTCGGCGACGCCCCGCTCGACCCGAGCCGCACGCTGGCCTCGCTCGGCGTGGTCGACGGTGAGCTGCTGCAGCTGCGCAAGCGCAACGAGAACCCGCCACCACCGCTTTACGACGACGTCGTGGACGCCATCGCCGAATCGTCGCCGGACAGTTTCCGGCCGTGGACCAAGGAAACAGCCCGCCGCTTCGGGCACGTCGCGGGCGGGCTGGCGCTGTTCACCGCCGCCGTGGCGCTGTTCATGAGCGGTTCCTTCTTCGGTGGCAACGCGATCGCCGCGGCAATCGCCGGCGGCGTCGGCACCATCGCGTGCGTCGCGGTCGGCGCGACGCTGGCGAAGGCGTACCAGGCGGAAGCCACCGGCGTGCTGATCGCCGCGGCGGGTGGCCTCCCGCTGGCGTTCGTCAGTGGCTTCTATGTCGTGCCAGGCCTGACACTCCGCGCGAACCTCCTGCTCGGCGCGGCCTTCGTGATCATCGTCGCCTCGGTCTGCATCCTCGTCATCGGCGCCGGGATCACGACGTTCATCGCGGCCGCGACGGCCGGCACGTTCGGTGCGCTGGCCTTCCTCTTCGGCACGCTTGTGGCGCACCCCGGTCCCGGCATCGCGGCCGGCACCGCCGCGGTGGCGCTCGCCTGCATCTCGATCCTCCCGCGCGCCACCATCTGGCTGGCGAAGCTGCCGCTGCCGCACGTCCCGGGCAGCGCGGAGGAGCTCAAGGAGGACTCGGGCTTCCCCGACTACCGGGCGATCGAGCGCCGCACCGCGGTCGCGCACAACTACATGACCGGCCTGATGATCGGCTGTGGCATCACGACGGCGGTGTCCGCGATCATCGCGGCGACCGCGCCGGGGCCGTTCGGGATCATCCTCGCCGTGGTGGCGACCCTGGTGCTGCTGCTCCGTGCGCGCGCCTACGCGAACGGGAGCCAGGCGATCGCGCTGCTCACCAGCGGGATGGTGGCGGCGGCGGGGATCGCGATCGGCTGGCTCGTGAGCGCGGGCGCGCAGGACCGCGTGCTGTACGTCTTCGGCGTGCTGATCGTGGTGGCCGCGGGTGCGCTGGTGGTCGGCGTGATCTTCCCCAACCAGCGGTTCTCCCCGCCGCTGCGGCGGACCGTGGAGATCATCGAGGCGATCTGCATCGCGTCGGTGCTCCCGCTCGCGCTGGGCGTGATGGATCTCTACACCACGCTGCGGCACCTCAACTTCAAGTGACCGGGGCGGGTGGAGCACACATGGGGGCAGCACGGGTGCGGCGCTTCGGCCCCGCCAGGCGGACCACGACAGCCCTGCTGGCAGCGGGGATCGGCATCATCTCGCCGCTGGCGGTCGCGTTGCCGGGATGGGCGCAGACGACCGATTCGGGCAGCGGCGGGTTCTACGCGACACCACCACCTGTCGACGACACCAAGTTGATCCAGGACAACGGTCAGCCGGACAAGCCTTACAAGCAGACAAAAGCATGTGTCCAGCGCAGCACACTGGGCGCGACCGTCGTCCTCAACAACCGGCCGTGGGGGCAGGAGTACCTGCAGATCACCAAGGCCCAGGAGATCGTCCGTGCGGCAACCTCGGACCACACGGCGGGCGGTGGAATCAAGGTCGCGGTGATCGACACCGGCGTCACGAGGCACCCCTGGTTCCAGAACCGGCTCGTGTCCGGCGGGGAGTACGTCAAGAAGCCGAGCGGCGGGCAGCCCGACGGGCTCGAAGACTGCGACGGCCACGGCACCGAAGTCGCCGGAATCATCGCCGCGAAACCCGACGATCCTCGGGTCGGGTTCACCGGCGTCGCACCGGACGCGACGATCGTCTCCTACCGGCAGCTGAGTGAAAACTACGGCCCGGAAGACAAAGCTCAGGGAGGCGCGGCCGGATCGAGCGCGCCACCGCCGTCGAGCACCGGCCAGCCCGCGGGCGGCAACACCGCGCTGCCGCCGTCGACGTCGAACGGCGGCGGGGAGCCCGGCGGAACCGTTCCGGGACAGACCGGAGGCGGGCGCCAGCTGGACAAGGCGGGCACGGCCGGGACGCTGACGTCCCTGGCCATGATCCTCAAGCGGGTGGCGGACGACGGCTCGATCGGGGTCGTCAACATGTCGGTGGACCGGTGTCGCGCGGCCGACGGGACCATCCAGCCGCTGGAGCAGTCGGTCCAGGCGGCTGTGCACTACGCGGCCGAAAAGGACGTCGTGGTGATCGCAGCCGCGGGGAACACGACCGACACTTGCCCGCAGAACGACCAGGCGGACGCCCAGAAACCGAAGACGATCGTTACGCCGCCGTGGTTCGCCAACGACGTGCTGTCCGTCGGCGCGATCGACGCGACGGGCAGTGTGGCGAGCTTCAGCGTGCACGGCCCCTGGGTCGGGGTCGCAGCGCCGGGCACCCAGATCATCTCGCTGGATCCGGCGGAAAACTCGACCGGCCTGGCGAACCTGACGTTCGAAAACGGGAACCAGGCAACTGAGATCCAAGGCACGAGCTTCGCTGCGCCCTACGTGGCCGGGCTGGCGGCGCTGGTCCGGGCTAAGTACCCGAAGCTCAACGCCCGGCAGGTGATCGAGCGGATCAAGGCGACCGCTCAGCACCCGGCGGCGCCCGGCGGGCGGGACAACTTCGTCGGTTACGGCGTGATCGACCCGCTGGCGGCACTCACCCAGAGCGTCCCGTCCGAAGAGGGCGTCACGGCGGCGCGCCCGAGTCCGCAGTGGGCGCAGCTGCCCCCGGCCGACGATCGCAACTGGACTCCGATGGTCGTCGCCCTGGCCGGCGCCGGCGGTGGCCTGATCGCGCTCCTGATCACGTTGTTCGTGATGCACACGATCCGTCGCAACCGCCCGGAGCACACCTCCACCAAACCCCGCTGACCTGCCCCCGACCTGCGTTTAGCGGGCAAACCGTGGCACCGCAGGGCCCGGCCCGCGCGTTTAGCGGGCTAACCGTGACGCCTGGCCGCAGCCGTGCGCGTTTAGCGGGCAAACCGTGGTCACTTCGAAGCAGGCGGCTTGGGCGTGGCCTTCTGGGCTGGTTCGTCCTCGCCGATCACCGGCGGGACGCCCAGCTCGGGTTCCCCGAGCAGCTGTGACGGCTTCGCCGCCGTCTTATTCTTGGGCTGCCGACGCGTGGCGCCACCGCCCATACCCATGCCACCGAAACCCATCGGAATCATCGGCATGCCCAAGCTGCCCTGCCCCGCAGAATTCACCCCATCAGTGGAGGCCGGCGCGGGATCGACCGCGGGACCGGCGGTACCGGTCCCATCCCCTGGCGTCGCCTCAGGATTTCGCGCACCGGTGTGACGACCGTCCTCGATGTCGTGCGCCGCAGCTGGCGTCGTCGTGTCTCCGGCCTCGCCTGCCGTCGGCTCCGCTCCAGGGGACGCCGCGGACGGACTGGCACCGTCGGCATCATGGAGCTTGAACCGCTCGTGCGGATACCGATGAGCGATTTCGATGCTGCTGGACGTCCCGTCAGGATCGTCGACGCCGTCGCAGAGCCTCCCGAACTCCTCCAGGACATCGCGCGCGACTTCGAACAGAGCCTTCGCCGACTGTTGCGTTTCCTGGATTTGCGCTCGAGCGCGTCGCTCGCCACCAGCTGGCAACGTCGCCGATTCGGACGCGACTTCCGCCGTGTCCACCAGAACTTCGACCAGGTCGACGACGATGTGGTGCACCGTGGTCACCATTTCGTCCATCGAGCGAGCCAGGGTTTCGAGCGCGTCCTGCAGGTTCCCGCCCGCCGCGCGGATTTCACCCAGGTAGGTGACGAAGGCATCGGCGTCCCGGCCCGACCATCCCTCGTCGAGCTTTCCCAGGCCGTCGGCGAGCTGGACCGACACCGATCCCGCGACCGCGGCGGCTCGCCGAAGCCGTTCAGCTTCCGCTCGCAACTCAGCCCACTGCCCCAGCAGCGGGCGCAGGTACACCTCGACCGGATCGATCACCCCCAACGCTCCGGCCAGCTCCGACAGATGAGCCAAGTACGACTCAGCGCCCGGGTCGACCTCCCCCGCCGCGCTCACGGTTAGCCCGCTAAACGCGACATCGGGCACCGGCGCGGGGGCGTTCGCGGTTTGCCCGCTAAACGTCACGGCCGGGGAGGTCGGCGCTGGGCGGGGCTTCGCGAAGGGGTGGGCGATGGACTCGGTGGTCGGTTCCGGCTCCGAGATCATGCGTCGAGCCCTCCGGCGCGCTTGATCAGCTCCGCCGCCTCCTCGTCGTGCGCACCGTGACGCGCGATGACGGTCCGCAGAGCCTCAGCGGCCGAACGCAGTGCCTCGGCGCCGTCCGTCAGCTGACGCCGAAGCGCCCCCGCGGCACGGGCGTACGACGCCTCCAGCCCGATCAGCGCCCCCAGGTCACCGTAGGACACCGCGGTCAGCTCGCCGCCGAAGTCCGCCGCTGCCTCCAATTCGGCCGCGGCCGACTCCGCCGTCTTCGCGTACTCGACGACAACGCCGCCGTCGATCCTCGAACCGGACATCACACCTCCGCTCACCGCACTGCCCGAGCGTGTGACGTCCAGGGCGAACCGACGGTTCCGACTCAGTTGCCGGAAGCCTGCTGGGTCGTGGTCGGGGCTGACCCGGTCGCGCCCCCGATCGGCACCGAGTCGAACTCCCGCAGCACGTCCTGCGTGTTCAGCGACGCTCCGGTGGGCAACAACCCGATGATCGACTCCGGCGCGGGCAGGCGGTTGCCGAGCCCGATCGCGTTCGCGGTCACGGCATCAGGCACTCCGTAGCGAATGCCTCGGTCGGAGATCAGCTCGATGGCCCCCTTGCCGAAGCTCTCCTTACCGGTGGCCGACTGAACGACCGCGCCGAACCCGGGCATCATGTAGAACCCGGTGACAGGCACCCCGTTCGGCCCAGGGGTCTTCAGCACCAACGCCGTCGATTTGCCGTTCCCGTCCTTCGGGCCCGGCGGCAGGCCGGCGACGTAGACCGAGGTGTGCGCGTCAGCCGTGTTCTGGGCCTGGTCCCCGACGAGCGACCAGCCCAGGCACGCGACCGGCGTGCCCTGCGTCGCGTCGAGCACCGTCGGCTTCGACTGCGGGAAGCTGTCGACCTTGAGGTATCCCTGGTCCTGCGGCTCGAGCTTTCGCGCCTGCCGCAGCTTGTCGAGACCCAGCTCCTGGATGCGGCTGGAGCCGCCGTTCTTCGCGACACGCATGATGTCGGCCACCGCGCTCGACACCTTCTGGATGCCGGTCTTGGTGATCGCCCAGTAGTCCGGGACACCGGCCGTGGGCTGAGTGGAGAAGACATCGCCGACGACCAAGCCGCCGAAGTCGGCCGGGGCCGCGTCGCCCGCCCCGTCGATCGGCGGCGCCGCGAGCTTCGTCTCCTCCGGGATGGCGTTCAGCAGCCCCTGGGAGATCTTGCGTGCCTTGTCCGGAAGCAGCAACGCCGAGGCGACGGCGTTGTTGTTGCCGAGGTCGACCTCCGCGCGCACAGTGTTCGCGTTCGGCCGGTTCGGCGAGGCCGGCAGCCGGTAAATCAGGTAGGTCTTGCCGTTGTCGGCCTTGGCCAGCAGTGCTTCGTTCTCCCCGAGCTCCCGGCCGAGCTGATCGGCGGGAAGACCGCCGAAGACGTAGGTGTCGGTCTGGTTGGCGATGTCCTGCACCGGCTGCGTCGGGTCCAGGTGCACCTGGTCACACACCGCCCAATTGGCGGAAATCCGCTGTGAATCCGTGGGGATCAACTGCGGGCCGTCCGGAATACCGGTGAGCCGTCCACGCGGAATATTCTTGAGTTGTTCGTCGGAAACGACCGTGGGATTCACCACATTCGGCGTTCCGGTGCTCGCCGGCGCCGGAGCCGACCCATTGCCGCCACTCGGGGCCGCTGATTGCTGTTTCTGCTGTGCCAGCAAAAGGAGCCGCGCCGAGGCGAGGTTGAACGTCGGAATCAGGCGCTTCGGGTTCCCGGTGACGACGTACACCGTGCCCGACTGCTCGCCGATGACGATGCTGCCCGAGTTCGGAACCGCAGGCTGCGGGCTCAGCAGCCCCCAGACGATGAAGACGACCATGCCGAGACCGGCGAGCACGAGACCCACGATCGTGGCCCTCGTATGGGTGCGCATGGGGTCGTGCAACATCACAGCGTCGCGGCGGACCAGCGCCGACTGCATCCGGCGCAGGACGAACTGATACGCCTGGACCTGAGACTTAGTAGTCGGTGTTGATGGCATTCTCGACCTACAGTCCTCCCCGTCGCGGTACGGTTCCGCAGGATAGCCGTACGGGGACCGTCTGGTGTGGGGTTTCTACCAACTCAAGCTAGTGTCGGGCACCTCGGGATCGGCTTCGGGGTACGCAGCACGCACGAGGGGAAGAGAAAGCGCGGATGTCCGTCACCACTCCTCCACGACCGCCCGGCCCGCCCGGGCCACCGCCGCCCGGCCGACCGCCGGGCCCGCCGCCGCGGCCGGGCAGACCCGGTGGACCGGGCGGCCCGGCCGGTGGTCAGGGTGGTCCCGGCGTGCCGAGGAGTCCGGGAGGACCTGGCGGTCCGGCCGGCCCCGGTGGACCTGGGGGTCCCGGTGGACCGGGAGGTCCCGGTGGACGACTGAGGTCCCGGTGGGCCCGGCGGTCCTGGGGGCCCTGGCGGTCCGCCCGGTGGCCCTGGCGCGCAGGGCGGTCCGCCATCCCAGCCTGGACCGGCGCCGGTCCGGATGGCGCCGCCGTCAAGGCGCCGATCCGCGGGCGTGAACCTGGGTCCGCTTCCGGTGGCCAACCTGGTCGTCCTCGAAGTCGGCCTGGCCGTCGGGCTGGTGCTGCTCGCGATCGACATGTCGCTGAAGTACATCGGCATCGGCATCGTCGGCGTCGCCCTGATCATCGCGATCTTGCGCTGGCGCGGCCGCTGGTTCACCCAGTGGGTCGGGCTGACGCTGCGCTATACGTTCCGCTCACACGATCGGGTGGCAAATCCGCTGCCGCCGAGCAGCCTGGAAAACCTGGCCGCCGAGGAGACCACCGTCACCGGCCCGGACGACGCCCGGGTGAACCTGCTGCGCATCGCCGTACCGGATCTCGTTGTGGCGCACGGCGTCGACCACGAGCGTCAGCAAGTCGGTATCTCCTGGAACGACGGCACGTGGACGGCTGTCCTGCTCGTCGAGCCCACGCCCGCGCTGATCAACCAGGCGGGGGGCGCGCCGAACCTGCCGCTGGCGGCGCTGGCGCCGTGTCTCGAAGACCGCGGTGTGGTTCTCGACTCGATCCAGGTGATCTGGCACTCATACCCCGGCAGCGCGGCGCTTCCGGCGGACTCGCCCGCGCTGAGCTCGTACATGGAGGTGCTGGGCCCGCTCCCGGCGGCCGCACGCCGGACGACGTGGGTGGCCATCCGGCTCGACCCACGGCGCTGCCCGGCCGCGATCCGGGAACGTGGCGGCGGCGTCGTCGGCGCCCACCGCGCGCTGATCGGCGCGCTTTCGCGGGTGCGGAACGCGCTGGAGTCGCAGGGCGTGCCGACCCGGCCGCTCGACCCGGACGAGTTGCTGCGGGCCAGCATTTCGGCCGCCGAGCTCACCGCGGTCGCCGGTTCGCCGAACAAGGTGACTTTGCAGGAACGCTGGTCGGGGGTGACCGCGGCCGGGATCGGCCACGCGAGCTACGCGATCACTGGCTGGCCGAAGGGCAAGATCACCGGCAGCCTCAACGCGCTGACCAGCGTCCGGGCGTTGTCCGCGACGGTCGCGATGTCGATCTCGCCAGCGTCCGACGAGGGCAAGATCGGGCTGCGCGGGGTCGTGCGGCTGAGCGCGCGGAATCCGCGTGAGCTGGATGCCGCCGACCAGCGGCTGCAGGGACTGTCGGAGCGTCTGGGCGTTGATCTGACGCCTTTGCGCGGGCTGCAGATCGCCGGATTCGCCGCGACGCTGCCGATCGGAGGTACGGCATGAGTTCCCGCGTCCGTGACGCCGGGCAGAACGCCGGCGTCGCGCCGGAGTTCACCGTGGACCCGGCGATGCTCGACGCGGTCAGCCCGTCGGGTGACCGTGGTGGCATCGTGCTGGGCTCGGGCTTGAAGGGCGAGCCGCTCACGATCTCGGCGCTGCGGTCGACGCCGACCCGGATCGTGCTGGTCGGCGGGCTGTATCTGGCACGGCAGGTGGCGCTGCGCGCGATGGCGGTCGGGGCGTGGGTCGTCGTGGCCACCGGCAGGCCGACGGCGTGGCAGGTGCTGCCGCAGGCGGCCGGGAATCGCGACGGGCGGCCGTCGCCGCTGGTGCAGATCCGGCGGTTGTCGCCGGTCGAGCTGCCGCGGCCGTCGGAGGACGCGCCGCTGCTGGTGGTGACCGATGGCGGGCCGACTCCGCAGGATCTGTTCCCGCCGCGGTCTCCTTGGCAGACGACGGTCTACGTGCTGCCCTACCTGCACCCGCAGGCGGGCGCTACGGCGAACGCGGCGGATCTGGTGCTCATGCAGCGGCTCCCGGCCGGTCAGGCCGAGCTGGCGGCGCGGATCTGGCGGCTGCCGCCGCAGATGATGCGTCAGCTGACGACGTTGAAGGACGACCAGGTCGTGGCCCTGGGCCGCAACCTGTGGCGCCCCCTGCGCCTGGTCACTACGGCCAAGGAACAGCAAATCCTCGGCCCGGTCCGCCGCGGCGACTGACCCTCCCGCGCCCACCCCACGGTTAGCCCGCTAAACGCATCCGCCTCGCCACCAGGCCCCAGCGCGCGTTTAGCGGGCTAACTGTGCTCGGCTCCCGGGACGTTGCGTTTAGCGGGCTAACCGTTGGTGCTGCGCGGGTGGCTTGGGGCGCGGGCGGTGTCAAGAGGCTTCGCGCGTAGTTGTGGATAACTGGGTGGTTGTGGACAACTGGGCCGGATTCGGTGGTGATCGAGGAGGATTGTCGGTCCCCCGCCGCATCTTGGCGGCATGGCGATCACGTTCGACACCGACCACCTTCCCGACGTCTTCCGCGGTTCCGAGGCACGCAAAGCTGGCCTGATCACCGAAGCCCAACTGCGTGGCAATAGCGTGCGGCGGCTATTTCAGGATGTCTACGCACTAGCGCACTTAGAAGTCACTCACGAACTTCGATGTCGTGGCGCGGCATTGCTGGTTCCCAAGGAAGCTGTACTCACTGGGCGGTCAGCTGCGACCCTCATGGGCGTGGAGCTGGCGAAACCTCACGACCCGGTCGAGTTCATTGTCCCCGAGAAGCACCGGTTCGGTCCGATCGTCGGGATCAAGGTACGACGAACCGAAGTCACCGAAGAAGAGTCCGTTCCCTGGCAGAACGCCAGAATCGCCCGCCCTGACCGCATTGCCCTCGATCTCCTGCTACGACTGTCCCCACGGACACGAGGCTGGGTTGGCAGGCTCAGGATTGCCGTGCCTGACTTGGACGCATTCCTGCGCGCAGGACACTCATCCCTGATGAAGCTGGAGCGACTGTTCATGCGTCGCCGAAACCGCGGAATCCGCCTGGCACGCAACGCTCTCCAGCTCTCGGACACCCGAGCCGAATCACTGCCAGAGTCCGAACTCCGCATCGTTCTAGCGGCCGGCGGATTCCCCGCCACACCACAACATGTCGTGCGCACGGAGCAGGGCGCCTTCCTCGGGCGACTCGATCTCGCCCTGACAGAGTGCAAAGTCGCGGTCGAGTACGACGGCCGATGGCACGAAACGCCCAAGCAGCGCCGAAAAGATGACAAACGTCGAAGACGCATCATCCGGGAAGGCTGGCGTTTCGTCATCGTCACGGCTGAGGATCTGGCAACCGACTTCGCAGGAATCGTTGCGGCCGTCACCAACGCCCGGGACTTGCAGTTAGCCCGCTAACTGCGGCGTGGGGGTCAGGAGGGTGTGCGGAGGGCGCGGGTTTGCTCGGCTCGGGCCGCTAGATCGGCGTCGGGCGGGTAGTCGACCGCGGTGAGAGTGAGGCCGTGGGCCGGGGCGACTGCGCTGTCGCGGACGCCGCTCGCCAAGACCTCGGCGGGCCAGTCGGTTTCGCGGCGGCCGTCTCCGACCAGCAGGAGCGCACCGACCAGGCTCCGCACCATCGAATGGCAGAACGCGTCCGCGGAAACCTCGACCTCGACGGCATGGGTGCCGGTACGACGCCAGACGAGGCGCTGCAGCTCCCGGATCGTCGTCCCACCCTCACGCTGTTTGCAATACGCGGCGAAGTCCTGGAGACCCAGCAGCGCCGCCGCCGCGTCGTTCATCGCCTCGACCGACAGCGGCCGCCCCCACGCGAGAGTGTCATTGCGCCGCAACGGATCCACGCCCCACGGAGCGTCGGAGACCCGGTAGAGATAGTGCCGCCGGACAGCGGAAAAGCGCGCATCGAACCCTGGCGGTGCCACGCGCGCGGCCAGCACTCGCACGTCACCAGGCAGGAGCCGGTTCCACCGATGACACATCCGTTCCAGATCCGGGATCCCCCGCTCGTCCACCTCGATCCGCCGACTTGACGGTTTGCCCGCTAAACGCGACACGTCGGCGTGGACCACCTGGCCGGAAGCGTGCACGCCGGCATCGGTGCGGCCGGCGACCACGACGGACTTGGCCAGAGCGGCACCGGGGGGCTGGCGGGTCAGGGCCTCTTCGAGGACGCCCTGGACGGTGCGGCGGCCCGGTTGGCGAGCCCAGCCCGAGAAATCCGTGCCGTCGTAGGAGACGTCCAGCCGCAGACGGACGAGCCCGCCCTCCCCAGGGGGAGTGGCGGGCTCGTCCGGTGTCGAATCTGCCGTCAGGACGTCAGTCCTTCTTGGCGTCATCCGAGGCAGCGTCCGCGACAGAGGCCTCAGCGGTCTCCTCGGCGGCCGGAGCCTCGGTGCCCTCAGCCGCGGCCGTGTCGGCGGCTTCGGTGACCTCAGCGGTCTCCTCAGCGGCCGGAGCGGCCTCGACGGCGGGCGCCGCGTCCTTGGCGAACTTCGTCTTGCGAGCGCGCTCGGCCTCGGACGTCACGGTCTTCTCGGCCACCAGCTCGATGACCGCCATCGGCGCGTTGTCACCCTTACGCGGCAGCGTCTTGGTGATCCGGGTGTAGCCACCCGCACGCTCCGCGAAGTGCGGACCGATCTCGGCGAACAGCTTGTGGACGACGTCCTTGTCACGGACGACGCGCTGCACCTGACGGCGGTTGTGCAGGTCGCCCCGCTTCGCCTTGGTGATCAGCTTCTCGGCCAGCGGACGGACCCGCTTCGCCTTCGCCTCGGTGGTCGTGATCTTGCCGTGCTCGAACAGCTGCGTGGCCAAGTTGGCCAGGATCAGCCGCTCGTGCGCGGACGACCCGCCGAGCCGGGCTCCCTTGGTAGGGGTGGGCATTGGTTCTCCTACTAGTTCAGCTCGCAGCGTCCAGGCACAGAGCCCTAGAGCTGCTCGGTCTCTGCGTAGTCCTGGCCATCGTCGTGGCCGTCCGAAATGCCGTCGGCGATCCCGCCGACACCCTCCGACCAGCCTTCACCGTCGTAGCTGGCGGCAGCCGCGGTCGGGTCGAACCCGGGCGGGCTGTCCTTCAGCGCGAGGCCGAGGCCGACGAGCTTGAGCTTGACCTCGTCGATCGACTTGGCGCCGAAGTTGCGGATGTCGAGAAGGTCCGCCTCGCTGCGCGAGACCAGCTCGCCCACCGTGTGGATGCCCTCGCGCTTGAGGCAGTTGTACGACCGGACCGTGAGGTCCAGGTCCTCGATCGGCATCGCGTAGGCGGCGATGGTGTCTGCCTCCTGCGGCGACGGGCCGATCTCGATGCCCTCCGCGTCGACGTTCAGCTCGCGCGCGAGCCCGAACAGCTCGACCAGCGTCTTGCCGGCCGACGCGACCGCGTCGCGCGGCGTGATCGACGGCTTGGTCTCGACGTCCAGGATCAGCTTGTCGAAGTCGGTGCGCTGCTCGACACGGGTCGCCTCGACCTTGTACGTCACCTTCAGCACCGGCGAGTAGATGGAGTCCACCGGGATCCGGCCGATCTCCGCGCCGGCCTGCTTGTTCTGCAGGGCCGGAACGTAACCGCGACCGCGCTCGACGACGAGCTCGATCTCGAGCTTGCCCTTGCCGTTCAGCGACGCGATGTGCAGGTCCGGGTTGTGCACGGTGACGCCCGCGGGCGGCACGATGTCGGCAGCCGTGACCTCACCGGGGCCCTGCTTGCGCAGGTACATGGTGACCGGCTCGTCCTCCTCCGAGGACACCACGAGCTCCTTGAGGTTCAGGATGATGTCGGTGACGTCTTCCTTCACCCCGGGAACGGTGGTGAACTCGTGCAGCACGCCGTCGATGCGGATGCTCGTCACGGCCGCGCCCGGGATGGACGACAGCAGCGTGCGACGCAGCGAGTTGCCGAGCGTGTAGCCGAAGCCGGGCTCCAGCGGTTCGATGGTGAACCGGGAGCGGGTCTCGTTGACCGTCTCTTCGCCGAGAGCCGGCCGCTGGGAAATCAGCATTTCTTCCTTGTTCCTTTCCAGACGGCGCCCGCCATATGACACCGAAGGGATGGCGTAGGCGGCGGCGCACTCTGGGCGCCGCCGCCCGTAACCGGCCGGAGCCGGGTTACTTCGAGTAGAGCTCGACGATCAGCTGTTCCTGAACCGGAACGTCGATCTGCGCACGCTCCGGCAGCTGGTGGACCAGCACGCGGAGGTTCGACGGGACAACCTGCAGCCACGCCGGGATCGGACGGTCGCCGAAGGACTCCTTGGCCACGACGAGGGGCAGCATCGTGAACGACTTCGGCCGCACGTCGATGATGTCCCACTTGGAGACCTGGAAGGACGGGACGTTGACCTTGACGCCGTTGACCAGGAAGTGGCCGTGGCTCACCAGCTGACGCGCCTGACGGCGGGTCCGGGCGATGCCGGCACGGTAGATCACGTTGTCCAGGCGGGACTCGAGGATCTGCAGCAGGTTCTCACCGGTCTTACCGGGACGCCGGACGGCTTCCTTGTAGTACCGGACGAACTGACGCTCGAGAACGCCATAGGTGTAGCGAGCCTTCTGCTTCTCCTGCGACTGCAGGAGGTACTCGGACTCCTTGATCCGGCCGCGGCCGTGCTGGCCGGGCGGATAAGGGCGACGCTCGAAAGCCTGGTCGCCGCCGATGAGGTCAACCTTGAGGCGACGCGAAATACGCGTCGCGGGGCCGGTGTAACGAGCCATTTCTTCTTACTCCTCCCCGTTCCTCAGACCCGGCGCCGCTTGGGCGGGCGGCAGCCGTTGTGAGGCTGCGGGGTCACGTCCTGGATGGTGCCGACCTCGAGGCCCGCCGCCTGCAGCGAACGGATCGCGGTCTCCCGGCCCGAACCCGGGCCCTTGACGAACACGTCGACCTTCTTCATGCCGTGTTCGGCGGCCTTGCGGGCAGCGTTCTCGGCGGCCATCTGCGCGGCGAACGGGGTGGACTTACGCGAGCCCTTGAAGCCCACGTGACCACTCGACGCCCACGCGATCACGGCACCGGTCGGGTCCGTGATCGAGACGATCGTGTTGTTGAAGGTGCTCTTGATGTGCGCGTGACCGTGCGCGATGTTCTTCTTTTCCTTGCGGCGGACCTTCTTGGCCCCCGCCGCAGTACGAGACTTCGGTGGCATGTTGTGAGGGATCTCCTGTTAGCGCGCGTTCTCTTGGTGAGCGGCGACCGCTTCGGCCTGTCCGCGCCGGATGATCGAACCGGCGTCGGTGTACAGGTTGCGGAGCGCCATCGGGCGGGCGTAGAGCGCCTTGGGCGAGACACAAGCCGAGCCGCGGCGCTGAGCGCCACCCATCTGCACGACCTTCTTGCCCTGGACGCTCACTTCTTGCCAGCCTTCTTCTTGCCGGCGACCGTCTTCTTCGGACCCTTGCGGGTACGGGCGTTGGTCTTCGTGCGCTGACCACGGACGGGAAGTCCGCGGCGCCAGCGCAGGCCCTCGTAGCACCCGATCTCGATCTTCCGACGGATGTCGGCGTTCACCTCGCGGCGAAGGTCACCCTCGACCTTGAAGTTCTCTTCGATGTAGACACGCAGCTTCGCGAGGTCGTCATCGCTGAGGTCTTTGACGCGGGTGTCCGCGTTCAGCTCGGCAGCCTTGATGAGCTGCTTCGAGCGCGTACGGCCGATGCCGTAGATGTAGGTAAGCGCGATCTCCAACCGCTTTTCGCGGGGGAGGTCTACGCCAGCGAGTCGTGCCATTGGCGTTGATGCTCCTTCATAGGTTTCATCTTCAGGTCTGCTCCCCGTCCGGTCCCGGGACCGACTCGCCTGTCGTGCCCTCTGCTTGCGCTTCGGGTGTCCCGGCCCCGGCCTGAAGCCCGGGGGTGAACCGGACCATCGCGTGGCCCGGCAGGTGCGGGGAGGTGGTGTTGCCTGTGTAGCCGTCAATCCACTCTGGTCGAGTGCTGGCGATCAGCCCTGCCGCTGCTTGTGCCGCAGGTTCTCGCAGATCACCATGATCCGGCCGTGACGGCGGATCACCTTGCACTTGTCGCAGATCTTCTTGACGCTCGGCTGGACCTTCACGTCTTCTGCTCTCCTGTTACTGAGCTGCTCTTCGTGATCACTTGTAGCGGTAGACGATGCGACCACGAGACAAGTCGTAGGGCGAGAGCTCCACGACTACCCTGTCCTCGGGCAGGATGCGGATGTAGTGCTGCCGCATCTTGCCGCTGATGTGTGCCAGGACCTTGTGGCGGCACTCCAACTCGACGCGGAACATCGCGTTGGGAGCGGCTCGACTACGCGGCCTTCGACCTCGATGGCCCCGTCCTCTTTAGCCATGTCCTCCGCGTTTGGTGTCATCGGTTGAGCTCGAGGCTGCTGGCTGGGTGGTGCGTCGGCACACTCCGCCCCGGGCCCAATGTTCCGTGAATTCACGAGCGCGCTGGAACCGGACGTAATGAGTACGCCGACTTGACAGTGTACGCAACCCGTGTCGCGTCCCCAAACTGGGGGTAACCGTGCTAGACCCGCTAGCTTACCCGGCCCCCGACATGGGCACCGACGTCGCAGTTAGCGGGCTAACCGTGCTCGTTGCCCACGCAGGTAACCGGCGCCTTCAAGTAGTTTCGCTGGAGCCGTCGTCTCGCGTTTAGCGGGCAAACCGTGGGCTTGAAGGTGCGAGGAGAGAAGCGACAACGGTTAGCCCGCTAAACGCGGCGTCCGTCGAGATAGAGGGGGTGCCGCGTGACGGTTAGCCCGCTAAACGCGCGGTCGGCGCAGGTCAGGGGGTTTCGGGGGCAGTGAGCAACGAGGGGCCGTCTTCTGTGATCGCCACCGTGTGCTCCCAGTGGGCCGCGCGCGAGCCGTCGGCCGTGACCACGGTCCAGCCGTCGTCCAGCTCGAGGGTCTCGCCACCGCCGCCGGTCAGCATGGGCTCGATCGCGAGCGCCATGCCGGCCTTGTTGGGGGGGCCCTTGCCGGGCTTGCCGACGTTCGGCAGGAACGGGTCCAGCGGCATCTGGCGGCCGATGCCGTGACCGCCGTACTCGAGGATCATCCCGTACTCGACGCCGTCGTCCCGGCCCGCGCGCTCGGCCGCCGACTGCACCGCGTAAGAGATCTTGTCCGGTCAGCCGCCCACCGGCGCTGACAGCTTCGATGCCGGCCCACATCGCCGCCTCGGTCGCCGCCGACAGAGCGAGATCGGTGTCCGCGACGTTGCCGATGGCCAGCGTGACGGCGGAGTCGCCGTGCCAGCCCTCCAGGATCGCGCCACAGTCGACCGAGATGATGTCGCCGTCCGCGAGAACCTGCGTCTTCGCCGGGATCCCGTGGACGATCTGTTCGTTCACCGACGCGCAGATCGACGCCGGGAAACCGTGATAGCCCTTGAACGAAGGCACCGCGCCCGCGTCGCGGATGGTCTGCTCCGCCAGCTCGTCGAGCTCGGCGGTGCTGACACCCGGCCGGGCGAGCTCACGCACCGCGGCGAGCGTGCGCGCAACCACCAGACCTGCGGCACGCATCGCCTGGAGCTCACCGGGGGTCTTGACCTCGATCATGCGCCCACGACGGAGCACTTGCAGAACACGCAATCCTCCGAGATTCACGTGCGGTCGCGCAGCGCTTTCAGCACCCGGTCGGAGACCTCCTGGACCTCGCCGACGCCGTCGACGCTCACCAGGATGTCCGCGTAGTACTCGAGCAGCGGCGCGGTTTCCGAGACGTAGATCTGCTGACGGCGGCGGATGACGTCTTCGGTGTCGTCGGCACGGCCGCGCGACAGCAGGCGCTCCACCACGATGTCCTCGGGCACGACCAGCTGGATGACCGCTTCGAGCGAGGTGTCCGCGTTGCTGAGGATCTCGCCGAGGACCTCGGCCTGCTTGGTGTTGCGCGGGAAGCCGTCGAGCAGGAAGCCGACCTTGGCGTCCGGCTCGGCCAGGCGCTCGCGGACCATCTCGTTGGTCACCGAGTCGGGCACCAGTTTGCCCGAGTCGAGGTAGCGCTTCGCCTCCTGGCCCAGCGGCGTATCCTGGCCGATGTGCGCGCGGAACAGGTCACCCGTCGAGATGTGCGGGACACGCAGGTGTTCTGCCAGAGCCACCGCCTGCGTGCCTTTGCCAGCACCGGGCGGGCCGACGAGAACCAGGCGCGTCACTTCAAGAACCCTTCGTAGTTGCGCTGCATCAGCTGGCTTTCGATCTGCTTCACGGTGTCGAGACCGACACCGACCATGATCAGCACAGCCGTGCCACCGAACGGGAAGTTCTGGTTGTTCCCGCTACCGGTCACCGACAGGAAGAAGTTCGGAAGGATCGCGATGATGCCCAGGTAGAAGCGAGCCGGGCAGGGTGATCCGGCCAAGGACAAAGCTCAGGTACTCGGCGGTCGGCCTGCCGGGACGGATGCCGGGGATGAAGCCCCACCGAACTTCCGCATCTCCTCCGCACGCTCGTCCACGTTGAACGTGATCGTGATGTAGAAGTACGTGAAGAAGATGATCAGGCCGAAGTACAGCAGGATGTGCACCCAGCTGCTCTGGTTCACGATGTAGTTCTTGGATGAACACCTGCCAGCCGGAGTTGCTGTTCT
>CAVXMR010000034.1:0-33975 GCA_963762765.1 uncultured Actinomycetota bacterium
CGGCGGTGGCGGCCCCGGTGCCGGTGCTCCGGCCGGTGGCGGTGGCGGTTTCCGTGGCGGCGGCGGTGGCCGTGGTGGCCCCGGTGGCCGTGGCGGTACCGCGGGTGCCTTCGGGCGTCCGGGTGGACCCTCGCGCGCAAGGGCCGCAAGTCGAAGCGGCAGAAGCGCCAGGAATACATGGACAACATGCAGGCGCCCAGCGTCGGCGGCGTCCGCCTGCCCAAGGGCCAGGGCGAGACGATCCGGCTGCCGCGTGGAGCTTCGCTGACCGACTTCGCCGAGAAGATCGACGCCAACCCGGCTTCGCTGGTGCAGGTGCTCTTCCACCTCGGCGAGATGGTCACCGCGACGCAGTCCGTGTCCGACGACATCCTCGAGCTGCTCGGCGGCGAGATGAACTACGTCGTCCAGGTCGTGTCCCCCGAGGAGGAGGACCGCGGGCTGCTGGAGACGTTCGACATCACCTATGGCGACGACGCGGGTGGCGAAGAGGACCTGCAGGTCCGGCCGCCGGTCGTGACCATCATGGGTCACGTCGACCACGGTAAGACCCGACTGCTGGACACGATCCGGAAGACGAAGGTCCGCGAGAGCGAGGCCGGCGGCATCACGCAGCACATCGGTGCGTACCAGATCGAGACCGAGCTCGAGGGCAACCCGCGCCTGATCACCTTCATCGACACCCCGGGCCACGAGGCGTTCACCGCCATGCGTGCCCGTGGTGCCAACTCGACCGACATCGCGGTGATCGTGGTGGCGGCCGACGACGGTGTGATGCCGCAGACGGTCGAGGCGATCAACCACGCGCAGGCCGCCAGGGCCCCGATCGTGGTCGCGATCAACAAGATCGACAAGGAGGGCGCGAACCCGGACAAGATCCGGCAGCAGCTCACCGAGTACGGCCTGGTCGCCGAGGAGTACGGCGGCGACACGATGTTCGTCGAGATCTCCGCGCGGCAGAACATCAACATCGATGGCCTGCTCGAGGCGATCCTGCTGACCGCGGACGCCGCTCTGGACCTCCGGGCCAACCCGGACATGGAGGCCCAGGGTGTCGCGATCGAGGCGCACCTCGACCGCGGCCGCGGCCCGGTGGCCACCGTCCTGGTCCAGCGCGGCACGCTGCGCGTCGGCGACTCCGTCGTCGCGGGCGACGCCTACGGCCGTGTCCGTCGGATGGTCGACGAGCACAACGTGGACGTCACCGAGGCGCTGCCCTCGCGTCCGGTCCAGGTCATCGGCTTCACGTCGGTGCCCGGCGCGGGCGACACCTTCCTGGTGGTCGACGAGGACCGCGTCGCCCGGCAGATCGCCGAGCGCCGCTCCGCTCGTACTCGCAACGCGCTCAACGCGTCGCGTCGCAAGCGGGTCAGCCTCGAGGACCTCGACTCCGCCTTGAAGGAGACGAACAGCCTCAACCTGATCATCAAGGGTGACAACTCCGGTACCGTCGAGGCACTGGAAGCGTCGCTGCTGCAGCTCGAGGTCGGCGACGACGTCGAACTCAACGTCGTGCACCGCGGTGTCGGTGGCGTCACCGAGTCCGACATCGACCTGGCGACCGCGTCCAACGCGATCGTCCTGGGCTTCAACGTCCGTGCGCAGGGCAAGGCGACCGAGCGGGCCACCCGCGAGGGCGTCGACGTCCGCTACTACACGGTCATCTACCAGGCGATCGAGGAGATCGAGCAGGCTCTGAAGGGCATGCTCAAGCCGGAGTACGAAGAGGTCGAGCTGGGCCGCGCGGAGATTCGCGAGGTCTTCAAGTCCTCCAAGATCGGCACGATCGCGGGTTGCCTGGTCATGTCCGGCGAGATCCGGCGCAACGCGCGGGCCCGGCTGCTTCGCGACGGCACCGTCGTCGCGGAGAACCTGCCGGTCGGCTCGCTGCGGCGGTTCAAGGACGACGTGGTCGAGGTCCGCGAGGGCTACGAGTGCGGTCTGACCCTCGGTTCGTACGGCGACCTCAAGGTCGGCGACCTGATCGAGACCTACGAACAGCGCGAGAAGCCTCGCGCGTGATGTGACATCCCGGGTGCGTGCGGATCTTTCGCACGCACCCGGGACGCATTTCTGTGACGCAGTATTCCTACGACACCACCCTTTTGCCTATGTTCGTCGGAGCCCTTGAGCTCGACATCCTGCTCGGCGATGTCCATTCGCTGAAGCAGAAGCGATCCGTGGTCCGTCCCGTCCTCGCCGAGGTGCGCAAGCGCTTCTCGGTGTCGGTGGCCGAAGCAGGACATACCGACCTGCATCGCCGGACCCTCATCGGAGTGGCCGTGGTGGCCGAAGCGGGCGAGCACGTCCGAGATGTGCTCGACTCGTGTGAGCGGTACGTGGCCAGCAGGCCGGAGTTCGAGCTGCTGTCCGCGCATCGCAGGCTGCTCGGCCCCGACGATTAGCAGAACTTTCTCGAGGAGCATGAAATGGCCGATCCGGCTCGGGCTCGCAAGCTCGCCAAGCGGATCTCGCAGATCGTGGCGTCCGCGATCGAGCACGAGGTCAAGGACCCCCGGTTGAACTACGTGACGATCACCGACACGAAGGTCACCGGCGATTTGCACGACGCCACGGTGTACTACACGGTGCTCGGCGAAAAGCTGGACTCCGTACCGGACTTCGCCGGTGCCGCCGCCGCGCTCGAATCCGCGCGGGGTGTCCTGCGCACGAAGGTCGGGCAGGGCACCGGGGTCCGATACACTCCGACCCTCACCTTCGTCGCCGACACGATTCCCGAGGATTCCAAGCGGATCGAGGACCTGTTGGCGAAGGCCCGCGAGGCCGACGCGGAGGTCGCTCGGCGCGCGACGGGGGCGCAGCACGCCGGCGACGCGGACCCGTACAAGGCGCCTCGGGAAGAGGCCAGTCTTGATGAGCTCAGTGACGTCGCCGAAGAGGAATCCCAGGGCTGACCGGGTCTCCCGGCGTGCGGTGCTCGCCGGGGGAGCCGCGGTCCTGCTCAGTGCTTGTTCGGCGGGCGGTCCGACCCCAGTGGTCGGGCCGCCCGCCGCTTCACCTCCGCCGGAGCCGACGCCGCTGACCCAGCCGGTCACCGTGCAGCGCATGCGCTCGGCCGCCCGCCGCGCCGACGTCGACCTGGTGCTGATCACGCCGTCCGGCATCCCCACCACCGGGCTGCCGGTGTGCCTGGTGCTGCACGGCCGCGGCGCGAACGCCCGGACGATGATCGGGCTCGGCCTGCCGGACCTGCTCAGCGAGGCCGTCCACGCCGGCATGCAGCCGTTCGCACTCGCCGCGGTCGACGGCGACCACTACTGGGTCGACGTCGGCAACGGCGACGACCCGCAGAAGATGCTCAACGACGAGATGCCCGGCTGGCTGGCCCAGCGGAATCTGCGTCCCGCGTCGGCGGTCCTCGGCATCTCGATGGGCGGCTTCGGCGCGCTGCGGTACGCCCGTGCGCACCGGGAGCTCGGCGCGGTCGCGACGGCCAGTGCGGCCCTGTTCACCAGCTGGCCGGACGCTCGTTCTCGCAAGGTGTTCTCCGATGAGGACCAGTGGAAGGCCGAGGAGCCGCTGCTGCACACCGGTGAGCTTCGGGCGGCGGGGACCGGAATTTGGTGCGGTGACGGGGATCCGTTCCTCACCGCGGACAAGCGGCTGATCAAGGCGCTCGCGCCGGAGGTCTCCCACATTTCACCGGGGGCGCACAACGATGCCTACTGGCGGGGCGTGCTGCCCGACATCCTCAAGTTTGTCAGCGAGCGTGTGGTGTAGGGACTCGTGAGTGCCGCGGCCGGTTCTAACCGGCTTTGCCACTCACGAGTCCTTCCAGCACCATGGCCAACCCTCTCCGCCAGTCCGGCCCGGCGAGCGCGGCGCCGAACACCACGGCCAGGTCCGCCCCCCGGAAGTCCTTCCTCAGCTGCCCGGACTCCTGCGCACGGCTGATGATCCGCTCCATCCGCTCGCCGACGACCCGCTTGGTCTGCTCCAGGCTCGACTCCGGCGCGAAGGTGCGGGAGCAGACCTCGGTGAACCCACGGTCGGCCACCTGCAGCTGGATCGCCCGCTCGAGGAAGAGCACGAAGCCGTCCCACGGGTCGTCGCACGCGAGGGCTTCCGCCGTGTGCGCCAGTGACTCCTCCAGCATCGGCAGAAACGCGGCCTCGACCAGGTCGGCACGGGCGGGAAACCGGTTGTAGAGCGTGCCGATCGCGACTTTCGCCGTGCGCGCGACTTCGTCGAGCGGCGCGTCGATGCCCTTGCCGCCGAACACTTCGCGCGCGGCGGCGACCAGCGCGTCCCGGTTGCGCTGGGCGTCCTGACGCAACGGCCGCGTGTTCACCGGGCGAGTATAGCCAAGTTGAGTACTCCCTCAGATTCACAGCTCGCTTAAGAGCCTTGTGGCACCCGGCCGCCGCGAGCAGGATGGGCGCTCCACGGAGGTGTGAGCCATGTGGACCAAGACGTTGATCGGCATGGGTGATCCGGAGCTGAACCGGCCCTCCAAGCCGAAGCCCGAACCGGACACCGGGCGCGAGGAGGCCGAAACCGCGCCCGAGCGCGAGGAAAACCGCCCCCGGAAAGAGCATTACGCCTGAGCGTTCCGCTCGGTTGCCCGTTGATCTCACTCTCACAGTCTTCGACGCCCGGCTCCCGGCGGGCGCACAATGTGTGCAGCGGTCGTTCCGCACCGAGACGGCCCCGGGAGGAGGCCGGCCATGCATGCCGACCTCTCCCCGCACGGATACACCGGAGTCCTCGTCGTGGGCACCCGGGGGCCGAGTGGTCCCGGCGAGGTACTGATCAAGATCAGGGGCGGCTTGGAAACCTTCCTCGCTTGGTCCGACACGGAGCTGCCGAAGGGGACGACCGTCCTGGTCGTCGAGTCCCGGGGGAGGCGCACGGTCGACGTGGTGCCGTGGACGTTCTCGGACCCCTTTTCGTAAAGGACAAGTCATGTTCGGTTATCGGGTTCCGGCACCCAACGAGGCGATGCTGATCTCCGGTGGCAAACGCGGTGGTGACACCGCGCCGTTCCGGGTGGTCACCGGCCACGGCGCCTTCGTGCTGCCGGTGTTCCGCAAGGTCCGTTTCCTGACCCTGGCGATGCGCGAGGCCGAGGTGACCGAGGTCTGCGTGACCAAGCAGGCCATCGCGCTCAACGTCCGCGCGATCATCGCGTTCAAGGTCGGCAACGACAGCGAGAGCATCGTCAACGCCGCCCAGCGGTTCCTGTCCGACCAGGACCAGATGGACGTGCTGACCGGGCGGATCTTCGCCGGGCACCTGCGGTCCATCATCGGGTCGATGACGGTCGAGGAGATCATCACCGAGCGCGAAAAGCTGGCGAACGAGGTGCTCACGACCTCCGCCGGCGAAATGGCGAAGATCGGGCTCACCATCGACGCGCTGCAGATCCAGTCGATCGACGACATGAAGCTCGGTTACATCGCCGCGCTGGCCGCGCCGCACAACGCGGCCGTCCAGCGGGACGCGCACATCGCGCAGGCCGAGGCGACCCGGGCGGCGGCCGACGCCGAGCAGGCGTCCAAGCGGATGCAGGCGGAGTACGCCCGCGAAACCTCGGTCGTGCAGTCGCGCTATCGCGCTGAGATCGAGAAGGCCCAGGCCGAAGCCGCGCAGGCCGGGCCGCTGGCCGAGGCGCAGGCGCAGCAGCACGTCGTCGACGCGCGGACCGAGCTCGCCCAGCGCGAGGCCGAACTGCGCCAGCAGCAGCTGGTCGCCGAGGTCATCAAGCCCGCCGACGCCGAAGCCGAGCGGATCCGGATCCTCGCCAAGGCGGACGCGGAGAAGATGCAGATCCAGGCCGCCGCCGCGGCGTCGCACAACCGCGTCGCGCTCGACCGGATGCTGATCGACCAGCTGCCGCAGATCGTCAAGGAGGCCGCGACCGGGCTGGCCGGTGCGAACGTCAACATCCTCAACGGCGCGGACGGCCTCGGCGAGATGGCCGCCGGGCTGGTCGGCCAGGGGATGGCGATCCTCGACTCGGTCAAGCGCGGCATCGGCACCCCCGCCGCCGCACCCGCACCTGCTCCCGTCGCGGACAACGGCAAGGAGCCCGTGCGGATTCCGCAGGGCAAGGCGGGCAAGACCGGAAATCACCCAGGGCTGAAGCCGCGCTGGGGCCGGGTCTCGTGAGTGGTAAGTGTCGTTCTAACGACACTTACCACTCACGAGGTGGTCAGGAAGCCGGTTTGGCCGCGACGATGAGGTCGCGCACGATCGCCTGGTCGACCCGGTGTCCGAACTCCTCGTACGCACCGCCCTCGCGGACGTTCAGGCCGGCCTTGCGCAAGACCTCGGCCAGCTCCTCGCGCGGGAGCACGTGCGTGTTCCAGGAGATGCCGAGCGCGCCGCCGGGCTTGAGCACCCGCGTCCACACCGGGATCGCGGCCGCCAGCAGGTCGCGTGGGCTGCGCCGCAGGCCCGCTTCCTGGTGGCTGCCGTGCTGGACGCCGTAGGGCGCGTCGGTGACGATCACGTCGGCCGAGTTCGCCCGCAGCACCTCGTCGGTGGTGAGCGTGTCGGCGTTGAAGTAGGTGATCTTGCGGGTGTTGCCTGCCTTGTAGTCGTCCTTGTCCAGCGCGTACTCGATGTCGAGGCGGCGCCCGAGTCGCACCTTGTTGCGGCGCAGCTGGCCGGACTCGGCGGTGTGCTTGACCCGCTTGGTGCGCAGCCAGGTCTTGATGAACGCCTCGTAGGACTCGAAGTCCTTGCCGTCGACGTCGAGCCCGATGGCGTGCAGGCCGTACATCATCGCCTGGTTGAGCGTGGTGCCGCGGCCGCACAGCGGGTCGAGCAGGTAGAGCGGGCGCTCGCCGAGCACGGCGGCCGGGTCCGCGGTGGCCAGCAGCGTGACGTTGAGCAGGAGCTTGGTGAACAGCTCGTTCGTCTTGCCGGGGTACTTCTGGATAGTCAGCAGGTCCGAGTCGGTCTTCGCCAGCGGCGTCACCGCGACCGGGCGCAGGACACCGGCATGGACGCTGTCGAGCTCGAACAGCGCGTACAGCGAGGAAAGGTTCGACAGCAGTGCGAGGTCGCGCTCGCCGAGCGGCGCGGAGCTGGTGAACCGCACATAGCCGACGCCGCCGAGCTCGATCTCCTCGATCGCGGACAGCTCGGCGGCCAGGCCCATGCCGAACACCGCCAGTTCGGCGCGCAGCAGCGCGGGGGAGGAGGCGGCGTAGACCCGGTTGGCGGACGGGTAGACCAGGATCGCGTACTCAGGCATCCCGCAGAGCGTAGCGTGACGCACCGTGACCTCTACTTTGGCGCAGGACATCCAGGACGCGGCCACGCTGCTGGCCTCGGCGACCGACGTGACCGTCCTCGGGCACGTCCGGCCGGACGCGGACGCGCTGGGCAGCGCGCTCGCCCTCGGCCGGGTGCTGCATCGGCGTGGCGTGAAGGTGCGAGTCTCCTTCGGGGAGCCCGACGAGGCTCCCGAAACGTTGCGCTGGCTCGACGAGGACGGGCTGCTCACGCACCCCGACGACCTGCCGGATTCGGAGCCGCTGCTGGTGGCGGTCGACACGCCGACGCTGGGCCGGCTGGGGCGGCTCGCCGGGCGGGTCGAGGCGGCCGGAGCCGTGCTCGTGATCGACCACCACGCCACCAACACCCACTACGGCACACACAACGTGGTCGACGAGACCGCGGAGGCGAGCGCGATCCTGGTGTTCCGGGTGCTCGACGCGATGGGTGTCCCACTGGACGAGCCGACCGCGCGCGGCCTGTACGCCGGGATCGTCACCGACACCACGGGCTTTCGCCGCGCCAGCCCGGAAACCCACCGGATCGCGGCGCGGCTGCTCGAGGCCGGGGTGGACCCGGATCAGGTGGCGCGGCGGATCGTCGACGACCACCCCTACTCGTGGCTGCCGATGCTGTCGGCGGTTCTTCGTGAAGCTCGGTTGGAGCCGGAAGCCGCTCAGGGCAAGGGTTTCGTGCACGCGGTGGTCCGGACCGAGGCGGCGCAAACAGTGCGTAGCGAGGAGGTCGAGTCAGTGATCGACGTCGTCCGCTCGGTGCGCGAGGCGGGGGTCGCGGCGGTGCTGAAGCAGGACCCGGCCGACGGCTCGCGCTGGCAGATCTCTTTGCGCTCCAACGAGATCGATGTCTCCGCGGTCGCCGCCGCGCTCGGTGGCGGCGGGCACCGGAAGGCGGCGGGCTGCACCGTCTCCGGATCTTCCGACGAGGTTCTGGCCCAGCTACGCGAGGAGTTGGAGCGGGCGCCGCTGCTCTAAAGTCGGCGGGGTGGAAGATCGAGTCCGGTTCGACGAGGAGTTCCTGGCCGACCCGGTGTGCGCGTACGCGCGACTGCGGTCGGCGGGGCCGGTGCACCCCGCGGAGGCTCCGGACGGCTCGCCGATCTGGCTCGTGACCGGCTACGACGACGTCAAGGCCGGGCTGGGCGACCCGCGGCTTTCGCTGGACAAGACGAACTCGGCGACCGGCTACCGCGGCCTGGCGCTGCCGCCCGCGTTGGACAAGAACCTGCTGAACATGGACGCGCCGGAGCATACGCGGCTGCGGCGCGTCCTCGGTCGCGCGTTCACGCCGCGGCGGGTGGCGGCGCTGCGGCCCGCGGTGGTGGAGATCGCCGAGTCGCTGGCGGATTCGCTGACCGGCGCGGACCTGCTCGCGGAGTTCTGCGTGCCGCTGCCGATCCGGGTGATCTGCTCGCTGCTGGGCGTGCCGCCCGCGGACGTCACGGAGTTCCGCGAGTGGACGGACGCGGTGCTGGCGCCGACCTCGGCGGACCGGGCGCGGGAGGCGATGGGCGCGCTGTACGCGTTCCTGACGTCGCTCGTGGCGTCGAAGAAGGTCTCGCCGGGGGACGATCTGCTGAGCGTGGTGAGCGACGAGCTGTCGCCGGACGAGATGCTGAGCGCGGCTTTCCTGTTGCTGCTGGCGGGTTATGAGAACGTCGTGCACGTGCTGGGCAACGGCGTGGCCTCGCTGCTCCACCGGCCGCCGGGTCCGTCCACAGTGGACGAGCTGATCCGGTCCGTGTCGCCGGTGCAGCTGGCGATCCGGCGGTTCGCGCTCTCGGACGTGCGGATCGGCGACGTGACGATCCCGACGGGGGACACGGTGATGCTCGCGCTGGCCTCGGCCAACGACGACGAGGCCGGAGCGTCTCGCCCGCACGTGGGCTTCGGCCACGGCCCGCACTTCTGCCTCGGCGCGCCGCTGGCCCGGCTGGAACTCGAAGTCGCGCTTTCCACCCTCTTCGCGCGGTACCCGCGGATGTCGCTGGCGGTCCCTTACTCGGACCTCCCGTGGCGCTCGACGTTCCGCAGCCGCGGCCTCCGCGCGCTCCCGGTCCACCTGACTTCCTGAGCGGAGCGGAAGTTCCCGGGTTCCCGCCGGTCAGGACTGTCGGGGGTGGTGGCTAGAGTCCGAAGTGTGGCGAATCTGGACGAGAGCGTCGGCGAGCGGGTCCCGGCGCGGAAGGTGCTGGGGCTGGCCGTCCCCGCGCTCGGCGTGCTGGCGGCCGAACCGCTGTACGTCCTGGTCGACACCGCGGTCGTCGGGCATCTGAACGCGCTTTCCCTGGCCGGGCTCGCGCTCGGCGGGGTCGTGCTGGCGCAGGTGTCGAGCCAGCTGACCTTCCTGTCCTACGGCACGACCTCCCGCACCGCCCGCCTGCACGGCGCGGGCCGCCGCGCGGACGCGGTGCACGAGGGCGTCCAGGCGACCTGGCTCGCGCTGCTGGTCGGGCTGGTCGTGCTCGGCCTCGGGCAGCTGCTGGCCGGGCCGCTCGCGCGGGTGCTCTCAGGTAGTGACGAGATCGCCGGCGCTGCCGTGTCCTGGCTGCGGATCGCGCTGTTCGGCGCGCCGTTCATCCTGGTCACGATGGCCGGCAACGGCTGGATGCGCGGCGTGCAGGACTCGGCGAAACCACTGCGGTACGTCCTGGCGGGCAACGGCATCTCCGCGGTTCTCTGCCCGATCCTGGTCTACCCGGCCGGTCTCGGGCTGGAGGGTTCCGCGATCGCGAACGTCGTCGCGCAGGTGATCTCGGCCTCGTTCTTCCTCGCCGCGCTCGTGCGCGAGCGGGTCCCGCTGCGGCCCGACTTCCCGGTCATGCGCGCCCAGCTCGGCCTCGGCCGCGACCTCGTGCTGCGCAGTCTGGCGTTCCAGGCGTGCTTCATCTCCGCCGCGGCCGTCGCGGCGAGGACGTCGACGGAGGCGGTCGGCGCGCACCAGGTGGTGCTGCAGCTCTGGACGTTTCTCGCGCTGGTGCTGGATTCCCTGGCCATCGCCGCGCAGTCGCTGGTCGGCGCCGCGCTCGGGGCGGGCCACGCCCGGCAGGCGCGCGGGCTCGCCACCCAGATCACCTGGTACGGCCTGGCGTTCGGCTGCGTGCTGCTGGTGCTGTTCGGGGCGCTGTCGTGGACGTTGCCGCACGCTTTCACCTCCGACCCCGGCGTGCTCGCCCAGATCCCGCACGCGTGGTGGTTCTTCGTGCTGCTGCAACCGATCGCCGGGGTGGTCTTCGCGCTCGACGGCGTCCTCCTCGGCGCCGGCGATGCCGCATTCCTCCGCAACGCGACGCTCGGCAGCGCGGCGCTGGGCTTCCTGCCGCTGATCTGGCTGTCCCTCGCCTTCGGCTGGGGCCTGACCGGCATCTGGGTCGGGCTGACCCTGTTCATGGTGCTGCGCCTGGTTTCCCTCCTGATTCGCTGGCGGTCCGGGCAGTGGGCGGTCACCGGCGCGGTCCGTCCCGCCTGAGGCGTCACCGAGAGCAGCCACACAAGGTTTTTTCAAGGCGATCCGCTTACGTTCGGTAGCACGGGCGAGGGGGTGCGATCGTGCTGCGGATCGTCTTCGGTGGGGCGGATCTGGGCCGGGTACGGGTGGCGCGGCGCGTGCACCCGTCCTGGGAGCTGATCCTCAGCATCAACAGCCTGCAAGCTCGCGGCCTGCCCGGTCGCTACCAGGCGTGGCGGCGCTCGGTTTGCGCCGCCACGCCGCCCGAGGACCGGCGGAAGCTGAGCGTGGCGGCCGTGCTCGTCCCGGCGGCGGGCTCGTTCCCGGACTTCCTCACCCCGGACGTCGAGGAGGCCGACCTCGAAGGTCACTTCGAAGCCATGCTGTCGCTGCCGGCGCAGACCGTCCGCACCGACCTCGTCCGGACCTTCAGGCGCGGCCGGATCCCGCACTGGGCCGCGAAGGTCCATCGCGACGGCACCGTGCGGGACGTCGTGGGCGCGCTGCGGGAGTACCACGATCTGGCCGTCCGGCCGCACTGGCCGGCGATGCACAGCGTGGTCGAAGCCGACCGCGCCGAACGGGCCCGGCTGCTCGCCGACCACGGCGTCGACCGGCTGCTCGGCTCGCTGCACCCGTCGATCCGCTGGCGGCACCCGGTGCTGGAGACCGACTACCCGGTCGACCGGACCTTGGAGCTCGACGGCCGTGGGCTCACCGTCGTCCCTGCGCACTTCTGCTGGGGCGCGCCGGTCACGCTGATCGACCCGGAGCTGCCGCCGGTGCTGATCTATCCGGCCGGTGGGCAGCTGCCCACCGGCGACCCGGCCGACCGGGCCCACGCGCTCGGCAAGCTCCTCGGCAGCACGCGGGCGCGGCTGCTCGCCGAGCTCGCGATCGGCTCGTCGACGTCGGCGCTGGCCGGCCGGCTGCAGATCTCGGCCGCGGCGGTCAGCCAGCACACCGGCGTGCTGCGCGAGGCCGGGCTGCTCACCACCAACCGCGCCGGGCCGTCGGTGCTGCACCGGCTCACGCCATTGGGGCGCGACTTGCTGGGGGAGCGGGTTTAGGACTCGTGAGCGTTCCGGGCGGTTAGAACCGCCCGGAACGCTCACGAGTCCTTCAGCGGCGGCGCCGGGAGTGCCGGATCCGCCGGTCCACCAGCTTCCGCAACGCGGGGGCGGCCAGCGGGCCCAGCGCCGCCAGCAGCGCCACCGACCGGTCGGGGTAGACGGCGTAGCGCTCGCGCTCGACCGCCCGGATGATCGCGGTCGCAACGGCCTCGGCGGCCATCGGCCGGATGGACCCGCTGATCGCGGCCGTCTCGGCGGGCTTATACAGGTTTTCCTCGGCCAGCTGCGGGGTGTCGACGTCCGGCGGGTAGACGCAGGCGACGTGCACGCCGGCCGGGTTGAGCTCGTCGCGCAACGCCTCCATCAGGCCGCGGACCGCGAATTTCGCGGGCGCGTAGGCGGTGTAGCCGTAGATGCCGAGTACCGCGACCGCCGACGAGATCGCCACGATCGAGCCCGTGCCCCGCTGGACCATCGACGGCGCCACCGCGCGCACCGCGTGCAGGGTGCCGAAGTAGTCGACCTCGACCATCCGCCGGAACACCTCGTCGCCCAGCTCCAGGAACTGGCCCGGGCGGGCCTGGCCGGCGGCGGTGACCAGCACGTCGCACGGTCCGGCGTCCGTGGTCAGGTCTTCCAAAGCCTGCACCACGGCCTGCTGGTCCGAGACATCGGCGGGGGCGGTCCGGACGTTCGCGCCGCGAGCCTTGAGCGAAGCGGCGGCGTCGCTCAACCGCTCGACGTCTCGGGCGATCAAGGAGACCGAAGCGCCTCGCTCGGCGAGGGCGGCGGCCGTGGCGAGGCCGATCCCGCTGGAGCCACCGGTGATCACGGCGTGGGCGCCGCGAAGTCCTGTCATCGCCAGACCCCCAAGAACATGAATCCTTTTCAGTATCGACAGTATCGACAGTCAACCATGTGGTGAACGCCACCGGGATAACGGCTATGTTTCGGCGTTGCTTAGGCGATACAAGTAGTAGGCGGCAGCGTCGGCGTCCGGAAATCCCGCGCTACCCCGAGGAGGAACCTGTGTCGCCCGCCACCGGCCGAGCCACTGCCCGGTCCTGGTCCATCTGGCTGGCCGCCGTCACCGTCTACCTCCTCGCGGTGTTCCACCGCACCTCCTTCGGCGTCGCCGGGCTGCAGGCGGCCGAGCGCTTCGGCGTCGGCGCGGCCGCGCTCGGCACGTTCACCGTCCTCCAGGTCGGCGTCTACGCCGCGATGCAGATCCCGACCGGCGTGCTGGTCGACCGCTACGGTCCCCGCCGCGTCCTGACCGCCGCGGTGCTTTTCCTTGGTGCGGGCCAGCTTCTGCTCGGCATCGCCCATTCCTACGGCCTCGGCCTGCTCGCCCGTGGTGTCCTCGGCTTCGGCGACGCGCTGACGTTCGTCAGCGTGCTGCGGCTTGTCGCGGCGCACTTCCCGGGCCGCCAGTACGCGTTGCTGACGGCGGTCACCTCCGCCATCGGCTACGTCGGCAACCTCGCCGCGACCGTCCCGCTGGCCTTGGTGCTCGACGGCGCCGGCTGGTCCTCGACGTTCCTTGCGGTCGGTGGCGTGACCGTGCTCTACACCGTCGTCGTGGCGCTGCGGGTGCGCGATGTCCCGGCCGGCGTGGCG
This sequence comes from uncultured Actinomycetota bacterium, assembly GCA_963762765.1. Classification (GTDB taxonomy): domain Bacteria; phylum Actinomycetota; class Actinomycetes; order Mycobacteriales; family Pseudonocardiaceae; genus Amycolatopsis. The sequence goes on from CAVXMR010000034.1 coordinate 13,407, forward strand.
GTGTCGCCCCGTGAGCCGGTGGTGGCGCGCCAGCTCGCCCACCAGGTCGCCGACACCTGGCGGACGCCCGGGACGCGGCTCGGTTTCTGGGTGCACTTCTCGACGATGTTCGCGCCGAACGCGCTGACGCTGCTGTGGGGCGTGCCCTGGCTGGTCCAGGGACAGGGTCAGTCGAAGGCCGCCGCCAGCGCGTTGCTGACGGTGTTCGTCTTCGGGTCCATGGCGGGCGGGCCGCTGCTCGGCGGCCTGATCGGGCGCCACCCGTCGCTGCGGATGCCGTTGGTGGGCGGGTACATCGGCGGCGCCGCGCTGGTCTGGGCCGTACTGCTCGGCTGGCCCGGCCAGGTGCCGGTGCCGGTCCTGGTGCCCGCGTTCGCCTTCCTCGCGCTCGGCGGCCCGGCCTCGATGATCGGCTTCGCGCTCGCCCGCGACTACAACCCGCTCAGCCGTGTCGGCACCGCGACCGGGGTGGTGAACGTCGGCGGCTTCGTCGCGACGACGGTCGCCGCGCTCGCCGTCGGCGTGCTGCTGCAGTGGACCGGCGGAAACTTCCGGCTTTCGCTGCTGGCGATCGTCGCGCTGCTGGCGTTCGGCACGGTCCGGATGCTCGTCTGGTGGCGCCGGACGCGCGCCCATCTGTTCGCCGCCGAAGCACGCGGCGAAGAACTCCCGGTGCGGATCACCCGCCGCCGCTGGGATGCCGCGCTACCGGAGACCCCGATCGTCGCGGCTTGAGTGTCGTGAGTGGTAAGTGTCGTTAGAACGACACTTACCACTCACGAGCCCTACCCGGGCCGACGATAGGGTTCGGGCCGTGTCGAGCCCGAAACCTCCCCGCCGTCCCGCTCCGCCGCCCGGCCTGGTCATCGTCGACAAGCCGGCCGGGATGACGTCGCACGACGTCGTCGCCCGCGCCCGCCGGATCATGGGCACCCGCAAGGTCGGCCACGCCGGCACGCTCGACCCGATGGCCACCGGGGTACTCGTCCTCGGCATCGAACGCGCGACCAAGCTGCTGGGCCACCTCGCGCTCGACCGCAAGACCTACCTCGCCACGCTCAGCCTGGGCAGCTCCACCACGACCGACGACGCCGAGGGCGAGACCCTCACCAGCGCCGACCCGGCCGCGACGGCGAAGGTCACCGACGAGGAGATCGCCGCTGGCATCGCGAAGCTCACCGGCGACATCCAGCAGGTGCCCAGCGCGGTCAGCGCGGTCAAGATCGACGGCAAGCGCGCCTACGCCCGCGTCCGCGCCGGCGAGGACGTCGTCCTCCCGCCGCGCCCGGTCACCGTCTACCGCTTCGACCTCCTCGGCACCCGCCGCGAGGAGGACCGCATCGAGCTGGACGCCGTCGTCGAGTGCTCCTCCGGCACCTACGTCCGCGCGCTGGCCCGCGACCTGGGCGCGGACCTCGGGATCGGCGGCCACCTGAGTGCGCTGCGGCGCACCACGGTCGGTCCGTTCACCCTCGCCAAGGCGCGCACCCTGGACCAGCTCGAGGAGACGCCGGAGCTGAGCCTCGACCTCGACGAAGCCGTCGCCGCGGCCTTCCCGCGCCGCGACCTCGACACCGCGACCGCCCGCGCGGTCCGGCACGGCCAGCGCATCCCGGCGGCCGGGATCGAGGGCACCTACGGCGTGTTCGGCCCGGACGGCCGGGTGCTCGCGCTCGCCGCCGACGCCGAAGGCGTGTCCCGCGCAGTGGTCGTCCTGCTGCCCGCCTAGGGTGGGCAGCAAAGCGAACGGGAGGGTGACGTGCTGCGGTGGCGTGGGCTGGGAGACCTTCCCGGCGGCTGGGGCCGGTGCGTGGTCACCATCGGCGTGTTCGACGGGGTGCACCGCGGGCATCAGGAACTGATCAACCGCACCGTGCGGGCGGCGGCCGAGCGCGGCCTGCCCAGCGTGGTGCTGACCTTCGACCCGCACCCGTCGGAGGTGCTGCGCCCGGGGAGCCACCCGGCGCAGCTGACGACGTTGCGCCGCAAGGCCGAGCTCGTCGAGCAGCTCGGGGTGGACGTCTTCGCCGTGCTGCCGTTCACCCTTGAGCTCTCCCGGCTGCTGCCGGAGGAGTTCGTGCACGAGGTCCTCGTGGATCGGCTGCACGCGGCCGCGGTGATCGTCGGCGACAACTTCACCTTCGGTGCCAAGGCGGCGGGCAACGTCGCGCTGCTGCGCACGCTCGGCCGCCGGTTCGGCTTCGCCGCCTTCGGCGCCGAGCTCCAGGGCAAGGAACTGTCCGAAGAGGACCAGTCGGCGATCACGTTCTCCAGCACCTACGTACGGTCCTGCATCGACGCCGGGGACGTGGTGGCCGCCGCCGAGGCGCTCGGCCGCCCGCACCGGCTGGAGGGCATCGTCGTGCGCGGTGTCGGCCGAGGGCACGACCTGGGCTACCCGACGGCCAACCTCTCGACGCCGCGCTTCGCCGCCGTCCCGGCCGACGGCGTGTACAGCGCCTGGTGCACCCGGTCCGCCGAGCCGGGACGCCGGTTGCGCGCCGCGGTCTCGGTCGGCACCAACCCGACCTTCTCCGGGCGCGAGCGCACGGTCGAGGCGTTCGTGCTCGACGTCGACGAGGACTTCTACGGCCAGCACGTGGCGCTCGACTTCGTCACCCGGTTGCGGGACCAGGTGCGCTTCGCCGACTCGGCCGGGCTGGTCGCGCAGATCGACGAAGACGTCGTTGAAACGAGGAAGGCGCTCTCCGAAGACGATACCGACGGGTGAGCGGGGCCCCGACCGGGGCAAATGCGGTATTTCGCGCCCATCGGGGTGGGCGCGGTGGCAAAATGCTCACCGTCGGTACGCGGGCAGCACACAGACGACATGCGGGTTTAGGGGAGCGGAACTGGTGGAGGACCACAAGATCGTCCAGCGGAACATCGCGCTGCAGCGTGAGTGGTACGGGGAGCCGCTCGGTGACCGGGTCCGCAGACTCGTCGTCGCGTTCGATGTTTCGCAGGCGTTCCTGGCCGAGGTCCTCGGGATCAGCGCCCCGATGCTTTCGCAGGTGATGAGCGGGCGCCGGGCCAAGATCGGCAACCCGGTGGTGCTCGCCCGGATGATCATGCTCGAGCGCAAGATCCTGGTGCCCGACGTCGCGGCCGGGAACCGGGAGGCCATGCAGGCCGCGCTCGAGGACGTCCGCGATTCGCGGCCCACGGTCGGCCGGGACAACATCCCGCTCGGCTCGGACGACGCCGTGCTCGCCGCGATCCGCGACGTCGCCGAGGACGAGGACCTCAACGAGGCCGCGAAGCGCCTCGACGACGACTTCCCGGCGCTCGCCGACCTGCTGCGCCGCGCCGGGGCGGGTACCTGACCCGTGATCCTGTTCACCGCGCTGCTCCCGCCCGCCGACGTCGCCGACGCGATCGAGGCCGAGCTGGGCACGCCGGGGGACGGCCTGAGGTGGGAACCTCGCGAGAACTGGCACATCACCCTCGGCTACTACGGCGAGGACGACCCCTTCGACCGGAGCGAGTGGCTGGCCGGGCGGCTCGCCGGGCGCCGCGCGGTGGACGTCCGGCTGGAAAATGCCGCGACCTTCCCCGGGGTGCTGTGGTTGACTGTCGCCGGAACGGACCTCGAACCGCTCGCGCTGGCCGCGGGCGCCGGAGCCGAGGGGCGCCCCTACCGGGCGCACCTGACCCTGGCGAGGTTCCCGCGTGCGGAACCGCGGCTCGCACAGCCGTGGACCGAACGCTTCGCCGGCTTCACGAGCCGCGGCTGGCAGGCCACCCACGTTGCACTGATGAGCAGCGAGCGCGAGCCGGGCGGACCCAGGTATCAGGTGGTCCGTTCCTACGAGCTCAACCGCGCCTGAACCCACTGATCAGAGGGCTGGTAACCTCGACAACCGGGTCCGGCTGCAGTCCGTGGCGGCCGTGACCGACTACCCGGCCGCGTGGTGCGGTACGGGCCTCACGGCACTGATTCAAGGAGCACTACAAGTGGCTTTGTCCACCGAAGAAAAGAAGTCGATCCTTGCCGAGTACGGCGTGCACGACTCGGACACCGGATCCCCCGAGGCCCAGGTCGCGCTGCTGACCAAGCGCATCGTCGGCCTCACCGAGCACCTCAAGGCTCACAAGCACGACCACCACTCCCGTCGCGGGCTCCTGCTGCTGGTCGGCCGTCGCCGCCGGCTGCTGAACTACGTGATGAAGGTGGACATCGAGCGTTACCGTGCGCTGATCCAGCGCCTCGGCCTGCGCCGATAGCTTCAACCCGAGGGGGAGTGACCGACGGTCGCTCCCCCTCGGTGCAGTAACCCCAACGGCGCGAGCGCGCACGAGGAACCCGTCCGCCGGTCCTCGGTAGTGGTTCCCGGGTAACGGCCCGGGAGCTTCGATCGAAGACCGGCCTCACTCCTCGAGCGTCCTCAGGCGAAAACGGTCCCAGGGTGGGAGACTCGCGCCGACTGAAGGCACAAAAGAGGAGATACACCTTATGACCGACTCCACCGGAGTCACCGTGCACGAAACCGAAGCCGTGATCGACAACGGCCGTTTCGGCACCCGCACTGTCCGCTTCGAGACCGGACGCCTGGCCCGCCAGGCCGCCGGGTCCGTCGTCGCGTACCTCGACGAAGAGACCATGCTGCTCTCGGCCACCACGGCCTCGAAGCACCCGAAGGACCACTTCGACTTCTTCCCCCTCACGGTCGACGTCGAGGAGCGGATGTACGCCGCGGGCCGCATCCCGGGCGCCTTCTTCCGTCGCGAGGGCCGTCCCTCCACCGACGCGATCCTGACCTGCCGCCTGATCGACCGGCCGCTGCGCCCGTCGTTCACCGACGGTCTCCGCAACGAGATCCAGGTCGTCATCACCGTCCAGAGCCTCAACCCGGACGACCCGTACGACGTGCTGGCCATCAACGCCGCCTCGGCGTCGACCCAGATCGCCGGGCTGCCGTTCTCCGGCCCCGTCGGCGGCGTCCGCGTCGCGCTGATCGAGGACCAGTGGGTCGCGTTCCCGACCTGGAGCCAGCTGGAGAAGGCGACCTTCAACATGGTCGTCGCCGGCCGCATCGTCGGTGATGACGTCGCGATCATGATGGTCGAGGCCGAGGGCACCGAGCACACGCTCGACCTGATCGCCGCAGGCGGCAAGGCGCCGGACGAGGTCTCGGTCGCCGAGGGCCTCGAGGCCTCGAAGCCGTTCATCAAGGTGCTGTGCGAGGCCCAGCAGCAGCTGGCCGAGCTGGCCGCGAAGCCGACCGGCGATTTCCCGGTCTTCCTCGCCTACGAGCAGGACGCGTTCGACGCTGTCGCCGCCGTCGCGACCGACGACCTGGCGAACGCCCTGCAGATCGCCGGCAAGCAGGATCGCGACAACGCGACCGACCAGGTCAAGGCCGCCGTCCTGGAGAAGATCGGCCTCGGCGCTGGCGAAGCCTTCGAGGGCCGCGACAAGGAGATCGGCGCCGCGTTCAAGGCGCTGTCGAAGAAGATCATGCGCAAGCGGGTCCTCACCGACAAGATCCGCATGGACGGCCGTGGCCTCACCGACATCCGGTCCCTGGCCGCCGAGGTCGCCGTGATCCCGCGGGCCCACGGTTCGGCGCTGTTCGAGCGTGGAGAGACCCAGATCCTGGGCGTCACCACGCTGAACATGCTCCGCATGGAGCAGCAGATCGACTCGCTCTCCCCGGAGACGCACAAGCGCTACCTGCACCACTACAACTTCCCGCCGTTCTCCACCGGCGAGACCGGCCGCGTCGGTTCGCCGAAGCGGCGCGAGATCGGCCACGGCATGCTCGCCGAGCGCGCCCTGGTTCCGGTGCTCCCGAAGCGGGACGAGTTCCCGTACGCGATCCGCCAGGTCTCCGAGGCGCTGGGCTCCAACGGCTCGACCTCGATGGGCTCGGTCTGCGCGTCCACCATGGCGCTGTACAACGCCGGCGTGCCGCTCAAGGCGCCGGTCGCGGGCATCGCGATGGGCCTGATCTCCGACGAGGTCGACGGCGAGACCCGCTACGTCGCGCTGACCGACATCCTCGGTGCCGAGGACGCCATGGGCGACATGGACTTCAAGGTCGCCGGCACCAAGGACATCATCACCGCGCTGCAGCTGGACACCAAGCTCGACGGCATCCCGTCGGAGGTCCTCGCGGCCGCGCTGAAGCAGGCGAAGGACGCCCGGGACACCATCCTCGAGGTGATCGCCGAGGCGATCGACGGCCCCGACGAGATGAGCCCGTACTCCCCGCGCGTCACCAGCGTGAAGATCCCGGTGGACAAGATCGGCGAGGTCATCGGCCCGAAGGGCAAGATGATCAACTCGATCACCGAGCAGACCGGTGCCGACATCTCCATCGAGGACGACGGCACGATCTACGTGGGCGCGGCCGACGGCCCGTCGGCGGAGGCGGCGATCGACCTGATCAACGCCATCGCCAACCCGCAGCTGCCCAAGGTCGGCGAGCGCTTCCTCGGCACCGTGGTGAAGACGGCCGCGTTCGGCGCGTTCGTCTCGCTGCTGCCGGGCAAGGACGGCCTGGTGCACATCTCCAAGCTGGGCAACGGCAAGCGGATCAACAAGGTCGAGGACGTGGTCAACGTGGGCGACAAGCTCCGCGTCGAGATCGCCGACATCGACAACCGCGGCAAGATCAGCCTGATCGTGGTCAAGGAGGACGAGGCCGCGGCTCCCGCCGAGGACGCTCCCGCCGCCGACGCCGAGAAGGCCGACGCCTAGTCAGTTTCGTAGTGCTGTTAAGGCCACCTTACGGGCTCCATCCATGCCCCCACCGCCACCCTCAACGGAGGCGCTGGCGCGCCACTGGATTGAATTCAAGCCCGTAAGGTGGCCTTAACGGCATCGTGAGTAAGGAACCCATGGCACGGCAGCTTTCCGGGCACGAACAGCCCGTCGGCACCACCCGCACGCTCGAGTCCACTTCGGACGGTGCGGTCGTCAAGCGCAGTGTCCTGGCCGGCGGCCTGCGGGTGATCACCGAGCACGTCCCGGCCTCGCGCTCGGCCACGGTCGGGCTGTGGGTTGGCATCGGCTCGCGCGACGAACCGGCGTCCGTCGCCGGTGCCGCGCACTACCTCGAACACCTGTTGTTCAAGGGCACGACGAACCGCGACGCCAAGCAGATCGCCGAAGAGGTCGACGCCGTCGGCGGCGAGTTCAACGCGTTCACCTCCAAGGAGCACACCTGCTACTACGCGCAGGTGCTCGACGCGGACCTGCCGCTGGCCATGGACCTGGTCACCGACGTGGTGTTCGAGGCGCTCTGCACGGACCGCGACATGGACACCGAGCGCAGCGTCGTGCTCGAAGAGATCTCGATGCGCGACGACGACCCCGAGGACCTGCTGCACGAGACGTTCGTCAGCGCGATCCTCGGCGAGCATCCCTTGGGACGTCCGGTGCTCGGCACCGAAGAGTCCATCACCGGGATGTCGCCGGGCGCGTTGCGCGGGTTCTACAAGCGCCGCTACGCGATGCCGCGGATGGTGCTGGCAGTGGCCGGGAACGTCGAGCACGGCCAGGTGCTTCGCTTGGTGCGCAAGGCTTTGCGCGACCGGCTGACCGGAACGGCGACGCCTGTGGCGCCGCGTGGCGGTCGCGCCCGGATCAAGACGATCCCGAAGCTCGCGCTGCACACCGACAACACCGAGCAGGTCCACCTGATGCTCGGCCTGCAGTCGCTTTCGCGCCACGACGACCGGCGCTTCGCGCTGTCCGTGCTCAACGCGGCGCTCGGCGGCGGCATGAGTTCGCGGCTGTTCCAGGAGATTCGCGAGCAGCGCGGGCTGGCCTACCAGGTCTATTCCTCGGTCGCGAGCTACTCCGACACCGGCCACATGTCCGTCTACGCGGGCTGCCAGCCGGAGAAGCTCGGCGAGGTCGCCGGGGTGATCCGCGAGGTGCTGGACAAGGTCGCGGTCAACGGTCTGAGCGAGGCCGAGGTGCTGCGCGCCAAGGGGCAGCTGCGCGGCGGGCTGGTGCTGGGGCTGGAGGACACGTCCTCGCGGATGTCGCGGATCGGCAAGAACGAGCTCAACTACGGCCGGTACCTCGGCGTCGACGACACCGTCGCCCGGATCGACGAGGTGACCACCGAAGAGGTGTGTGCGTTGGCTCGCACTCTTCTCGGCCGCCCTGGTGGCGTGTCGGCGGCGGCGGTCGTCGGGCCGTACGCTCACGCCGACGACCTTCCCGACGATCTGCACGAGGTGATCGCTCCATGACCATCAACGTCGGTGTGCTCGGCGCGCGCGGCCGGATGGGTGCGACGGTGGTGAACGCCGTCGAAGGCGCGGCGGACATGAAGCTCGTCGCGGCGCTGGACGCCGGCGACGACTTCGCGGCCTTGGCCGAGGCCGAGGTCGTCGTCGACTTCACCCACCCCGAAGCGGTGATGGGCAACCTTCACTACCTCATCGAGCACGACATCCACGCTGTCGTCGGCACCACGGGCTTCAGTGAGGAGCGGCTGGAGTCGCTTCGATCGTTGCTGGCGCCGAAGCCGTCGCTGGGTGTGCTGATCGCGCCGAACTTCGCTTTGGGCGCGGTCCTGGCGATGCGCTTCGCGGCCCAGGCGGCGCGCTTTTACGCGTCCGCCGAGGTCATCGAACTGCACCACAATCGCAAGGCCGACGCGCCTTCCGGCACCGCGGGACACACCGCGCGAATGATCGCCGCGGCGCGGCGCTCCGCCGGTTTGGAGCCGGGCCCCGACGCGACGACGTCCGAACTGGACGGTGCCCGCGGCGCGCTGGTGGACGACGTCCGCGTGCACTCGGTGCGGCTGCCCGGGCTGATCGCGCACGAGGAGATCCTGTTCGGCGCGGACGGGGAGACTCTGACGATCCGGCACGACTCGATGGACCGCTCGTCGTTCATGCCGGGCGTGCTGCTCGGCGTGCGCGAGGTGCTGAAGCGCCCGGGCCTGACCGTCGGCCTGGAGAATGTGCTCGACCTGTGAGGGCCCGTAACTTCGCGCTGCTGATGACGGCGGCGCTGGTGTTCTACCTGGTGCTGCTGGCGGGCCGGGCGGTCGCGTTGTTCGAAAGCGGCCAGCCACTGGGCATCGCGCTCGGCGTCGGCGTGGTTCTGTTGCCGCTGCTGGGAATCTGGGTCGTGGTGGTGACCTGGCGCAACGGTAACCAGATCCAACGCCTCTCCCGGCGCTTGGACGCCGAGGGCGCGCTCCCGGACGTCTCGGACCTCCCGCGCCGCCCGTCCGGCCGCGTGGACCGGGCCGCGGCCGACGCCTGGTTCGAGGAGCGTCACGCGGAGCTGGAGGCGTCGCCTTCGGATTGGCGCGCCTGGTACCGCCTCGCGTACGCCTACGACATCGCGGGCGACCGGCGGCGGGCACGGGAGACCATGCGCAAGGCGGTCGACCTGGAGGCCGTGGACCGCTGAGGGGCCTGTGGCAGAATGCCGGTAAGTGACCTCAGTGGTGCTGAAGCTGGTGCTCGCTCCGGGCCTGGTCGTCGCTTCTTCGCTGGCAGGCAGGCGTTGGGGACCGGCGCTGGCGGGCACGCTGGTGGCGTTGCCCGTCGTGGCCGGGCCGATCCTGTTCATCCTCTTCCTCGACCACGGTGACGAGTTCGTCGCCGGCGCGGCGTCGGCCTCCCTGCTGGGCCTGATCACGCTGGCGCTGTTCGCGGTCGTTTTCGCGCGCCTGTCGCGGGTTTCGCCGTGGCCGGTCGCGATCTTGCTCGGCTGGGCCGTCTGTCTGACGGCCGACTTCGCGCTCGCGCAGGTGCAGGTTTCGCCGTGGATCGGGCTCGGCCTGACCCTCGCGGCGACCTTCCTGGCAACGCGGGTGATGCCCGCGGCCGAAGGTGACAGCTCGCGCGTTCCACCGCCGTGGTGGGACTTACCGGTGCGGGCCGTCGTCACCGGTGTGCTGGTGCTCGCGGTGACCTCGGCCGCGGCCTGGCTCGGCCCCGGACTCGCCGGGGTGCTCGCGCCGTTCCCGACCGCCACCAGCGTGGTCGCCGGGTTCGCGCTGGCGCAGGGCGGCCCGGCCGCGGCAATCTCGACGATGCACGGTGTGCTGCGCGGGTTGGGTGGGTTCGCCGCGTTCTGCTTCCTGGTCGCGGTGCTGGCCGTGCCGTTGGGCGGCATGGCGTTCGCCGTCGCGGCGGCGGGGACCTTGGTGGTGCAGGTGGGAACCAGGACTCGTGAGCGTTCCGGGCGGTTCTAACCGCCCTAAACGCTCACGAGTCAGTGGTGGATCCAGCCCGCGAACACCGCCGGCATCGCCGCGATCAGGCTGAACCTGATCCAGCGCCCCGCCAGCCCGGTCGTCAGGAACGTCACCATCCGCATCCGCACCAGCCCGGCCAGCACACTGGTGGCCATGAACGGCGGCAGCCCGACCACGGAGCTCACCCCGTAGGTCCCGGCCATCCAGTGCGGGTGCCGGTGGCAACGCTCGCGCAGCGCCTCGAACCAGCCGCGCATCCGCTTGGTCCGCAGCTGCCAGCGCGCCCGGCGGGCCGTCAGCGGGCGTTCGCGGTGGAGGCGGTCGTGCAGCGGCTTGGGGAGCTTGATCGTGCCGCGCGCGGCCAGGTAGTACAGCGTCTTGCCGGCGATCTGGCCGCCCGCCACGGCGGCGCCCAGCCACAGCCAGTGCAGGCTCGGGTGGGACGCGCAGAGCCCGAGGAGGAACACCTCGGCGTTGATGAGGGGCACGATGGCTGAGCCGAACGCGACCCCGAAGGTCAGGAGCAACCAGTTCATCGGGTGTCACCTCCTCCCGGCCGCATTCCCCAAGTTAGCAGCCGGAAAACGGTCACTCCCTGGGGTTAACCCCCCTCTTCGGCGGGTGGCGCGCACCAGACGATCACCTGCCGGTCGGCTGCCGGACACCTGCCGCTGGGAGGCTGGCGGGGTGGCCGTAGAGCAACCGCGGACGCCCGCCGACCGATTCAGCGACTTCTGCGCGGCTGTCGTGCGCATACTGCCGCTGGGGCTCTCGCGGATCGTCGCGCCGACTTTCCTGGGCTTCTGCCTGATCAACGGCTTCACCTTCGGCGTCGACCTGACACTGCTCACGGCGTTCCACAGCGGGCTGGACCTGCCGGTCTGGCTGTCCATCACGCTGGCCTACCTGGTCGCGTTCGGGCTGAGCTTCCTGCTGAACCGGACGTTCAACTTCCACTCGCACGCGGCGGTCGGCCGTCAGCTGGTGCTGTACCTGCTCGCGATCGGCGTCAACTACGCGGCGTTCCTGCTCGGCGTCGGCGCCGGGGTGACCGCGCTGGGCGTGGAGTACCACGTCTCGCGGCTGATCGCGGGCGCCTGCGAGGGCGTGTTCATGTACTCGGTGATGCGCTGGGTGGTGTTCCCGTCACGACGTGAGCGCGAGGTCGAGGGTGCCGGTGAGGCGGACCTCGCGCAGCATGGTGTCACCGGTGTCGAGGGTGCGGACCGTGCCGTCGGGGTGCCAGCCGGCCCGCCGGTAGAAGGCGAGGGTGGCGTGGTCGCCTTGGGCGACCCAGGCGATGCCGCGCGCGGCCCCGTCGGCCCGCAGCCCGGCGGCGGCCGCGGCGAGTAGCCGTCCGGCGTGGCCACGGCGTCCCCAGCGCGGCTCCACCAGCAGTGAGGCGATCAGCCCGGTGGCTTCGGCGTCCTCAGGCAGGCTGCCATCGGCGGCCGCGACCTCGGTTTCGGGCGCTCGGCCCGCGACGCAGAAGCCGACCGTGAAGCTGCCTTCGGTGGCGACGTAGATCTGGGTGCCGGGGTACTCGACGGTCTCGGCCCAGGTGGCTTCGAGGTCGGCGGCGTCGAGCCCGGCGACGGCGTTCGCGCCGAGGAGCTCGGTGTAGGCCGCGCGCCAGGTCTCCCGCTGGATCCGGGCGATCTCGGGGACGTCGGCCAGGTCGGCCGGGTGGATTGCGGCGTCGCTCATCGCCCGAAGATATCGGGTGGCGGGAAACTGTCGGTGGTGGCTGGCACTATGGCGGCACCATGCAGACGATGAGTATCGACGCGGCCCGGCGCACGTTCCTGGCCGCGCAGGGTTTCGCGGACCCTCGCCCGGACACGGCGCCGACCAGGCGGCACCTGAAACGGGTGCTGTCGCGCGTCCAATTGCTGCAGCTGGATTCGGTGAACGTCGCGGTCCGCGCGCACTACATGCCGCTCTTTTCGCGCCTCGGCTCGTACGAGCCCGAGCTGGTGGACAACGCGGCGTGGGCGCATTCGGCGCGTCAGCCGCGGCTGCTGGTCGAATCGTGGGCGCACGAGGCGAGCCTGCTGCCGGTCGAGGACTGGCCGCTGCTGCGATCCGGTGCGAAGCGGGACGGCTGGTGGAAGAACTACGCCCCGCTGCTCGAGCGGTCGCCGGGGCTGGCGGACGAGATCCTGGCGGTGGTGAAGGAACGTGGCCCGATCGGCGCGGGCGGGATCGAGCGTGAGCTGGAAAGCGAGGCCGCCCGTCGCGGGCCCGGCTCGTGGTGGGAGCGATCCGAGGTCAAGCGGGTCTGCGAGTACCTGTTCGGCGCCGGGCAGCTGACCACGGGCACGCGCAAGTCGTTCGAGCGGCTCTATGACCTGACCGAGCGCGTCGTGCCGCCGTCGATCCTGTCCACGCGGCTTTCGGTGGACGAGGGCGCGCGCGGCCTGATCGAACGCTCGGCGCGCGCGTTGGGCGTGGCGACCGAGACGGATCTGCGCGACTACTACCGCCTCGGCCCGGAGGTGTCCCGCCAGGCGGTGGGGGAGCTGGTGGAGTCCGGAGTGCTGGAGCAGGTGGAGGTCCGCGGCTGGCGCGCGCCGGCGTACCGGCACTTCGAAGCCCGCACGCCGCGCGCGGTCGCCGGTCGCGCGCTGCTCTGCCCGTTCGACCCGCTGATCTGGGAACGCGCTCGCACGGAACGGCTTTTCGGGTTCCGCTACCGCATCGAGATCTACGTCCCGGAGCCGAAGCGGGTCTACGGCTACTACGTCTTCCCGTTCCTGCTGGATGGTTCCCTGGTGGCCCGGGTGGACCTCAAGGCCGACCGCGCGGCCGGGGTGCTGCGAGTCCAGGGTGCGTTCTCGGAGGAGGGCGCCGACCTGGCCCGGGTCGTCCCGGAGCTGGCGGCCGAGCTGGCGCACATGGCCGAGTGGCTGGGTCTCGACGGCGTGGCAGTGCGCAAACGCGGTGACCTGGCCCCCGCCCTGGCGAAGATGGCGCACTGACCGTCCACTGTGGACCGCGCGGATAGGTTTCTCGTGAGTGGTAAGTAGGGTTATTTTGAGGGGTAAGGCAAATGTGTCGTGCTGCGGCATTGAGGACTCGTGAGCGTTGCGGGCGGTTAGAACCGCCCGCAACGCTCACGAGCACGGCCTCACTCTTTGCGCGCCAAGGACTCGTGAGTGGCGCGGCCGGTTCTAACCGCCGCAACACTCACGAGCCCGTCGGCAGGTCCCCCTCGCTTCACCACGCCACGTTTGCCTTACCCCTCAAAAATAGAACCCGACTTACCACTCACGAGGGCCGGGGGAGCGCGGCTGAAGGGGACTTTCCTCCCGTCAGGTGCGAGGAAAGTCTCCTTCACCTCGGGCCGCGGGACCGCCGCATGAGGACGGGCCGTCCCCGACGCCCCGCCGGGAACGGCCCGTCTCCCCCTTATCCCCTTCAGCCGGCCGCGCGGGTCACCACCGCGTTGCCCGAGCCGGTGCGGGCACGCACCCGCAGTTTCGCGCCGCCCTCGGGGGCGGTGTCGGAGACGTCCAGCTCGCTGGAAACCCGTCCGGCGCTCGAGGTCAGGTCGACCTCGGCCGGGGTGCCGCCGCGGATGCCGATGCGGACCTCGCCCGAGCCGGTGATCAGGTCGAGCGAGCCGGACGCGGCGTCGGCGACCGACAGGTCACCGCTGCCGGTGCGGGCCATCACCTCGCCGGACACCGCGCCGAGCCAGACGTCGCCGGTGCCGGTTGCCAGGGTCGCCGATCCGGCCAGCGAGGTCGCCTCGACGTTGCCGCTGCCGCTGCGCAGCTGCAGCCCGGACAACGTCGGGCCGAGCTTGACGGCGCCGCTGCCGGTACGGATGATCACCGCGCCGTCCGCGCGGTCCAGGGTCACCTGGCCGGAGCCGGTGAGCAGGTCGGCCCGGCCCGCGCTCCCGGACACGGTCACGTCGGCCGCGCCCGCCCGGACCTCCACGTGGGACCCGGCCGGGGCCCGCACCACGACCGACAGTGCGACATTGCGCAGCTGCCAGGCCTTCGGCGCCTGCACGACGAGCCGGTTGCCCACCTTCTCGATCCGGGCCTGCCGGACCCCTTCCGCGGGCGACGTCGCCGGGTCGACGCCCAGCTGGTCGCCGAAGCGCTCGCCGACCCAGGAGAGCAGGCTGTTCACGCCCGCCACCCAGGGCTCCTGCTCACCCTGGAAGTGCCGCAGCTCGACGCGGGCGCCGGACTCGCCTTCCAGGACCAGCTCGACCCGGCCGATCGTCACGGCGACGTCCAGCTCCAGCGGGCCGTCGGCCTCGAACTCCTGGACCCGCACGAGCTCGTCGGACGGCTCCTCGGCAGCCGGCTCCTCGGCGGCCGGGGTGGTGTTCTCTTCGTCGCTCATGTCGTTCCCCTCAGCCCTGAACCCAGCCGTGCAGGCGGGAGTCGGTGCGGTTGCCCTTGGCGTGGTGCTGCTTCTGATGGCCCTGACCGAGCGCCGCGTGCCCCAGCGCGCCCTGGACGGCCTGTGACACGAAGGTGTTCAGTGACACCCCTTGCGCGGCCGCGGCGCGCTCGGCCTGGCCCTTGATCTGCTCGACCAGCCGCAGTGTGATGCGGCTGATGTCGCCACCGTCGAACGGCGGGGGTGGCGGTGGTGGTGGCGTGGTGTCACGTGGTGTCGCGGGGTCCGGCTGCTCGGCGCCGGTGACCACGACCCGGACGTCCCGGCCGTCGAGGCGGACGTCGACCACCTGCCCCGGCAGTGCGGCGGTGACCTCGGCGGCGAGGTCTGCCAGCGCGTTCATCAGAGTGAGGCGGACGGCGGGTTCGAGCGCGGAGGACAGGAGCGCGGCCGCACGCCGGGTGTTCTCATCCCCGGCTGAGGCCGTGTTCGCGAGGTCTTCGCGGAGGTTGGCGATGTACGGCGTCAGGTCCATGACACCACCATGACGTCATCGATGACGTCTGTCAAGGAAGCCGCGACACCATGTGGTGTCGCGTGGGCTCCCGTACGGGGCGCGGTTAGGCTGCCGGAGGAGTCGAGGGAGAAGGAGTACGGACGTGGCCGAAACCGTGTCGCCCCGGGTGCAGCTGATCGCGAAGACGGAGTTCTTCCCGCCGGAGGACGTGCCGTGGTCGACCGACGCGGACGGCGGCCAGGCGCTGGCCGAGTTCGCCGGGCGCGCGTGCTACCAGTCGTGGAAGAAGCCGAATCCGGCCACCGCGACCAACGCCGGCTACATCGAGCACATCATCGACGTCGGCCACCTTTCCGTGCTGGAGCACGGATCCGTGAGCTTCTACATCAGCGGCATCTCGCGCTCGCTGACCCACGAGCTGATCCGTCACCGGCACTTCTCGTACTCGCAGCTCTCGCAGCGCTACGTGCCCGAGCGCAACGCAGCCTTCGTCGAGCCCGAGGTCATCGCGAACGATCCGGTGCTGCACGAGAAGTTCCTCGCCGCGGCCCAGGCGAGCGTCGACGCCTACACCGAGCTGCTCGCCGGGCTCGAGGAGAAGTTCGCCGATGTCCCGAGCGCGACGCTGCGCCGCAAGCAGGCCCGCCAGGCCGCCCGCGCGGTGCTGCCGAACGCGACCGAGACCCGCATCGTCGTGACCGGCAACTACCGCGCCTGGCGCCACTTCGTCGCGATGCGCGCGACCGAGCACGCCGACGTCGAGATCCGCGAGCTCGCCGTGGAATGCCTGCGGCAGCTGCACAAGGCCGCCGCCAACGTGTTCGCCGACTTCACCATTTCGACCCTGCCTGACGGCACCGAAGTCGCGTCGAGCCCGAAGGTCCTCGAAGGCTGATGAAGCGTCTCGCGATCGACGTCCGCCCTGGCGACTACGCCGTCGTGCGGCTGCCCGCGGACGCTCCGGTCCCGCCCGGGATCCTCGACCCCGGCGAGCCCGCGTTCGTCTCTGTCACGCGGACGCCGGAGGAGCTTTCGGTGATCTGCCCGGCTTCGCTGACTCCCGGCGGGGCGGTGGCGGAGGGCTGGCGGCTGCTGTCCGTGCGCGGCCCGCTGGCGTTCACCCTCACCGGCATCATCGCCGCGCTGGCCTCGGAGCTGGCCGCGGCGGGTGTGGCGCTGTTCTCGATGTCGACCTACGACACCGACCACCTCCTGGTCCGGGCCGACGAGCTCGAGCACGCCGTCAAAGCACTCCGCAAGTCCGGCCACGAGGTCTTCCTCCCCGCCTGATCTTGGTCCGTGAAGGCCCCCTTACCGGCTGTGAGAGCCGGTAAGGGGGCCTTCACGGCTTTTAGTGGGTACCCGGTCCCGGCGAAGAGGTGGGCGCAGTCACTCTTGTGAGGGAAAGTTCGGTGTGCCTAAACTCGGAGTTGGGGTGACCGACATTCGAAGGCAGGACGCCATGGCAGTTACCGAGGCAGCGCGGCCGAAGCTCCCGTCGCGCCTGCGAGCGGGCACCGCCCTGCTCGGCCCCGCCTTCGTGGCCGCGATCGCCTACGTCGATCCCGGCAACGTCGCCTCCAACATCAGCGCCGGCGCCCGCTACGGCTACCTGCTGGTCTGGGTGATCGTCGCGGCCAACCTGATGGCCGTGCTCGTCCAGTACCTCTCGGCGAAACTCGGCCTGGTCACGGGCATGTCGCTGCCGGAGGCGCTGCGCCAGCGGCTGCCGCGCGGCGCCCGGCTCGCCTATTGGGCACAGGCCGAGGTCGTGGCCATCGCCACCGACCTGGCCGAGGTCGTCGGCGGCGCGATCGCCCTGAACCTGCTCTTCGACCTGCCCCTGATCCTCGGTGGCCTGATCACCGGCGCGGTCTCGCTGACCCTGCTCGTGGTGCAGGACCGCGGTGGCCAGCGGACGTTCGAGCGGGTCGTCACCGGCCTGCTGCTGGTGATCGCGGTCGGCTTCCTGGCCAGCCTGTTCGTCGAACCGCCGTCCGCCTCGGCCACCGTCGGTGGCCTGATCCCGCGCTTCGACGGCGCCGACAGCATCCTCATCGCCGCCGCGATGCTCGGCGCGACCGTCATGCCGCACGCCGTCTACCTGCACTCCGGCCTGGTCCGCGACCGTCACGGCAAGCCCGAGGGCGAGCGCCGCCGCCGGCTCCTGCGCGCGACCCGCGCGGACGTCGGCCTGGCGATGCTGCTCGCGGGCGCGGTCAACCTCGGCATGCTGCTGCTCGCCGCGACGAACCTGCAGGGCCAGGAAGGCGTCGACAGCATCGAAGGCGCGCACGGCGCCGTCGCGCAGGCTCTCGGCCCCGGGATCGCCCTGCTGTTCGCGATCGGCCTGCTCGCGTCGGGCCTCGCGTCGACGTCGGTGGGCGCGTACGCGGGCGCGATGATCATGCAAGGCTTGCTGCACAAGCGAATCCCGCTGCTGCTGCGCCGCCTGATCACGCTGACTCCGGCGCTCGTCGTGCTGGCTCTGGGTGCGGATCCGAGCGCCGCGCTCGTCGTGTCCCAGGTCGTGCTGTCCTTCGGCATCCCGTTCGCGCTGGTGCCGCTGATCCGGCTGACCGCCGACCGCGAGCTGATGGGCGCGGAGGCGAACAAGCGCGTCACGACCGTCGCGGCGTGCGTGGTCGCGGCCGTGATCATCGCGCTCAACCTGGTACTCATCTACCTGACGTTCAGCGGGTCGTGAGTGGATAACAGTGTTAGGACACTGTTATCCACTTACGACCCGCAAATCTGTGGAACGCGCGAGCACTCTTCGCGGTCGGACTAGCATCTGCGCGACCGTCCGCGAAGGAGCACCGTGACCGACGAACACACCCGGCCGCACCCCGGCGCGCCGACCGCGCCGTATGCCACCGTGCCCGTCGCGCCCGGGCCCCGGATCGTCGCCGGCCGCTACGCGTTGCTGGGTGAGCTCGGCCGCGGCGGCATGGGTGTCGTGTGGCGTGCGCAGGACCAGGTCATCGGCCGCCAGGTCGCGATCAAGGAGCTCCGGCTGCCCGACGCCGACTCGGCCGCGGTGTTCTCCGAGCGCGCGCTGCGCGAGGTCCGCACCGGCGGCCGGCTCAACGACCCGGCCGTGGTCACGGTGTACGACGTCGTCACCGACGGCGGCACCACGTTCATCGTGATGGAGCTGGTCGACGCGCCCACGCTGGCCGATCTGGTGCGCCGGCACGGCCCGCTGCCCGCGCCGCAGGTCGCGCTGATCGGCGAGCGGGTGCTCTCGGCGTTGCAGGCCGCGCACGCGGCCGGGATCGTGCACCGGGACGTCAAGCCCGCCAACATCATGGTCTCGCCGGACGGCCGGGTGAAGCTCACCGACTTCGGCATCGCGCACGCGATCGACGATCCACGGCTGACCACCACCGGCATGATCGTCGGCTCGCCCGCGTTCATGGCGCCCGAGCGGGTGCAGGGCCGCGAGGCGATGCCCGAGTCGGACCTCTGGTCACTGGGCACGGCGCTGTACTTCGCGGTCGAGGGCGTGGTCGCCTTCGAGCGGTCGACGACCGCGGCGACCCTGCACGCGATCATGACCGAAGTCCCCTTCCTGACCCGCGGCCAGGGCCCGCTCGCCGCCGCGATCCTCGGCCTGCTGGTGGCCAAGCCGGAGGCCCGGCTCACCGCGCCGCAGGCGCAGAACCTGCTGGCCATGGCCTCCTCGCAGGGCGCTCCGCGGACGCCGCCCGCGGGCTCGCCGATGCCGACCAGGGTCGCCGAGCCCCCACCGAAGAAGAGCCACCGGAGCCTCTGGCTCGCGCTGGCCGCCGTGCTCGTCGTCGGCGCGCTGGTCGGCGGCTTCTTCGCGGGCAAGGCCTACGAGACCCCGGCGGTGGACGCCCAGAAGCAGCCGACGCTCACCTTCGGCCTCAACGGCCAGGTCAGGCTCGAGGTGGCCGACTACGACCGCTGCTACAACGCCATCGCGGCCGACGGCCAGTACATCAGCAGGGACAGCCGGGCCCAATGCGATCTCGCCCATACCCTCGAGGTCTACGAAATCGCCGACGCGATTTCGGTGACCAGCTGGAGTGACGACAAGGTCGCCGTGGCCGCCTTCCCCGGCGGCCCGGCGCTCGCCCAGTACGCGGAAGCGCGGTGCGCGCTCGCGTTCCGCTCCGACCTCGTGGCCGCGGCCCGGCGCGCCGAGCTCACCTACCGCGCGCTCGTGCCGACCGAGGCCGAGTGGAACCACACGCCGTCCGGGGAAAGCGGGGACACCGAGCCTGTCCGCCAGATCTATTGCGTCCTCGCGAAGGCCGACGGCGGCCCCTTCACCGCGCCGGTTGTGACCAAGGTCAAGTAGAAGTTCCGGGGGACGTCCCCGGTGACGCGAAATCCTCCGCACTTCGCCGGGAGTGACCAGGTCGTCGCGGGGATGAAAGGCGTCAAGGGGTACCGTCTTCGGCATGTCCAACCCACCTAGCGCAGCACCCGGGCGGCCGTTCGGGCGTGTGCTCACCGCGATGGCCACTCCGTTCGACGCGGACGGGGCCCTCGACCTCAAGCGGGCGCAGGAGCTGGCCGAGCACCTCGTGGACCTGGGGAACGACGGCCTGGTCGTCAACGGCACCACCGGCGAGAGCCCGACCACGACCGACGCCGAGAAGGCCGACCTGGTCCGCGTCGTGGTCGAGGCCGTCGGCGACCGCGCGACCGTGGTGACCGGTGCGGGCACGAACAACACCGCGCACAGCGTCGAGCAGGCGAAGCTGGCCCAGAGCGCCGGCGCGCACGGCATCCTCGTCGTCACGCCGTACTACTCCCGGCCCAGCCAGGCGGGGCTCTACGCGCACTTCACCGCCGTCGCCGACGCGTGCGAGCTGCCGGTGATCCTCTACGACATCCCGCCGCGCTCGGTCGTGCCGATCGAGGTCGACACGCTGCAGCGGCTGGCCGAACACCCGCGGATCGTCGCGGTCAAGGACGCCAAGGGCGACCTGATCGCGGGCTCCGAAGTCATCGCGAAGACCGACCTCGCCTACTACTCCGGCGACGACGGGCTCAACCTGCCGTGGATCTCGGTCGGCGGGGTCGGCGTGGTCAGCGTGATCGGGCACGTCGTCGCGGGCCGGATCCGGGCGATGATCGACGCCTACGAAAAGGGCGACACCTCCACCGCGCGTACCAACCACCGCGCCATGCTGCCCGTCCTGCGGGCGATGTCCCGCGTCGGCGGTGTCGCGTTCAGCAAGGCCGCGCTGCGGCTGCGCGGGTTCGACATCGGCGACCCGCGGCTGCCGATCGTGGCCGTCACCGAGGAGCAGAGCCGGCTGATCGCGGCCGATCTTGCCCAGGGAGGCGTGCCCCTGGGAGACACGGCGGCCTCGGACTGGCATGGTGCACGGGTGGCACAAGCAGATTCAGCGGCCGCCTACACGGCGCCGACCACTCACACCAGCGTTGGGACCCTGCCTCGGTGAGCTCACTTCCCCCCGGCCCCGGTCCGACCAACGCCCCGCCCGCCCTGCCCGATGGC
>CAVXMR010000035.1:0-222521 GCA_963762765.1 uncultured Actinomycetota bacterium
ACGCTCAGCAGATCGTCCCCCGGCGAGGCCTTCTTCGACGCCACGAGCGACGTCAGGAACGCGTACAGCGCGCCCATCGCCTCCCGCGCCCGGTCCGCCGAGGTCGGCGCCAGCACCGCGTCCGTCCACTCGCGGAACTCCGTGACGTCCGCGGGCGGCACGCCCAGCAGCGAGCAGATCACCCGGATCGGCAGCGGCACACAGAACTCCGCGAGCAGGTCCGCGCCGGTCAGCGAATCCGCCAGCGACTCGGCGATCTCCACCACCGCGGGCCGCAGCGCCGCCACCCGCCGCGGCGTGAACGCGCGACCGAGGACACGCCGCAGCCGCGTGTGCTCCGGCGCGTCCATGTTCAGCAGGTTCTTGTCCAACGCGGGCGGCAGCGCCAGGCCGCGGTAGCCGGTCGCCGAGTTCGCCTTGTCCAGCGAAAGCCGCGGGTCGCCCAGCCCGGCCTTGACGTCGTCGTAGCCGGTCACAAGCCAGATCGGCGAGCCGTCGGGAGCCTCCGCGGAGTGCACCGGCCCCGCCGACCGCAGTCGCGCGTACGCGCACGCCGGCTCGGCCAGGAACTCCTCGTCGAACCGGACTCGATCTTCCACCCCGCCGACTTTAGAGCAGAGGCGCCCGCTCCAACTCCTCGCGTAGCTGGGCCAGAACCTCGTCCGAAGATCCGGAGACGGTGCAGCCCGCCGCCTTCCGGTGCCCGCCGCCACCGAGCGCTCCCGCAACCGCGGAGACGTCGATCTCGTTGGAGCGCAAGGAGATCTGCCAGCGCGAGCCGTCGGCCGGGTCCTGCTTCAGCACCGCCGCGACCCCCGCCTCGCGCACCGAGCGGACGACGTCGATCACCGACTCGACCTCCTCGCTACGCACTGTTTGCGCCGCCTCGGTCCGGACCACCGCGTGTACGAAACCCTTGCCCTGAGCGGCTTCCGGCTCCAACCGAGCTTCACGAAGAACCGCCGACAGCATCGGCAGCCACGAGTAGGGGTGGTCGTCGACGATCCGCCGCGCCACCTGATCCGGGTCCACCCCGGCCTCGAGCAGCCGCGCCGCGATCCGGTGGGTTTCCGGGCTGGCGCGGCGAAAGCCCGTGGTGTCGGTGACGATCCCGGCGTACAGGCCGCGCGCGGTCGGCTCGTCCAGTGGGACACCCATCGCGTCGAGCACCCGGAACACCAGGATCGCGCTCGCCTCCGCGGTCTCGTCGACCACGTTGTGTGTGCCGTAGTGGGTGTTGGTGGCGTGGTGGTCGATCACGAGCACGGCACCGGCCGCCTCGACCCGCCCGGCGAGCCGCCCCAGCCGGCCCAGCGTCGGCGTGTCGACCGCCACCAGCAGCGGCTCCGAATCCGGCAGGTCGTCGGGGTGCGTGAGCAGCCCGTCCTCGTCGAGCCAGCGCAACGTTTCGGGAGCCTCGTCGGGCTCCCCGAAGGAGACTCGCACCTTCACGCCACGCCGATGCAGCACCCGGCCGAGGGCGAGCGCGCTGCCCAGCGCGTCCGCGTCCGGCCGGACGTGCCCGAGGACGGTCACGTCGGTCGCCGAGGCCAGCAGCGTGGCCGCGTTCTGGATGTCCTGCGCCAAAGTAGAGGTCACGGTGCGTCACGCTACGCTCTGCGGGATGCCTGAGTACGCGATCCTGGTCTACCCGTCCGCCAACCGGGTCTACGCCGCCTCCTCCCCCGCGCTGCTGCGCGCCGAACTGGCGGTGTTCGGCATGGGCCTGGCCGCCGAGCTGTCCGCGATCGAGGAGATCGAGCTCGGCGGCGTCGGCTATGTGCGGTTCACCAGCTCCGCGCCGCTCGGCGAGCGCGACCTCGCACTGCTGTCGAACCTTTCCTCGCTGTACGCGCTGTTCGAGCTCGACAGCGTCCATGCCGGTGTCCTGCGCCCGGTCGCGGTGACGCCGCTGGCGAAGACCGACTCGGACCTGCTGACCATCCAGAAGTACCCCGGCAAGACGAACGAGCTGTTCACCAAGCTCCTGCTCAACGTCACGCTGCTGGCCACCGCGGACCCGGCCGCCGTGCTCGGCGAGCGCCCGCTCTACCTGCTCGACCCGCTGTGCGGCCGCGGCACCACGCTCAACCAGGCGATGATGTACGGCCTGCACGCCATCGGGCTCGACGTCGACGGCAAGGACTTCGAGTCCTACGAGGCGTTCATCAAGACCTGGCTGCGCACCAAGCGGGTCAAGCACACCGCCGAGTCCGGCCAGCTGCGCCGCAACAAGGTGCGACTCGGGCGCCGCCTCGACATCGAGTATGCGCTGGACAAGGACGACTACAAGGCAGGCAACACCCGCAAGATCACCTACTTCAACGCCGACACGCTCACCACCGACGAGGTGCTGCGGGCGAACTCGGCCGACGTGATCGTCACCGACGCGCCCTACGGCGTCCAGCACGGCAGCCACCAGGAAGCGGGCCTGCGGCGCAGCCCACGCGACCTGCTGGCGGCCGCGATCCCGGTGTGGACGCGGGTGCTCAAGCCCGGCGGCGCGCTCGGCATCTCCTGGAACACGCACGTGCTCCCGCGCGAGGAGCTGGCCGAGGTCTTGCGCAAGGCCGGCCTGAACGTCCGCGAGGGCGGTGCGTACGAGGAGTTCGGACACCGGGTCGACCAGGCGATCGTGCGCGACCTCATCGTCGCGGCCAAACCGGCTTCCTGACCACCTCGTGAGCGGTAAGTAGGGTTAGAACCCGACTTACCACTCACGAGACCCGGCCCCGGCGCGGCTTCAGCCCTGGGTGATTTCCGGGGTCTTGGCCGCCTTGCCCTGCGGAATCCGCACGGGCTCCTTGCCGTTGTCCGCGACGGGAGCAGGTGCGGGTGCGGCGGCGGGGGTGCCGATGCCGCGCTTGACCGAGTCGAGGATCGCCATCCCCTGGCCGACCAGCCCGGCGGCCATCTCGCCGAGGCCGTCCGCGCCGTTGAGGATGTTGACGTTCGCACCGGCCAGCCCGGTCGCGGCCTCCTTGACGATCTGCGGCAGCTGGTCGATCAGCATCCGGTCGAGCGCGACGCGGTTGTGCGACGCCGCGGCGGCGGCCTGGATCTGCATCTTCTCCGCGTCCGCCTTGGCGAGGATCCGGATCCGCTCGGCTTCGGCGTCGGCGGGCTTGATGACCTCGGCGACCAGCTGCTGCTGGCGCAGTTCGGCCTCGCGCTGGGCGAGCTCGGTCCGCGCGTCGACGACGTGCTGCTGCGCCTGCGCCTCGGCCAGCGGCCCGGCCTGCGCGGCTTCGGCCTGGGCCTTCTCGATCTCAGCGCGATAGCGCGACTGCACGACCGAGGTTTCGCGGGCGTACTCCGCCTGCATCCGCTTGGACGCCTGCTCGGCGTCGGCCGCCGCCCGGGTCGCCTCGGCCTGCGCGATGTGCGCGTCCCGCTGGACGGCCGCGTTGTGCGGCGCGGCCAGCGCGGCGATGTAACCGAGCTTCATGTCGTCGATCGACTGGATCTGCAGCGCGTCGATGGTGAGCCCGATCTTCGCCATTTCGCCGGCGGAGGTCGTGAGCACCTCGTTCGCCAGCTTTTCGCGCTCGGTGATGATCTCCTCGACCGTCATCGACCCGATGATGGACCGCAGGTGCCCGGCGAAGATCCGCCCGGTCAGCACGTCCATCTGGTCCTGGTCGGACAGGAACCGCTGGGCGGCGTTGACGATGCTCTCGCTGTCGTTGCCGACCTTGAACGCGATGATCGCGCGGACGTTGAGCGCGATGGCCTGCTTGGTCACGCAGACCTCGGTCACCTCGGCCTCGCGCATCGCCAGGGTCAGGAAACGGACCTTGCGGAACACCGGCAGCACGAAGGCGCCGTGGCCGGTGACCACCCGGAACGGCGCGGTGTCACCACCGCGTTTGCCACCGGAGATCAGCATCGCCTCGTTGGGTGCCGGAACCCGATAACCGAACATGACTTGTCCTTTACGAAAAGGGGTCCGAGAACGTCCACGGCACCACGTCGACCGTGCGCCTCCCCCGGGACTCGACGACCAGGACGGTCGTCCCCTTCGGCAGCTCCGTGTCGGACCAAGCGAGGAAGGTTTCCAAGCCGCCCCTGATCTTGATCAGTACCTCGCCGGGACCACTCGGCCCCCGGGTGCCCACGACGAGGACTCCGGTGTATCCGTGCGGGGAGAGGTCGGCATGCATGGCCGGCCTCCTCCCGGGGCCGTCTCGGTGCGGAACGACCGCTGCACACATTGTGCGCCCGCCGGGAGCCGGGCGTCGAAGACTGTGAGAGTGAGATCAACGGGCAACCGAGCGGAACGCTCAGGCGTAATGCTCTTTCCGGGGGCGGTTTTCCTCGCGCTCGGGCGCGGTTTGGGCCTCCTCGCGCCCGGTGTCCGGTTCGGGCTTCGGCTTGGAGGGCCGGTTCAGCTCCGGATCACCCATGCCGATCAACGTCTTGGTCCACATGGCTCACACCTCCGTGGAGCGCCCATCCTGCTCGCGGCGGCCGGGTGCCACAAGGCTCTTAAGCGAGCTGCGAATCTGAGGGAGTACTCAACTTGGCTATACTCGCCCGGTGAACACGCGGCCGTTGCGTCAGGACGCCCAGCGCAACCGGGACGCGCTGGTCGCCGCCGCGCGCGAAGTGTTCGGCGGCAAGGGCATCGACGCGCCGCTCGACGAAGTCGCGCGCACGGCGAAAGTCGCGATCGGCACGCTCTACAACCGGTTTCCTGCCCGTGCCGACCTGGTCGAGGCCGCGTTTCTGCCGATGCTGGAGGAGTCACTGGCGCACACGGCGGAAGCACTCGCGTGCGACGACCCGTGGGACGGCTTCGTGCTCTTCCTCGAGCGGGCGATCCAGCTGCAGGTGGCCGACCGTGGGTTCACCGAGGTCTGCTCCCGCACCTTCGCGCCGGAGTCGAGCCTGGAGCAGACCAAGCGGGTCGTGGGCGAGCGGATGGAGCGGATCATCAGCCGTGCGCAGGAGTCCGGGCAGCTGAGGAAGGACTTCCGGGGGGCGGACCTGGCCGTGGTGTTCGGCGCCGCGCTCGCCGGGCCGGACTGGCGACGCGGGCTGAGCCTGGTGCTGGAAGGACTCGTGAGCGTTCCGGGCGGTTAGAACCGCCCGGAACGCTCACGAGTCCCTACACCACGCGCTTCCCGATGAACTGCAGGATGTCCGGCAGCACGCCGCGCCAGTACTGATCGTTGTGCGCGCCCGAGGAAATATGCGACACCTCCGGCGACACGCGCCTTGATCAGCCGCTGGTCCGCGGTGAGGAACGGATCCCCGTCACCGCACCAAATTCCGGTCCCCGCCGCCCGAAGCTCACCGGTGTGCAGCAGCGGCTCCTCGGCCTTCCACTGGTCCTCGTCGGAGAACACCTTGCGCGAACGAGCGTCCGGCCAGCTGGTGAACAGGGCCGCACTGGCCGTCGCGACCGCGCCGAGCTCCCGGTGCGCACGGGCGTACCGCAGCGCGCCGAAGCCGCCCATCGAGATGCCGAGGATCGCCGACGCGGGACGCAGATTCCGCTGGGCCAGCCAGCCGGGCATCTCGTCGTTGAGCATCTTCTGCGGGTCGTCGCCGTTGCCGACGTCGACCCAGTAGTGGTCGCCGTCGACCGCGGCGAGTGCGAACGGCTGCATGCCGGTGTGGACGGCCTCGCTGAGCAGGTCCGGCAGGCCGAGCCCGATCATCGTCCGGGCGTTCGCGCCACGGCCGTGCAGCACCAGGCACACCGGCAGCCCGGTGGTGGGGATGCCGGACGGCGTGATCAGCACCAGGTCGACGTCGGCCCGGCGGGCGGCCGAGCGCATGCGCTGCACGGTGACCGGCTGGGTCAGCGGCGTCGGCTCCGGCGGAGGTGAAGCGGCGGGCGGCCCGACCACCGGGGTCGGACCGCCCGCCGAACAAGCACTGAGCAGGACCGCGGCTCTCCCGGCGAGCACCGCACGCCGGGAGACCCGGTCAGCCCTGGGACTCCTCTTCGGCGAACTCCTCATCATCGGCCTCTTCCCGAGGCGCCTTGTACGGGTCCGCGTCGCCGGCGTGCTGCGCCCCCGTCGCGCGCCGAGCGACCTCCGCGTCGGCCTCGCGGGCCTTCGCCAACAGGTCCTCGATCCGCTTGGAATCCTCGGGAATCGTGTCGGCGACGAAGGTGAGGGTCGGAGTGTATCGGACGCCGGTGCCCTGCCCGACCTTCGTGCGCAGGACACCCCGCGCGGATTCGAGCGCGGCGGCGGCACCGGCGAAGTCCGGTACGGAGTCCAGCTTTTCGCCGAGCACCGTGTAGTACACCGTGGCGTCGTGCAAATCGCCGGTGACCTTCGTGTCGGTGATCGTCACGTAGTTCAACCGGGGGTCCTTGACCTCGTGCTCGATCGCGGACGCCACGATCTGCGAGATCCGCTTGGCGAGCTTGCGAGCCCGAGCCGGATCGGCCATTTCATGCTCCTCGAGAAAGTTCTGCTAATCGTCGGGGCCGAGCAGCCTGCGATGCGCGGACAGCAGCTCGAACTCCGGCCTGCTGGCCACGTACCGCTCACACGAGTCGAGCACATCTCGGACGTGCTCGCCCGCTTCGGCCACCACGGCCACTCCGATGAGGGTCCGGCGATGCAGGTCGGTATGTCCTGCTTCGGCCACCGACACCGAGAAGCGCTTGCGCACCTCGGCGAGGACGGGACGGACCACGGATCGCTTCTGCTTCAGCGAATGGACATCGCCGAGCAGGATGTCGAGCTCAAGGGCTCCGACGAACATAGGCAAAAGGGGTGGTGTCGTAGGAATACTGCGTCATGGAAATGCATCCCGGGTGCGTGCGAAAGATCCGCACGCACCCGGGATGTCACATCACGCGCGAGGCTTCTCGCGCTGTTCGTAGGTCTCGATCAGGTCGCCGACCTTGAGGTCGCCGTACGAACCGAGGGTCAGACCGCACTCGTAGCCCTCGCGGACCTCGACCACGTCGTCCTTGAACCGCCGCAGCGAGCCGACCGGCAGGTTCTCCGCGACGACCGTGCCGTCGCGAAGCAGCCGGGCCCGCGCGTTGCGCCGGATCTCGCCGGACATGACCAGGCAACCCGCGATCGTGCCGATCTTGGAGGACTTGAAGACCTCGCGAATCTCCGCGCGGCCCAGCTCGACCTCTTCGTACTCCGGCTTGAGCATGCCCTTCAGAGCCTGCTCGATCTCCTCGATCGCCTGGTAGATGACCGTGTAGTAGCGGACGTCGACGCCCTCGCGGGTGGCCCGCTCGGTCGCCTTGCCCTGCGCACGGACGTTGAAGCCCAGGACGATCGCGTTGGACGCGGTCGCCAGGTCGATGTCGGACTCGGTGACGCCACCGACACCGCGGTGCACGACGTTGAGTTCGACGTCGTCGCCGACCTCGAGCTGCAGCAGCGACGCTTCCAGTGCCTCGACGGTACCGGAGTTGTCACCCTTGATGATCAGGTTGAGGCTGTTCGTCTCCTTCAAGGCGGAGTCGAGGTCCTCGAGGCTGACCCGCTTGCGACGCGACGCGTTGAGCGCGTTGCGAGTACGAGCGGAGCGGCGCTCGGCGATCTGCCGGGCGACGCGGTCCTCGTCGACCACCAGGAAGGTGTCGCCCGCGC
Organism: uncultured Actinomycetota bacterium; assembly: GCA_963762765.1. Taxonomy (GTDB): domain Bacteria; phylum Actinomycetota; class Actinomycetes; order Mycobacteriales; family Pseudonocardiaceae; genus Amycolatopsis. The sequence goes on from CAVXMR010000035.1 coordinate 7,587, forward strand.
CGGGCACCGACGTGAAGCCGATGACCTGGACCGGACGCGAGGGCAGCGCCTCGGTGACGTCCACGTTGTGCTCGTCGACCATCCGACGGACACGGCCGTAGGCGTCGCCCGCGACGACGGAGTCGCCGACGCGCAGCGTGCCGCGCTGGACCAGGACGGTGGCCACCGGGCCGCGGCCGCGGTCGAGGTGCGCCTCGATCGCGACACCCTGGGCCTCCATGTCCGGGTTGGCCCGGAGGTCCAGAGCGGCGTCCGCGGTCAGCAGGATCGCCTCGAGCAGGCCATCGATGTTGATGTTCTGCCGCGCGGAGATCTCGACGAACATCGTGTCGCCGCCGTACTCCTCGGCGACCAGGCCGTACTCGGTGAGCTGCTGCCGGATCTTGTCCGGGTTCGCGCCCTCCTTGTCGATCTTGTTGATCGCGACCACGATCGGGGCCCTGGCGGCCTGCGCGTGGTTGATCGCCTCGACCGTCTGCGGCATCACACCGTCGTCGGCCGCCACCACGATCACCGCGATGTCGGTCGAGTTGGCACCACGGGCACGCATGGCGGTGAACGCCTCGTGGCCCGGGGTGTCGATGAAGGTGATCAGGCGCGGGTTGCCCTCGAGCTCGGTCTCGATCTGGTACGCACCGATGTGCTGCGTGATGCCGCCGGCCTCGCTCTCGCGGACCTTCGTCTTCCGGATCGTGTCCAGCAGTCGGGTCTTACCGTGGTCGACGTGACCCATGATGGTCACGACCGGCGGCCGGACCTGCAGGTCCTCTTCGCCACCCGCGTCGTCGCCATAGGTGATGTCGAACGTCTCCAGCAGCTCGCGGTCCTCCTCCTCGGGGGACACGACCTGGACGACGTAGTTCATCTCGCCGCCGAGCAGCTCGAGGATGTCGTCGGACACGGACTGCGTCGCGGTGACCATCTCGCCGAGGTGGAAGAGCACCTGCACCAGCGAAGCCGGGTTGGCGTCGATCTTCTCGGCGAAGTCGGTCAGCGAAGCTCCACGCGGCAGCCGGATCGTCTCGCCCTGGCCCTTGGGCAGGCGGACGCCGCCGACGCTGGGCGCCTGCATGTTGTCCATGTACTCCTGGCGCTTCTGCCGCTTCGACTTGCGGCCCTTGCGCGAGGGTCCACCCGGACGCCCGAAGGCACCCGCGGTACCGCCACGGCCACCGGGGCCACCACGGCCACCGCCGCCGCCACGGAAACCGCCACCGCCACCGGCCGGAGCACCGGCACCGGGGCCGCCACCGCCGCCGGGACGGAAGCCGCCACCGCCACCGCCGCCACCGGGACCGCCGCGGAAGCCACCGCCGCCGCCACCGCCACCGGGACCGCCGCGGAAACCGCCGCCGCCACCGCCACCGGCACCGCCGGGACGACCGCCGCCGCCACCACCGGGGCCGCCACGAGCGCCGCCACCGGGGCCACCACGACCCGCGGGACCGCCACCGGGACGCGGGGCGGGCCGGCCCGGCATCATGCCGGGGTTCGGGCGCGGGGGCATGTTGCCCGGGGTCGGCCGGTTGCCACCGGCGCCGCCGCCGGGACGCGGAGCGGGACGCTCGCCGCCGCCCTGCTGGCCGCCACCGGGACGCGGGGGCCGGTTGTCACCGGGCTGCCCGCCACCCGGGCGCGGGCCCTGGGGACGCGGGGGCGCGCCGGAACCGACGCCGAACGGGTTGTTGCCGACACGCGGGGTGCGCGGGCCGGGCTTGGGACCGCCGGGCTTGGGGCCCTGCGGCTTCGGCGGGACGACCGAGCCGGTGGACGGCGCGGCCGGAGCCTGCTTGGGAGTCGTGGGCTCGGCTTTCGCGGCCGGGGCCTGCTCCTCGGGTGTGGGCGCGGCAGGCTGCTGACGCGGGCCGGGCCGGGGACCGGGGCGCTGCCCCGGGGTGGCCGGCTTCGACGCCGCGGGCGCCTGCTGCTGGGGTGCGGCCGGAGCCGCCTGGACCGACGCCGCTTCTACCGACGCAGCCGGGGCGGGGGCCGCCTTGGGCGCCGGAGCCTGCTGAGCAGGCGCGGGGGTCTTCGGGGCCGCCGGGGCACCCGGCTTGGCAGCCGGCGGGCCGGGGCGCGCCGAGGGGCCGGGGGTCGGGGTGGACTTCTTACCGCCCTTGGCGGTGTACGCGTCGCGAAGACGGCGGGCGACGGGCGCCTCGACCGTGGACGACGCGGACTTGACGAATTCGCCCTGTTCCTTCAACTTGGCGAGAACGTCCTTGCTGGTGATGCCGAGCTCCTTAGCGAGCTCGTGTACGCGGGCCTTGCCTGGCACAGCTCTCCTCATCTAGGGGAGGCCAGGCGGAGAACCCGCTGACCTCGTCCTTATTGTCTCGCGTTCATGGCTTCAGCTTCACGGCTGACTCATGACGGGTCGACCTGCTTCCTTCGTTCCTTGCGGCGCCGGGGACGTCCCGGTGCCGTGGTGTTGCGTGGTGCGCCCTACGTGTTCGCGGACCTGGCGGAGGTCGAGCGCTCCCTGAACCTTCAAGGCTCTGGGGAAGGCCCGCCGCCGTTCGGCCTTGGTCAGGCAGTCCGGCTCGGGGTGCAGCCATGCACCCCTACCCGGCAGCCGTCGTTGTACGTCGACGACGACCTGCCCGCCCACCGCGACCACGCGCAGCAGCTCACCGATCAAGGCCCGCCGCTTGCATCCGACACACGTCCGCTCCGGAACGTTCCGGTGTGCTTGGTGCTCGGCTACCCGCCGCGGGCTTCGAACCACTCCTGAGTCTAGCGCTTCGACCTTCACTCAGCCGAACCGGTTGTCGCGGCGGGCCGCGACGGGGCGGGGTGGTCTTGATCACCCTCGTCATCCGGTGCGGCCGCGTCGCTGCGGATGTCGATCCGCCAGCCGGTCAGGCGGGCGGCGAGGCGGGCGTTCTGACCCTCCTTGCCGATCGCCAGCGACAGCTGGAAGTCCGGCACCACGACCCGGGCGGTCTTCGCCCGCTCGTCCACTACTCGAACAGAGATAACCTTCGCCGGGGACAGAGCATTCCCGACGAACCGGGCCGGGTCCTCGGAGAAGTCGATGATGTCGATCTTCTCCCCGGCGAGTTCGCTCATCACGTTGCGCACGCGCGCGCCGACCGGGCCGATGCAGGCGCCCTTGGCGTTCACGCCGGCCACGGTGGACTTCACCGCGATCTTCGTGCGGTGCCCCGGCTCGCGCGCGACCGCGGCGATTTCGACCGTGCCGTCGGCGATTTCGGGGACCTCGAGCGCGAAGAGCTTGCGCACCAGGTTGGGGTGCGAGCGCGAGAGCGTGATCTGCGGGCCGCGGTTGCCGCGGGACACGGTGACCACGTACGCCTTGATCCGGCTGCCGTGGTCGTAGACCTCCCCGGCCACCTGCTCGGCCGAGGGCAGCACGCCTTCGGTGTCACCCACCTGGACCACGACCATGCCGCGCGCGTTGGCGCGGGCGTCGCGCTGGATGACGCCGGCGACGATCTCGCCCTCCTTGGTGGAGAACTCGCCGAAGGTCTTCTCGTGCTCGGCGTCGCGCAGCCGCTGCAGGATGACCTGGCGCGCGGTGGTGGCGGCGATCCGGCCGAAGCCCTCGGGCGTGTCGTCCCACTCCTCGTCGATCGAGCCGTCCGGGCTGAGCGTGTGCGCGAGCACGCGGACCAGCCCGCTCTTCTTGTCGACGTCGATGCGGGCGTGCGCCTGATGGCCTTCGGTGTGCTTGTACGCGGTGAGCAACGCGGTCTCGATGGCCTCGAGGACCGTGTCGAAGGGGATGTCCTTGTCCCGCTCGATCGCCCGCAATGCGGCGATGTCGACGTTCACTTCGACCCCTTCTCCGTCTCGGCCGTGGCGGCGCCGATCATGCCGGACGCGTCGGCGTCGAGCAGTTTCAGGTCCTCGGCCGGCGGTTGCTTGAATTCGATCTCCACGACGGCCTTCGCGACCCCGCGGTAGCGGACGTCGCGGATGGTGCCGTCGACGAGCACGCGGGCGGCCTCCTGGCCGGCGTGGCCGACCCGGCCTACGAAGGCGGCGCCCTCGGCCGGGGTGATCTTCACCGTGCGGAACCGCGCGCGGCGCCAGTGCCGCGGCTGGGTCAGCGGGCGGTCGAGCCCCGGCGAGGTCACCTCGAGGGTGTACGCGCTCGCGAGCACGTGCTCGTTCTCGTCCAGGACCGCCGAGACCTTGCGGCTGATCTCGGCGACCTCGTCCAGGCCGACGCCGTCGTCGGAGTCGACGACCACCTTGACCAGCTGACGGCGGCCCGCCTGCTGGACCTCGAAGGAGTCGAGGTCGAAACCCGCGGTCGTGACGGCTTCGGCCACAATCGGCTCCAGCCGGCTGGCGAGTTCTCCTGGCACGTGGGCGTCTCCTTGTTTCGGGCTCGGGTCGGTAGTGGACCAGCTTATCCGGTCCCCCCGTGCGCCCGCGCGAGCGGCAGTGGGGCGGGCGAGCCTGGCAGGATGGGGCGGCGTGACCGGAAGACCGACCGAGCTGACCCGACGCACCGCCCTGCTGGCCGCCCTCGCCGTGCCCCTGGCCGCCTGCGGACCGGGCTACGACGAAAGCCCCGACCCGCTGGCCCCGCTGCTGGCCGCCGCCGAAGCGGACGTGGCCGCCGCCCGTGCGCTCGCGACCGGGAAGGACGCCGAGGCCGCGGGCCAGGTGGCCGACGCGCGGGCGGCCCACGCGGCCGCGCTGAAGTCCGAAGTGGACCGCCTGAATCGCCCGCGGGAGACGACCTCGCCGTCCCCGGCCAAGCCGGCCGGGCTGGGCGAGTTCAAGGCGCGGCTGGCCGACGCGCGCAAGCAGGCCGAGGGCCAGGTGGCGGACCTGCCGCGGTACCGGGCCGGGCTGGTCGCGGGCGTCGCGGCGGGCTGCGCGGCGCTGCAGCGGATCGCGCCCGCGTTGGGCCCGGGCGACGAGGCCGCGGCGGTGACCGCGCCGACGGGCGCCCTCGCGCCGGACTCGATCGACCCGCTGCAGCAGGCGCTCGCCGCCGAGCACGCGGCGATCTGGGTGTACGGGCTGGTCAGCGCCTATCTACCCGGCGAGTTCGGGGACGCGGAGAAGGCCGGGATGACCGAGCACACGGTCCGCCGCGAGCTGTGCCGGACGCTGATCACGGGCGCGTCCGGGACGCCGGTGTCCGCGGACGCGGCTTACGTGGCGAAGACGCCGGTGACCGATTCGGGGTCCGCGGCGAAGCTGGTCGCGACGGCCGAGGCGGACTGCGCGTCGGCCTGGCTGGGCGTCGTGACCCACACCGACGACACCGCGCTGCGCACAATGGCCCTGAACGCGCTCATCGCGGCCTCGCGGCGCGGCACGCCCTGGCGGGCCGAAGCAGGCGAGAAGCCGGTCGCGATCGCGATGCCGGGTCAAGCGAGCTGAAGGGGACGTTCGTCGCGCCAGACGTGATGAAGGGGACTTTCCTCGCGTCCGGCGCGAGGAAAGTCCCCTTCAGCTCACGTCAGCGCTTGAGGTCGGAGGACAGCCGGACCGCGTCGTCCGCGATCCGCTCGATCAGCGCCTTGTCGGTGTGCTTGCCGTAGAAGTCGGCCAGCACGATGGTCACGTTCGTGCCGTCCACGCGGGACGAGTAAGCCGCGTCCGTGCCGCTGACCTTCGGTGCGTCCGACGCCGTGTAGGTGCCGTCCCGGACCAGGTCGGAGACGTTGCCGGTGCCGTCCTTCTCGGTCAGCGCCTTGAGCGCGGCGGCCTTGTCGGAGTCGGGCATGCCGACCAGCACCACCGAGACGAGCGCTTTCTGGCCGTCCGACTCGGTCGTGTACAGCGCCCTCGTCAGCGAGGTGCACTGGTTGTCCTGGAAGAACTTCTTCGTATCGCTGTAGGACTTCGCGGCGCAGTCGTCGGACTTGTCGGGTCCGGCGACCTGGGTGAACTTGAACGCCCCGGTGCTCTGCTCCGACGACGACGAGGACGGCGGGCCGGCCTCGCTGGGCGCGTCGTCGTGCCGGATCAGGAACCAGAGCAGGCCGGAGACGACCGCGATCGCGACCAACCCGGCGCCCTTGAGCGCCAGGTCACGCGGGTTCCGCACCGGCGGGCCGGGCGGCGGGCCCGGCTGGCCGGGCGGCGGGCCCGGCTGCCGCGGCACCGCGCCGAGCGGGGCCGTGTCGGACGGGCCTGGAGTGAAATGCGGACCAACCACGAGCACATACGGTAGTTCACGGCCTGGCGGCGTCTCACCCGAATGCGCTCAGGAGGCGTTCGACGTCGTCAGCGGTGTTGTAGAGGTGGAATCCGGCCCGGACGCGCCCGCCCCGCACGCTGGTGGCGAGCCCGGCCGCGGCGACCCGCGCGGGGTCGGCGTCGAGCGAGACGATGGCGCTGCCGCGCGGCGGCAGGCCGAGCTTCTCGAGCAGGGTGTCCGCGAGACCGACGCAATGGGCCCTGACCTGCGCGAGGTCGAGGCCGCCGAGGTACTCCAGCGCGGCCGCCGCGCCGACCTGGGCGAACCAGACCGGCGAGAGGTCGAAGGCGCGCGCGTCCGCCGCGAGGCGCAGCGGGAGGTCGTAGACGGTGGCCCACGGGTCCTCGCCCGCGTACCAGTTCGCGGCGACCGGCCGGGTGCGCTCGTGCGCCTCGGGGTGCACAGCCAGCCAAGCGCTGCCGCGCGGCGCGAGCAGCCACTTGTACCCGGCGCAGACGACCCAGTCCGCCCAGTGCAGGCTCAGGGGCAGCCAGCCCGCCGCCTGGCTCGCGTCGAGCAGCACCCGGGCGCCGGACGCCTCCAACGCGGCCAGGTCGACCTGACGGCCGTCCGCGGACTGGACGACGCTGACCGCGACGAGGTCGAAGTCGGCGGCGCGTGCGGGCAGCTCGTCGAGCGGCGCTTCGGTGACGCTCACCCCGCGCGCGGCGAACGGGAAGCTCACGCTGGTGAACTCCCCCTCGGCGACGAGCACCCTCGCGTCGTCCGGGAGCGCCGAAGCGACGTTGGCGATGAGGTTCGACACGGACGCGCCGATCGCCACCCGCTCCGCCGGGACGCCGATGAGCCGCGCGAACCCGGCGCGAGAGCGTTCGACGTACTGGTCGAACTCCGGCGGCCGGGCCGCGCCGGTCCGCCAGCGCTCAACGGCTTCGGCGACGGCGTCGGCCACCTGCCGCGGCGGGATGCCGATGCTGGGCGTGTTCAGGTATCCGGGTGGGGCGGCGAACTCGGCTCCGAAGGCGTCCATGCCTCGATCATCCCGTCAAACCCTGGATGTCCGCGAAGCTATAAGGCTGGTGCGGCAGCTCGGTGCCGTCCTGCACGGCCCGGACCGTCTCCATCGCCGCCACCAGCGCGACGCGGTAGGGCAGTGATCCGAGGCTGACCCGTGCGACGCCCACTTCGGCCAGGCCCGCGAGCGTGGTCACACCGGGCAGGAGCAGCACGTTCACCGGAACCCCGGCGGCGGCGACCACGCGCTCGATGTCGGCGGGGTAGGCCAGCCCGGGCACGAACACGCCGTCCGCCCCGGCGCCCGCGTACGCCCGCACGCGCTCCTCGGCCTCCTCGATGGAGTGGCTGCCCTGCAGGTGGGTGTCGGTGCGCGCGTTGAGGAACAGGTCCGGCACCCGGTCCTTGACCGCGCCGATCACCGCCGTCTGCGTCTCGAGGTCGGCCATCCGGCCCTCGATGCGCCAGTCCTCGAGGTTGACGCCCACCGCGCCACCCGCGGCGAGCTCCTCGACGAGGTCGGCCACCTCGGCCGGGTCCGCGCTGAAGCCCTCGGCGATGTCGACCGTGACCAGCAGGTCCAGCCGGGCGAGGCTGCGGGCGAGGGCGAGCGTGGCGGCCTTCGCCGAAGGCGCGCCGTCGGGCTCACCCGCCGCGGCCGCGACGCCGAGGCTCGTCGTCCCGACGGCGGGGAAGCCTTGCGCGGCAAGGAGCGCGCCGAAGGCGAAGTCCCAGGTGTTCGGCAGCAGCAACGGCGTGCCGGGGACGTGCAGGTCCCGGAAGGTGGCGAAATCGCTCATACCCCCGAACCTAGCGGTGCGACGCTTCGGCCGGGCCCGAACCTTCCAAGTCCGTGAATGCCACATTCACGGCGTCTTAGGCCCTGAATGTGGCATTCACGGACATCAGCCGCCGCCACCCCCAGAGGCGGCGGAGATCGAGGCGGTCCGGGCCGCGCGCAGTTCGCCGATCACCTTGCGCAGCGCGGGAACCGCGACCCCGGCCCGCTCCCCGAGTTCGGCGATCCGGGCCCGGTGACGACGGCGTTCCCGCGACGAGATGACGGTGTTCAGCTCGGCCGCGGCGGCCAGCGACGCGAGCGCCGCCGTGCCGGGGTCCACTTCGGACACCGAGCTCTCGAAAGCGTTGCTCACCAAGGCTTTCAGCCGGGTCACCGCGGCGAGGTCGCGCACCACCGGACGTCGGCTGGGGAAGAGCCCCAGCACCCGGGTCGTCCGCATCGAGAGGGTCCCCGCGGCCTCGAGCTGGTCCTCCACCGACCGCAGCGTGGCGCGCGCGTCGCGCCGGATCCAGGACCGCCAGCGCCGGTGCGGGTCCTCGGCCACCGCGGCCAGCAGGTCGTCGAGGACCAGGTGCCCGGTGCCGCCCGAACCCCGCACGACGGGACGGCCGTCGGCATCGGCGATCAGCCCGCGCAGCACCAGGTCGGTCAGCGCCGCGCCGCGCACCAGCAGGGCGACGCGCTCCCGGTCCGGCAGGCGTTCGCGGTCGACGTCGCAGGCCAGCAGGTAGGCCTGAGCGGGGAGGGACAGCTCGTTCATGCCGTAAGTCCAGCACGGGACGCGATCTTGCGCAGCCGGGCAAGGTGGGCAACCGCGACGACCAAAGTGGACCGCGGCGCGCCGGATCCGCAACTTTCGTCGATCGGGGGTTGCGCATCGCGGGACACGGCGTGAGCAGGGCCGATACCGTGATCAGGGTGACCAGCACCCATCGGCCGCTGTGGCCGAGCCGCGCCGACGCCGCCTGGCTGTTCGGCGCCGCGACCGCCTTCGCCGGGCTGAACGTGGTGCTCTACCTCTCCGGCGACGTGACCACCGGTGCGCTCGGCCCGATGGCGGGGCTGGTGCTGCAGCTCGTCACGGACTTCTCGCTGGTGCTGATCTTCCGGTTCCGGACCCAGGTCATCGGCTTCATGCTGTTCGTGGCGTGCCTGATGCAGGCGTCGGACCTGTTCACGCCCGGCCTGCTGGTCCCGGTGCACCCGATCACGCTGCTGACCGTCCCGACGATCACGCCCGTGGTGATGTCCCAGCTGGCGCGCCTGGTCGACCGGCGGACGCTGCTGTGGCTGGCCACGCTGTTCGCGGTGCTGGCTTCGCGGCCGTGGACGCCGAGCTGGAGCACGATGCCGTACGGGTTGCTCAACACCTTGCTGCCGGCGCTGATTTCGCTGTACTTCGAGACCCGGCGCCAGCTCCTGCGCTCGCTGCGCGACCGGGCCGACCGGGCCGAGCGCGAGCAGCACCTGCTCGCCGAGCGGGCCAGGGCCGAGGAACGGCGGCGGCTCGCGGGCGAGATGCACGACGTCGTCACCCATCGGCTGAGCCTGATGGTGCTGCACGCCGGGGCACTGGGCGTGACGTCGAGCGACACCGGCGTGCGCGCCGCGGCCGAGGACATCCGGCGTGAGGGCGCGCTCGCGCTCGACGAACTTCGCGACCTCGTCGGCGTCCTGCGCAACGGCACCGAGCTCGGGCCGCGGACGCTGAGCCCGGCCGCACCGGAGGACCCGGCCGACGCTGGTCGAGGAGTCGTGCTGCGGTCGGCGTCCCCACGAAGCTGACCGTGACCGGCGACCCGGCGGAGCTTTCGCCGACGGTGGCGCGCACCGCGTACCGGGTCGTGCAGGAGGCGCTGACGAACGTGCGCAAGCACGCGCCGGGCGCGTCGGACCGGGGTGCGCCTGCGCTACCGCCCGGACCGGGATCGAGGTCTCGGTGACGAACGCCGGTCGGCGCGACCGCCGGATCCGGCGCTCGTCGGGCACCGGCTCCGGGGCCGGGCTGGCCGGGCTGCGAGCAGCGGGTCGAGCTGGTCGGCGGACGCTCGACGCGGGCCCCGCGCCCGGCGGCGGGTTCCGGGTCGATGCGATGCTTCCGGCGTACGTACCGACGGCGGAGGGCGTGGCGAGTGATCCGGGTGGTCGTGGTCGACGACGAGCCGATGGTCTGCGCGCACCTGCGGTCGATCCTGGGCTCGGCCGACGACATCGAGGTGGTCGCCCAGGCCGCGGACGGCGCCGAGGCCGTCGAGGCGGTGATCCGAAGCACCGGCCGCGGCGTGGTGCTGATGGACCTGCGGATGCCCGGCGTGGACGGGCTCACCGCGATCGAGCGGATCGCCGCGCTGCCCACGCCACCCGCGGTCGTCGCGCTCACGACGTTCGACGCGGACACCTACGTGATGCGCGCGCTGCGAGCGGGCGCGGCCGGGTTCCTGGTCAAGTCGACGCCGCCGGAGGACCTGATCGGGCTGGTCCGGGTGGCCGCCGACGGGCACACGGTGCTGTCCCCCGAGGCCGCGCGGCGCCTGGTCGCGCGTCCGCGGACGGCCGGGCCCGCGGCGACGAGGCCCGCGGCCGGCTCACCGGCCTGACCGAGCGCGAGACGGAAGTGCTGGCGTGCCTCGGCGAAGGACTGTCGAACGCGGAAATCGCGGGCCGGCTACACCTGGCCGAAGCGACCGTGAAGAGCTACGTCTCGCGGATGCTGGTCAAGCTGGACTGCACCAACCGCACCCAGGCGGGCCTGCTGGCGCACGAAGCCGGCCTGGTCTCCCGCTGACGCCCAAAGCCCCCCATGTGCATTCAGGCGGAGGCCGGGGTGTGCTCGGCGTCGTAGGCCTGCCGGGACTCCTCGACCGCCGACATGTGCCGCCGCGCCCAGCGGTCCAGCATGTCCAGCGGCTCGGAAAGGTTGCGGCCCAAGGGGGTCAGCTCGTACTCGACGCGCGGCGGGATCACCGGGTACGCCGTGCGCGTCAGGATTCCGTCGCGGACCAGGCTGCGCAGCGTCTGTGTCAGCACCTTCTGCGAAATCCCGTCGACACGCTTGCCGACCTCGGTGAACCGCAGCGGCCCGTCCACCAGCGCGCCGACGATGAGCACCGTCCACTGGTCGCCGATGCGGTCGAGCAGCTGACGGGTCGGGCAGTTCCGGCTGTACGGGTCACCGAGCATGCGCACTCCTCACTCTCCCGCGGAGAGTAACACGCATTTCAGCGGGTGGCAGCCGGCTCCGTCGCCGCGACCAGCCCGGCCACCACCCGCTTGATGAACCCGCCGAGGAACCACCGGTAGAACCAGCCGGTGCCGGGCACCTTCGCGGTGAACGTCGAATGCCAGTGGATCTCCGTGCCGCCGCCGGCCGGCGTGAGATCGACATAGGCGACGTAGTCCCGCAGCGGCAGGCCGTGGTCGAGCGCGTAGCCGAACCGGCGATCGGGCTCCAGCGCGACGATCTCCTCATACGACGAGAACCCGTTCGTCCGGAACAACCGCAGCGCGCCCAGCCCCTCCGGCTCGCCGTCGCCCTCGCGGACCAGCTCGAACGACCCCAGCGGCGACCACCGCGGCCAGCTCGCGCCGTCGCGCAGCAGGGCGTACACGGCTTCGGCCGACGCGGACGTCCGGGCCCGCACCGAAATACTCTGAACCATCTGGTACATGTACCATTCGGTACATGATCGAAGCAAGCGCCCGCGACAAGCTCCTCGCCGCCGCGATCGACCACATCGCCCGCAACGGCGGCGCGGACAAGAGCCTGCGCGCGCTCGCCACCGAGCTCGGCACCAGCCACCGGATGCTCATCTACCACTTCGGCTCCAAGGAAGGCCTGCTCACCGCGGTCGCCCGCGAGGTCGAGGAACGCCAGCGCGCGGTACTCGAGGACCTCGGGGACGGGCTTGAGTTCTGGCACCGCCTGACCGACGAATCCCTGCGCCACAACGAAAAACTCTTCTTCCAGCTCTACGGCCAGGCCCTCGGCGGCACCCCCGGCACGGCCGAATTCCTGGACGGCATCGTAGACAGCTGGCTCCCGCCACTCGAAGCACTGTTGGCGCAGCTCGGCGTCCCCGAAGCTTCCCGGCCCGCACAGGCCCGGCTCGGCCTCGCCGTCGCGCGCGGCCTGCTGCTCGACCTCGTGACCACCGGCGACCGCGAGGCCGTCGACGCGGCGATGGCGGAATTCCTCGCGATGTTCGGACGCACCTTTACCTGACCCGAACATTCGACGGACACGCGCCGAACACCGCCACGCGAAAGTACTTCTCGTACCCGGACACGGAACCTACGAGGAGTCACCATGCGAGGACCCACCTGGACGCGGCGGCTGGCACTGGCGGGCTGCGGCAGCGCGGCCTGCCTGCTGGCCCTGGCGCCGCTGGCCTCGGCCCAGACCACGTCGCCGGCGCCGGTCGCGCCGATCACGCTCAGCCCCGAGGAGTCCGCCCAGGTCTGCAACGACTGGGTGCCCCGGCTGCAGAAACGCACCGACAACCTGACCAAGCGCATCAACGGCGGGGCCGAGATCGCCGGCTCGGTCGCCAACCTCAAGGCCCGCGCCGCCGACCAGCGCGCAAAGGGGCACGACGCCCGCGCCGACCAGCTCGACAAGCGCGCCGCCAAGCGCCAGGGCCGGATCTCCGAGCTGGCCACCGCGAAGCAGAAGCTCGACGCCTTCCAGGGCGCGCACTGCAAGCCCGCGGGACCGACGAAGTGAGGGCAGCCCGAGTCGTCGCCGCGCTGACCGCCACCGCGCTGATCACGCTCGGCTGCGCGGCCTGCCGGGACAACCTGACCGACCCGGTCAGCGGCGGCAGCGACCCGGCCAGCAGCGAGCTGAGCGGCATCCAGTCCACGTTGGACGGCATCGACTCCGACATGGCGGGCGACGGAGCACCCTGACGCCGCGTAGCGTCTCCCCCGATGTGAAGGCAGGAGACGGGAGCAGGGATGGCTTCACCCGCGCGCGGTCTCGTCCTCGTGGTGGAGGACGAGGCCGCGATCGCCGAGCTCGCCTCGATGTACCTCAAGCGCGACGGATTCGGCGTACACGTCGAGCCCGACGGGGGCGCCGCGCTCGAGGCCGTCCGGCGGCTCAAGCCGGTGGCGATCGTGCTGGACATCGGACTGTCCGGAATGGACGGTATCGAGATCTGCAAGGCGTTGCGCGCGGCCGGGGACTGGACCCCGGTGCTGTTCGTCACCGCGCGCGACGACGAGCTGGACCGCTTGCTGGGCCTGGAGATCGGCGCCGACGACTACCTGACCAAGCCGTTCAGCCCGCGTGAGCTCGCCGCCCGGGTCCGCACTGTGCTGCGCCGGGCGTCGGGGGGCACGCAGGCGGCGGAGACGTTCACCGTGGGCGGGGCCAAGGTGGACGTCTCCCGCCGCCGTGCGTGGGCCGGTGAGGCCGAGATCCCGTTGACCTCCACCGAGTTCGACCTCCTCACGCACCTGCTGCGCCATCCCGGCCAGGTGCTCTCACGCGAGCAGCTGCTCAGCGCGGTCTGGGGGTACGCGGCGGCCGCCGGAACGCGCACGGTGGACGTCCACGTGGCGCAGCTGCGGGCGAAACTCGGCGAGCACAGTCCGATCAGGACGGTCCGCGGCATCGGCTACGCGGCGGATCCCTCGTGAAGCGCCGAGGTTCGCTGACCCTGCGGATCACGCTGGTCTGCCTGGCGGTGGCGGGAATCGCGGTGATCGTGGCCGGGCTGGTCGCGTCCCGGCTGATCCGCTCCACGGCCAATAACGCGCTGCAAGCGTCGCTGTCCGCGCAGGCCGACGTCGTCGCCACCCAGCTCGACGACAGCGGCATCGGCAACCGGCTCGCGGTCGGCAAGGTGGCCGACGTCGTGCGCGGCCAGGGCATCTCGGTCGTCGTGCGGCGCGCGAACGGCCAGGACGTCGGCGAGGCCGTCGCGGTGCAGGCGGCCGAGAAAGCCGGGCTGACCAGCGGCGTCAACCACTCCGAGCGGGTGACCGTGGCCTCGGCGCAGTACCTGGTCGAGACGCGCGTCGTCGGCGCGCGCGGCGCGGCGTTCGGGCTGGTGCTCCCGGCCCGCAACGCCGAGGGCACGCAACGCGCGCTGGTCCGGAACATCCTGCTGGCGCTCGGAATCGGGCTCCTGGTGGCCGCCGCCGCGGGGTTCGTGTCCGGACGGCTGCTCGGCCGTCCGCTGCGCCGGGCCGCGGTGGTGGCGTCGAGCCTGCGCGCGGGCCGTCGCGATGTCCGGGTCCCGGTGGAGGGCCCACGCGAGGTCGCCGAGGTCGCCGGTTCGCTGAACTCGCTGGCCGACGCGCTCGCCCAGAGCGAGGCCCGCCAGCGCGACTTCCTGCTTTCCGTGTCGCATGAGCTGCGCACGCCGCTGACCGCGGTGACCGGATTCGCCGAGGCACTGGCGGACGGCGTGGCCGAGGGCGAGGACGCCCGGCGCGCCGGCCAGACCATTCAGCGCGAGGCCCAGCGGCTGGAACGCCTGGTCACGGACCTGCTGGAGCTGGCGCGCCTGGGCGCGGACGAGTTCCGCCTCGACGTCGCCGAGCTGGACCTGGCCGCGCTGGTCCGCGACTGCGCCGAGGTGTGGCAGCTGCGTTGCGCGCGCGAGGACGTCCGGCTGCACGTCGAGGTCCCGGCGGCCGCGGTGCCGATCGCCGCGGACGCCCGGCGGCTGCACCAGGTGGTCGACGGCCTCGCCGAGAACGCCCTGCGAGTGACCCCGGCGGGCGCGCCGATCGTGTTCGCGCTGATCATCGCTGGTGTGTCGGCCCAGCTTTCGGTCCGCGACGGCGGGCCCGGTCTCGCGCCCGAGGACTACCCGGTGGCGTTCGAGCGCGGCGTCCTCAACGCCCGCTACCGCGACCGGCGCCCGGTCGGCTCCGGCATCGGCCTCGCGCTGGTCCACGGCCTGGTCACGCGCATGGGCGGCACGCTCACCGCGGGTCCGGCCCCGGAAGGCGGCGCCGCCTTCACGATCACCTTCCCGCTCGGGCCCTCCGCGGACACCGTCCCGCTGCGCCGCCCAAGTCCGTGAATGCCACATCGAGGGTCGAAAACGCCGTGAATGTGGCATTCACGGACTTGGGCCTTGAGTAGAAATCCCCATCCGTGAGGTGCGGGGATCCGGCATGCTGACTCGGTGACCGAAGAGGTGAAGGAGCGCTTCGACTGGCTGCCGCTCGTGTGGGCGCTGCTGTTCTGCGGGTGGCTGTTCGGCATCCCGATCCTGCTCCTGCAGTCGGCGGCCGCCGTGCCGTTCATGGGCATCGGCTCCCCCGGCGACTACGCCCGGCGCGACTCCCTGCAGACCTGGGCGGGGATCGTCGCGGTGGCACTGCCACTGATCGGGTTCGCGCTGGCCGCCGTCTTCCGCCGGAAGTTCCCGGCGATCCTCTTCGGCGTCATCCTGCTCGTAGTCGGTGGGCTGTTCGGCGTCCAGGCGATGTACCGCGCCCAGCATCAGCCGAACCCGCCCAACGATCACCACGTCTGCCAGGAGCACAGCGGCGGCGACAACGTCTGTCCCGGTGACTAGCCGCGTCGTCCATCCAGGTACACGAGCCGACTGTCTGGGTACGCGAGCCGACTGTCTGGGTACGCGAGTTCGCCGTTTCGGCACGCCTTGAGGCATCCGCGGCTACGCCGGCCCGACCGCCTTGGTCGCCGGAACGTACCCAGAGGGTCGACTCGCGTACCCAGAGGGTCGACTCGTGTACCCAGAGGGTCGGCTCGTGTACCCAGAGGGTCGGCTCGCGTACCTGGATGGACGACACGCGTGATCGGGCGGACGACTCGGCGGTCGCTAGGCTGATCACGTGGAGATGCTGCACCTGCGTTATTTCGTCGCCGTCGCCGAGGAACTGAACTTTTCGGCGGCCGCGCGGAAGCTGCACATGGCGGCCTCGCCGCTGAGCCAGCGGATCAAGGACCTCGAGCACGAGCTCGGGCAGCAGCTGTTCGACCGCAGCACCCACCACGTGACGCTCACCACGGCCGGGACGGCGTTGCTGCCGCTCGCCCGGGACGTCCTCGATCAGGTCAACAGCATCCCGTGGCGGCTGAAGGAAGCGACGAAACCCCAGCGCAGCACCGTTTTCCTCGGCATGCCCGCCGGGGTGCACCCCGACCTGCGCGAGCGGGTCAACGCGCTTGCCGAGCAGGTCCGCGATCGCTTCGAGCTGAAACGCTGGCCCGGCACCACCACCGACCTCGTCGCCGGGGTGCACGACGGCAAGCTCGCGCTGACGCTGGCGCGGCTGCCCGTCACCGACTCCGCGCTGGAGCAGATCCCGGTGATGTCGGAACGGCTCGGCGCGGTCGTGCCTGCCGATCACTTCGCCGGGCGTGACTCCGTGGCGCTGGCCGAGCTGAGCGAATTCTCCTACGTGGCCTCACCAGGGGAAATCACCCCGGCCTATTTCGACCAGCTCGACCATCAGCTCAACGAATTAGGCGTCAAGAAACGTATCCGGCTCGCCAACACCGGCTACGGCGGAGTCTCCGAAATCATTTCCGAAGGAATGGCGTTCTCCATTTCCATGCTGGACGAGAAGAGTCCCATGCACGGTTACCGGCTGGAGAACGTGATCATCCTGCCGTTTACGGACTTCCGGCCTCAACTGGACACCGGCCTGCTCTGGCGGCGCGACCGCGGCACCAGCGGTGACCTGCACGAACTCATCGAGACCGCCCGCACCATCTTCACCGAGCCGCTGAATAGCTGAAGAATGGTGTGACCGCTGCGGTCATACCATTGTTCGCGACATGATCATTCCCTTTTCGCGCCACCGCTACTAACTTCGGTTGTAGAGCAACGAAGCAAAGGTGCGAAAGGACGAAAGATGACGGACATCACCGAAACCGCCGGCCCGCTGGACGGCGTGCGCGTGATCGACCTCTCGACCGTGGTCATGGGCCCGTACGCCGCCCAGATCCTCGGCGACCTGGGCGCCGACGTGATCAAGATCGAGTCCCCCGCCGACACGGTGCGCGTGGGCCAGTACCGCACCACGCCGGGCATGACGTCGCTGAACATGAACGTCAACCGCAACAAGCGCAGTGTCGCCCTCAACCTCAAGGACGAGGACCAGCGCGCCAAGGCCCTCGAGCTGATCGACAGCGCCGACGTGCTGATCACCAACATGCGCCCCGGCGCGCTGAGCCGCCTCGGCCTGAACTACGCCGATGTCGCCGAGCGCAACCCCGGCCTCATCTACGCGCACGCCCAGGGCTTCCGCAGCGACTCCGACCGCGCGGGCAACGCCGCCTATGACGAGACCGTGCAGGCCTCCTCCGGCCTGGTGGACATCACCAACCGCGCGCTCGGCCAGCCGGTCTACCTGCCGACCATCCTCGGCGACAAGGTCTCCTCGCTGACCAT
This sequence comes from uncultured Actinomycetota bacterium, assembly GCA_963762765.1. Taxonomy (GTDB): domain Bacteria; phylum Actinomycetota; class Actinomycetes; order Mycobacteriales; family Pseudonocardiaceae; genus Amycolatopsis. The sequence continues at coordinate 24,943 of CAVXMR010000035.1, forward strand.
CGCCTACAGCGTGCTCGCCGCGCTGGTGCACCGGAACAAGACCGGCCAGGGCCAGCAGATCGAGATCCCGATGACCGACACGCTGATCGCGTTCAACCTGGTCGAGCACCTCGCCGGGCACGCCTTCGAGCCCGCGCAGGGCCCCACCGGCTTCGCCCTGTCGATGACCAAGGGCCACGCCGCGGTGCACACCAAGGACGGCCTCGCCTGCGTGATCCCCTACAACCCGCAGAACTTCCGCGACTTCTTCCAAGCTGCCGGACGCCCCGACCTGGCCGAGGACCCGCGGGTGAACGGCGAGACGATCGCCCCCGAGGACACCGAGGCGATGACCGGGCTGATCGCGGAGTGCGCGCCGGCGCTGACCACCGAGGAGTGGGCCGAGGTGTGCGCCAAGCACAGCATCCCGATGGCCCCGGTCCTGGAGCTGGACACCGCCCACGAGGACGAATACGTCCGCGACGGCCACCTGCTCGACACCGTGCAGCACCCGACCGAGGGCGCGATCCGCACGGTCGGCATCCCGGTGAGGTTCTCCGCGACCCCCGGCTCGATCCGCCGCCTGGCCCCGGTGGCCGGGCAGGACACCGCCGACGTCCTCGCGGAACTCTCCCGCTGAAAGAAGTGAACACCATGAGTGAAGTACGTACCGAGCGGATCGGCTCGACGCTGCTGATCACCATCGACCGCCCGCAGGCGCGCAACGCCGTGAACGCCGCGGTCGCCACCGGCCTCGCCGCCGCGTTGGACGAGCTGGAGGCCGACACCACGCTCCGCGTGGGCGTGCTGACCGGCGCCGACGGCACCTTCAGCGCCGGGATGGACCTGAAGGCCGCCCTGCAGGGCGAGTCCCCCGAGATCCCGGGCCGCGGGTTCGGCGGCCTGACCGAGGCCGAGCCGACCAAGCCGCTGATCGCGGCGGTCGAGGGCTTCGCGATGGGCGGCGGGTTCGAGCTCGCGCTGGGCTGCGACCTGATCGTCGCCAGTGAGGACAGCCGCTTCGGTCTTCCTGAGGTGAAGCGCGGCCTGATCGCCGCGGGCGGCGGCGTGATCCGGCTGCCGAAGCGGATCCCGCACCACCTGGCGATGGAGTTCCTGCTGACCGGCGAGCCGGTGACCGGCACCCGCGCCGGCGAGCTGGGCCTGGCCAACCGCGTCACCGCGACCGGCGAAACCACCGCCGTTGCCTTGCAGCTGGCGGAAAAGCTCGCCGAGAACGCGCCGCTGGCGCTGGCCGCGGTGAAGAAGATCGTGCGCGCCGCCGACGGCGTGCCGGACGCCGACGCGTTCGCCGCGCAGCGCCTGGAAATGCAGCAGCTGATGACCTCGGCCGACGTCCGCGAGGGCATGACCGCCTTCGCCGAGCGCCGCGCTCCTCAGTGGACGGGTAAGTGACATGAAGATCGAAGAAGTCCGGCAGCACATCACCACCCCGCTGACCGCCCCCGCGTTCGCCCCGGTGGTCCCCCGGTTCACCAACCGCGAGTACCTGAACATCGTCTACCGCACCGACGCCGACGCCCTGCGCGCCGTCGTCCCGGAGCCGCTCCAGATCGAAGAACCCTTGGTGCGCTTCGAGGTCATGAAGATGGGCGACGTCTCGGGCTACGGGCCCTACACCGAATCGGGCCAGGCCATCGAGGTCACCTTCGACGGCGAGCGCGGCGAGTACCTGCACGCGATGTACCTCGACAACTTCCCGGCCACCGCGTCCGGGCGCGAGGTCAGCGCGTACCCGAAGACCGTTGGCGCGCCTGACCTCTACGTCGACCACGGCGTCCTGGTGGGCACGCTCGACTACGGCACGCTGCGGGTCGCGACCGCGACCATGGGCTACAAGCACCACGAGCTGGACCGCCGCGAAGCCGAGGCCCAGATCACCGTGCCGACGTTCATGCTCAAGACCGTCCCGAACTACGACGGCTCGCCGCGGGTTCAGGAGCTCGTCCGCACCGAGATCACCGACGTGGTGGTCAAGGAGGCCTACACCGGCCCCGCGCGACTGCAGCTGTTCCAGCACGTCCTGGCCCCGCTGGCCGACCTGCCGGTGCTGGAGGTCGTGTCCGCGAGCCACATTCTCACCGACCTGACGCTCGCCGGAGTCAAGCCGGTCTTCGACTACCTGAAGGGAGCCCAGTCATGAGCCAGGATTTCCGCACCGCCGCGGTGATCGGCGCCGGCACCATCGGCCTGTCCTGGACGGCGTTGTTCGCCGGCCACGGCCTGACGGTCCGGGTGAGCGACCCGCGGCCGGACCTCGCCGAAGCCGTCGCCGCCGCGCTGGAAGAGTTCGCCCCGCACCTCGGCGTGCCCGCCGCGGACCTGGCCGCCCGGGTCCACATCGCCGGTGACGTCGCCGAAGCGGTCCGCGACGCGGATGTCGTGCAGGAGAACGGACCCGAGAACGTCGAGTTCAAAAAGGACCTGTTCGCGACGCTGCTGGCCGAGGCCCCGAAGCACGCGCTGCTGCTCAGCTCGTCGTCCGCGATCCCCTCGACCGCCTTCACCCGCGACCTTGACGACGCATCACGAGTCCTCATCGGACACCCGTTCAACCCGCCGCACCTGATCCCGCTGGTCGAGGTCGTCCCCGGCGAGCGCACCAGCGAGGACAGCGTCCAGTCCGCTGTGGACTTCTACACCTTCCTCGGCCGCACGCCGGTCGTGGAGCGCAAGGAAATCCCCGGCTTCGTGGGCAACCGCCTGCAGAACGCGCTGTCCCGTGAGGCGATCTACCTCGTCGAGCAGGGCGTCGTGACGCCGGAAGACCTCGACAAGGTGATGACGAACTCGCTCGGCATCCGCTGGGCGACGGTCGGGCCGTTCCTCGGCTCGCACCTGGGCGGCGGCCCCGGCGGCTACCGCCACATGGCCGAGCACATCGGCAAGTCGATGAAGCAGATGTGGGCCGGGCTGGGGAATCCCTCCCAGAGCCCCGAAGAGCAGGAACGGCTGATCGAAGCCGTCGAAAAGGCTTACGGCTCCTCCACGTACTCGGAGCTTTCCGAGACGCGCGACCGCAAGCAACTGGCCGTCCTGGCCGCATTGGAGGAGAACTGAAATGACCAGCATGGAAGCACTCGAGGACCAGCTCACCGCCGACTTCTACAACTACGAGACACTGCTCTCGGACGAGGAGCGCAAGATCCTCGTCAAGGCGCGCACCTTCATGCGCACCGACGTCAAGCCGCTGGTGAACGAGAACTGGGCGAAGGGCGAGTTCCCGAAGGAGCTCATCGGCATGTTCCGCGAGAGCGGCCTGGCCGGACTGCCCTACGAAGGCTACGGCGAACACCGCGGCGCGGGCAGCAACCTGCTCAACGGCATGCTGGCGATGGAGATGACCCGCACCGACGCTTCCGTGGCCACGTTCTTCGGTGTCCACAACGGACTCGCGATGTACTCGATCTACGCCGGCGGCAGCCAGGAACAGCGCGACCGCTGGCTCCCCGCGATGGCCGCGATGGACAAGATCGGCGCGTTCGCGATGACCGAGCCCCTCGGCGGCTCGGACGTCGCCGGTGGCATGCGCACCACGGCCAAGCGTGACGGCGACACCTGGATCCTCAACGGTGCCAAGAAGTGGATCGGCAACGCGACCTTCGCCGACTACGTCGTCGTGTGGGCGCGGGACGTCGATGACAACCACGTCAAGGGCTTCGTCGTCGAGAAGGACATGCCGGGCTTCTCGCCGGTCAAGATCGAGGGCAAGATCGCGTTCCGGATCGTCGAGAACGCCGAGATCACCCTGACCGACGTCCGGGTGCCGGAGGCGAACCGCCTCCAGGGCATCAACAGCTTCCGCGACGTCGCGGAGATCCTGCGCGCCACCCGCGGCGGCGTCGCGTGGCAGGCGCTGGGCGTGATGATCGGCGCGTACGAGCTCGCGCTGGACTACGCCAAGGAGCGCAAGCAGTTCGGCCGTCCGATCGCGCGCTTCCAGATGGTGCAGGACCTGCTGGTGCGCAGCCTCGGCAACATCACCGCGTCGTGGGGCATGCTGATCCAGCTGGCTCGCCTGCAGGACGCCGGGATCTTCAAGGACGAGCACTCGTCGCTGGCCAAGGCGTTCGTCACCTCGCGGATGCGTGAGGTCGTGGCCTGGAGCCGCGAGATCTTCGGCGGCAACGGGATCGTCCTCGACTACGACATCGCGCGGTTCTTCGCCGACGCCGAGGCGATCTACTCCTTCGAGGGGACGCGGGAGATGAACACGCTGATCGTCGGCAAGGCCATCACGGGCGAGAGTGCGTTCGTCTGAGGTAGAAGGACTCGCTGAGCGTTCCGGGCGGTTCTAACCGCCCGGAACGCTCACGAGTCAGTTCACGCAGCCGGGGGTGGACGGAGCTCTGGGCTGCCCGCTGGTCGAGGTCGCGGCGACCGGCTTGACCCCGCCTGGGCTGTCCGGAGTACCCGAGGCCGACACCGCGGGCGTCGAGATCGCCGTCCGGACGAACTGCTGGACCTGCGCCGGGTCGACCTTCACCGCGTCGCCGTCCGACGGCGTCTGCAGCGAGATGCTCTGTACCGGGATCGTCACGAAGCCGATCGCGCCGGAGCTCATCGCCCGCAGCTGCTGGGCGAAGCTGACGATGTCCCAGCCCTTGTCCAGCACGACCGACCCCTGCACCGCGCTGACCAGCGCGTTCAGCTTCGCAGGGTCGGTGAAGGTGCCGGCGTTGAGGACGTTCTTGGCCATCCCGGCCAGGAAGGCCTGCTGGCGGGCGATGCGGTCGAGGTCGCTGATCAGGCCGTGCCGCTGCCGGACGAACGCCAGCGCCTGCGCGCCGGAGACCGTCTGCGGGCCGGCCGCGAAGTTCGCGCCCGAGTAGCTGTCGTGCACCGGCGCGTTCAGGCAGACCTGCACGCCGCCGACGGCGTCGGACAGCGCGGCGAAGCCGGCCAGGTTGATCGCCGCATAGTGGTTGATGGTCAGCCCGGTGAACTTCTCCACCGTCTGGATCGCGGCCTTGGCCCCCGCCTCGTTGCCCGCGACCTCGAGCTGGGCCCCGGTCAAGCCCTGGGCGCGCAGCCCGGGCATCGCGGCGTTCTTGCCACGGCTGTAGGCCGAGTTGATCTTGTGCTTGCCGAATCCGCCCGCGATGTCCACGTAGGAGTCGCGCGGGATGGAGATCGCGGTGGCCGCGGCCCCGCCCGCCGGGATGTGCACCACGATGATCGTGTCGGTGGTGTCGCCGCCGTCGTCGCCACCGCCCGCGTGGAGCGCGTCGAGCACGTTCTGGGGCAGCGGGTTGCCGTAGGCGTCGGTCCGCGCGTCGATCCCGACCAGCAGGATGTTCTGGGCCACCTTGAGCGGCTCGCCGACCGGCATGTCCTCGTCGTCCGGGATCTGCGCGGACGGGGCGATGACGTCCGCCTGGACGATTCCGGCGTCCAGTTTGGCCAGCTGCGACCACGCGTAGCCGCTGGCGCCGAGCACGATGGCCGACACCACGCCGATCGCGACGCGACCGCCGATGCGACGCCCCCGAGACGTGAGCAGCACGACACTTCCCCTTGCTTCCCTGGTGAACCCGACCCCACGATCGAGGATCACCGCACTAGCTGGGAAATACCTGAGAAAGTTGTCGTGATGCTGTCATGGTGACCTTTCGGCCGAACCCGACCGGGTGAAAACGGCCGGTTTGACAGCGGTCCGTAGCCGTCGGACCCCAACGGGTCAGCGCCGCCCCGGCCGGCGCGGCACGGATTTTCCGATCTTATTCGAGCACCCATCGTGACGGCGGGCGCCGGAGATGGCAGGATAGGCGTTGAGATCGGGTCCGCATGGGACTCGGCTCGCATATTGAAGAGTAGGTATAAGTATGGCTCAGGGCAGTGTCAAGTGGTTCAACGGTGAGAAGGGCTTCGGGTTCATCGCCCAGGACGGCGGCGGTCCCGACGTCTTCGTGCACTACTCGGAGATCCAGGGCAGCGGCTTCAAGTCCTTGGACGAGGGCCAGCGCGTGGAGTTCGAGATCGGCCAGGGCCAGAAGGGCCCGCAGGCCCAGCGAGTTAGCGTCATCTGAGCTTGCCGAACAGAAGGCCCTCGCCCCTCGCGGGCGGGGGCCTTCCGCATGTCCGGGGTCCTTTATGGACCGATTGTTTTCCTTGCCGGTAAAGGATCTTCGCCGAGGTCAGGCCACCAAGTGACCGGCCGGTAACCGGGCCGTCAGGTAGCGTGGCCATGGCGGGGAGCATCTCGCAGGCCGACGTCCAGGTCGGCTTCGTTCCCGGCCCAGCAGCCCGCAGTCCCGTTCACCGGGACACCAGGTGGTCCCCCGCCCCGGCCCGCGGGCATCCCTCGAAACGAGGTCGCATGACCCTTAGTACCACTCGCCCGGCCCCCAAACCGGTTCTCTCCGGACGTCAGACCGTCGCCGAACTGATCACCATCCGAGCCTTCCTCCTGGTCCCGTTCGCCGTGCTCGCGGCCGCCGTCCCGGTGTTCTGGGGCTGGGGCGTGAGCTGGCTGGACCTCACCATCGGCGGCGCCTTCTTCATCGTGTCCACCCTCGGCATCACCGTTGGCTACCACCGCTACTTCACTCACGGCTCGTTTCGCGCCAAGCGCGCGCTGCGCATCGCTTTGGCCGTGGCCGGCGGGCTCGCCGCGCAGGGCCCGGTGATCGGCTGGGTCGCCGACCACCGCCGTCACCACGCCTTTTCCGACCGCGAGGGCGACCCGCACTCCCCCTGGCTGTTCGGCACGTCGCCGGTCGCGCTGCTGCGCGGGTTCTGGCACGCCCACATGGGCTGGCTGTTCGGCCGGGACAAGACCAACGTCGACCGCTTCGCCCCCGACCTCGCCGCCGACCGTGACCTGCGGACCGTCGACCGGCTGTTCCCGCTCTGGGTGGCCGCGAGCGTGCTGACCCCGGCCCTGCTCGGCGGCCTGCTGACGCTGTCCTGGTGGGGCGCGCTCACCGCGTTCCTCTGGGCGGGACTGGCGCGGGTCTCGTTCCAGCACCATGTCACCTGGTCGGTGAACTCGATCTGCCACATGATCGGGGAACGGCCGTTCACCAGCCGCGACCGCTCGGCGAACTTCTGGCCGCTGGCGCTGCTGTCGATGGGCGAGTCCTGGCACAACTCCCACCACGCCGACCCCACCTCGGCGCGCCACGGCGTGCTCCGCTGGCAATTCGACATCTCGGCCAGGGTGATCTGGCTGTTCGAGCGGTTCGGCTGGGCCTGGCAGGTGCGCTGGCCGACCGCGAAGCGGCTCGCGGCGATGACCAAGCCGTAGCTCAGCGCGGCATGCGACGCCAGATCGCGCGCGGCAGCAGCCGCATCACGAAGAAGACCGGGCGGAGCACGCCCGGCACCCACACCGTCCCGCGGCGCTTCTTCAACGCCGCGACGGTCGCGTCCGCGACCTGGTCGGGCGTGCTGGAGAACGGCGCCGGGGACATCCCTTCGGTCATCCGCCCGATCACGAAACCCGGTCTGACCAGCAGCAAGTGGACGCCGGAGCCGTGCAGGGCGTCGGCAAGGCCGCACGCGAAGCCGTCTAGCCCAGCCTTCGCGGAGCCGTAGACGTAGTTCGCGCGGCGCACCCGTACGCCGGCGACCGACGAAAAGACGACCAGGCTGCCGCTGCCCTGCGCGCGCAGGAGGTTCGCCGCGTGCGTGAGCACGCCGACCTGGGCGACGTAGTCGGTGTGGACGATGGCCGAGGCGTGCGCGGCGTCGGTTTCGGCCCGGTCTTGGTCGCCGAGGATGCCGAAGGCGAGGACAACGACGTCGAGTGGTCCGTGCTCGGCCGCGACCTTCTCCAGGAACGGGCCGTGCGCGGCGAGGTCGTCGGCGTCGAAATCGATGGTCTGGACCGTCGCGCCGGCCTCGCGCAGCGCCGCTGTCTCCGCGGTCAGATCCGCGCCCGGCCGGGCGGCCAGCACGACCGTGCGCCCGCTCGCCAGGCGCCGCGCCACGGCCGATCCGATTTCGCTGCGCCCGCCGAGTACCAGCACCGTTCCGCTCACAGCGGCAGTGTGCCAGCTGCCCCTTTTTCCCTTTCGAGCAGGGCTTTCGGGCACTCGAACCGGACCTGCGAATGTCTCTGGTCCAGACCTTTCGCACGATGTGAGACAGATCACGAAGTTACGCCGAATAGCGGAATGACAGAAGCCGTGCGGGAGAGCTGTCATATCCGGACAGCGCATTGTTGTTGGCAACAACAAACCTGTCTCGCCATTACCGGATGTTCCCCGCACGACCATCTGGAGGTCAGTCATGTCCGGAAAACCCCGGTTCAGGAAGCGTTCAACCCTTTTGGCGGCGTTGACCATGCTCGGCGCGGCCGCCGTCCCGCTGACGTTGCGGGCCGAGGCGTCCACCCCGCCGACCCCCGCCGGCTGGACCCAGATCTTCAACGACGACTTCACCGGCGGTGGCGTCAACACCGGTAACTGGCGCTACACCACCGGCACGGGTTACCCCGGCGGCCCGGCGAACTTCGGCACCGGCGAGATCGAGACGATGACCAGCAGCACCGCGAACGTCTCGGTCGGCGGCGGCAACCTGTCGATCACCCCGCAGCGCGACGGCGTGGGCGCCTGGACGTCCGGGCGCATCGAGACCAACAAGCAGGACTTCCAGCCGCCGGCGGGCGGGGTGCTGCGCATCGAGGCGCGCATTCAAATGCCCAACGTCACCGGCGCCGCCGCCCGCGGCTACTGGCCCGCGTTCTGGATGCTCGGCACGCCGTATCGCGGCAATCTGTGGAACTGGCCCGGGATCGGCGAGATGGACATCCTGGAGAACGTCCAGGGCGTCAACAACGAGTGGGCCACGATGCACTGTGGCACGAGTCCCGGCGGGCCCTGCAACGAAAAGGACGGCCTCGGCGCCCAGCGCCCGTGCTCCCCGACGACGTGCCAGGCGGGCTTCCACACCTACGCGCTCGAGTGGGACAGCAATCTCCGGCAGATGCGCTGGTACCTCGACGGCGTCCAGTTCCACCAGGTCTCGGCCAGCCAGCTGCCCGCCGACGTCTGGGCGAACGCCACGAACCACGGGTACTTCCTGATCCTGAACGTCGCCGTCGGTGGTGAGTTCCCGGCGAAGCAGGGCGGCGGACCCGACGGCGCCACCGTGCCCGGCCGGCCGATGGTCGTCGACTACGTCGCCGCGTGGACCCGGCCCGGCGGGACGGTCCCCACCACGCCGACCGTGCCGACGACGCCGACCAGCCCGACGACCCCGACCACGCCCACCACGCAGCCGGGCCAGTACCCGGCGTGGGCGCCCGGAGTGTCCTACGCGGTCGGTGCCCGCGTGAGCTACGGCGGTCTCGACTACCAGTGCCGGCAGGCCCACACCTCGATCGTCACCTGGGAGCCGCCGAACACCCCCGCGCTCTGGCAGCAGCTCTGAGCCCGGCATGTCCACATCAAACCGTCCACAACGGACACTCAAGCATGCTCTCCACGCGTTGCTCATCGCCGTGCTCGCGGGTGGGCTCGTGGTGGTGGTCGCGCCGAACCCGGCGTTCGCCGCCGACTACACCCAGGGCGTCACGAAGCTGAGCAGTTCCGGCATCCAGCTCTGGTTCAAGCCGACTACGCCCGCCGCGCTGGTCGACGTGCACTACACCGGTGCACCGGGGCTGGGTCAGCAGAATTTCCGGATGGCGAACAACGGCGGTACCTGGCAGCAGACCGTGAACGGGCTCGGCACCGGCAATGTGATCAGCTACTGGTTCACCTACGAGAAGTCCGGCCCGCTCTACGACACGCCGCACTTCAGCTACCCGGTCGGTACCGGGGGCGGCACCACGACGCCGCCCGGCAACACCAACGGCCACTTCCCGTTGATCCTGCAGAACAACACGGGCGGCCGGTGGAGCAACGGGCAGATCTACGTGACCATGCTCGGGCTGACGGCGCCGAGCGGGGCCGGCGGCTGGTCCTACCTCAAGCCCGACGGCACCATGGCGCACATCAACCACAACGATGCCACCGCACCGAATCACCTGACGAAGAACGGCGTCAACTACCCGAACATGTCGTTCAGCATGGCGCAGGCGTCGACGATCACCATGCCCACCAGCATCTTCGGCGGACGGATCTACCTCTCGCTCGGCTCGCCGCTCTACATCCCGGTCTCGCCCGACGACCAAGGCTGGGGCGGGCCGGACCTGCACAACGCCGCCGATCCGAACAACGACGTGTACTACGACTGGTACGAGTACACCTACGGCTTCGGGACGACCGCGAACTACGGTGGCAACACCACCCAGGTCGACATGTTCGGCTTCCCGATGACGGCCCGGGTGCAGCAGGCTTCGACCGGGTACGACCAGACGGTCGGCATCACGCAGTCGCGGGCGCAGGTGCTGGCGGGGTACAGCGCCGCGGTCGGTGCGGCGTTCGATCCGCTGGTGAACACCTACCGGATCGTCGCGCCGCGGTCGTCGGCGACGTTCGATCCCGGTGGTGCGCAAGGGAATTACCTGCAGAACTACATCAACCAGGTGTGGTCGTACTACACCGCGAACCAGTTCACCCTGACCCGGCTGAACCAGACGTTCACCGGGCGGGTTTCGGGCACCACGCTGACCTTCACCAAGGACGGCGCGGGTCCGTTCGTGCTGACCAAGCCCACCACGACCGACGTCGTGGCGTGCGCGGGCGCGCTCGCGTCGGGCGGGATGAGCACGACGGCGCTGGAGCTCGGCGCGGAGTTCTGCGCGGCCTTCAACCGGGGCGTCGCGATGAACACGGCGAACTGGTACAACCCGGCGGCGTACTACACGAACTCGGCGCAGAACGACTACGCCACGTACTTCCACTCGATCAGCATCGACCACCGGTCCTACGCGTTCGCCTATGACGACATCAACGACCAGAGTTCGGTGAAGATCCTCGGCAACAACAACCCGCCGAGCGCGCTGACGCTCGGCATCGGCTGGTAGCTCGCGAAGGGCCCCCGCTCGCGCCGGGCCCCTTTCGCGCGCACCTGCGCTACGGTGCCAAGCGTGGAGTTCGAAGCGCTGGTCGAGCGGCACCGCCGAGAGATCCAGGTGCACTGCTACCGGATGCTCGGCTCGTTCTCCGACGCCGAAGACCTGGCCCAGGAGACGTTCCTGCGGGCCTGGAAGTACCGCGAGAGTTTCGAAGGGCGGGCGAGCGAGCGCACCTGGCTGTACCGGATCGCGACGAACGCCTGCCTCGACGCGCTGGCCCGCACCCCGCGCCGCGTCCTGCCGGACCAGCTCGGCCCGCCGGGCGAGCCGGGCGGCGAGATCTCGGCCGTCGACCTGCCGTGGCTCGAGCCCTACCCGGACGTCCTGCTCGACGCCGTCGCGCCGGACGACACCGGGGCGGCGGTGGTCGAGCGGGAGACGATCGAGCTGGCCTTCCTGGCCGCGATCCAGCACCTCCCGCCGCGGCAGCGCGCGGCGCTGATCCTGCGTGACGTGCTGGGCTGGTCGGCGAAGGAGACGGCGGACCTGCTGGAGACGAGCGTCCCGTCGGCGAACAGCGCGGTGCAGCGGGCGCGAGCCACATTGCGTGAGCGCCTGCCCGCCCGGCGTACCGAGTGGACGGCGGCCGGCGAGCCGACGGCCGAGGAAATGGAGCTGCTCCGGCGTTTCATCACGGCTTACGAGAACGCGGACCCGCAGGCGGTGGCCGAGGTCCTGCGCGCCGACGCCCGCGCGATCATGCCGCCGTACGCGCTGTGGTTCGCGAGCCGGGAGAGCATCGTCGCGGCGCTCACGCCGGGCATCGACCCGGCTTCGCCGTACTACCGGGGCCGGTTCCGGATGCTGCCGATCCGGGCGAACCGCCAGCCCGCGGTGGCGAGCTACGTGCAGGCGCCCGGCGAGCGCGAGTACCGCTGGTTCGGGGTGACGCTGCTGGTGGTGGAGGACGGCCTGGTGACCTCGATGGCGGCGTTCGAGACGGCGTCGCACACCGCCTTCGGCCTCCCGTCCACCTACCCCGGCCCCTGACTCCCGGCTCTCGTGAGTGGTAAGTCGGGTTAGAACCCTACTTACCACTCACGAGACCCGAGCCCCGCGGCACTGAAGGACGCCGCTTAAATTCGTGGGTTTGAATAGGAATACGCCCGGGTGAGTGATCCACGAAGGATGCACCCACCCGGGCGCGTGAATTCCGGCATTTCATTTCCGGAACGGGTGTCTCCCCGCTCGCCGCCGGGTTGTGTCACCGGCGCTCAGGCTGCTCGGTGCCGCGGGGCGCTGCGCACCAGTCTGCGCCGCTCATCCGCGGTGGTGCCGCCGAAGACGCCGTGGTCCAGGCCGTTGTCGAGCGCGTATCCGAGGCATTCGGCGCGCACCGGGCAGCGCGCGCACACCGCCTTGGCTTCGGCGGTCTGGCGGCCGCCGGGGCCGAGCTCGGAGATCGGGAAGAACAGTTCCGGGTCCTCGTTCTTGCAGGCCGCGAGCTCCGCCCAGCCGGTCATCGTGGCTTCCATTTCCGTTGTTCACCTCCTCGGGTTATCCGTGCTTTTCATTGTTGTGGCCCGTCAACCGACTTATCCCAGGACGGCACGGAGTCGCGCCTGTTCGCGGGTCAAGTGGTTTTGGTGGCTCCAGCGCCCGGCGCACCCTCCGGGCAACCAAGACTTCAACGCATCAGACTACGCCCCTCTTCCCACCGGCACGATGTTGATCACCCGGTCGATCAGCCGGATCCGGCTCGATCACCCCCGCGAAGTCGACAAACAGTTGCCGCGAGACGGTCCTGAATTCACCGTTCGCTACTGCGCGTCACCGAGGAGAAGCGCTGCATTACGTCCTTCGAGCAGTCTTGATCGAATCGTTACACGTAGCGCCCCGCTCACCGCACCTGTCCGTAGACAACACGCGAGGGGCGGTGTGGGGACGTGTGCGGCTACGAGGACTTCGACGCGTTCTTCCGCGCCGATTTCGCCCCGTTGGTGGCCTTCCTGTGCAAGGCGGGCTTCGAGGTGGAGACGGCCAGGGACGTGGCCGCGGAGGCGATGCTGCACGCGCTCGAGGCCTGGCCGTCCATCGAGGAGCCACGGGCCTGGGTCCGCGGCGCCGCGGGACGGCTGCTGGCCACGCCCGAACAGGCGCGACGCGACTGGACTCCGTTCGACGAGGGCGACGACCGGGAGCTCGCCGCCCTCGTCGAGCAGCATTCGCGGATCATCGAGCTGCTCGCGGCCCTGCCCGACCAGCAGCGGATGGTGCTCACCTGGTCGCTGGACGGGTTCACGCCCGCCCAGATCGCGAAGGCACTGCGGATCGCGCCGGCCACCGTGCGGTCCAACCTCAGGCACGTCCGGGAACGGTTGAAGCGTCAGCACCGGGCCGAACGGCCCGACACGGGGGACAGGAAGTGAGCACGATGCCGGTTACCGACTACGGGGATCAGGCGATCACCGAGCTGCTGCGAGAGTCCAACGCCGCGCTGGACGGCTCGCTCAAGGCCGGGCTCGACGTCGAAGGCACCTTGCTGCGTGTGAAAAGCCGTGCGCTGGTAAGGGAAATCGCGGCCGCCAAGCCCGACGAGGAATTCCCCTCGCACTGGCGCCAGCACGACGAGCCGGTCGCCGACGCGATCGCCGGCGACCCGGCGGCGCTGTCCCGGTTGCTCGCGGCGATCCGCCCGCTCGTGGTGCGTTACTGCCGCGCGCGCGTCGGCCGCAACGAGCGGACCTTCGCCTCGGCCGACGACGTCGCGCAGGAAGTGTGCCTCGCCGTGCTTTCGGCGCTACCGTCCTATCGGGACCAAGGCCGGCCGTTCCTGGCGTTCGTCTACGGCATCGCGCAGCACAAGGTCGCCGACGCGCACCGCTCGGCCGCGCGCAACCGCACCGAGCCGGTCGCGGAGATGCCCGACGGGATCTCCGACCTGCCCGGCCCGGAACAGCGTGCCCTGCAAACGGAATTGAACGAACGCCTCGCGGAGTTGCTCCGCGTCTTACCGGAGAAGCAGCGGGAAATCGTGGTGCTGCGCGTAGTGGTCGGGTTGTCGGCCGAGGAGACCGCGGCCAGCGTCGGCTCGACGCCGGGCGCGGTCCGCGTCGCGCAGCACCGGGCGTTGTCACGCCTGCGCCGCTTGCTGACGACGGACGGGGAGCCCGCCTGAGGACTCCCCGCCCGCCCCGTCACGCCGCCGGGTTCGCGAAGAGGGTGTAAACCCGGTTGAACGGCACCGCCAACACCTGGAGCTCCGACAAGGTCGTCCACGGCCCGACCAGCCGGAGCTGGTAGTCCCCCACCGGAACGTCCCCGAACGCCAGCTTGCCCGTGGCGTCGGTCGTCGCCGTGTACTTGACTGTCGAACCGTCCCGGGTCAGCTCGGCCTTCACGCCCGGAAGGGCTTCGCCCGGGTCGATCTTGCCGTTGAGATTCTTGTCCTGGCCGAGGATCCCGGTCGCCGGCCCCTTCTTGCCGGGAACGGTGGCTTGAGCAGAGGAGTACGGACCGTCGCTGCTGTAGTCGGTGGCGAAGGAGCAGTCGATGTACGTGCGCCCGAGTGCCGCGGCCAGCATCGGCACGGTGCCAGGCACCTTGAACGTGCTTGTCGCGTGCGCCTCCACCGTCGCGCCCGCGGCGTTCCACGCGAGCACGCCCCAGCTCGGCAGAAGCGTCCTGATGTCGTAATTGCTGCCGTACGGGTCACAGTTCGCGTGGATCCCGCTGATCGCCCGGTCGCCCGTGTTCTGCAGCTTGATCGTGATCACCGCCTGGGCCCCGGAGTTCGGATAGGACTTCTTGTCCAGGGTGATCGTGGCGTGCAACGTTTCGTCGAGCGGGCGCACGGCGCGGATCGAAAGCGCGTTGTTCGCCCCGGTGCCGTCCAGCCTGAAGGTGCCGGAGAAGGGAATCTTCCAGCCGCCGGGCACTTCGAATCCCAGGGAGTACAACCCGGCGGGCACGTCACGCACCACGAACTTCCCGTCCGCGTCGGTGATCGCGGTGTAGCCCGGGTTGTAGCCCGCGGTGACCTTGACACCGGCAAGCGCCTCTCCCGCCGACGGCTTCCCGTCGCCGTTGGCGTCGGCGTAGATCGCGCCACCGATGGTGTCCTTGACGTCGGGCGAGATCAGGTTCAACGGCACCGTGAAGACGTTGTTCTCGTAGTCTGCGTCCTCGGCGTCACTCACGGTGGCGTAGACGTCCGGCGCGCCGTTCCAGGTGTAGAACTCGGCCCGGACGACGAGCGTCCGGGACGCACCGGGCGCCAGCGTTCCGCCGTCGTTCAGGGGATTGAACTCGGCCCAGTCCGAAAGCGTCGCGCTCGGATAGGACCCGCTGTGCGAGCTGATGCTCCCCTTGATGCGGGTCGCCGCGGTGTCACCGATGTTGGCGACGGTCACGGTGACCTTGAACTCTTCCCCGACCACGTAGGGTCCCGCGGGGACCGATGCGGTGATCTTCAGGTCGGGTCCGGTGGCGGCCGAGGCCGGTGTGGCCGCCAGCGTTCCGGCCAGCGCGAGGATTCCGGTCAGCACGCAGGCAGCGCGCAGCGACCGGACAGGTCTGTCCGTTCTCATTTTCGATTCTCCCCTTGTCTGCGGCGCCCCGATGCGTGGCCGTCCCCCGACCGCGCTTCCCCACCTGGGCGCACCGATATGACCCCTCGAACCTAGAGCCGGACGCGCCCGGCCACCAGGGCAGAGCGCGAATTCGTTACCGCGAGCCGCGCCGGAGGGCCTCGAGGACGAACCCCGCGAGCGCCGACGCCGGTTCCGCCATCGATTCCCGCGCGAGGAGCACGAATTCGATGTCGCCGGGGTCGGGCAGGCCGTCGAGCTCGGCGAGCCCCTCGGGGATCAGGCTGCGCGCGTGCACCGTGATGCCGAGCCCGGCCGCGGCAGCGGCGCGCAACCCGGTCAGGCTGGACGTCTGGCAGGCGGCGCGCCAGTCCAGCCCGGCGCGTTCGAGGCATTCGACCGCGATCAGGCGGGTGATCGAGGGCATCGGGTACTGCACGAGCGGGACCGGACGCTCGGGGTCGAGCACGGTGGCCGGCGAGCCGATCCACACCAGCGGCTCGCGCCAGAGCAGCTTGCCGTGCTGGGCGCCGGGACGGCGTTTGCCGAGCACCAGGTCGAGCCGCCCGGCCCGCACGCGCTGCGCCAGGACGTCCGAAAGCTCGACAGTGAGTTCGACGTCCACCAGCGGATGGCTGCCGCGCAGCCGGCGCAGGATCTCCGGCAGCGGCCCGAGCGCGATGTCCTCGGAGACGCCGATCCGCACCCGCCCACGGAGTTCCGCGCCTTCGAAGTGCCGCTTGGCGCGCTCCTCGGTGTCCACAATGGACTGGGCGAAGCCCAGCATCGCCTGGCCCCGCGCGGTGAGCTCGACGGTGTGGGTGTCGCGGGCGAACAACAGTCCGCCGGAGGCGTCCTCGAGCCGGCGGACGTGCTGGCTCACTGTCGGCTGCCCGACGCCGAGGCGCCGCGCCGCCGCGGTGAAGCTGCCGGTCTCGGCGACGGCGAGGAACGAGCGGCACAGGCGGGAGTCCAGCATCCCTTCAGCCTATCGCGCTCCTCGATAACAGTCAGTGCGGTCATCGTGGTTCACAATGACCGCGTGCCGGGTCAGAATAGGAGGGAAAGGAGATCCATGCTCACCTCGCTCGCGGCCCGGCTGCGAATCGACCCGTTCATCGCAGCCATCCTGGGGGCCGTGGCCCTGGCGTGCGCGCTGCCCGCGTCCGGCGCGGTGGCCGGCGGCTTCGGCCTCGCCACGAACATCGCGGTCGGCCTGCTGTTCTTCCTCTACGGCGCGCGGCTCTCGACCCGGGAGGCGCTCGACGGGCTCCGCCACTGGCGGCTGCACGCGGTGGTGCTGGCGGCCACGTTCGTGCTGTTCCCGCTGCTCGGCCTCGGCCTGATCCGGTTGCCGTTCCTCACCCCCGACCTCGCGGTGGGGGTGCTGTTCCTGTGCGTGCTTCCCTCGACCGTGCAGTCGTCGATCGCGTTCACCTCGATCGCCCGCGGCAACGTCGCGGCCGCGGTGTGCAGCGCGTCGCTGTCCAACCTGGCCGGGATCGTGCTGACGCCACTGCTGGTCGCGGTACTCCTTTCGGGCAGCGGCGCGGGCGTCAACGGCTCGGCGGTACTGGGGATCGTGCTGCAGTTGCTGGCGCCGTTCGTTGCCGGACAGCTGGCGCGCCGCTGGATCGGTGGCTGGGTCACCCGGAATTCGGCGCCGCTGAAGGTTTTCGACCGCGGCTCGATCCTGCTGGTGGTCTACACCGCGTTCAGCGAAGGCATGACCGCGGGCATCTGGCACCGGCTCGACCTCGGGCAGCTGGCCGGCCTGGTGGCGGTGTGCTGCGTGCTGCTCGGCGTCGTGTTGCTGGCGACCGGGTTCGGAGCACAGTCCCTCGGCTTTGCGGCCGCGGACCGGATCACGATCGTGTTCTGCGGGTCGAAGAAGAGCCTGGCCAGCGGCCTGCCGATGGCGACCGTGCTGTTCGGGCACTCGCGGGTCGGGCTGATCGTGCTGCCGCTGATGCTGTTCCACCAGCTGCAGCTGATCGTCTGCGCGACGCTGGCGCGGCGATATGCGGCCGAGCCCGTCCGGGAACTCGTGCCCGCTTGAGCGTCCGGCTGTTCCTTTGTGGACACTCGCGCGCCTGAGCCCGGTTCGTGTGGGGCGGGCGGGGCTCGAACCCGCGGCCAAGGGATTATGAGTCCCCTGCTCTAACCAACTGAGCTACCGCCCCTGGTCACAGGGCGGCCACGTGAGTTTGCTTGTGCACAGACCACCCAGTTCGCTCCAAGTTATCACAGACGCCATCCGGGCAGATCCGGTAGGCCAATCAGGTCGAAGTGGGGGCCAACCGGGGCGTCCTCGTCTAGGTTGCAAGGACGTCGCCTGCGCGACCGGCAGGAGGGTGCCATGGCTGCTGCATACGCCGCCTCTCGCTCCCGGGCCGTGCAGCTGGCACTGCTCGACGCACTCACTGCCGGGATAGGCCTGGGTTATCTCGCGCACCAGTACCGGGAGGCGCTCGTGGCGAATTCCGCGGTCATCGGGCTTGCCATGCTCGCCGTCTTCGCCGCCGGCTACCTGCTCCGGCTGGCGACCCGGACCCTGTTCCGCGCCAGCTCCCGGATCGACGCGATCTTCGCGGAAGAGTTGCGCGACAAGCCTTCTCCGTGGCCACGCTGACGAAACCCGTGCTGCTTCGACCTTTTCGCTACGGATTCCGCGTTGGGTTGGTTCCGCTTTGTCCGTGAAGGCCACCTTGAGGGGACTTATTGAGCGGTAAGGCAAAGGTGGCACTTCTGAGGTCTGAGCCCGGCAGGGCCTCGTGAGTGGTAAGTCGGGTTCTATTTGAGGGGTAAGGCAAACGTGGCGTGGTGAAGCGAGGGGGACCTGCCGACGGGCTCGTGAGTGTTGCGGCCGGTTAGAACCGGCATCGCCACTCACGAGTCCTTGGCGCGCAAAGAGTGAGGCCGTGCTCGTGAGCGTTGCGGGCGGTTCTAACCGCCCGCAACGCTCACGAGTCCTCAATGCCGTGTTCGCCGAGACCATGACTGCCGCCGGGACGGTACCCAGCGAGTGCGAGACCGTGCAGAAGCCGTTCGCATCAGTCAGACAGGTCGCCTGAGCTGCCTGCACACTCGGCGCGGGCGATGGCCCGACCGACTCGAAGCTCCCGAAAACGCGACTACGCCCGCCGTCACCACGGTGGCGCCACCCAAGGTGGCGAACGCGGTTCTTGCCCTGACACCCATGAGAAAGCCTCCCTCGTCACCAGGACTACCCGGTAGCAAGGTCGGCACACTGCGTGCCCTTGTTACGACGGCACCGTTCGAGCCCTCGCGGCGGCCTCCGGATCCGGCAGGCACCGCGGTGACTATCCACTGTGGATCGATCAGCGCACTTTGGCGCTTTCCGGAGCAGGACGGCGGCCTTCAACTGCGGCAAGATGACCGGTATGACATTGCCAGCTCTGCCCGAGGAATCCTTCCAGCGCGTGCTTTGCGTTGTCGCGCACCCCGACGACATGGAGTACGGGCCGTCCGCCGCCGTGGCTCGCTGGACCGCGCGCGGCATCGAGGTCGGCTACCTCCTGCTCACGCGCGGTGAGGCCGGCATGCCGAATCCTCCCGAGGAGACGGCGCGCCTGCGTGTCGCCGAGCAGCGAGCCGCCTGCGCCGCGGTCGGCGTCGAGCATCTGACCGTCCTCGAGCATCCCGACGGTGTGCTCGTCTACGGCCTGGACCTGCGCCGGGACATCTGCCGGGAGATCCGCCGGTTCAAGCCCGACGTCGTCCTCGGCACCGGCCACCAGGTCGAGACGCCCTACGGCTTCGACCAGGCCGACCACCGCGCGGTCGGCCTCGCGACGCTCGACGCGGTACGCGACGCGGGCAACCGGTGGGTCTTCACGGAGCAGGTCGACGACGAGGGTCTCGAGCCGCACTCCGTGCGCTGGCTCATCATTCCGGGGCTCGCCGGTTCCGGGGCGACCCACGGTGTCGACGTCACGGGTGAGCCGCTGCGGCGCGGCGTCGCCTCGCTCGAGGCTCATGCCGCGTACCTGGCCGCGCTGCCGGACCATCCTGCCCCCAAGGACTTCATCCCGACGTTCGCCGCGATGAGCGGTAAGGCCATGGGTGTCGAGCATGCGGTCCTGTTCCGCGTCCACGACCTGCAGGCGCCACCGGACTTCACCGAAGCCACGCAGGACTGACCCCACCTCCGATACACCGCATCTCGTGATACGGTGTATCGCAATACGGTGTATCGGACTAGGGGGAACCATGACCATAGCCATCGTCGGGGCCGGCCTGGGCGGCCTGGCGCTTGCCCGCGTGCTGCACGTGAACGGCATCGATTCCGTGGTGTACGAACGTGAATCGTCGCGTGACGCGCGCGGTCAGGGCGGCATGCTCGACATCCACTCCGGGCAGCGGGCGCTGCGCGAAGCCGGCCTGATCGACCAGTTCTACGCGATCGCCCGTGGCTCGAAGGCCAGGACATGCGCCTTCTGGAGCCGGACGGCACCCTGCTGCTGCAAGAGGACACCCCCGACGACGCCCCGCTGCTGCAACCCGAGGTCGACCGCGCCGACCTGCGCAGCCTGTTGCTGGATTCCCTCCCCGAACACGCCGTGCGGTGGGGGCACGCGTTCAAATCCGCCGACAACGGCGTGCTGCACTTCGCCGACGGCAGCAGCGCGACGTACGACCTGCTGGTCGGCGCCGACGGCGCGAACTCCCGAGTCCGCGCGCTGCTCACCGACGCCCGGCCGGCGCACATCGGCCAGAACGTCGTCGAGTTCGTGCATTCCCGACATCGACCGCACCCACCCCGACCTCGCGACGATGGTCGGGCGCGGCAACTACTGGGTGTTCGGCGACGGGCTTTCCCTGGCGGCACAACGCAACGGCGACGGCCGCGTCCGCATCGGCCTGAGCTTCTACAGCACCGCCGAGGACTGGTTCGACACCAGCGGGATCCCGTTCGACGACCCGGCCGCGGCCCGGGCGCGGCTGATCGACCTGCTCGCCGGCTGGGACTCGCGGTTCCACGCGCTGATCCTCGCCTGCGACGACACGGTCGTGCCGCGGTCGATCACCACACTCCCGCTCGGCCTGACCTGGCCATCGAACCCCGGCGTCACGCTGGTCGGCGATGCCGCGCACCTGATGCCGCCGGTCGGGCAGGGCGCCAACATGGCGCTGCTCGACGGCGCACTGCTGGGCCTCGCGCTGGCCGCGCACCCGGACGACTTTCCCGCCGCCGTCAAGGAATACGAAAGCGAGATGTTCGAACGCACCGGCGCCGCCGCCCGGATGTCCGCGGACATGCAGGAAATGCTGATGGCGCCGGACGCCGCCCAGAAATTGCTCGCCTTCTTCCAGCCCGGCTGAGTGACCTTGATCTGTCATGAAATGCGCCTTGCGGACGATTCTCGGGCCGCTTACCGTGATTCCCCGGTCCCCCGGGGAGGAAGCATGACCCACATCAACTCCAGACGGCGATCCATCCGGTTCACCGGCAGCCAGGTCACCATCAGCGCAGCCACCAAGAGCGGCACCAAGACGAAAACGTTCACCGTGTCTCAGATCAAGGGAATCAGCAACACCGAACCCGGGTTTCTCGGCTCCGGAAGGTTGAGTTTCCGGGTGGACGGCTCCACCGAGATGGTGGAGAACCCGGCCAGCGGCGGCGACAAAGTGGACATGACCACCTTCTGCTACAGCAGCCTCGACACGAGGCGGATCCGCAAACTGGTCACGGCGATCAAGAAGGCCAACGGTTCGCCGTAATGCCTGATTCATGACCGAACACGGTACGGCCGCCTACGACGGCGTCGACGAGCTGCCACCGCTGGTTCGCGCCGCACTCGAAGCGGCCCGGCAAGCGGAGTTCCCCTACTGCTGCCTGCCGCAGCAAGGAATGCTGCTGCGGCTGCTGGCCGGCGGCGCCGGACCCGGCATCATCGGCGAAACCGGCACCGGGTACGGCGTCGGCCTGGCCTGGCTGGCCAGCGGCGCACACCCCGGCGCCCGGCTGATCAGCGTCGAACGCGACACCGGCCGGGCTTCCGCCGCGGGTGAAGTGTTCCGCGACTCGCCCGCGGTGGACGTCCGGGCCGGTGACTGGCGCGAGCTCGAGGCGTTCGCCCCCTTCGATCTCCTGGTCCTCGATGGTGGCGGGCAAGGCAAAGGCGACGAACCACCGCTGGATCCGGCGGCCTGGCTCCGTCCGGGCGGCCTGCTGGTCATCGACGACTTCACCCCGCTGACCGGCTGGCCGCCCACCTACGCCGGCCACGCCGACACCGCTCGGCTGCACTGGCTCGACCACCCGCGGCTGCGCGCCACCCAGGTCGACATCACGCCGCACCACGCCACGATCCTCGCGGCTTTCATCGGCGCTGCCGATGGTTCCGGGGCGAAAATTACGTAGATATGCGTATGGCTTCCGTGGGCCGGGGTTTGGAAGTCTTTCGCCGAGCAGCGAATCCGCTGCGTTCTCGACGAAAGGATCATGAAGGTCTCGCGACTGAGACGACTGGGTCTGGTTACCGCCACGGCGATGGCCTGCTGATGGTGCTGACCGTGCCAGAGCCAGGGGGCTTTGAGTACCTACGGTGAGCCTTGCGTCCCGGGACGTGGGGCGGGTGTGACTCCAGGTGCTGCTGGGGTTGGTGGTGCGAGCGGCAAGTCCGTGAATGGCACATTGAGGGCCTTTATGGCCGTGAATGTGCCATTCACGGCCATACGCCGCAGGTCACCAAACACGGCTGGCCAGAACGACACTTACCGCTCACGAGGCCCTACCTCAGCCGAAGAAAGCCACCTCCGGGAACGCAGGTGACGGTGCGGTCATCAGTGGCGCGGGGCGGCAGTGCAGGTTCTGGTCGAAGAAAGCGCCGATGTACGCCCTGGTGATGGTCAGCGCGCGGTTCGCGTCGATGGTCGCGCCGAGGTCGACACCCAGTTGCCCGGCCAGGACACCGAGATCGGTGAACGAGTTGTGCACCGTGCCGGACACCATGAGCCAGCGCTTCCACCCGGTCAGCAAGGGCCAGTTCTTTTCCCAGCCGTCGTAAGGCTTTTCACCCGGGTGGTAGGAGTCCTTGCTGCCCAGCAGAAGGAACGGCCGGGACACGGGCAGCGGGACGTGGATGCTGCCGTCGATGTCGGCTCCGGCGCGGATGCGCGCGTCGGCCAACATCGCCTGCGTGGCCGCCGCGCCGCCTGCGGAGTGTCCGGCCATGCCGATCCGGCCGGCGTCGATGAGCGTGCTGCCGCGCCACTTCGGGTGCGATCCGGTCAGTTCGTCCAGGACGAACGAGGTGTCGGCCGCGTGGACCTGGTTGTACTTCGGCCAGAACGTGGCCTCGTCGTCGTCGAACGCACAGGCCGCGCAGTCGGTGACGTGGCCGTCGGGGAAGGTCGTCGCGCGGTTCTCGTAGGTGTGGTCGATCGCCGCGACGACGTAGCCGCGGCTGGCGAGGTCCTCGGCCAGCGCGGTCAGTGTGGCGCGGGGCTGGGTCCAGCCCGGCGACAGCACGATCAAGGGCAGGCTGTGCCGTCGTCCGGCGGGTTTCGCGTCGACGACGGCGTTCGTCCGGACCGTGCTGAAAGCGTCCAGCGGCAGACCGGGAATCCCCAGCCGCTCGAGGTTGCGCTGCGACTCGAGCGGGGTCATGTACTGCTTCTTCGGCCCGTTCGCCGACATCGCCGGATAGAAGACGGAGATCATCAGCTCCCGGTAGGGCACCGACGGCACCCAGGGGTCCGGGCGCGAAGTGTCCTCAAGGGACAGTGAGGTGACGCCGACGGGCTCGTGGCCGGTCGGGCGGGGCAGGTAGGGCGTCGTGTCCGCAAGGGCGGGTGACGCGGTCAAGGTGAGTGTCAATGCGGTTGCGATAGCGGCAAGGCGCATGGTTTCCCCAGTGGTGTCGGATCAGGACAGGTGGCGGACGCGCCGGTAGCAGAACCAGGTGAGCAGCGCCGAAAGCGCGAGGTAGAGCGTCATCTCGAGCCACTGCAACGGCCAGAACCGGGAGCCCGGCTGGTAGGTCACGCGCTGGTGGTAGCCATGAGCGTCCAGCTGCGCCATGCAGGTGGTGACGGCGTCGTGGTCCGGCGGGGGCGCCGCCCGGTTCGGCGTCGGCATGCAGTCCTGCACGAAGCCGGGCAGCGGGTAGGCGACGTTGCCCGCCGGGTCCACGGTTTCGTTCGCCAGCACCCACGCGCCGGCCGGGTACTGCACCCTGATCTCCTCGATCACGCCGGACTCGTTCCCGGTGATATTCGTGATGTTCTCGTCCGTGATCGAGACCGTTTCCTCCTGCGGCGGCAGCAGATACGGGCGTACGAAGAGCGGGACCACGATCAGCACCGCGGCGAGCGCGACGAGGGTGACGGCCATCGCGGCCACGGTGCGCCGCAGCACCATCCCGGCCGCGACGCCGAGAACGAGCGCGAAGGCCGCGTAACCGATCGGGGCGATGCCGCGCGCGGAGAACACCGTAGGCGAAATCCGCGTCAGCGCCCCTGGCCCGGTCTGCGTGCTCGCGAGCGCGTCGATCGGGCTCGCCCACCACGTGACCGCCAGGCTCAGCAGCCCGGCCGCGACCATCGCGGCCGGCACGCCGATCCCGAGCTTGGTCGTGAGCCACCGCTTGCGGGTGATGCTCTGGTTCCAGACGAGGCTGTGCGTGCCGCTCTCCAGCTCACGCGTGATCATCGGCGCCCCCCAGAAGACGCCGATGATCGCGGGCAGCAGGTACAGCACGATGATCGTGCCGCTGTACAGCACGTCCTGGTCGGAGTAGTTGGTGCGGCCGACCAGTTCGGGCCCGGTGATCGCGAGGATCACGCCGATCACGATCAGGCCGGCGAACACCGACAACGCGGGAACGCGGAACTGGCGCCAGGTCAACCAGGTCATCGAAGCACCTCCAGGGCGGGACGGGCGGCGGCCGGGGTGCTCATGTACTCGAGGACGAGGTCCTCCAGGCTGAGCTGCCCGACGGACCAGGTGGGGTCGAGGATCGGCGCCTCGGTGCGGACGAGGACGGTGGTCTGGCGGTCGGTGTGCTTCGCGGAGACGACCTGCTGCTCCGCCGGCAGCGTTTCGACGTCGCGGCGCGGGCCGGAGAGCCGGTGGTGCGTGGCGAGGAGCTCCTCGACGTCGCCGATCACCCGGACCTGCGAGGCCACCAGCACGACGAGGTGGTCACAGACCCGTTCCAGATCGTTGACCAGATGCGAGGACATCACGACGGACAGCCCGTGTTCCGCGACCGCTTCCATCAGGTCCTGCAGGAACTCCCGGCGCGCCAAGGGGTCCAGCGCGGCGACCGGCTCGTCGAGCAGCAGCAGTTCGGGGCGCTTGGCGATGCCGATCGTGAGCGCCAGCTGGGCGCGCTGGCCGCCGGACAGCTTGCCGGCGGCCTGGTCCGGCTTCAGCCCGAGCCGTTCGACCCGCTTGGCGGCGAGCGAGGCGTCCCAGCCCGGGTTCAGGTGCGCGCCGAGCCGCAGGTGCTCGTCGATCGTGAGACCCGAGTACACGGGCGTGTTCTGCGCGACGTACCCGACCTTGGCCAGCTGCGCCGGGCCGCTGCCCGGCACCCCGCCGCACACCTCGATCGTGCCTGCCGTCGGTTCGAGCATGCCGGAGGCGATGTTCAGCAGCGTCGACTTCCCGGCGCCGTTGGGGCCGACCAGCCCGGTGACGTGGCCGGGCTCGATGTCGAGTGTGCAGCCGCTCAACGCCCAGTCGCGCTTGTACTTCTTGCCCAGTCCTCGGGCACGCAGGACGCTCACGCTATGTCCTCTCTGGCGGAGTTGCGAAACGTGGACATCAGCAGGGCCTCGATGCTCTCCTCGTCGAGACCCGCTTTACGGGCCTTTTCGAGCCAGCGGCTCAGGTCCCGTTGCAGCGGCCCGAGCACCGCGAACGAGGCGCCGTTCAACGTCGCCTTCACGAACGTGCCGACGCCGGGCCGGGCCGCGACGAGCCCGTCGTGCTCCAGCTCGCGATAGGCCTTCAGCACGGTGTTCGGGTTGATCGCGAGGCCGGCGACCACGTCCTTGACCTTCGGCAGCTGGTCTCCCTCATTCAGCAGGCCGAGGCGCAGCGCGTGCCGCACCTGCTGGACCAGCTGCTGGTACGGCGACAGGCCGGACCGCGCGTCCAGGTGGAACTCGATCATGGTCAACTCCATTTATCTAGTTGCCTAGTACTATAGCTAAGCGGGAGAACCGCGCAAGCCCCGGATGCGGCGTCCGTCACGGCGCGGGAAACTTGACCTTGACACCGTGACAAGGTCTTCACTGGACGCAGGAGGTGATCCTCATGAACACGAGTTCAGTGGACACGCGCCTGCTCCAGGCGCTGAGTACCGGCAATTCGTCGACGCGGCTGCAGGCGGCACTGGCGGCCGGAACCCAGGCCGACCCCGGCCTCGTCGACACGCTCATCGAACGGTGCGCGATCGAGCCGGACTTCTTCGTGCGCGACATGCTCACCTGGGCGTTGACCCGGCTCCCGGCGGAGCTCACGGTGCCCAAGCTCCGGGCGGAGCTGGAATCCGAGCGCGCCCAGGCCCGGAGCCAGGCGTTGCACACGCTGTCCAAGATCGGCGACGGGAGCGCGTGGCCCGCGATCACGCGGTCGTTGCTGCACGACCCCGACGACGAGGTCGCGCGAAGCGCGTGGCGCGCCGCGGTCGTCCTCGCGCCCACCGGAGAGCGGCAGAGCCTGGCCGCGGAACTTGCTCACTCAGCTCGGCCGCGGCGACCGGACCGTGCAGCTGAGCCTCAGCCGGGCGCTCGTCGCGCTCGGCGACGTCATCGAGCCGATCTTGCGGACGAGCCTGGCAAGTGCCGACCCGGAGGTGCGTGCGCACGCCCGCGCCACGGAGCGGCTTTTGCGCGACCCGGACGCCGGATTCGACGGCCGTCGACGAGGCGAGCGGATCGTCGCGCTCGGCCCGGAACGGAGTGGCTGAACGCCCATGCTGATCGGCGAGGTGGCGCGGCGCTCCGGGGTGAGCACCCGGATGCTCCGGCACTACGACGCCCTCGGGCTGGTGCGGCCGACCGGCCGCACCGTGGGTGGCTACCGCGAGTACTCCGCCGAGGACATCCGCCGGATCTTCCACGTGGAAAGCCTGCGGTCGCTGGGGTTGTCGCTGCGCCAGATCGGACGCGCGCTGGAGGATCCCGCCTTCGCGCCGTCCGCTCTGGTCGGCGACCTCATCCGGCGGACCGAGGATCGGCTCAAGCGCGAGCAGGAGCTGCTCGATCGCCTTCGCCGGGTCGATGCGTCGGCGCCGTTCGGCTGGCAGGACGTCCTGCGCATGGTCGAGCTCCTGCGCGGGCTCGACTCGCCCAACGCCGCGCGCCGGCAGCAGACGGCCCTGGCCGAGAATCTGCCGGTTCCCACCGAGGTGCTCGCCGCGGCGGTCCTGTCCGAAGCCGACCCGAACGTCGCCGGCGCGCTGCGCTGGGCGCTGGCGCGGGCGGGCGCGGACGGCGTGTCGAGCTTGGCGTCCGGGCTGCGTTCCGACGACGTCGACGTCCGGCGGCGCGCGGTCCTGGCCATCGTCGAGATGCCCGGCGACGAGGCGACCGCGGTGCTCGCGGACGCTCTCGACGACTCGGACCCGACGGTGCGCAAACATGCCGCGCTCGCCTTGGGAACGCGCGGGGTGACCACGGCCGTACCGGCGCTCGTCGGCATGGTGGTCGAAGGCACGAACGACGTCGAGGCGGCCGAGGTCCTGGGAACGTTGTCCGTGGATCGCGAGAGCGCGGACCGGATCATGAGCGCGCTGGTCGACGCGCTCGCCACCGCGGATTCCGCGGCGCGGATCCGCCTGACCCAGGCGCTCGCGGAGATGCCGGCGGCGCACGCGCTGGACGTCCTGCGGCAGTTGTCCCAGGACGACGATCGCGCGGTCGCGCTCATCGCTTCGGCCCTCGCGGGCGTACTCGAAGAACGGGGTCTTCGATGAAGGAACCGGCGTTCGTGCTGCACGAGCATCGCCGCCCGCGCCACCACTTCGATCTCCGGCTGGAGGAGGACGGCGTGCTGCGCTCGTGGGCGGTCCCCCGTGGCCTGCCTCGCGAACCCGGCGAGAACCGGCTCGCGGTCGCCGTCCCCGACCACGACCTCGATCACCTCGATTACGAGGACGCCGACAAGACGATCGCGGACACCGGCTGGTGGGAGGAACACGACCGGACACCGAAACGGATCCTGTTCACCTTGCACGGCCGCGTCGAAACCGCCCGCTACGCGCTCATCCGGACCTCCCGCGACTGGCTGCTGCACCGCACCCTCGAACAGCCGTGACTATTCCGGCGCCGGCATCCGCTCGGCGAGCTCGCGCGCGACGTCGATGACGATGTCCCGCGTCCGGATCGCGAGCGGGGACTCGGTGCGCCCGGC
This sequence comes from uncultured Actinomycetota bacterium, assembly GCA_963762765.1. Classification (GTDB taxonomy): domain Bacteria; phylum Actinomycetota; class Actinomycetes; order Mycobacteriales; family Pseudonocardiaceae; genus Amycolatopsis. The sequence goes on from CAVXMR010000035.1 coordinate 52,835, forward strand.
GGGCCGGTACAGGGACAGCTCGCGGGTGGGCGACGGCTTCAGCGGGTGGATGTCGAGCTGGTCGTCGGCGAAGGCGTCGTGTCCGTGCAGGGCCAGCCAGGGCAGCACCGCGCAGCCGATGCCCGCCCGCACCATCGACAGGATGGTTTCGTGGCCCGTGGTGCGGAACACGAATCGCGGCTGCGCGCCGGCGCGGGCGAACGTCCGCTCCAGCCATCGTTGGTGAAAGGTGGACGGCCAGGCGACCATCGGCACGTCGTCGAGCAGCTTCACCCGTACCGGGCCATCGGGAAACGCGCCGGCGCCCGCCACCAGGAGGTACGGCTCGTCGAAAAGCCGGACCCGCTCGACGTCCCCTTCGACCGGGCCGTCGTTGAACAGCAGGTCGAGCTCGCCGAGCCGCGGCTCCTCCGGCTTCACGTCGGACAGCCTGATGTCGCAGCCGGGATGCTCGTCCAGCAGCCGCCGGATGACGACCGGCAGGATCAGGTTCGACACGCTCTGGAAGGTGCCGATGTCGATCCGGCCGTGGCCCGCCCGGAAGCGGTCGACGGCGTCGGTCAGCACCTCCGCCTTCGTCAGCAGCTCGCGGCCGTGGGCCAGGACCACCTCGCCGAGCGGCGTGATCCGGACCGGCTTCGGCCCGCCGGGGCGGTCGAAGACCGGGCCGCCGACGGCCTTCTCCAGCGCGGCGATCTGCTGGCTCACCGACGATTGGGTATAGCCGAGCCGGGCCGCCGCGAGGCCGAACGTTCCTTCCTCGGCGATCACGGCCATGGCCCGCAGGTAGCGCAGTTCGACGTCCGCCATAGGACACATCATAAGCGATGGCGATCGGTTTGATCTGAAATCATCGCTTTTCTTGATGGCGCTGCGCTCTTAGCGTCGGAGCCATGACGACCACGAGCACGATCTCCCCGCCCCGGAGCCGGTCACGCCTGGGGTTCCCCAAACTGGTCTGGGCCCTCGCCGCCACGCACTTCGTCGGTCGCGCCGGCGGTGTGGTGCGGTCGTTTCTGGTGCTGTACCTGACGCAGGCCCAGCACCTCTCGCCGGCGACCGCGGGCACGGTGGTCGCGGCCCTCGGCGTTGGCGACATCGGCTCCCAGCTGCTCGGCGGCTGGCTGGGCGACCGGATCGGCCGGCGCAACACGATGCTGGTGGGATTCCTGGGTGCCGCGGTGGCGCTCACCGCACTCGGTGCGGCGGATTCGCTGCCCGAGATCTGGACGGCCGCCGTCGGCGTCGGGCTGACGATCGAGCTGTTCCGCCCGGCCGGCTCGGCGGCGGTGGCCGATCTGCCTACGCAGCAACGGATCCGTGCGTTCGGACTGCTCTACTGGGCGGCCAACCTCGGCTTCTCGGTCGCCACGGTGACGGCCGGGATCCTGGCCAAGTACGGCTACGGGCTGCTGTTCTGGGTCAACGTGGTGGCCTCGCTGATCGCGGCACTGATCGTCTGGCGCCGGGTGCCGGAAACTCGCCCGGCGGGGTCCGTGCGGACGCGGCAGCCGCTGCTTCCCGTCGTGCTGCGCGACCGCTTGATGCTCGCGATGATGGCGATTCACGTCGGCTACTTCACGCTGTTCCTGCAGACGTTCACGACGTTGCCGCTGCTGATGACGGCCGACGGCCTCAGCACCGCGACGTACGGCGCGGTGCTGGCACTGAACGGGATCGCCATCGTGGTGCTCCAGCCAGTGGCGGTCCGGCTGCTCGCGGGCCGCACCGGCAGTACCGTGTCGGCCGTTTCGATGCTGCTGGTCGGGGCGGGCGCCGCTCTCGGCGCCGTGAGCCACGGCACCACCGCGTTCGCCGGATCGGTCCTGATCTGGACCCTCGGCCAGATCGGCATCGCCGTCCGGTTCGGCGACACCTTCGCCGACCTCGCGCCCGCCGAGCTGCGTGGCCGGTACATGGGCCTGGCCTCGACGACCTGGAGCGTCGGCGCAGTACTCGGCCCGCTGGGCGGGACCGCGCTGCTCGGTCTGGCCGGACCGGCCGCCCTCGGATCAGCCTGCGCGATCGGCGGCCTCACGCTCTTCGTCATTCAGCGGGCGCTTGCCCCGGCGCTGCGCCGCCGAACCCGCTGATCAGCCGCGTCAGTCCCGGAGAGGCTATCCAGGCGTTCCGCCGCTTTTCCGGGCGGCGAGGCGCTGGAGCTGCCCGGCGTGCACGTCGCCCACCCACTCCCAGCCGGGCTTGGCCGAGGGCCCGACCCGCGGATCGTCGGTGACACCGTCGCCGACGAGGGCCCGCACATACGCGCGATCTTGGTCGATTCGCGCGCGGACCTGATCGGCTCCGCCGACAGAGCCATGCCCCGGGACGACGACATCGACGTCGTCCGCCACGCCCTCGAGCAGCCGCAGCGCGGCGAGGTAGTCCTCGATCGGGTCGGCGTCGCCGTTCATGCCGAGGATCGGAACCAGGACATCGGAAAGCATGTCGCCGGCGACGAGTACCCGGCGTTCCCCGATCACCAGCGCCGCATGGCCCGCGGCATGCGCGTGATGCTCGATGATCCGGACTTGCGGGCCGTCCCAGGGAATATGCGTCGTCCCGGCGGGCAGGCCGGTGACGAGGCCGAGCAGCTCCCACTGGATCTGCCCGGCGATGTCCGGCGGGATCAGCTGGGCGATCCGGGCCTTCTCGTCCGGGTCCGACAGCCGACCCCGGACCGAGCCCGCGATGGCCGCGCAGCGGGCGGTGCCGTACCGGGGCGCCTGGCCGAACTCGGCGTGCCAGAGCAGGTGATCCCAATGCGGATGCGTGGAAAACCCGGCCACCACAGGCTGACCCAGCTCGCGAAGGTCGTTCGCGAGAGCGGCCATTTCGTGGCGGTGAACCCCGGGGTCGACGAGCAACAGGCCACCGCGGCCTTCCACCACCACGGCGTTGCTCTGGCAGAACTCGCTCTCGTGGATCAGCACACCCTCAGCAACCTGGCTCAGCACCGGGGCTCCCTCCGCTCGCGGTTCGCGACTGCTTGCCGAGACCCTAATACCCCCGTTGGATCGGCAAGTCCGTGAAGCCCCGGCCAGACGGAGCGAAGGACGCCTTCACTCCACCTCCGTCCACAGAGGACGACTGAGCCCTCCCTCAAGGTGGCCGTCAGAACATCGTGTTCTGGTTGGCGCGAACACCTGCGGGCCGCCATCGGCGTCTCCCCGCTCGCCTACCGGCGCACCTTCCGCGGCGCGCTGACCCGAGCGCCCGAGATGCCGATCGACGAGGCGACCACACCGGCTTGACGTAACGAAGTTACGCTAGGCTGGGGAGATTCCACGAACGTCGGCCGCGCGAAACGGGAGAACCGTGCCAGGGGATACGACTTCCGGCAGCGTGCCGGAACGGCTCGTTCAGGCCGCGATCACCCTGCTGGCCGAACAGGGACCCTCGGCGATCAAGGCACGCACGGTGGCGTCCGCGATCGGGCTGTCGACCACGACGGTCTACCACCACTTCGGGGGCGTCGCAGAGCTCGTCCGCGCCGTCGCCGACCACGGTTTCGCCGAACTCGGCCAGGCGTTCTCGCGAGTGCCGGCGTCCGGCGACCCGGTCGCCGATCTCTTCGCCCTCGCCCTGACCTGCCGGCGCGCGGCTCGCGAGAACCCGCACCTCTACGACCTGATGTTCGGGCTGTCCACCCGCGCGACGTACCGGCCGCCGTCGGAGCCGGACAGCCGGCGGAGCGGACATTCGCCGGCCTTCCGCGCCGCCTACCGCCACGTCACCGACGCGTGCGAGCGGCTCGTCGGCTCCGACCGGGCCCGCCGCCAGGACCCCGACGTCGTGGCCGCCCAGCTGTGGAGTTTCGTGCACGGGTACATCACTTTGGAACTGGGCGGGCACTTCGACGAATTCGCCGACCCGGTCGCTGAGGTCCTGGTGCCGATGGCGGCGAACTTCGCGGTCGCGCTCGGCGACGACCCGGCTCGCGCCAAGGCCTCCCACCAGGCAGGCCTGCGCTCCCAGCACGACGAGGAGCAGCTCGCCCGACCGTGAGCCCGACCTCGGCAGCCCGCTCAGCTCACCCGGCCTCGTGCCGCGGTATGCCGTCCAGGAGCGTGAGGGCGTTCCGGATGCCCTCGTCGAGCAGGTCGTCGGCGAGCTGCCGGTCGGTCACGGCGCGGGAGAGCTGCATCGTTCCCACCATCAACGCGTAGACGCTGAGCGCCGTGGTGCGTACCGATCCCGGGTCGTCCGGTGCGAGCCGGGCGGCCATGTCGTCGATGATGCCCAGCACGCCGTCGGTGTAGGCCCGCCTGGTCGGTTCCGCGCAGCGGCCGATTTCGTCGAGCAGCGCAGCGGACGGGCAGCCCTCTCCGGGGTTGTCGCGGTGGCCGGGCGACAGGTATTCGCGCACGATCTGCTCGACGCCCGCGCGCCCCGGTCCGACCGTGCCGAGCCATTCGCGCTGGCCGGCCAGCTGTTCCGTGACCGCGGTGGCGACGAGGTCGTCCTTGGACCCGAAGTGGGCGTAGAAGGCGCCGTTGGTCAGCCCGGCGTCCGCCATGAGCGTGGCGACCCCGGAGCCGTCGATGCCGTCCCGCTTGAGACGACGGCCGGCCGTCTCGACGATCCGGCGTCTCGTCGCCAGCTTGTGCTCTTTCGCGTAGCGCACCACTTCGCGCGCTCCTTCCTAACACCCTCGATTCAAGTACGATCGTACGCCTAACCGCTTCGGCCGTCCTCGGGCACGATCGACACGACGACCTTGCCAGCCTTGGTGCGCCCCTGCTCTACGTGGGCCATCGCTTCGAGCGTCCGGTCGAACGGGAACGTCCGGTCGATGACCGGGCGCAGCTCCCCCTTGTCGTAGAGGGCGCCGAGGTCACGCAGCTGGGAACCGTCGGCCCGCATGAAGAAGAACTCGTAGCGCACACCCCGCGCCTTGGCCTGCTTGCGGACCTTGCGGCTGAGCAGGTTCAAGACCGCGCCCAGGAACCACGGGGCTCCGAGCTGCGTGGCGAACCCGGCGTCCGGTGGCCCGGCGACCCCGATGGCGAGACCGCCGGGCTTGAGCACCTTCAGGGACTTCTCGAGGTTCGCGCCGCCCAGGGAGTCCAGCACCAGGTCGTAGCCGGAGAGCACCTTCGAAAAGTCTTCCTTGGTGTAGTCGATCACGACGTCGGCGCCGAGGTCTCGGACCAAGTCCTTTGTGGACGTACTCGCGGTGGTCGCCACCTCGGCCCCGAGATGCTTGGCGAGCTGGATGACCGTCGACCCCAGGCCGCCGGCGCCGGCGTGGACGAGCACCTTCTGCCCCGGCCGCACCCGCGCCCGGTCGACGAGGATCTGCCAGGCGGCCAAGGCCACCAGCGGCACCGCCGCCGCCTCGCCGAAGGTGAGCGAATCCGGCTTGAGCGCCACGTCGTCCTGGTCGATCGCGATGTACTCCGCGAACCCTCCGATCCGCAGGTCGCGCGGACGCGCGTAGACCTCGTCGCCGACCTCGAAGCCGCGGACGGCCGAGCCGACCCGGGTCACGACGCCGGCCACGTCGTGGCCGAGCACGAACGGACGCCGGTACTTCAGCAGCTGCTTGAACTCCCCGTCGCGCACCATCTTGTCCAGCGGGTTGACGCTGGTGGCGTGCACCCGGACCAGAACGTCGCGATCCCCTGCCGCCGGCTCGGGTACCTGCGCGGCGCGCACGCCGTCCTTGCCGTACTTCTCGACGACGAACGCCTTCATTTCAGCCAGCCCATGGCTTCCCGCCCGATCGCGTCGGACCCCAGCTCGCCCGCGAGGCTTTCCAGTCGATCGGGCTCGAGTCCGATCAAGGCGAGCCGCACACCGCGAGCCATGACCAGCACTTGACCTGCTAAGTCTCGTTTCATGACGGACAATGTAACTTCGTTACAGTCCCGAGGCAACCACCTCATCGGTAACGTTCAGTGTAATTACGGTCATACTCTAAAACCCTCGCACCCCTTGCTTCGGGCTTGCGCTCGACTTATGGTCGTATGGTCGTAATCCAAAAGGATGGGAGCCAAGATGACCAGCACGGCCAAGGTGGCGCTGGTGACGGGTGCGTCGTCCGGCCTCGGCAAGGAGGCCGCGCTCGCTCTCTCGGACGCGGGCTTCCGGGTGGTCGGGACGAGCCGAGACGCCTCACGACGCACGCCGGGCAACGGCGTGACGTTCCTCGACCTCGACGTCACCAGCGACGAGTCGGTCACCCAGGTCGTCAAGCAGGTGCTCGACCGTTTCGGCCGGATCGACGTCCTGGTCAACAACGCCGGCATCGGCGCCGAGGGCGCCGCCGAGGAAATCTCCGCGGCCCAGGCGCAGAAGGTCTTCGACGTCAACGTCTTCGGCGTCATGCGGATGAGCAGGGCGGTCCTGCCACACATGCGGGAACGGGGCAGCGGCCGCATCATCAACGTCTCGTCCGTTGCCGGATTCGTTCCCAACCCCTTCATGGCCGTCTACGTGGCTTCCAAGCACGCGGTCGAGGGCTACTCGGAGTCGCTGGACCACGAGGTCCGCGAATACGGCGTCCGGGTCCTGCGCGTCCAGCCAGGGCCGATCAACACCCCGTTCGACGAAAACCAGGTGCCTGCCGACAGCCCCTTGCCGGTCTACGCGGACCGGCGGCGCGTTTTCGAGACCGTCATGACCGAGACGATGCGGGGCGGCGACGGGCCCGCCGCCATCGCCGAGGTGATCGCCACGGCGGCCACCGACCCGAAGCCGAACCTCAGCTATCCCGCGGGTTCGACGGCCGGGCGCATCGCCACGCTGCGCCGCTTCGCCCCGGCCCGGCTGTTCGACAAGAGCGTCCGCAAGCTCAACCGGATGGCCGGCTGACCCCGCCCGAACCACCCCACGACAAGGAAGCCATCATGACCGTCATCACGCGCTACCAGGACGCGCCGACCAAGACCGTCGACGTCGGCGGAGCCGCCTTCGCCTACCGGCAGCTCGGGCCGGAAACCGGCACGCCGGTGATCTTCCTCAACCACCTGGCCGCGGTCCTGGACAACTGGGACCCCCGCGTGGTCGACGGCATCGCCGCGCACCACCGGGTGATCACCTTCGACAACCAGGGCGTCGGCGCTTCGCAGGGCAAGACTCCGCGCTCGATTTCGGAAATGGCCCGCGACGCCGTCGCCTTCATCCGGGCGCTGGGCCACGACCGGGTCGACCTCCTCGGCTTCTCGCTGGGCGGCATGGTCGCCCAGGTGATCGCCGAGACCGAACCGCAGCTGGTGCGCAAGCTGATCCTCGCCGGCACCGGTCCGGCCGGGGGCAAGGGCATCGACAAGGTCACCGCGCTCACCCTGCTCGACACCGTCAAGGCCACGCTGACCTTGAAGGACCCCAAGGAGTTCCTCTTCTTCACCCGCACGGCCAACGGCAAGGCGCGCGCCCGCGAGTTCGTGAACCGGCTCAAGGAGCGGACGAACGATCGCGACAAGGCGATCTCCGTGACGGCGTTCCGCAACCAGCTCAAGGCCATTCACCGCTGGGGCGTGCAGGAGCCCACCGACCTGAGCGTCATCCGCCAGCCGGTCCTCGTCGCCAACGGTGACCAGGACCGGATGGTGCCGAGCAGCAACTCCACCGACCTGGCGCGGCGCCTGCCGGACGCCCGGCTCGAGCTCTACCCCGACGCCGGGCACGGCGGCATCTTCCAGTACCACGCCGAGTTCGTTCCCCAGTCGCTGGAGTTCCTCCAGGCGTGAACCGTCGGCTCGCCGCCGGCCGGAACGACCTCGGGATCTCGGGGTCGTCTCCGCCGGCCGAGCGCCGAACAGCTCCTCAGACGAGCTTGGCCAGCTCCCGGTCGAAGTCGAACCAGGCGGACTCTTCGCCGAGCGGTACGAGCTCCGTGGTCCCGTCGAGGAAGAGGGCGATCTCCGCCGTGGCCGTCTGAAGAACCGCCGCGTTCTCGGGAGAGCCCAGCTTGACCACCATCGCAGCCACCTCCGGAAGCGGGGCGATCCGCACATCGCCGTCGCCGACCTCGGCGACCATGCCCACGCTCAGCAGCTCGCGGCCGAACAGCCACCGAACCGGCCCGGTCACCTGGAGCGGGGTGAACGCCACCGCGTACGGGTCCCGCGTGTCGTAGAGCAGTTCCACGAGGACCGGCATCGTCACGATGTCCAAGGTCCGGAGCTCGAACGGCACGATCGCCCGGATGATGTGATATTCGGCCATTGCTCCCGCACCTTCTCGAGTGAACCGTCACGCGCGAGACGATTCTCGCCGCCGGAAGGCGACGGGCGGGCGATTCCTCCCCCGCTTCCTCTCGATGCGGAAGAAATTCACGCAATTCGCGCCCCGGCGCTTCGGCCCGGCATCCGGGGTGCGGCCCTGCCCACAACACCCGTCCCCGTTTTCCGCGTTCTGCCGAATGATCACGGCGACGAGATGGGATACGTTCCGGACGCCCGCTCCCGATCGGACGAATCAAGTCCGCCAGGTGCGGCCGCTTCCGTGATCACCGATCAGCGCGGGGCCGGATGACCGGATTCCCCACCATGCCCAGGAGACCCTGCATGACCACGTTCTTGCGCACCGCCTTGACGATCGCCACGCTGACCGTGGCCACCACACTGGGAACGGCCGGCGCCGCGCTGGCTCACCCCGGCCCCCCGGGCGGGGCGCCTGAATGTGCCGCTCCTCCTTCGATGGGAAACCAGAGCTTCGGCTACGACGGGTACCCCACCCCGTCTCAGCCGGCCTGCCCCACCCACCAGCCCCCGAAGCCGCCGGTCCACCCCGGCCCGACCAGCTTGCCGTGCCCGACGACCCCGCCGGAGACGCCGGCTCCCCCGCCGCCCGCCACCACGACACCCGCTACCACGACAGCCGCTACCACGACATCGAGCACCACCCCGGTGGTGCCGGCCGGCAACGCGACCCCCACCCAGCTGGCCAACACGGGCTTCGGCAACGCGTTCCTCGGCTGGGCTGGGGTGCTGCTGCTCTTCGCCGGCGGCGGCCTGCTCGTCCTTTACCGGTCGCGCCGGAAAGCCTGAAGCCGCTGAAGAAGGCGCGGCTGCCGTGTGTCCGCACACGGCAGCCGCCAGGCCCGACTCGCGCCGAGGATCAGTCCGCGCTTGCTTTTCCGGACCGTTGCCGGACGATGCCGATCGTGATCACCACAGCCGCCAGGCCCAGGCTCGCCAGCGCCTGCGGCCTGCCGGAATCGTCCAGCACCATGCCGACGATCAGCAGGACCATCGCCACGATCGCGACCCAGGTCAGGTACGGGAATGCCCACATCTTCAGCACGAGGCGCGCCGGGTCCTCCCGCTCGAGCTTGCGCCGCATGCGCAGCTGAGCGCACGCGATCGCCAGCCAGACGAACAACGCGATCGCCCCGGATGTGTTGAGCATCAACGAGAACACATCGTCCGGCAGGACGAAGTTCAGCGCGACGGTCAGGAATCCCACCACCGTCGACGCCAGCACCGCGATCTGCGGAACACCCGCCTTCGAGATCTTTCCCCAGGACTTCGGCGCGTCAGCTCGCCCGGACAGTGAAAACGCCATCCGCGAGGCGGTGTACAGGCCGGAGTTCAGGCAGGACAGCACGGCCGTCAGGACCACGGCGTCCATGATCGTGCCCGCCGCGGGCAGCCCGATCCGGTCTAGCACGGCCACGTAGGGACTCTTGCTGACACCGGCGTCGTCGTAGGGCAGCAGGGTCACCACGATCGCGATCGAACCGACGTAGAAGACCAGAATCCGCCACAGGACCGAGCGGACCGCCTTGCGCACGGTGCTGACCGGGTCAGCCGTCTCGGCGGCCGCGACGGAAGCGATCTCGGCTCCGAAGTAGGAGAACACCACCACGAACGACGCGGCGACCACTGTGGACAGACCATGTGGCGCAAAGCCGCCATGGCCCGTGAGGTTCGAAAATCCTGGTGAGGGCGTCCCGGGGAACAGCCCGATGATCACGGCGATCCCGAGCAGGAGGAAGACCGTGATCGCGGCCACCTTGATCGCCGCGAACCAGAACTCGAACTCGCCGTACGACTTCACCGAGAACAGGTTCGTCAAGGTCAGCGCGACCATCAGGATCAGCACCCAGGCCCATTGGGGCACGCCGGGAATCCACCGGTGGACGATCACCGCGCCCGCCGTCGCCTCGACGCCGATCACCACCACCCAGAACCACCAGTAGAGCCAGCCGACCGAAAAACCCGCCCACCGGCCGAAGGTCCGCTCCGCGTACACCGAGAACGAGCCCGTCTGCGGATCGGCGGTCGACATCTCGCCGAGCATCCGCATGACGAGCACGACGAGCAGCCCGGTCGTCACATAGGCGATCAGGACCGCGGGACCGGCCGTCTTGATCGCCTGCCCCGAACCGACGAACAGGCCCGCCCCGATCACGCCGCCGATCGCGATCATGGACAAGTGGCGAGGGCTCAGCGAAGGGGACAGTTTCCCGTCCGTCACCGTGCCGGTTCGTATCGCACTCACAGTGTTTCCCTTTCCCGCGGCCGATCACCATCGGCGACGAGCCGACCTTAATCACCGGGCACGGAGAGCGCGGCACCCGTCTCCGGCCATTCCGAAAAACGCGGATTCCCCGCCCATTCCGCGCAAAAGCCGCCGAGCGCGAACTTCCTCGATTATCCTGTCTGCGACCGAGCGACGGCTCCGTCATCCGGCTGGGCCGGAGCCGCGGGCACGGCCGGATCGGCGCCCGAACCGTCCGTGGCGAACATCAGGATTCCCGTCATGGTGAGCACGGCCGCCGTGCCCGTGCCCAGCACGACCCAGCGGTTCGCCGGGGCGAATCCCCGGGCGAGCGTCTTCCGGATCCGTTCGTCCGACATGGAGCACCTCCGGTGCCAGTTGCGAGGCGAAGGCGGCTCCCCGCGCTCTCGCGCGAACAGCGATTTGCAGCGGCCGCCCGATTACCGAGTCGCAGTTCTGCGTCCGCCCAGCTTACTTCGGGCACTCCTCCCATGGTGAACGAACGATTTCTTTCCGCACTTCTCGGAAATAGTTCCCCGGACGGGATCGAGTGGCGCCGGCGTGCCGGCCGCCTCAATAACCGAAGTTCTGCACCCAGCACGGCCCGTTTCGCGCGACGAAAACCACGCCGACGCCGATGGCGGTGAACTGCGGGTTCAGCAGGTTGGCCCGGTGCCCCGGGCTGTTCATCCAGGCATCCATCACGACGCGGGGGCTCTCCTGGCCACGGGCGACATTCTCGGCGCCGGGCGCCGAGTAGCCCGCCGCCGGCATCCGCTCCGCCGGGGTCACGCCGTCGGGGTTCTCGTGCGCGCAGAAGTTCCGCTTTGCCATGTCCTTGCTGTGCGCCCGGGCGGCGGTACGCAGTCGTTCGTCGAAGCGCAGCCGCCCCAGCCCTGCCTTCGCCCGCACCTCATTGACCAGCCGGACCACGGCGTCTTCGTTCTTCTGCTGGTGAACGCTGCTGCCCATGACCGAAACGAACGATTCCTGGTCCGTCCGCCATTCCGGTTCCGGTTCCTGCCGGCATGCGCCACCTCTCACCGCCGTGACCGAACACAACCGGGCACCATCTTGCCTCATCCCGACACAGAAACCCCGACTTCGGGAATTCGATTCCGAAACCGGGGACTCTGCCACTCGTCGTCCCTCAATACAGCGTGACCTTGGCCGTCGACAGGTCATACGACGCACCGACCACGCGCAGCTTTCCGGCGGCGATGGGCGCGGCGAGAACGGGATTCTGCTCCAGCGTCGAAACCACCGAGCGGATGTGCACGCTCGAGCGCGGCCGCGTAGATGTCTCCGTCGTGATCCTTCACCTCTCGCGCGGAGGGCACGAGCGCGGACACCAGAGCGCCCAGCGCGCCGGTGGGCAGCTTGCTGGGGTCCTTCATCGCGTCCACCGCCGCCTTCACCGCACCGCAGCTTTGATGCCCGAGCACCATGATCAGCGGCGTGTTCAACGCCACCACCCCGTACTCGACGGTGCCGATGGTGGGCTCGGACAGCACGTTGCCTGCGGTCCTGGTGACGAAGATGTCGCCGAAGTCCTCGTCGAAGACCACCTCGACCGGCACTCGCGAATCCGCGCAGCCGAACACCTGCGCGTAGGGGGCCTGCCCGGTGGCGTGCCTTCTGATGTCGTCGAGGGTCTGCGGATGTGGAGCCCGATGGGCGATGAGCCGTTCGTTGCCGTCCAAAAGCCGCTTCAACGCGGCGTCCGGGGTTTTCGGTAGCTCCTGCGGCGGCGCACCTGCGGCCCCTGGCTCCGCCTCCGCGGCCTTGGAGCCGGAAGAGCAGGAGCTGACGGCGACCGACAGCCCGGCGAGAGCGAGACCTCGCAGTATCGTCCGCCGGGCAGGCCGCGGCGAGGGACCTTCGTACATTCGTGTACTCATGAGCCGATGCTAATTCGTGAAAATGCCACTACCGGGCGTGTGCGAACTTTTCCGCTCAATGAGGAATAGAACCCCGGCGAATGCGACCAGTATGCTGGAGAACCCGCCGCACCGGATCTCCGACTCCGCGATCCACGGATTTTTCACCCGCGCGCGGGCAAGCCACACAATGGACTCTGTCCTGGACTTCGAAAGGAAACCGCCATGCGCTGGGGCCAAGCGGTCTTGAACGGTGACTGCCGGATGCTCGCGATCGATGACGGCTTCCCCGGCGTGTTCGGCCGCCAACCCGACCCGCACCTCGTCGGAGTGTCCTTCCCCCGGCTGTTCCGCGCGGACGCGCACGACCTGCTCGTGCGCGAACTGGCCGAGGTCGAAGCGCGGAAGCTGGTGCGGACGACCTCCGGCCCGGTGCTGAGCGTGCTGGTCCGGCCTGCCCACCGATGACCGGCTCAGTTGTCGTGAGTGGTAAGTAGAGTCGTGAGTGGATACTCACGACCCCGATGCTGGCGGGGCTGGTGGCACTGCTGGGCCTTGTGGTGCGCTGCAGCACCCTTGCGCGGAGGACTCGGGCAGTCCGACATTCATGGCCGGTGCACCCTTCTCGCCCCAGTCTGCTCCGGACAAGGGACAATTCAAGCCGCCGGACGCGGCTTCGGGCGGCCTGGACGCGCCCTTCGCTGCGGGTAAAGGGATATCCCTCAGTGGCGAAGGCAAGCTGTCCGCACGATGCGGAACCTGGCGCCGTCCCGCGGAAACAACACTTTCACCCGGCGAGCAGCGGCTAGCGTGGAAACCGCAACGGCGCCCCCTGAGCGAACCGGGACGCACAGTGCCAGGTGCCCACCAAGTCACTGCCCCCGGTGAGCGATCGTTGCACCGCAGCCGGGGCCGGCTCTCACACCCGTTCGGCCGGCCCCGGCACCCTATGCCCGGCACCCTGTGCCCGGCGGGGCCCGCTGATCTTTGCGTCGCCGAATGATGGTGCGGCTCGCGGTTACCGGCTAACGCTGGGACGGCTTACTTCCACGACGGCGCCTACACCGAGATCTTTCCCGCGCCGGCGCCCGCGGTCACGATGGACTTGACCTCCGAGGCCGGGTCGGCGGAGTACGTGTACGGGATGGCGCGACTGCGAACCCGCCGTCTCCGGCGAAACGGGCACGTGCGCCACCCAGCTGGCCGAGGAATTCGAGAGCAGGCAGGCATATCCTGTGCAGTCTGCGCTCCTGCCCCGGCGCCCGTCGAGAATGATCTCCGAATGGATCGGGGCACCAGGTGGAAGACAGTCTGCGCGATCCGTACCCACTCGGTTGGGTACTCACGTACCGCGTCCAGGGGCCGACCGGTCACGGTGGCAACGGAATGAGGGTCGGAATCGTGGCGGGAACGCCGGTCCGGGACCCGGAGACCGGTATGGAATCGTTCCCCCTCTCGCCCGCCGGAGGCTCCGCACCGAGCCCGCCGATCTGGATCAGCGACGACGACATCGTCGGCATCATGCCGTCCTGGGACCAGGCGGAGCCGAGGCATGGTTGACGGCCCGGCCGGCCTGCTGCCGATCGCGCGCTGTTGCCGGCCATCCTCGGCCTTGATCCCGCCGAAGGCCTCACCGCGGAGACGCCGTCGCACTGACCGACGTATGTCCACAAAGGAGTTTCAGAGGCGTTCTTCGGACATCACAGCTGGACCTCGGTCGGCCGGCGAGGTCCGCGATGCAGCAGTTCGAGCGCATCGGTGTCGGCGACCGCGGAGAACTTCCGGTAGCTGGTGCGAATCGCGTACATCCAGGGCAGCGGGCTGAGACAGACGAACTGGTCCACCTCACGGGCGAGCGTGTCGAGCACGCGTGCCTGAGCGACCGGAACCGCGAGCACGATCCGGCCGACCTGGCGGGCACGCAGGACGCGGATCGCCGTGTGCGCGGTCATGCCGGTGGCGGCGCCGTCGTCAGCGACGACGACCGTCCGGCCGGCGATCGGTACCGGTGCCACGGTGTGCCGGTAGACGGCGACCTTCCGTGCCAGGTCGGCGCGCGCCCGACCGGCGAGCAGGGTGAGCTCCTCCGGCTCGATATCGGACCGGCGGATGGCACTGTGGTCCCAGAGGAGCAGGCCACCCTCCCCGACTGCGCCGAATGTCGTCGCCGGCGGCCCGCGGACCTCGATCCTGCGGGTGAGCAGGATGTCCAGCGGCGCAGTGAGGACGTCGGCGATCTCGCCGGCGACCACCAGCCCGCCCGCGGACAAGCCGAGGACTACGGCCCGGTGCCCGCGAAGCTGGCGCAACCGGAGCGCCAGTCGCTCGCCGGCTTCCCGGCGATCGCGGAACCGCATGTGAACTCCTGTCCGGTAGCGCCATCGGCCGTCTCCAGCATCACCGCGCCGCCGCAGGTTCAGAAGGGCCGTTGGTCACCGCGAGCAGACCGTTCGGCACTTGTCGGCGTTGGGTGGTGACGGGCCCGGAATGTTCGCATTCGAAGGCGGTCCGTCTGATTCGCTGCCGTCAGTCAGGTTGGTCCGCTGTCTGACACTCGGCTATACCACTGTCTTCAGCCGCAGTCCTCGCTCGCACTATCGCCAACCCCAGCCCGTACGGCTGGCCCGATGGCCAGTCACAGGGACCCGCGAACGCCGCATCGCCACCGCCGGCACTTTCGCCAGGCTGGAAGCCTCTGTATATCCACCGCAAAACCCGGGTCACTGCCGAAACCCGACGCGGGACATCACATGCGATCATCGCTCCTCCAGGATGAAACCGAGATGCCACCGAGGTCTGGAGCAGCGCGCTGCGCCCTCAAGCCTACCGCCCGACGGACGGTCGACGCAGCGGCGCCAGCCACACCAGCCGGGTCCCACCGTCGCCGGGACGTTCGATCCGGAACGATCCGCCTGCTTCGGCCGCGCGTTGCTCGAGATTGCGGAGGCCACTTCGCGTCCCGGTTTCCGGCATGCCGATTCCGGTGTCGGAGACGACGACGACCAGGTCCTCGTCGAGAGTCACCGTGATCGCGAGCTCAGCGGCCTCGGCGTGGCGCAGGACGTTGCTGATCGCCTCGCGGACCACGGCCTGGGCGTGCTCGGCCAGCCCGGCCGACACGTCGTCGAGTGGTCCCGAAATGTGCACCGTGGTGCGGATGCCGGAGTCCGCGGTGGCGTCGGTGATCACGGTCCGCAGGTTCGCACGCAGCCCCCTGTCCTCCCCGGGCGCCGGGTGCAGGTCGAAGATCGAGGTGCGGATCTCCTCGATGACCTCCTGCAACTGGCTGATGTGCAGGGAGAGGCGATCCCCGACGGCGGGTGAGCCCGCCCGGCGGAGGGTGCCCTTCATCGCCAGCCCGACCGCGAACAGCCGCTGGATGACGTGGTCGTGCAGATCGCGGGCGATCCGGTCGCGGTCCGCCACGACGTCCAACTCGCGGCGGGCGGACTGGCTTTCGGCATCCCTCAGCGCAAGCGCGGCCTGGTCGGCGAACGCGGACACGATCTGGAGCTCGTGCTCGTCGAAGGCCGCCCCGCCAGGGACCCGGACGGCGACGAGCACTCCCGCGGTCGACTCCCCGGACCGCAAGGGCACGACGAGCGCGGGTCCTAGGTCCACCCCCGTCCCGTCGGCCAGGTCGAAAGCCAGTCCGGGCACGCTACGCGGCACGTGGTCGCGCAGCACCGCACCCGAAGTGGACTTCTCAACCGGGATCCGCCTGCCGGTCAGCGCGTCGGCGTCCGGCCCGATGCACATCGCGACCACGAGAGATCGCTTGTCGCCTGGCAGCGCGATCAGTGCGTTGTCGGCTCCGCTGAGTTCGGCCGTCCGGCTCGCGATCAGGCGCAGCACATCGGTGACGCCGGTGCCACCCAGCAGTTCCGCCGAGATCTCACCGACAGCCTCCAGCCACCGCTGCCGGGCGCGGCTCTCCTCGTACAGAAGCGCGTTGTCCACCGCGATACCCGCGGCCGCCGCCAGCGCCACGACCACTCGTTCGTCATCCTCGGTGAAGCCCTCGCCGTCGCCCTTGCCCGCCAGGGACAACCGGCCGAGCGACCGGCCGCGGGCCAGGAGCGGAACCTCGAGCAGGGCTTGGGTCGCGTCCTCGACACCGGCGGCGACGAATGCGGTCGTCGCTCCGTCCTCACCGAGGAGGGAAAGGGCGCAGTACCGCGCATCGGCGAGCCCACGGGCGACGGTGACGATCTGGTGGAGGGTTTTTTCCAGCTCCAGACCGGCGGAAACCGCGAGCACGGCCGCCAGCAGCGCGTCCATCCGGGAGCGGACCGATACGGCCTCGTCGATCCAGTTGCGCACGTCATCGTGCCCGGGCGGACCTCGGCCCTCGACGTCTGTCATGCCGTAACAGTGGCACAGGAATCCCGCTCCGGCTGGACCGTCTCGGGTTCGCAACCGACGACCCTTGGCCGGTCACCGAGGGACGTTCGGCACTTGGCCGTGGCTCCGGCGGAGCGGACGGTGAACCGACAGCGGCACCAGCCGCCCGATCCACGTATCCGGAGCCGCCGTATGAAGACCGGGGTCATGCCCGTCGGACACCTGACCGGGGAGCAGGTGCGCTCGGTGCTGCTCGCCGCGACCACCCCGCCACCGCTGGCGGGCGGGCGGCCGTGGCGTTTCCACTGCACGCCGGAGGCCATCGAGCTGTACGCGGATCCCGTCCCCGTGGCCTGGGACACCGGCTCCAGACACCGGGACCAGCTCCTGGACTGCGGCGCCGCGCTGCTGAACCTCCGGCTGGCGATCCGGGCGCAGGGGTGCTACCCGGACGTCCGGTTGTTCCCGGAGGCGAGCCGGCCGGAGTTGCTGGCCGTCGTGCGGCCACACGGGCGGGACCCGGCCGCGCCGGCCGATCAGCGGCTGGCGGACGCCGTCCAGCTCCGCCGGAGCAACCGGCGGCCCTTCACCGCCGCCACGGTGCTTCCTTCGGTGCAACGGGATCTGCGCCGGGCGGCCGAGATCGAGCGGGCCTGGCTCGCCACCGTCTCCCCGGCGCAGCAGCCGCAGCTGCGCGAGATCGTGCGGCATGCCTGGCAGGCGGAGCCGGTGGCCGATCTCGACGTCAAGCCCGACCGGCTGCTCGTGGTCATCGGCTCGCTGCACGACGTGCCGCTGTCCCGGCTCCAGGCCGGTCAGGCGCTGCAGCGAGTGCTGCTGACCGCGACCACCGCGGGTCTTTCCGCGGCGTTCCTGCCCCAGGTCGTCACGCCGATGACGCTGCGGCGGGAACTCCGGCAGCTGCTCGGAGGCGGTCTCTGGCCGCAGATCATGCTGCGGCTGGGCCACGGCGTGCCAGTGCCGCTGGGCGCGAGGGCCAGCCTGGAAGACGTCGTGACCAGCGACGAGCGCCCCTTCCGCGCTAGCCGGCTCGCCCCCGTTCCTCCTCGTGCACCGCGGTGACCAGGACGGCCGCCTGGGTCCGCCGCTCCAGGCCCAACTTGGCCAGCAACCGGGACACGTAGTTCTTCACGGTCTTCTCCGCGAGGAACATCCGCTCGGCGATCTGCCGGTTGGTCAGGCTTTCCCCGAGCAGATCCAGGAGCGTGCGCTCCTGCTCGGTGAGACCGGCCAGCGGCCCCGGCTTCCCCTCGCCGGCCCGCAGATTGGCCATCAGCGCCGTGACGGCCCGGTCGTCCAGCAGGTTCGACCCCGCCCCGACCCGGCGGATCGCGTCGACCAGCTGCAGTCCCTCGATATCCTTGATCACGTAGCCGTCGGCACCCGCCTGGATCGCGCTGATCATCGCCCTTTCGTCGGTGAACGACGTCAGCATCAGGCAGTGCAGATCCGGCAGCCTGGCACGCAGCTCGCGGCACAGCTCGACGCCGTTGCCGTCCGGCAGCCGGACGTCCAGCACGGCGACGTCCGGACGCAGCGCGGGCACCCTGGCCAGCGCGGCGGCGACGCAGGATGCCTGGCCGACGACCGTCATGTCGCCCTCGTCGTCCAGGATCTCGGCCACACCGCGGCGCACGAGCTCGTGGTCGTCCACCAGGAAGACCTTGATCACCCGCGGGTGGAGCACGTTGTCGACCACAGGCCCACGCTACGCCTGCTCGCCGAACGTCCCCGCAAGAAAGGTCCGACGACTCTATCCACCGGGCGTGGGAGGGAGCACCGTCGCCGCATGGCACAGACCCAGCACAGGGCCGATCACCAGCTCGAAGCCGCCATCCGCGACGAACTGGCCTGGACCCCCAGCGTCGACGCCGAAGAGATCGGAGTGACCGTCATCGACGGCGCGGCGACGCTGACCGGCACCGTCGGAACCTACCCGGAGCGGGAAGAGGCCCTCCGCGCGGCGACCCGCGTCCATGGCGTGACCGTGACCGGGGACCAGATCGTCGTACAGCACAAGGGAAGCGTCCCCCGGGACGCGGACCTGGCCCGCGAGGCAGCGATCGTCTTCGACCGCCGTACGGTCGTCATCCCGCGCGGGTCCGTACAGGTCGAGGTCAAGGACCACGTGCTCACGCTGCGGGGCTCGGTGGCCTGGCAGTACCAGCGTGAAGCCGCCCGGAACGCGGTCGCCATGCTGCCCGGGGTGAGCGGAGTGCGGAACCAGATCATGGTGAGGCCCTCGGCGGAGGTCCCGCCCGCCGAAACCCAGGGCCGGATCGCCGCGGCCCTGCGGCGGCACGCGCCATCGGAGGACCAGCACATCAACGTCGAGGTCACCGGTAGCCACGTCACCCTCACGGGCACGGCTTCCTCTTCGACCGAACGCCGTGCAGCCGAACAGGCCGCCTGGTTCGCCATCGGCGTGACGGCGGTCGACAACCAGGTGACGCTCGCCGGCTGAGCCGTCACCGATCCGGCCGGCACCTGCTCCCCCCGGCAGGTGCCGGCTCACCCGCGGCATGCCGCAGCAAGGGAGTTCCGGAGCGCCATGAACATTCTCGTGATCGTCGTTGTCATCGCCGCGCTGCTGATCCTGCTGGCATCCGCGGTACGCATCGTCAAGCAGTACGAACGGGGTGTCCTGTTCCGGCTCGGCCGGGTCCTCGGTGTCCGCGAACCCGGGCTGCGGCTGATCATCCCGCTGGTCGACGTACTGCGCCGGGTCCCGCTGCGGATCATCACGCTGCCGATCCAGTCGCAGGGCATCATCACCCGCGACAACGTGAGCGTCGACGTGTCAGCGGTCGCCTACTTCCGGGTGATCGACGCGACCAAGTCCGTCGTCGCGATCGAAAACGTCTACGCCGCGATCGACCAGATCGCCCAGACGACCCTGCGGAAGGTCGTCGGCAGGCACACGCTCGACGAAACGCTGTCCGAGACCGACAGCATCAATCTCGACATCCGCCGGATCCTCGACGTCACCACGCTCGACTGGGGTGTGGAAGTGACCCTGGTGGAACTGAAGGACATCCAGCTGCCCGAAAGCATGAAACGAGCCATGGCACGGCAAGCGGAGGCGGAGCGCGAAAAGCGCGCCAAGATCATCAGCGCCGAAGGGGAGTCGCTGGCCGCGGCCGCGCTCGGTGAGGCCTCGGACACCATGATGGCGCACCCGCTCGCGCTGCAGCTCCGCAACCTCCAGAGCCTCGTCGAACTCGGCGTCGACAAGAACACCACCGTCGTGTTCCCCGCCCCGCTGATGAGCACCATCGGCGAACTCGGCACCTTCCTCGCCAGGGAAACCGCCGCCGCCGGGACCATGCCAGCCGTCAAAGCCCCTGAAACAGCCGCGATCGTGCCCTCGCCCTCGGCGGCGAACGGTTCGGCCGCACCCGGCGAGCTCTGAACCCGGTCCTGCCCTCCCACCTGGTTGCCACGCGCAGCCGCTGTTCCGAAAGGCTCCGCGTGACCAAGTTCGGTTTCCTGAGTACCTATCCGCCGACGCTGTGCGGCCTTGCGTCGTTCACGGCTTCGCTTCGCGCGGCGTTGCCGCCAGGCGCCGCGGGCGGGGTGGTCCGAGCTGTCGAGTCCGGGAACTCCGCCGGCGTGCCGGGCGTGGTCGGCGACCTGGTCGCCGGCTCAGCGCCCAGCTGCCAGGACGCGGCCGTCCTGCTCGACCGGGAAGACGTCGTGATCGTGCAGCACGAGTACGGCATCTACGGGGGTGCGGACGGCGAGGACGTCCTGCGAGTCCTGGAACTGCTGCGTGTCCCGGCGATCGTGGTGCTCCACACCGTGCTCACCACACCGACACCGCACCAGCGCGAAGTGCTCAACGGCGTACTCGCCGCCGCGACCGCGATCGTGGTGATGAGCGAGGCCGCGCGAGCCCGGCTCGTCGCCGGCTACGACGTCCCGGCCGGCCGGCTCTCGGTGATCCCCCACGGCGCGGCCGACACGGACGGTGCGGCGCCTGCCCCGGCGCCGCACCGCAGCCAGCAGCGTCAGATCCTCACCTGGGGCCTGCTCGGCCCTGGCAAAGGCATCGAATGGGGCATCGAAGCGATGGCCCTGCTGCCCGCCCAGTGGCCGGAGCCGCGCTATCTGGTCGCCGGCCGGACCCATCCCAAAGTGCTTGCCCAGCAAGGGGAAAGCTATCGCCACTCGCTGCTGGTCCGGACCGAGCGGCTCGGCGTGGGTGATCGGGTCCGGTTCGACTCGCGCTACCTCGACGCCGTGTCGCTGCGCCGGCTGGTGGCCCGCGCCGAAGTCGTCCTCCTGCCCTACGACTCACGCGATCAGGTCACTTCCGGGGTGCTCATCGAGGCCGTCACCGCACGGACGCCGGTGGTGGCGACCCGCTTCCCGCACGCCGTCGAACTGCTCTCCGGCGGCGCGGGAACACTCGTCGACCACCAGGACCCGGCGGCGATCGCGGCCGCGCTCCAGAAGATCCTGACCGACCGGGTCGACGGCGACGGGGATGGCCGCGGCCGCCGGGATCGCCGCCCGCACCCTCGGCTGGACTTCGGTGGCGGAGCAGTACGCCAAGCTCGGCGCCGAAGTCGTGTCCGCCGCGGTCGTGGCATGATGCTGGACAGCCGCCACCTCCTGCGCCTGTCCGACGACGTCGGCCTCTTCGAGCACGCGTGCGGAGCCATCCCGCGCCGGGAGCACGGATACTGCCTCGACGACGCCGCCCGTGGCCTCGTGGTGCTGAGCCGCGAGCGGGGCCTCACCCCGGACCTGCTGCGGCTGCAGGAAACCCTGTTCGCGCTCACCGCGCACGCGCACCAGGACGGCTGTTTCCGCAACCGTCTCGGCTTCGACCGGAACTGGCAGGACGACCCGGCCCTCGGTGACTGGTGGGGCCGGGCGCTCTGGGGACTCGGCAGCACGGCCGTCTATGCCGAACGAGCCTGGCTCCGCACGGAGGCGCGGTTCCTCTTCGACTCGGCGGCGCGCCGTCGGTCTCCTTCGCCGCGCGCGATGGTGTTCGCCGGACTGGGCGCCGCCGAGGTGCTCTTCCGGTTTCCGCAGGACGAGCTGGCTCGTCACCTGCTCGGCGCCGCCGTCAAGGCGATCGGGCCGATCCCGCCCGGCCGCGACTGGCCGTGGCCGGAGCCCCGGCTGGCCTACGCCAACGGCGCGGTCGCCGAGGTCCTGATCGCCGCCGGAGCCCTGCTGTCCGGACCGGAGGTGCTCGCCGACGGATTGCGCGTCCTCGACTGGCTGGTGGACCTGCAGACCCACGACGGCCGGTTGTCGGTGGTGCCCGCCGGGGGCTGGTCGCCGGCGGATGCGCCGCCGGGGTTCGACCAGCAGCCGATCGAGGTGGCCGCGCTCGCCGCGGCCTGCGCCCGCGCCCACGCCGTCACGGGCGCGCCCCGCTGGGCGTCCACAGTGGAGCTCGCCCGCACCTGGTACCTGGGCGCGAACGACGCGAACACGCCGTTGCTGGACCGGGACACCGGTGGCTGCGCCGACGGGCTTCGCGCCGACGGCGTCAACCGGAACCAGGGCGCCGAGTCGACGCTGGCGTTGCTGTCCACCTTTCAGCTCCCCCGGCTGCGGGCCGAGCGACTGTCCGCCATCGGTGTGTCGTGATCGGCGAGACGCCGGGGCTGGTGACCCGGCACCCGGCCGGGTTCCGACCCGACCCCGGCCGGGTCGTGACCAAGCTGTTCGTGCCCGGTGAAGAAATCCCGGAGACCCGGTCGCGGGCGGGCGCGCTGATCGCGCGGGTCCTCGCGCTGCCGGAGAGTTCCGTCGAGTCGGCGCTGGAGCGCGTGCTGGCGGATTTCTCCGGGCGGCATCAGCAGTTCGCCGCGGTCCTCGAGCGGAACGCGTCGATCATGAGCCACCGGATCCCCGATCCGAGTTCCCTCAGCCCGCGACGCCGGCTGCTCCTCGGCGCGTGCTTCACCCACGAATACGCGGTCGAGGCTGCCGCACTGTGCAACCCCTCCCTCGTGCCGCATCCCCGCCAGGACGGGCTGGCGCCCGGGCAGCTGCGAGTGGTGCTCAGCCTGCGCGGCATCGGCGAAGGCCACATCTCGTCGATCGGTTTCGCCACCGGCATCCTCGGTCCGGGACTGCGTACCGCGTGGGATTCCCGGACCGGTCCGATCATCGCCGGCGAACGCCAACAGGATTCGTGGAGCCGAAGCTGGCTTCGTGCGGCACTCGCGCACGAGGGATGCGTCAACGAAATCGCTGCCACCGTGATCGCAACCCTGCCGGATCCCTTCGACCAGCACGATCTCGATCGCGGGCTGGCGGCGCTCGACCCGCATCTGCTCGAACGCGCTGGGGCGGGCGATACGACGCAGCGCATCCGCGCGCTCGCCGCCGCCAGCTACACGGTGGGTTTCCCCGGCGACAGCGATCTCGCGCAACGGCTCCTGTGGCCGATCAGCACGACCGAAAGCCACGGGATGGAAGACGCACGCTTCGTTCGCTTCACCGACGACACCGGCGAAACCCGCTACCGCGCAACGTACACCGCGTACGACGGCACCTCCGTGATGCCTCGTTTGCTGGAGAGCGCCGACCTGACGTCCTTCAGCGCGTTCGCTCTCACCGGGCCGGCGGCACGCAACAAGGGCATGGCATTGTTCCCCCGGCTCGTCGGTGGCAGGCATCTCGCGTTGTGCCGCGGTGACGGGGAAACGACGAGCCTGGCGACCTCGCCCGACGGCCGGTCCTGGTCCGGCGAGGTGCCGCTGCACGGCCCGACGGCGGCCTGGGAGCTGCTGCAGGTCGGCAACTGCGGATCTCCCCTGGAAACCCGGGCGGGCTGGCTCGTGCTCACCCACGGCGTCGGGCCGATGCGGACCTACGCCATCGGCGCGCTGCTGCTCGACCTGGACGACCCGGCCCGGATCGTGGGCACGCTCCCCGAGCCGCTGCTCGTGCCGGACGACGACGAGCGTGAAGGGTACGTGCCCAACGTCGTCTACTCCTGCGGCGGAATGATCCACGAAGACACACTGTGGCTGCCGTACGGCAGCAGCGACGCCAGGGTCGCGCTGGCCACCGCGCCGGTTGAAGACCTCCTCTCGCGGTTCGAAAAGGCCCACGGGGTGTAGAATCGGTGTTACCGAGAGCATTTCGTGCGCGGGCAGCAGAGCCGGCGTCGTCCTCGGCTCACTCCTCGTCGGTCGAATCGCGATCGGGACGGGAGTTTCGCCCATGACGCCGGATCCGCCTACCCAGACCTGGGAACCGAGCTCCGCCGCCACCCATCACCTGCTTCGGCTTCGCCTGAAGCCGAAGGACGCACCACCGAGCATTTTGGACGGTGCGTGGTGGCCGCGGTCGCGCGATCTGGCTACGGAACTGCCTTCACTGGTCGAAGTCCTCGCCATCCGACTCGGATACATCACTCGCGTCACGTACGTGACGACCGAATGGGACACTGCGCCGAGGCGGCTGGAGATCGGCGGTCACGTCGTCCGCCTGCACGGCCTCCGCGCCGTACCCGGAAACCTTGTGACCGTGACCGGGCCGGAACCACACCGGGTCAGCCTGCTGGTGGTCCCTCCGGGAGCACCCGAGGCAGCCGGTCACCACGCCCTCATCACCGCGTCCCGTCGCGACAATGACGACCGGGCAGAGGAAATCCTGGCCGCGTGCGGAACTCTGGAGCTCAATTCCTCGTGAGGAGACGGCCATGTCCGTCACCACTCCACCCGTCAAAGCGCTCCTGTCCGACGGCGAAGTCGCCTGGGTCAGAAGGCTGGACCCCGGCGACGTCGTGGCCGTACTGGCGCTGCACGCGCGCCTGTCCGGGCGTGACCGGTACTTCTGGTTCTTCGGTCTGGGTACGGCCCGGCTGGGCAGGCTCGCGATGGAGCTCGCCCAGGATTCCGGGGTCGGGCACACGGCGGTTGGCTGCTTCGTGCACAACCGGCTGGTCGGTGTCGCGCGGTACGAGGTCCAGTCCGATCCGGCCGAGGCCGAGTTCGCACTGGTGGTGGACAGCCGCACGCGGACGTATGGCGTCGCCACGCTGTTGCTCGAGCAGCTCGTGGTCTCGGCGGGTCGCGAGGGCGTGCGGAGTTTCGTCGCCGACGTGCTGGCGCAGAACTCGCGGATGCTCGGCGTGTTCGCCGCGCTGGGCCTGCCGTACCACCTCGGCAGGGGGTGGCCGGAGCGCAAGATCGCTCTGTCGCTCACTCCCGCTGCGGAGCGTCCCTGATCTTGCCACCCGTGGATTTCGATGGCCCGCCGGATGGTTTCCTGACTGTCCCATGTGGACTGTCCGGCGAGTACCGGGCGCAGGTGCGGAAGCAGGGCTTCGCTGATCTCCCAGGTCGCCGAGTCCCACAGGCGGACGGGCTGTGGTCCACCCCGCAATAGGTGATGTCACGGCCTACCTTGAAGGTCGGTTCCGTGAACGTCGTGGGCCGCGCCCAGCTGAAACCCATGCCCTCGTCGCAGGAGACGTCGATGATGAGGCTGCCCGGCGCGAACGCGGCAAGGTCCTCCTCAATGAGGAAGGTCAGCGGGCGCCGCGGTGTCCTGCAGCACGCAGTTGACGACGATATCGTGTTCGGCGAGGTATCCGGCCAGCGGTACCCGGCCTTCGAGGGTGAGCGCGTGACTGCGGCGGGGGTCGCCCGGGTTGTTCACGTCGTGGTCGAAGTGCACCATCGTCGCGGAATGGATCGGCGAGCTCGTTGTTCTTGTGGAAGACGGGCAGACTGAACGACCCTTCGCGGCTCGAATGGTTCATGGCCTCGAAGGCGATCACGGTCAGGTGCCGGTCGATGGCCAGCTGGGTCACTTTGTCGTCCTGGACGCAGTGCGGCCAGCCCCACAGCACCTGGCCGTCCCGCAATTCCGCGAAATCCTCAAGGAGCGGCTTCGCGAGCAGGATGACGTCACATTCCGCGATGAGCTGCTCACGGGAGCGGAATCCGGCGACGGAGCCCGTCAGCTGATCATCGGGTATGCCGAAGTGTTCGCCGTAGCCGTGTTCGAGGAAGATGCTCTCGCGAAGATCCGCGTCGATTCGCTCCAAGTGACGCGGGTGGATCGGCAACCGGTGTTCGTTCTCTTTCCATGAATGCGCGATGACGCCGAGACTGAGCTGGTGCACGAAGGGCCCCTTTGCTAGATCCCAGTTTTAACACACATCGGGGTCGTGATCCGTTGCCGCCGTATACCGGTGTAGGGTTGATAGTGATCTGAGAGCATTTCGCACGCGGGCGGTCAAGTCCGCGTCGTCCTCGGTCCCCAGGCCGGCCGGTGTCAGCGGCCGGGGACGGGAGCACCGACATGGAGTCGGGCCCGTACACCTCCAGCTCACCAGCGCGACTGCGATTGAAGCCGCGAGCTCCCATCACGGGGTACGTGGACGGCGCGTGGTGGCCCCGATCGCGGGACCTGCCCGCCGAACTGCCGGCACTGATCGAGAAGCTGGCCCTTCGGCTGGATCAGGTCGAACGGGTCACCTACAACCTCACGGCCTGGCCGCCGACGCGCCGCCGCATCGTCATCGACGGCCGCGTCATCCGGCTGGAAGGGTTCCGTTCGCAGCATGCTGATACCGTTACGGTGATCGGCGGCTGGGACCGGCACCGCCTGGCGCTGCTGGTCGTCCCGCCGGAGACCGAAACGGTCCTCGCGCAGCAGATCCTGATGACCGCCGCACACGCGGACAACATCGACGACATCGAGACCTTGCTCACCCGCCGTGTCCCGCAGGAACCGGCGGACACCGCCACCCAGCGATGGGAACTCGACGGCGGGCGTACTCCGATCTCTGCCTGACTCGAAGGGAATTCTCGTCATTACTCAACCCATGGACAGTTCGCTGTTCAGCCACCCACCGGCCGAGCCGGCCGAGCACGAAGCTCTGACCTCGCCGCAGGGCGACCGGTACGGGAGCTTGTTCCTCGAGCCCACGTACCCGGGTATGCCCGAGCCGAGCGACGAGGCCGACATCGAGCCGCCTCGGCGCCCCGCGCACCCCAGGACGCGCACCGACCGACCGTCGGGACGCCGCGCCGGCCGGTGACTTGAGCCGCAGGACTCGTGAGTGGCAATGCCGGTTAAGAACCGGCCGCAACACTCACGAGTCTGGGCGGGGGCTCAGCGCGAGCCCTCCGGGTGCCGGATGGACGCCGTCCCCTTGCGGTGGTTCGCCCGGCCGTACTTGGTCTCGAGCACGCTTTCGAGTTTCTGCACGGCGCCACGGCACGCCTCGTCCACCGAACCCGCGTGGTGACTGACCGCGACCGGCTGCTGACCCTCGGGACGAGCCTCGATCACGCATCGCCGGTCCATCCCCTCGGCGGCGGCGGCGATTTCGTCGCTCACGTGGACTTCCAGGCGGGTGATGTGGTCACTGAAACGCGACAACGTCGATTCGAGGTCGGCCTCGAGGTGCTGAATCAAGGCGTCGCTGCCGTGGATATTCTTATCCGTGCTGATCTGGATAAGCATGCGTCGTTTCCTTTCGACGGACAACGGGGGCGGTGATGTCGAAGGCCACCGTCATGCGTCCATCATGTTCGCCGCGTCCCGGCCCGGTCCAGGGTCACTGGACCCCTGCTCGGAGGCCGAAAGGACCTTCGACAAGACTCCATTTTCCGGTACCGGCGCGACCACCCGGCCGATAAAGTGCACCTATCGCCCCAGACCCCGGTTGCGTTGTGCCGACGAGACCCCGCCGGCCGCCTTCGGAAATGAGGAGAACCATGCTCGCCATCCTCGCCGCAGTCCTTTTCGCGATAGCGTTGCTCATCGAATTGGCCGGCCTCAGCCTGGGAACAATCATCACCCCCACCACGCTCACCACCGCCGGCCTGCTGTGTGTGGCCCTGCACATGTCCGGCGTCGCCACCGACCGCAAGAGGTTCGCCCGGCGGCGGCGCTGACGGACGAACTCAGCGGGCGGGGCGCGCGTCTGACCGGGCCAGCACGACGGCGGCGTCGAGTTCGCGGTCGGCGAGAGTCCGGGCGACTTCACTGAGCCGGAGGTTGTTCCGGCGGGCGTAGCTGCGCAGGGCGATGAACGCGCTGTCCATGCTCAGCTTGCCGGACACCGAGAGGACGCCCTTGGCCTGTTCGATGATCACCCGGCTGTTCAGCGCGGTCTGCAGTTGCTCGGACAGGGTTTCCCCACGGCGGACGGCTCGTTCCTGAAGGATGCCGATGGTCGCCGTGTCTGCCAGTCCCTGCGCCAGTTCCACGTCCTCGGCCGACAACTCGCCCGCCGTATGACCGAACAGGTTCAAGGCGCCGATGGTCTGCTTACGCAGCCGCAGAGGCACGGCGTGGACCGACGCGAATCCGTCCCGGGCGGCCTCGGCGGCGAACCGCGGCCACCGCCGGGCCTGCGCGGCGATGTCAGCGACCAGTACCGGCGCGCTGCCGGTGAAACATTCCACGCACGGACCCTCGTCGATGCTGAGCTGGAACAACTCGAGAAGACGGGCCTGCTCGGTCGAGGAGGCGAGCACCTGCAAGCTGCCGCGCTCGTCGACCAGCGTCAGCCCTGCCGCGGCGACGTCGAGCAACTCCACACACTGCTGCACCAGCGTGTGCAGAAGGTCGGCGACGTCGTAGTCGTCGACCAACGTGTCGGCCAACGCGACGAACGCCCGGGTTACCTGTCGTTCACGGTCGGCCATGCCACCCATCTCCTTATCTTTCATCGGTGTGCCTTCATGGTGGTCCTCAACCGGGGTCTTCGTCCAATCTCAGCCGCCGGGCCACGATGTCGGCGGCGACGTCGAGCAGCGGGCGGCCGTGACCGAACGCGTACGCCCGCATCCTGGCCAGCGCGGCGGAGGCGGGCAGGTCCAGTTGCGCGATCAGCATGCCGGTGGCCTGGTGTACCTCCCGGTGCCGCATCCCCGATCCCTCCATCCACCGCCCGTCCCCGTCGAGCCAGTGCTTGACCCCGGACAACAGTCCCGACAACGCGAGAGCGGCGATGTCGGCGACCTGCAGGGCGGTCGACAGTTCCTCGGCGCTCAGGGAGCCCGGGGTCGCGCGATAGGTGTCCAGGGTCGCCACCCGGACCGCCCCGATCTGCACCGGGAACGTGAACAACGCCGCCACCGGATGTTCCGCGGCCTCCGCGGCGAACATCGGCCAAGCTGGCGGGAGCCCGGCGGCGAGGTCGGGCACCAGCACCGGGCCGCCGATGAGGTACGCCTCGAAGCACGGGCCTTCACCCAGGGAAAACTGCAGCTCAGCCAGCGCGGAACTCACCGGGTCACTGGCGTAGACGACCTCACGCTGCCCGGGCTCGACCATGACCGACACCGCGGCGCCGTCCACCGGCAGCAACCGCACACACGCCCGGCACACCCGGCCGACGACGTCGACACCGCCGGCGGGTCCGCCCTCGTCGAGCGCCGCCAGGACACCGGCGCGCAGCACCTCGACCTCAGCCATCGCGAGCCATCCGCTGACCCCTTTCGAGCCGGTGTTCGCCACCGCCACACCAACTCGGAAACGACAAGGTCCAGATCAGCTCCGCCACCGCGGCTGCGCCCAACGAGCCTACTCGCAGCCACACGAACGCCGGGCGACGATCCGTGCCCGGCCACGATCGTGTCGGCGTCGTCGACGAGTCATAACGCACAGGGATCAAGGGCGTCGGTGATGCGGCGGCGCAGGGTGATCAAGGCCCGATGCTGGCTCACTCGGACCGCGCCCTCGCTGGCCATCCCGAGCGCGCCGGCGGTTTCCCGGGCCGACAGGCCGACCAGGACGCGCAAGATCACGACGTCCCGCTGCTGCGAAGCGAGCCGGGACAGCAAGTGCTCCACCCGCTGGTGCCCCTCGAGATCCCCGTCGTGGCAAAGTGGTTCGAGCGCCGCCTGCCTGGGCTCCGCGACCGGGGCACTGATGTCACGCCCACCGCGGCGGCGGGCGTCGACCACCTTGTGCGCGGCGATACCGAAGACGAATCCCAGGAACCTGTCGACATCGTGCCGGTAGCCCGGCAACGCGCCCAGCACCCCGAGGAGAATTTCCTGAGCGCAGTCCTCCGCATCGCTGTCGCGCCGGTGCTGGCTGCCCAACCGCGCGCGGCAGTAGCCCAGCACGGCAGGGCGCAGCATCCGCAGCAGCGCGTCCGTCGCGTTCCGGTCACCCGCGACCGCTGATACCAGCAGTTCGCGATCCATTGCAAGCATGGAGACCCCGACCTGAGAAACGAGCATCTCGGTACCAGGGTCCGGGGCGATATTCGACGCTACGTTCCCCCAACCGGCCGCACAAGGCGGAGCGCGGACCCTTCACCCGTTTGCCTCCGCGCCCGTCCGCCCGTTTTCTCCACTGTGGACGAAATTCGCCGGGATCTCGTTGTCAGCACTCGCCCTTGGCCGGCGAGGTGACGTCGATGACGTCCTGGTATCGGATCCAGCGCACCGCGTAGGAGGGGCCTTCGTCGGAGACGACGGGAATCAGGACGCCGCTCTCGCCGGACGGGTACTCGGGCTGGCCGGCGAGGGTGCCGGTGCGCGGGGATCGTGGATCCGCCCCGGTGTAGGTGACTCGCCAACGACCGACGCAGAACGCGATCTGCCGTCTTGGCCGGTGGCCCGGAGTTCCGCTCGCCATCGCATGCTCCTTGTGCACTGAATGCTGCGGAGCCGAGGTCTGGGGCAGTCCGGAAAGCCTAGGCGCTCTTACGCCATCTACCGGTGAGATTCCCCCGAAGGGGCTAGTGCCCGAACGTGACAAAGGGGCAGGCACCGTAGTGCCCACCCCGTTGATGATGTCAGCTCTTCGCGACCTGAATCTTCAGTTGCCGGTCGCTCGGCTGCTCCGTGTGCGGCATCGAGACTTCGAGAATGCCGTCGGTGTAGCGCGCGCTCATCTTGGACGCGTCGGCTCCGGCCGGGAGCGAGGTGGTGCGGCTGAACGAGCCGTAGCGGAACTCGCTGTGGCCGTCGTCGGTCTCCGGTGCGTCCCGATCGGCGGTGATGGTCAACAGGCCGCCGCGCGTGGTCACCGAGATGTGCTTGTCCGCATCGAATCCGGGGAGCTCGGCACGGACCGTGTAACGCCCGGCCGTGCGGGACTCCTCGATCCGCATCGGATTGTGCTCACCGAACGGCCAGGGGTTCTCCAGCCATGCGGCGATGCCGGGTAGCGTCAGCCGAGGGTTGGACACCAGCGAAGTCGTCAATCTCCTTTCACGACGGACATTTGCCGCCTCCCTGAGTGAACCCCTCTGGCCTGGTTCGCGATACTGCCGCACGACCTCGGAGACGGGGTCGTAGGTCACACACCGGGGTTCCGGCGGCGCAACCGCTGGCGGTACCGGGTCGGGCCGGACTACCCTGATAGCGCATCTCGCCGCTCTCCTGCCCGGGCCATCCAGCGCCCGGTGCCTCGAAGAACCGCTCCGGACCCGGCGGCGCAAGTCCTCATTTCCCTCGACGACACGGAGAAACGTGCCGGCGAGGCGTCCGTCGAGCCCGAGAAGCCCATCGCGAGGAGATCCGCTCATGACCGCCACGACCAGCGAGCTCGATCCCGGCCAGATCGACCAGCTCGGCAAAGAACTCGACACCCTGCGCCAGCGTGTCGTGGCCGACCTCGGCGCCGCCGACGCCGACTACATCAACAATGTCGTTGCGGTGCAACGATTCTGCGAGGTCTCGGGCCGGGTACTCCTGTTCGCCGGCTGGTTCCCGCCCGCCTGGCTCGGCGGGGTCGCCGCGCTCGCGTTGTCGAAGATCCTCGACAACATGGAGGTCGGCCACAACGTCATGCACGGCCAGTACGACTGGATGAAGGACCCGGCGCTGAATTCGCAGACCTTCGAATGGGACATGGTCTGCCCCGGCGAGCACTGGCGCCTCTCGCACAACTTCATGCACCACACCTACACCAACATCCTCGACAAGGACCGCGACGTCGGCTACGGCATCATCCGGATCACCGAGGACCAGAAGTGGCACCCCTACTACCTCGGCAACCCGTTCTACACGGCGGCACAGGCGTTGTTCTTCGAATACGGGATCATGCTCCACAACCTCGAAGCCGACCGCATCGTGCAGGGCCGGCGCGACTGGGCCGATGTCCGGCCGCTGCTCGCGCCAATGCTGCGCAAGACCGCCAGGCAGGCCGGCCGCGACTACGTGTTCTACCCGTTGCTGACGGGCCCGCTGGCGCCGCTGACGCTGGCCGCGAACGTCACCGCCAACGTCGTCCGCAACCTCTGGGCGTTCGCGATCATCTTCTGCGGCCACTTCCCCGACGGCATCGAAGTCTTCCGCGAGGAGGAAACCGAAGACGAGAGCCGGGGACAGTGGTACCTGCGTCAGATGCTCGGCTCCGCGAACATCACCGGGAGCCCGCTGTTCCACCTGCTGTCCGGGAACCTCAGCCACCAGATCGAGCACCACCTGTTCCCCGACCTCCCCTCCCGCCGCTACCCCGGGATCGCCGCCGAAGTACGGGAGATCTGCGAGAACTACGGGCTGCCCTACAACACCGGTTCCCTGTCGAAGCAGCTCGGCTCGGTCATCCGGAAGATCTTCCGGCTGGCGTTTCCGTGAGTGTCTGGCGGGCCGCCGCGGCGTAGTGCGCGGTGACCACAGCTCCGCTCATCGCCAGCAGCACACCGGCGACCACGACGGCGCCGAACCCGGCCCGCACCCGATCGTCGAGCCAGACCAGCCCGATGACCGAGGACAGCGCGGTGTTGGTGGTGAACATGATCGCGTTGACCGCGGTCGCGCTGCCTTCCTGCAGGGCCGACGCGAACACCACCGCCGCGGTGAGTCCATTGAGGACGATCGCCGACACCGACAGCCACACCGAGCCGGGAGAGCCCAACGTGCGTGCCGCGACACCGACAACGCTGAATCCCAGACCCGCGCCGAAGGCCAGCACCGGAGCGGCCCACGAACGGTGGCCGCGTTTGGCGTACCAGGCGATCGCCGCGACCGGGAGCGCCATCGCCGGGAGGATCCAGCCCCAGCCCGGCGGCAGCGCCCGTGCCGGGCCGGGCTGCGCGGACAACCCCAGCAGGATCAGGCCGACGGCGCCGACGGTCAGGGCGGCCCAGCCCGCCGCGGCCATGCGCGTACCCATGAACGCGGCGATCGTGGCCGTCACGCCGACGCTGAAGGCCAGCACCGACTGCACGAGGAACAAGGGCAGCCGATGCAGGGCCGCGGTCGCGCAGGCGAATCCCGTCAAGTCGGCACCGAGACCGAGGAAGTAGATCCGCTGGCTGCGGAGGCGGACCAGAGCCAGGGCGGTGCCGCCGTACGCGCCGGCTCGCCGGACGCCGAGCGACTCGAGGATCGAGCCGCTGCCCGACGCCAGCGCCGCCAGCGCGGCGAAGGCGTATCCGAGGATCACCGCTTCCGGTTGTCGCGCGGGGCCGTCATGCGGGCAAGTCGTTGCGGAGTGGGCCAGCGGACGTGAGTCGCCCAGCCGAGCTTCTCCAGTAGCCAGATCACGCGTGCGGAGATGTCGATCTGCCCGCGCAGCACGCCATGGCGGGCGCAGGTGGGATCCGCGTGGTGGGAGTTGTGCCAGGATTCGCCCATCGACAGGATCGCCAGCGGCCAGAAGTTGGCCGAGCGGTCGCGATTGGTGAACGGCCGGGCACCGATCATGTGGCAGATCGAATTCACCGACCAGGTGATGTGGTGCTGCAGGGAAACCCTCGCCAATCCCGCCCAAAGGAGCGCGGTCAACGCGGCCCACCAGGATCCGCCGATCAGGCCGCCGAGCGCGCCGGGCACCAGCACGGTAGCGGCGACCCAGAGCGGGAAGAGCCGATCGACCATGCGGATGTCGGCGTCGGCGGCCAGGTCCGGGGCGAACCGGGCGATGTTGGTCTTGTCGCGGCCGAACAGCCAGCCCAGATGCGCATGCCAGAATCCCCGCGCCAGCCCGAACGGCGACGTGCCGTAAAGCCAGGGCGAGTGCGGGTCGCCTTCACGGTCGGAGAAGGCGTGGTGCCGGCGATGGTCGGCCACCCAGCTGATCACCGGGCCCTGCGCCGCGAGGCCCCCGGCAACCGCGAGAGCGATCCTGAGCGACCGGGTGGCGGTGAACGCTCCGTGGGTGAAGTAGCGGTGATAGCCCACCGTCACACCCAACGTCGTCACCACGTAGAAACCCGTCGCGATGCCGATGTCCACCCAGCTCAGTCCCCATCCCCACACGAGGACGACGATCGCGACCAGCGCGAGGAACGGGGCGATCAGGAAGATCCGGATGGTGATCAGTTCGGTCCGGGA
This sequence comes from uncultured Actinomycetota bacterium, assembly GCA_963762765.1. Classification (GTDB taxonomy): domain Bacteria; phylum Actinomycetota; class Actinomycetes; order Mycobacteriales; family Pseudonocardiaceae; genus Amycolatopsis. The sequence goes on from CAVXMR010000035.1 coordinate 86,781, forward strand.
ATGCTGTCCGGAAAGTAGTGGCTTCGGCCCTGCCGGGAAGCGTGGCGGCGACGTGGTTCGTTCCGGTGCGGTCATGACTCGGCTCCTGCCGACCGCTCCTGATGCGGCCTGGCTTCACGATCGATCGTCGTGAGGGCAAGGGCTGGACTCTCCGGCGCTGTCAACCCCCGATTCTACGCTCCACAGGCGCGGTGAACCGGTCAGCGTGTTTTCTCCGGCACCGTATCGAGGACGTGCACCAGCTGCACGGCGAGTTCGAATGCGGCTTTATCGTCGAGCGAGGTCTGGGTCTGCACGACGTCCTGAGCGAGCTTCACCCGTCGTTCGTAGCGGGAGACAAATAGGGTTTCAGTGGTCATAGCCCGACCTTTGTTACGCGCCGAGGACGACGCGGGCTTGATCGCTCGCGTACGAGATGCTCTCGACACCGTCTACGGTACGCCGCACGGGTGGAACATCAGCGGTGGGGTGCGGAAAGTGAGCTCTTCCGCGTAACCGTTGGTGACTTTGGGTAGCGGTGGCCCGGGGGCGATGGCGACACGCTGAACCTGTTGCTATGCAACAGAAGAGCACAGAACACCGATCGGCACATACGAAGCCATCAACATTGTCAGATTGCCTCCAGGCCGAGACGGCAAGACGCGTTTTGATCAAGTCGGTGCGGATCAGCCGGGCCAGGGCTCGGCTGATGGAGTCGTCGACCCGATGCCGACGCACGAGCGCGCCGAGATCCTCGATGGTGAACCAGGCGACGGTCAGTCCAGCCTCGATCGCGGCCTGTCCGAGCGCTTCGCAGAAGTGCGACTTGCCGGTCCCGGACGGTCCGCAGATGCAGAGATTTTCCTTGTTCCGCACCCATTCCAAGGTTTTCAGCGAGTCCTGGGTGGGCCGCGCGATGGAAGACGCCTGCTCATCCCAGTCGCCGAAGGTCTTGCCTGCGGGGAACGCGGCGCGTTTGCGGCGGGTACGCAGGTTCGCGGCGTCGCGGCCGGCGGCTTCTTCGGCGAGCAGGACCCGCACGACTTCTGCCGGGTCCCAGCGTTGCGCCTTCGCGGTCGGGATCAGGTCGGTCAACGCGCGCCGCAGATGCGGCAGCTTCAGCCGCTTCGTCAGCGCGACGGCTTCGGCGAGGGGGTCACCGGCGGGGCCGGCGACGCGCAGTCCAGAGGTCATCACAGGTCACTTTCAGAGTCGTTGTCGCTGGCAGGGAGGCCGAAGCTGGACCAGGCCGAGGTGCCCGGCTGCAGGCTGTGGTCTTCGCTTGCCCGCGCTGGCTCGGCGGTGTCGCGGCCGGTGTTGTGGGTCAGGATGCGGATCAGGTCGTTCTCGGCGAACCGCCCGGCGATCGCCGCGATCCCCAGCGCCCGATCAACCTCTTCGGCGGGATGCAGCTTCGCCAGGGTGACCGCTTCGGCCATCTTCGGCCGGATCCGACGCGCGCCGGTGGCCGCGGCTTCGGTCAGCCACGCTGCCGCGCCACTGCCCAGCGCCAGGAACGCCGCCTCCTCCGCCGAGCTGGCCCGCGGGGTGCGGTCGCCGTGGTGATCCGGGCGCGGTGGGTAGTGCTCGTCCTTGATCGAGGGGTTGCCCGGTGTTGAGCGGATGTGGCGGGCGACTTCGGTGGGGCCGTTGTCGTCGACGGAGGTGACGATCAGGTCGTCGCCGTGGAACCGGACCCAGACCCGGGTGTCGACCAGCGGGTGCGGCACCGAATACCGCACCCCCTCAACCGAGACGGTGCCGTCCCAGTTGACGCGCCGGGTGGTGCCGAACGCGACCGTGAAAGGCTTACGGGTCAACGGATGCAACCGTTGGCGTTCCTCCGCGAGTGCTTCGATGGGGCGGCGGTGGGTCTCGCGGTGCGGCCGGTCGTTGACCTGCTCGCAGAACTCGCGGCAGGCGGTCTCGAGGTCGCCGAAGCTGCGGTACTCGTCAAGCAGGTTGGTGTCGGTGGGCACCAGGTCCGCCTTCGCGATCCGCACCGTCGCTTCCGACCCACCTTTGGTTTGCGGGTCCGCTGGGATGCAGGTGCGGATCGTCATGCCGTAGTGGCGGCCCACCTCGACGATGTCGGGATTGCGGACCGCGATCGACGCGATATGGTCCACCGACACAGTTTTCTCGTTGTCGGTCAACGCATACGTCGGAACACCGCCGATCCGCCGCAGCGTGGTGTCCAAACAGGCCACGATCGTCGGCAGGGTCTTGTCCATCACCGGGATCACCACCCGGAACCTCGACCACGCCAGCCAAGCGCACCACAGCTGCGTCTGCCGGCCACCGATTTTCGGTCCGTGGCCCCAATCCCACTGCAACCACAGCCCAGGCTCCACGATCCACGGCCGGAACACCCGCCGCTGGCCGGCCTTCAGTCGCTGCTTTACCTGCGCGACCACCCGGCGGGTGGTGCGTTCACCGCCGGTGAACCCCATCGCCGTGATCCGCTGATGCACCACATCAGCGCGGACCCGCCCGTTGGAACGCACCACCAGCTCCTCGATCTTCGGCAGGTACTCGTCGATCGGGCGGACGCGGTGCTCCCGCGCCACGGGGGCCTCACCGGCCTCCCGCAGGGCCACATACCGCGCGACGGTGTGGTGGTCACACCCCGCGAGCTCCGCCGCCGCGCGGTAACTCCCCGTGAGGTCATACGCCTCGAGGATCTCCATGATCTCCCTGCTGCTCTTCACGTCGTGCAGCCTTGCCGCACGGCAACCCGGACTGTCTACCGGGGAGATATCTGGCCGTCCACGGGGAACCCGGTGGCCACCAGCGGGGCCTTATCTGGCCGCCTATGGGGAGTATTCCGCGCGAGCTCGTACTTCAGGATGGAAGACGGCTCGATGCCCTTTGTGTGCCGCCAGGTACCCACGAGGTCCCAAGCCACGAACCGCTTGAAGGAAGCCTTGCTCGAGCTCACGACGCGTCTCACCGACGGCGAAGTCAACAAAGACACCGATCCCAGACTCGCAGATGTCTCCAACCACCGTCAGCCTCTACCGTCGAGCACTGAAGAACTGGGCCCTCCCCTCTATGGGGTTGCTGCGATGCCGCGAAGTACGCGTGACGGATGCGACAAGGTCGTGAAAAACGCGCAGGCGAAAACCGTCAAGGCCGCCCTGCCAGGCGCTTGCGACTACGCGGTTCGGCACGGCGCAATGGACACGAACCCGGTTCGGTCCGTCGGCCGAATGTCACGCGGTAAGCAGAAACAGGTACTGAGCCTGTCCGCCGATCAGCGGGTCGACCTACTGACGAAACTCCGCGCCTACGGGCAGGCTCAGGACTGATGCGATGCGAACGACGCAAAGGCGATGGTGAAGCCTTGCTCCTGACCCTCCCGCAGTGGTCACTACCCATGTGGCAGCGACGCAAAGAAGCCGCGAAGGACGGGATCCTGTTCGCGTCCTTCACAGGGCAACTCCTCGCCCCCTCGAACGTGATCAACCGCCTCGCCGAGGCAATGGACGCAGTGGGCTACGGCTGGGTCACCAGCCACGTGTTCCGGAAGACGGTCGGCACCGTCATCGACGAGGCAGGCCTGTCCACCACCGCGATCGCCGACCAGCTCGGCAACACCCGTGCGGTCGCGGAGCGTCACTACCGCAAGCGCCGGGTAGCCAACCAGGCCAACGCCGCCGCCCTGGAGAACATGGTGGATCCAGGCACCCGATGACTGAGTTTCTGATCACTAAATGATCCCTCCGTGCACCAGTGGCACGAAACGCAGAGAAGCCCAGGCCTATGGCCTGGGCTTTCTCGTGAGGAAGCTCCCCCGCTTGGACTCGAACCAAGAACCCTCCGGTTAACAGCCGAATGCTCTGCCAGTTGAGCTACAGGGGATCGCTCTCCGGTGCCGGTCTCTCGACCGACAAGAAGAACTTTAGACCATGGTCGCAACCGGGTTTGAGGCACCCCCCGCTTGGCGCAACCGTCCCACGGCGGCCGGTTTTCCTGGACAATCGACAGTCGGAAGACCAACTGATGAGAAGGCATGGGAAGCGGATGAAGAAGTTCCTGCTGGGCGCGGGCCTCGGGTATGTGCTGGGTGCCAGGGCAGGCCGTGGCCGCTACGAGGAGCTCGTGCGGACCTATCGCCGGATCGTCGACCACCCCATGGTGCAGGGCGCCGCCGGGATCGCGCGGCAGAAGCTCAGCGAGAAGCTCAAGCGCGGGCGCTGATCCTGGCCACGAAGGAGATCCGGCGGAACTCGAACCAGGTGATGCCGTCGGGCCTGGTCGGGTACGCCTCGTCCAGGAGTGGCGCGAGGTCGTCGCGGAAGCGGTCCCAGTCCTCGTCGTCCAGGACCGCGCGGACCGGGCGCAACGCCGTGCCGCTGATCCATTCCAGTACCGCCCGCGGGCCGGACAGGGGCTGCAGATACGTCGTTTCCCAGGCGTCGACGACGCAGCCCGCGTCGGCCAGCAGCTCCGCGTAGCCGAGGGTACTGTCGACCGATTCGTCCTCGCGGAAGACCACGGATTCGAGCCTCGACGCCCAGGCAGGGGCCGCTCCCACCTGGCGGGCCAGTGCGTGCGAGGGGGCGTTGAAGTTCGCCGGGACCTGGATCGCGAGCCAGGCGCCCTCGGGGAGCTGCGAGATCCAGCGTCGCAGCAGGTCCTGGTGCCCGGGGACCCACTGAAGCACCGCGTTCGACACCACGACGTCGGTGTCCGGCGCCGGGGTCCAGTCGCGGACGTCGAGGACCTGCGCGTTCAGGCCTCGCGAGCGGGCCGCGGCCACCATTTCGGGTGAGCTGTCGCTGCACTCCAGGGTCGCCGACGGCCAGCGTTTGGCCAGGTCGACCGTGAGATTGCCGGGGCCGCAGCCGAGGTCGACGACCCGGCGGGGCGCTTCGGCGCCGATCCGGGCCGTGAGGTCGTAGAACGGCCGGGCCCGCAGGTCGGCGTAGTCCAGGTACTTGGCGGGGTCCCACATCGCAGCCTCCCGGTAGCAGTACGGACGTACTGATTACGAGCGTACTGCTATTCGGCGGGCGTGGCCAGCTTCGCGGCGACGTGCTCGGCGATGGCCTCCACCAGGGTGAGGTCGGTACCGGGGTCCGGCCGCACCTGCAGCATGGTGCCGTCGCGCCCGGGCACCTTCCGCTGGACGAACCAGGCGCCGCCGTCCCCGATGGCCTGCCGATGCCGCGAACGCACCGAACCGTCGACGCGCAGCCGCACGTGGTGCGGCACCTTGCTCGGCTCGGGCAGCGGGAAACGCACCGGCGCCCGATCGGCCAGCACGACCGCCGAACCCGCGGTGCCGCTCTCTTCGGACTCGGTCAGCGTGAAGACGCCGTCCTTCCACGTCGCCTTGCCGACCAGGTGCCAGCCGACGCGCCGCGCGCCCTCGCCGTCCGGGATCCACAGCCCGAGCGCGGTCACGACCAGGTATCCCCCGCCCTCGACCGGCGCGCTGTCGACGACCTCTTCGCCCGGCTCCAGCGTCCCGGCGAACCCTTCCGGGGCCCGGTCGCCGAGCAGCCTGCGCCACCAGCTCATGTCAGCTCCACACGCTGGCGGCGGCCTGCGCGCCGAGCGACTTCCGGTACTGCTCCAGCGCGACGAGGTCACCGAACAGAGCACGGTAGTCGTCGGGCGACTCGACCGGCGAGAGCCGTTGCAGCTTGCCCTTGATCTCCGCGATCTGCCTGCCGACCAGCCCCTCCTGGAGTCGCGCGAGGATCGCCGAGATGTAGCGGGAATCGACTTCGTCCTTGGCCTGCAACGGTTCCACCGCCAGCTCGGAGAGCACCCGGCGGACCGTCCCTTCCGGACAGTGCGGCGTGGCGGCGTCCAGCAGCGCGTGGCCGGACAACCCGGACGCGGCACCGCCGGCCTTCAGCACCGCCTCGTGCACCGCGAGGTACACCGGGTGCGTGAACGCCTCCACCGGCAGCGCGTCGTACTCGGGCCCGGCGATGGCGGGCTGCTGCAGCGCGGCCTTGAGCACCTCACGCTCAACCGCGAAGCGTGGGTCCTTCGGCGCCGGCCGCGGCTGCTCGCCCTCGGGCACCGCCTGCCGCGCGGGCTGACGGACCGTGGTCGCGCGCTTGTCGGACGCGCCCGCGCTGCCGCGCACCCGGTTCACCACCTGCGCGACGTCCTGCCAGCCCACCCACCAGGCGAGCTTCGAGGCGTAGCCGTCCCGCGCGGCGCGGTCCTTGATCGCCGCGACCATCGGCACGGTCTTCTGCAGCGCCTGGACCTGGCCGTCCACCGAGTCCAGGTCGAAGGTCTTGAGCGAGCTGCGGATCGCGAACTCGAACAGCGGGGTACGGCGCGCGACCAGATCCTTCACCGCGCTGTCGCCCTTGGCCAGGCGCAGCTCGCAGGGATCCATCCCGTCCGGCGCCACCGCGATGTAGGTCTGCCCCGCGAAGGTCTGGTCGCCCTCGAACGCCTTGAGCGCCGCCTTCTGGCCCGCTTCGTCACCGTCGAAGGTGAAGATCACTTCGCCGCGGAAGGCGTCGTCGTCCATCATCAGCCGGCGAAGCACCTTCATGTGGTCTTCGCCGAACGCCGTGCCCGAGGAGGCGACCGCGGTCGGCACGCCCGCCGCGTGCATCGCCATCACGTCGGTGTAGCCCTCGACCACGACCACCTGGTGGCGCTTCGAGATCTCGCGCTTGGCCAGGTCGAGGCCGAACATGACATGGGACTTCTTGTAGATCGGCGACTCGGCGGTGTTGAGGTACTTCGCCGAGATCCGGTCGTCGTCGAACAGCCGCCGCGCGCCGAAGCCGACGACGTCGTTGCCGACGTCGCGGATCGGCCAGACCAGCCGCCGGTGGAAGCGGTCCATCGGACCGCGCTGGCCTTCCTTGGACAGCCCCGCCGTGAGCAGCTCCTTGACCTCGAAACCTCGCGTGAGCAGGAACTTCGTCAGCTTGTCCCAGCCGCCGGGGGCATACCCGCAGCCGAACGTCTTGGCCGCGGCCGCGTCGAACCCGCGCTCGGAGAGGAAGTCGCGCGCGGTGCGGGCCTCGTCGGTGGCCAGCTGCTCGGCGTAGAACTCCTGCGCCAGGCGGTGCGCCTCGACCAGGCGGGTGCGGGACCCGCGGTCACGCTGGATGGTCGCGCCGCCACCCTCGTAGGTAAGCCGGAGGCCGACCCGGTCGGCCAGCCGCTCGACCGCCTCCACGAAGGAGATCAGGTCGATCTTCTGGATGAACTTGATGACGTCCCCGCCCTCGCCACAGCCGAAGCAGTGGAAGGTGCCGTGGGTGGGGCGCACGTTGAACGACGGGGTCTTCTCGTTGTGGAACGGGCAGAGGCCTTTCATGCTGCCCCCGCCGGCGCTGCGCAGCGCCACGTACTCGCCGATGACCTCGTCGATCCGGTTGCGCTCACGCACCTCCGCGATGTCGCTATCCCGAATCCGTCCTGCCACGTCCCCCACTCTAGTTCTCCCCCGGGTGACGCCGTGCGGCACACTCGGGGTCATGGGCACTGTTACGGCTCTGGACACGCTCGCCGACGAGTTCGCCGAGCACCGGTCCCACCTGATCGGGGTCGCCTACCGGCTGACCGGCACCCGCGCCGACGCCGAGGACGCCGTCCAGGAGTCCTGGCTGCGGCTGGCCGGGCTGGACGACGCCGGGCGTGTCGGGATCCGCGACCTGCGCGGCTGGCTGACCACGGTGGTCGGCCGGATTTGCCTCGACCGGCTCAAGTCGGCGCCGGCCCGGCGCGAGCAGTACGTCGGGCAGTGGCTGCCGGAGCCGATCGTGACGCCATTCGGGCAGCCGGTGAGCGAGGACCCGCTGGAGGTCGCGGTGCGCGACGACGGCCTGCGGATGGCTGCCCTGGTCGTGCTCGACAAGCTGACGCCGGAGCAGCGCGTCGCGTTCGTGCTGCACGACGCGTTCTCGGTGCCCTTCGCCGAGATCGGCGAGATCCTCGGCTGCTCCCCCGACACCGCCCGCCAGCACGGCTCAAGAGGCCGCCGCGCCCTGGCCGACGCCGACCCGGCGCCGCGCGCACCGCTGGACGACCAGGCGAAGATCCTCGAGAAGTTCGTCACGGCGCTGCTGGCCGGGGACATCCAGGCGGTCACCGAGCTGCTGCACCCCGACGTCGTGCTCATCGGCGACGCCAACGGCAAGGGCCGCACCGCACGCCAGCTCATCGTGGGCGCGGACAAGCTGGCCCGGTTCTTCCTCGGGCTGCTGCGGAAGTACGCGCCGGAGATGGTCGAACGCGGCGCTCCGGTGCTGGTCAACGGCGATCTCGGGATGTACCTGCCGCCGATGCCGGGCCGCGACGGCTTCCTGGCCGTCGACGAGCACGTGCAGGCGGTGAGCATCCGCGACGGCCTGATCGTCGGGATCTACGACGTGGTCAACCCGGACAAGCTGGCGCGCATCACGCGTCCCGCCGCTTCGCCGTCGTGATGCCCGCTGCGAGCACTATCAGCGCGAAGGCGGCGAAGTAGGCGAGAGCCCAACCCGGGTTGAGCGGTGAGTCGGATAGGACGTTCGCGTTGCCGCCGTCCCGTCCGCCGTTGGCCTGGCCGGTGTCGCTGAGGAACTTCGTGACGACGTTCAGCGGCAGCCACCGGTGGATCGCCGCGCCGGCGTGCGGGATGAGCGTGACGAGGTCTTCGACGACGAGCGCGTAGGTGATCACGAGCGCCAGCGCGCCGGCGCCATGCCGGATCAGCAGCCCGGCGCCGACCGCCGCGACGGCGGCGAGCGCGTACACCACGCCAGTGCCCGCGACGATGGCCCAGTCCGCCGCGCTGTCGAGCGCGAGGTCGTCCGGGGCGATGAGCCGGCTCACGCCCCAGGCACCGAACGCCGAGACTTCGCCGATGAGGAAAGCGAACCCGGCCACGACGGCGGCCTTGGCGAGCAGGGCCGGGGTTCTGCGCGGGACGGCCTGGAACGTCGTGCGGATGGTGCCGGTGCGGTACTCCGTGGTCACCGCGAGGGCGGCCAGCGCGAGCACGACGACGAGCCCGAGCCGGTAACCGAACTGCGTCGAGGCGACGGTCGGCGGCAGGCTCGACTCGCTCGCGCCGCCGACGACGAGGGCGGCCACGACGGCGGTGAGAACGATGGCGAGCAACGCGCACACCCAAGGCGTGCGGGTGCTGAGCAGCTTGATGCGCTCGACGGCGAGCAGGTGCATGGCGGGATTCCCTTCCGTGGCAACGGAAGAATGGTCCCGCCGGAGCAGGACGAGCGCGTCCCACCGAGGGCCGACATCGCGCGTCAGCCCGGGGTGGGGACTCGTGAGCGTTCCGGGCGGTTAGAACCGCCCGGAACGCTCACGAGCCCTGGTCTCTACCCCTACGGCAGTGGCACCCGGCAGGCGTCGCCCGTGGTGAAGCCCTGGTCCACGATCCCGAGCGCGCTGTTCATCCGGGCGCGCATGTTCTCCAGCGCGATCTGGTACGTCAGCTCGATCACCCCGTCGCGGCCGAACTCCCGCTCGAGCTCCGCCACCTGCTCGTCCGTCACGGACATCTGCCCCACCGTCATCGCGTCCGCGTACGCCAGCGCGAGACGCTCCGAAGCGCTGAAGGCGGGCGAAGTCGCGTAGGAGTCGATGTTCTTCAGGCGCTCGATGTCGAGGCCGTCGTGCAGCTGCAGCATCGTGCCGAAGTCGACGCACCACGAGCACCCGACCTGCGTCGCCACCCGGTAGACGGCCAATTCGCGCACCGCGGCCGGCAGCTTCTTCGACGCGCGCTCCGCCAGCAGTTCGTGCACGGCGTTCGCGCGCAGGAGGCCCGGATGGTGCGCCACAACGGCCATCGGTTCCGGCACCGCGCCGTATCGCCGTCCGGCGAAGCGGTAGGCGAGCTTCAGGAACAGCCCGGCTTCGGAGGTCTTCTTCGCGGGAATGCGAGGCATCTTCCTTCTCCTTCGTCTCGTTCACCGGATGGACGAGACGGCCTCCTCAGGTGTGACAGGTTTGCTCAGATGGACCGCACCCGCGATCGACGACGACGCCAGCTGGTACCCGGCCCGCTGATACATCGCGATGTTCCGGGTGCTGCGGGCCCCGGTGTACAGCGCGAACCGCCGCGCCGACGCGGGCGCGGCCGCCTCGGCAAACGCCAGCATCCGGCGGCCGAGGCCGTGGCCTGCGAGGTCCGGCGCGACCATCAGGCGGCCGATCTCCCAGACGTCCCCGTCCAGCCGCGCGCGGACGGCGCCGACCAGGCGGTGCCCCAGCCGGACCTGCCAGACCGACCACGTCGTCAGCCATTCTCGGACCTCTTCGAGGCTTTCGGTCAACGCAGGGATGTCCAGGGTCTCGTTCGCGATCGCCTCCTGGACCCAGCAGCAGCGCTGCAGGACGAGGACTTGCGCGGCGTCTTCAGCGGTCGCCGGCGCGATGACCAGGTCGCCGAGGTTGCGCTCACCGCCGGGACGGGCTTGGGTTCGGGGAATGACCACACCCCCGGGATATCACACGGTGACCCCGCGCATGGTCGTGAGCGACCCGGTGGCCGCCGCGGCGTTTCTCCGCGCCACCTTCGGCGCGACCGGCGAATGCCATGAGCACCGGCCGTCCGAGATCCACATCGGCGACTCGCTGCTCATGATCTCCTCGACCGAGGCGCGCGAGGCGTTCCCCGCGTTCCTCTACGTCTACGTCGACGACGCGGACGTCACCTACCGGCGGGCGATCGACGCCGGGGCGGAAAGCCTCGAAGAACCGGCCGACACGCCCTACGGTGACCGGCGGGCGATGGTGCGCGACCCGTTCGGCAACATCTTCCAGATCGCGCACCACCCCGGCTAAGCGGGGGTCAGCGCGCGCACGTCCCAGATCCACACGCCGCCGACGAACTCCGCGGGCTTGCGCAGCAGCAGCTCGACCGTGGTGCGCAGCGCGTCCTGGTTCTGGCGCGGGCCGACCACGAGCACGTCGGCGTTCCACTGGCGCAGGTCGGCCAGCGCCTGGTCGCGGTCGGCGTCGGTGACCTGCGCGGCCTGGCCGGTCCGCTCGACCTCGGCGAACAGGTCCGACGTCGGCAGCGGGACGGCGCCGTAGCGGCCCTGCTTGTCGGTCGCCGAGGTCGGGCCGACGAAGTAACCCTCCGGCATCGGATAGCCGAGCCCCGCGTCGACCTGCCAGTGCAGCGGCTCCGCCTCACCCGTGCTCGGCAGCGGCACCGGCACGAGCGACCCGCCGGGTGCGACGTAGGAGCGCCAAGTGCCGTCGGCGAAGAACGACGGGGAGTTCGGACGCTCGTGCGTCACCAGCTCGGTCGGCGCGATCGGCAGCAGCACCGCGACGACAACGCCGATCCAGACCAGGCGCATCGGCACCTGGCGCTGGGAATCCTCGGTCTGCTCAGCGGCGACCGACCACACCCTGGCGGTCGCGATGGCCAGCAGGCCGCCGACCGCCGGGATGCAGCCCATCGCGAGCCGCGACTCCAGCAGCGAGTCGAGCAAAGGCAGCTGCCCCAGCCACTTCCACGGGCCGGCGATGCCGGTGTCCTCGTGCGCGTTGGTGAGCTCGACGCCGAGGGAAAGGATCGCCATGACGAACGTGGTGATCGACAGCGCGCGGGCGACGACATCACGCCACAGCCAGATCGCGAGCACGAAGAACAGCACGATCAGCGGCCAGCCGAAGAACGCGTTCTCCTCGGTGCGGTTCATCGAAACGTCCGCGGCGGGCTGCGCCTGCCCGGCGATCGACTGCGTCGCGAAACGAGTGAAGGCCGCCAGGTCGTTGCCCGCCGGGCCGTGCAGCAGCTCGTGGAAGCTCTGCGGGCCGAAGAACTGCCAGTACAGGGGGAAACCCGCGATCAGCAGCGCCACCAGGATGCCGAGCGGGACGCCCTTCGCCAGCGGGGCCAGCATGCCGCCGATCTCGGCGCGGCGCGGGATCAGGTACGCGATCACGAAGACCAGGAAGGTCAGCGCGAAGATCATCAGCGGTTCTTCGCCGAGCAGGATCTGCCAGGCGACGAGCAGGCCGAGCACGATGCCGTTGCGCACCGGCCGCTGGTTCTTCGCGATCTGGATGATCTTCAGCGCGATGAACGGCAGCACGAACAACACCACGAAGTTCGGGTGGGCACAGGCATGGGAGATCATCGGCGGGGCGAAGCCGCAGAACGCGCCACCGATCGCCGCGCCGACGCGGTGGCCGGGCACGAGGTGGCGGGAGAACACCCAGTACCACGCCGTCGCGGTGCCGGACAGGCCCGCGGTGAGCACGATCGCCCAGGTCAGCGTCGGGCCGAAGGTCAGCGTGATCGGGGCGAGCGGGATGTTCAGGCCGAACATCGCCGCGTTGGCGGCCATGTTCACCCCGGCCGGGAAGTTCTGCAGGTTCGTGGTGAACGGGTTCTGGAAGTGCAGCAGCGACTTCGCGACGACGCTGGAGTACCACTCCCACTGACTCTGGTCGGAGGCGCCGTTCCAGAGGTAGCCGCGCTTGAGGTCGAACCAGAGGCCGTTGTAGAGCAGGATCGCGAAGAGCAGGAACCCGCCCAGGATCGCCCAGTCCTGCCACGCCCAGCGCAGCACGCGCGCAGGAGCTTCCTCCTCCGGAGCGGGCGGGACGATGTCTGGCACGGCATCGGAGATCAAGCTCACGGTTCGACCACCCTGGCGAAGAAGTAGAGGGCACCGGAGGCCGGGTGCCGGATCAGCAGGAGGAAGGGGCGGTCCACCTCGACGGTGACCGGTTCGGCGATCGACGCGGCCATCAGCGCGAAGGACATCGCCGTGGCGGCGGCACCTTCGAGGCCGTTTTCGTCGAGCTTGAGGACGGCCTGGTGCAGCACGTCCTGGACGTACAGGCGCGGGTCGGGCGAGATCCCGCCGAGGTCGGCGTCGCCGGTGAACAGCCGCCGCACGCCCAGGTCCCGGAGCAACGCTTTGAGCGGGCTGTGGACGTCCAGCGTCACTTTCGGCATCGTCAGGCGGACCTGCGCGAAATGGATCTCGTCGAGCAGCGCGGCCAGCCCGGCCGCGTCGAGCCGGGCTTCGGCCTGACCGAGGTCGCGGGCGGCGTCGGGCAGCAGGATCGTCGCGCACACCCCGCCCGCCGCGCCGAGCTGGACGACCTGCCAGCCGTCGTGGCGCGCGTAGCCCATCCGCTCCTGCTGGCGCATGGCCGGGACCTTGCGCTTGCCGGTGGGCGCTTTGAACCAGAGGTCGGTGTTGTCGTGCCCGGGGAACGGGTGGTTCCAGGAGGCCTTGAGGTAGAGGGCGTTGACCAGCGCGGCGACGGTGTCCTTGTCGACGGAGCCGGGCGGCAGCAGCTCGGGGATCAGGCCGTGGGTGGCCTCGTCGACGTCGGCGTTGATCAAGGCGCGCGCGGCCTCGGGGTCGTCGTGGAAGGGCGCGCTCTCGATGTTCGCGCCGGGCCAGCCCGCGAGCTCGGTCTTGAACGAGTCCTCGAGTGGCAGCTCGTCCCAGGCCCAGAGCGTGTTCGACACGCCGATCTCGGGCGGCTCGGCGCCGGTGGCCGCGGGCAGCTCGGCGGCACTCTTCAGCAGGTCGGCCTGATCTTCGCCGAGCAGGGCGCGAAGCTCGTCGGCCGTCTCGCCACGGGCCGCGCGCAGGCCCAGAGTCAACGCGCTGGCGACCGAGTACGGGGAGAAACAGGAGTCCCCGCCACCGGCTCCGACGCCCTGATGCAACGCGAGGGCGAACCGGAGGTGGCTGTCCGTGGCGGCCATGGGGCGACCTTACCGGACCGGGTGACCCCGCCCGATACCGCGCAACCTGGTGACAAAACGCGCGTTCGCACCACGAACCACCTGCACAACTGGTCCCTCAGGGGTGGCGGGTGACGTGCCAGGAGTGCCAGGCGTGGGCCTGCAGGTCGGTCAGCGAGGCCACCTGGTCGACCACCACGCGCAACCGCGCCGCGTCGTCGGGCGCCGCCTTCCACGCGGGCACGAACAGCGGATCCAGCGACTCCGGCGCGCGCAGCGCCAGCGCGTGGACGAGTTCAGCGACGAGCTCGCGCTGGCCGTCCTGCATGGCCAGGCGGCGGCGATCGCTCATCACGTACCGCAGCGCCAGCGCCTTGAGCAGCGCGACCTCGGCCGCGACCTGCTCCGGCACCGCCAGTTCGGCTTCGTACCGGTTCAGCGGGCCTTCGCCGTACTTCTCGCGCGTGCCGGTCACCGCCGCCGTCGCGAACCGGCCGACCAGCTCGCTCGTCAGCCGTTTCAACGCGACCTGGGCGCCGGGTGAGCCGTCGGGCAGGCCGCCGACCAGCGAAGCCACCACCGGCAACGCGAGCAGCTCGGCCGCGGCATCCTCCAAAGTGGACACCGACTGCTTCGAGAAGTGCTTGGCCGCGGCCTCCGCTACGGCCGCGCGCTCGTCCGGATGCGCCAGCACCCGCAGCTTGATCCGGCCCGCCAGCACGCCGTCCTCGACGTCGTGGACCGAGTACGCGACATCGTCGGACCAGTCCATGACCTGCGCTTCGAGGCAGGTCTGCCGGTCCGGCGCGCCCTCGCGGATCCACGCGAAGACCTCGGCGTCGTCGGCGTACACGCTGTACTTGGCCAGCCCCGGCTGCCGGACCCACGGGTACTTGGTCGTCGCGTCGAGGCAGGCGCGGGTCAGGTTGAGCCCGGCCGTCACGCCGTCCTCGGACAGCAGTTTCGGCTCGAGCCGGGTGAGGATCCGCAACGTCTGCGCGTTGCCCTCGAACCCGCCGCAGGGCTGGGCCACCTCGTCCAGCGCGCGCTCGCCGTTGTGCCCGAACGGCGGGTGCCCGATGTCGTGCGCCAGGCCCGCGGTGTCCACCAGGTCGGGGTCCGCGCCCAGCTCCTCGGCGATCCCGCGGCCGATCTGCGCGACCTCCAGCGAGTGCGTCAGCCGGGTGCGCGGCACGCCGCTGACCTCGGCGCCTTCGCCCGGCCCGACCACCTGGGTCTTGCCGGCCAGGCGCCGCAGCGCGGCCGAGTGCAGCACGCGGGCGCGGTCACGGGAGAACGCGCTGCGTCCGTCGGCGCGCGCTCCCGACAGCGCCGCGCCCTTGGGTCTCTCGGGCAGCAGGCGGGCGATGTCGTGTTCGGTGTAGCTCACCCGGCCAGCTTAAGCGCGCCCACCGACAAACTCCTCAGAAGACGGAGTCGAAGAAGTCGTCCGCCGGGGTCCTGGTCAGGCGGTAGTAGAGCAGGGCGCCGGTCTCGCGGACGATGTAGCGGATCTGCGTGACGCGCTCCTGGACGACCGGCCCGCTGTGCGTGGGCGCGGTCCAGGCGTCCAGGCCCAGGTCGTCGGCCATCGTCCGGGCCCGGAAGGAGTGCCACGGGTCACTCACCAACACCGCCGTACGCCACCCGCGCGACTGGACCTGCGTGGCGACCGCGCGCAGCGAACGCAGCGTGTCACTGCCTTCGCCGACGGCCAGGGTCGCCGACGCCGGCACGCCGTGGCGGATCAGCCACAGCTCTCCGGCCTGGGCCTCGGTGAAGTTGTCCGCGGCCTTCTTGCCGCCCGCGGTGACGATCGTCTTCGCGACTCCGGCGTCGTAGAGCTGCTTCGCCTTGAGAAGCCGCGCCGAGAAGATCTCCGACGGCTTGCCGTTGTACTGCGCCGCGCCGAGGACCACGATCACGTCGGCCTGGCTGCGGTCGTTCTCGCGAGCCACCTGCCACACGCGGAACGCCGTGCCGCCCACCAGTGCGACGAGCATCAGGGCGGTGCCGAACAGGATCCGGCGCACCCAGCTCGCGCGTGTCGGCCTGGTTCGCTCGGCGGTACCCACCCGGCCAGTTTGACAGAAGTGGCCGGACCGCTCACAGCCAGCCGCGTTCCTCGGAGAGTCGCACCGCCTCGGCACGGGTCCGGGCACCGGTTTTCCCGATGGCGGCGGACAAATGGTTCCGCACCGTGCCCTCGGAAAGGTGAAGCGCCTTCGCGATGTCCGCCACCGTGCTGCCGTCCTTGGCCGCACGCAGGACGTCGTGTTCGCGCCCGGTCAGCGGGCTCGCGCCGGTGGCGAGCGACTCGGCGGCCAGCGCCGGATCCACCACCCTTAGTCCACTGTGGACTCGGCGGACGGCCTCGACGAGCTGCTCCGGCGGCGCGTCCTTGACCACGAACCCGGCCGCACCGGCGGCCATCGCCCTGGCCAGGTAACCCGGCCTGCCGAACGTCGTGCAGATGATCACCCGGCAGGACGGCAGCGCCGCGCGCAGCTCACCCGCGGCTTCGAGGCCGTCCTTGCCCGGCATCTGGACGTCCAGCAGCGCGACGTCCGGTTTCGCCTCGCGCGCGGCAGCGACTACCTCGTCGCCGGAGCCGACCTGCGCGACCACCTCGATGTCGGATTCGAGGCCCAGCACGGTGGCCAGCGCCCCGCGGACCATCGCCTGGTCGTCGGCCAGCAGTACCCGGATCAAGCCAGTCCTCCCGCGGGTTCGGCGCGCACGGCCGGAACGACCTTCGCTTCGGGCTCCGGGACCTCCGCCCGGACGAGCAATCCTCCCCCAGGACGCACCGAGGTGCTCAACGTGCCCTCGATCGCGTCCAGCCGTTCCTGCAGACCCCGCAACCCGTTGCCCCGCTGGACATTCGCGGCCTTGCCGTCGTCCTCGATCTCCAGCCAGTTGCGGCCGAGCTTCACCTTCACGTGCGAAGCACCGGAGTGGCGAAGCACGTTCGTGATCGCTTCGCGCAGGACGTACCCGAAGGTGTTCTGGAACTCCGGCGCGACGTTGTCGACCGCGTGCGGCAGGTCGGCGTCCATCTCCGCGGCGCGCAACGCCGCCCGCGCGCCGACGATCTCGGCGGACAGCGACACTTCGCGGTACTCCGACACCGTGGCGCGGACGTCGGAGAGCGCACTGCGGGTCAGGCCTTCGACCTCACGGATCTCTTCGACCGCACGCGGGATGTCGCCCGAGCTCTCCAGCACCCGCCGGGCCAGCCCCGCCTTGACGGTGATCGTGGTGAGGCTGTGCCCGAGCAGGTCGTGCAGGTCCCGGGCGACGCGCTCGCGCTCGCTGGTCACCGCGAGGACCGCGATCTCGGTGTTGGCACGCTCGAGCCGGCGGATCGCGCGGACCAGGTTGGCCATGAAGAACATCGCCAGCGTCACCGACGCGACCGAGATCAGATCACCGACGCTGTCCCCGAGGCGGCCCCAGAGGGACAGCAGCCCGATCGCGATCAGCAGCGTGGCGCCGTCCAGGATCACAGACCAGGCAGCGGGCAGCATGAACGCCAGGGTCGCGGTGCCGTAGAGCAGGACGAACGGGCTGGCCTGGGTCACCGTGATCACCCCGAGCCCCATCACCAGCATCGACACCCCGAAGGCCAGCTTCACCGGCCGCGGGCGGTTGAACACGACCGGGAAGATCGCGTAACACAGCGCGTACCCGTAGACGAGCAGCATGAGCAGAACCAGCTGGACGGTCACCGTCTTCTCCGCGAGCAGGCTCTGCGTCACCGGGTAGAGGAAGGGCAGCAGGAACACGATCGAGAGGAGCGCCCAGCGCAGCCCATGGGGGCCGGCTTTGCCCTCCGGATCGGGGAGCGGGTCTTCCCACCACGTCATCCGCTTGTTCAGCCCGTACCGGAATCCGCCATCGTCTGGCCTGCTCATCCGCACCTTCACCGTCCGGCCCGGCTCAAACCCGGGCACTGTCCTTACGGTAACGCCTGATCACCAGCGCCCCGAGCACCACGGTCCACGCGGCGAGCACGCCGAGCGCGGTCCCGAAGGAGACCACCAGATCGTGCGTGACTACCGGGCGGACCAGCTGCGTGATCCAATACGTCGGCATGACCTGGGCGAGCTGGTGCATCCAGTCCGGCATGCCTTCCAGGGGGATCCAGATCCCGCCGAGCATGCTCATGCCCATCATGACCAGCATTCCGATCGGCTGCATCGACTCGGGCGTACCGAACTGGCCGATCAGCAGGCCGAGCAGCACCAGGGGGATGGTGCCGAGCCAGATGCCGGCGATGATCCGCATCCACCCTGCCGGGTCGAGGTGCACGCCTTCGAAGAACACGGCGATGAGCGGCACCAGGATCAGCGCGGGCAGCCCGACGAGCATGCCGGAGATGGCCTTGCCGCCCAGGTAGCCTGCGCCGGTCAGCGGGGTGAGCCGAAGCTGGCGCTGCCAGCCGGCGGCCCGCTCCACGGCGAGCCGGGTCCCGCTGGTGTTGGCCGCGGCAAAGGTGCCGAAGGTCATCATGTTGATCATGAGTACGGCGGCGACCTGGGCGTGATCCGGAGCCGAGGTCTTGGTGAAAACGTTGGCATACAACAGGAACATCAGCACCGGAAAGGCGACGACGAAGATCACGAACCGCGGGTTGCGGAAGTTGCGCCGGATCTCGGTGGACAGGTAGGCGAGCTTCATCGCGCGGGCTCCTCGTCGGAAGTCAGGGAAAGGAACGCACCTTCAAGGCCGATGGCGCCGATTTCGACGTCATGAGCGGCCGGGACCGCGTCTCGCAGTGCCCACAGCGTCACGTCGGAGTCGGAACTGGCGATCGCGACCCGGTCGCCACGGAGTTCGAACTCCTTGACCTCCGGCAGGGCGGCGATCACGGCCTCGGACGCGCCCGGCACGACGGCGCGGATGGTGCGTCCCCCGGCGAGCGCGCGGACCTCGGCGACGCTGCCGTCGGCGACGATCCGGCCGCGGCGCATCAGCACCACCCGGTCGGCGAACTCCTCGGCCTCTTCCAGGTAGTGGGTCGCGAACAGGACGGTGCGACCGGACTCGGTGAACGAGTACATCGCCTGCCAGAACTCACGCCGGGTACCGACGTCCATCGCGGCGGTCGGCTCGTCGAGGATCAGCAGGTCGGGGTCGCTGACCAGCGCGACGGCGAAACGTACCCGCTGTTTCTGGCCGCCGGACAGCTTGTTCGAGCGGCGGTTCGCCAGGTCCTCGATGCCCGCCTTCGCCAGTGCTTCGGCGACCGGCATCGGCTTGCGGTGCAGTGCGGCGACCATCCCGACGGTCTCGCCGACGGTCAGGTCGTCCATCAGCGCGCCGCCCTGCAGCATCGCGCCGATCATCCCGCCGCGGACGGCGTCGATCGGCTTGCGGCCGAAGACGTGGACCTCGCCCTGGTCGGGGCGGGTGAGCCCGAGGATCATGTCGACGGTGGTGGACTTGCCGGCGCCGTTGGGGCCGAGCAGGGCGACCACCTCGCCGGGGGCGATGGTCAGGTCGAGGCCGTCGACCGCGTGGACGTCCCCGTAGTGCTTGCGCAAGCCGGTGAGGTGCACCGCGGCCCCGGCCTGGATGTCGTTGACTGGCATGGCTCAAGGTTCGCGCTTCCGCGCCCTCGGTCCGCAGGCCGAGCGTCACGACCTCGGGGTGACAGGTGTCAGGGGTGGCGGTGCGCCAAAAGCCGTGAAGGCCCCCTTACCGGCTCTCACAGCTGGCAAGGGGGCCTCACGGACTATGGGACTCTCAGCAGCCGATCAGGCGGGAAGCCAGGTAGGCCTCGAGCTTGTCGATCGCGATGCGCTCCTGGGCCATCGTGTCGCGCTCGCGGACCGTGACGGCCTGGTCCTCGAGCGAGTCGAAGTCGACCGTCACGCAGTACGGCGTGCCGATCTCGTCCTGACGGCGGTAGCGGCGGCCGATCGCCTGGGCGTCGTCGAAGTCGACGTTCCAGTGCTTGCGCAGCGTCGCCGCGACCTCACGCGCCTTCGGCGTCAGGTCCGCGTTGCGCGAAAGCGGCAGCACCGCGACCTTGAACGGCGAGAGCCGCGGGTCGAGCTTCAGCACGGTGCGGGTCTCGACGCCACCCTTGGCCGTCGGCGCCTCTTCCTCGTGGTACGCGTCCACCAGGAAGGCCATCATCGACCGGCCGACACCGGCCGCGGGCTCGATGACGAACGGGCGGTACCGCTCCTTCGCCGCCTGGTTGAAGTACGACAGGTCGACACCGGAGTGGTTCGAGTGCGTCGTCAGGTCGAAGTCGGTGCGGTTGGCGATGCCCTCGAGCTCGCCCCACTCCTGCCCGGCGTTGAACGCGAACCGGTACTCGATGTCGACCGTGCGCTTCGCGTAGTGCGAGAGCTTCTCCTTCGGGTGCTCGAAGTGGCGCAGGTTCTCGGCCTTGATGCCGAGGCCCTTGTACCACTCCGTGCGCTGGTCGATCCAGTACTGGTGCCAGGTCTCGTCCTCGCCCGGCTCGACGAAGAACTCCATCTCCATCTGCTCGAACTCGCGCGTGCGGAAGATGAAGTTGCCCGGCGTGATCTCGTTGCGGAACGACTTGCCGATCTGGCCGATGCCGAACGGCGGCTTCATCCGCGACGTCGTCTGGACGTTGTTGAAGTTGACGAAGATGCCCTGCGCGGTCTCCGGACGGAGGTAGTGCAGGCCCTCCTCGGACTCGACCGGGCCGAGGTAGGTCTTCAGCATCATGTTGAAGTCCCGCGGCGCGGTGTACTTGCCGCGGGTGCCGCAGTTCGGGCACGGGACGTCGGACAGGTCGTCCTCGGTGGTCTCCTTGCCGGTGCGCGCCGAGTAGTCCTCGGCGAGTTGGTCGGCGCGGAAGCGCTTGTGGCAGGACAGGCACTCGATCAGCGGGTCGGTGAAGACGTTCACGTGCCCCGACGCCACCCACACCTCGCGCGGCAGGATCACCGACGAGTCGAGGCCGACGACGTCGTCGCGGCCCTGCACCACGGTCTTCCACCACTGGCGCTTGATGTTGTCCTTGAGCTCGACCCCGAGCGGCCCGTAATCCCACGCCGACTTGGTGCCGCCGTAGATCTCTCCGCAGGGGAAGACGAAGCCACGGCGCTTACACAGATTGACGACGTTATCGATGGTGTTCGTGGGCACTCCACGCTCCGGAAGCATGCGGGGACGGTTATCGGACTAGAACGTCAAGAGTATCCGCCGGGCCCAACCGCATTCCGCGCAGGTGACGTCGTCACGGCCGCGAGAGCAGCGAGGCCGTCACAACGCGGTTGTCCTCGTAGCCCTCCTTGCCGCCGACGTACTCGCCGCCACAGGTGACCAGGACGAGCTTGTGCGGCCCGTCGGGGTCGAAGAGCTTGTCCGCCTGATCGGCCAGCGCGGACTTGTGCACGGTCACCACGGCGTCGATCCGGTACGTCCAGGCGCCGCCCGCCGCGTCGGTCAGCTTGACCTCCTGGCCCTGCTTGACCTGCCAGAGCTCCATGAACGGGCCCTTGCCGCCCTTCCAGTTCACGTGCCCGGACAGCAGCGCGACGCCCTTGTCCGCGCCGAGCTTCGCGCCCCACCAGGCGGCCTCGTCGAGGCCCTGCGGGATCTTCAGCGCGCCGTCGGCGTCGAGGTCCTCCGCGACGAGCTTGGCCGTGCCGCCGCCGGGGAGCGCGACGGTCTGGGGTGTCTGGCCGGTGTCCTGCTGCTGGACCTGCGTCGCCGTGGCCGTCGGAACGGGCGCCGGGCCCGGGCCGTTCGCGATCGCAGGTTCATCCTTTCCGGTGACGATCAGCAGGGTCGCGACGAGCGCCGCCACCACGAACGCTCCGGCGATCCCGACGATCCACCAGCCTTTGTTGATTCGCATGCCCCAGACATGCCGCGAGAGGGCAGCAGGAGGTTGCAGCGAACCGAAGGACGCTTCACTCCGCTGAGCGGCCGGGGCTCCGGAAGCGGGCCGGGTCACCCGCCTGAACGCACCCAATGTGGCATTGGGTGCGTTGGACGCACCCAATGCCACATTGGGGGCATCGCACCAACCCGAAATCGGCCCGAATTGGGTTATTCGTCCGAAATTGAGCTGGTGACGGACACCGGGTCCAGGTTGGCCTCACCTTTCGGTAGGCCGCCGGCGGCCGGAGCCCTTCAGGCCGGGCGAGAGACGAGGGTCGCGGTGACCAACCGGTTCTGGTCGTAGCCCTCGGTCCCGCCGACGTAGTCGCCGCCGCAGGTGACCAGCACCAGCCGGTGCGGGCCGGCCTGGCCGAAGTACTGCGCGGCCTGCGTGGGCAGGTCCTCCTTCGGCAGCGTCACGACGCCGGTGACGCGGTAGAGCCACAGGGCGCCGCGCGCGTCGACGACGCTGACGTCGTCGCCTTCGCGCATCCGCCACAGCTCGTCGAACGGCCCGCGGGTGCCCTCCCAGTTGACGTGCCCGGACAGCAGCGACGCGCCCTGCGCGCCGAGCTTCGCGCCCCACCAGGCCGCGTCGCCGAGGCCGCGGGGGATCGGCAGGACGCCGTCGCTGGTCACCTCGGTGCGGACCAGCCGCGCGGTCGAGCCGTCGGGGAGCCGGACCGTTCCGGGCCGCTGCACCCCGCGCGCGGCGTTGTCGCCCGGGAGCACCAGCGGGGCCGAGTTCTCCCCCGGCATCGTGCCGGGGGCGGGCGCCGCGACCGCTGCGGACGGCGAGGCGGGCAGCCAGGTCAGCACGACCACCCCGGCCGCGAACGCGGCCACGGCCAGCGCCGCCGAAACCGCGGCCAGGGCCGTCCGCAGCACGCTCAATCCGTCCCGGACTTGCGGCGTCGTCCGATCAGGATCGCCATCGTCGCGAAGAAGACCCCGCCGAAGAGCAGCCCGATCCCGAGCGGGACGCGCGAACCGCTGGTGTCCGGCGCCGCCGCGCCGAGGTAACCGGCCGGGACCTGGGTCGGGACCGGCGCCTGCGTCGCGTTCGTGCCGCCACCGGTGTTGCCGGCCTTCGCGACGAAGCCCTTGGGGATCGAGCAGCTGATCCCGCCGAGCACGATGCTCGTGGTGACGTCCTGCAGCGTCGTGCCGCCGGCGTCCTTGACGTGCGTGACGATCTCGACGCGCCAGCCCGCCACCGCGGTGGAGTCGCCGCCGCGCCAGCCGTCCTGCCGGATCAGCTGGTCGAACTTGGCGACGCGGGACAGCGTGAGGTCCGAAAGCGTGGTGTCCTTGCTCGCGTTCGCGGGCGCGTCACCCGGTGGGCCCATCCGGACGTTCTTCAGCTGCAGCCCGGCGCTCCCGCCGGGGACGGCGATCTGGCCGAGCGCGCCGTTCTCACCGCGCACCCACAGCCGGGTGAGCGCCGTGGTCCCGGTCAGCTTCGACGCCGACGTGCAGTCCACCGACGACTTCGCGCCCTCAAGCACCAGGACGGTGTCGTCGATCGGCCTCGCCCCGCCGCGCGCGTTGTCCCGCAGCGCGTAGTTGGTCTCGGCGACGGCGGTGGGCACGGTGGTCGCCTGCAGCGCGGCGAGGACGTTGTGGTCCCGGCTGCCGATCCCGGCGGGGTACGGGCTCTGCGACGCGCTGGAGAACTTGCCCAGATCGATCTCGTAGTTCGGACCGAAAGTGGCGCGCTCCCCGTCGTTGCCCGGTACGACGACCCGGTCGGTGCCCAGCTTCGACTGGCCCGGCAGCAGCGGCGACCGCTGCGTCTCGGTGATCAGTGATCCGCCGCCGCTGATCCGCACGGACGCGATGTTCGCGAACGAGACCGGGCCGGTCTTCTCGTCGACAGCCTGGGTCTGCGCCCCGGCTAAACCGACTCCGACCAGCGGAAACAGCGCGGCAGTCAGCGCCGCCGTGGTCGTCACCAAACGGGTCATGTCTCCCCACTGCTTCTACTCTGCCGCGGCGCCGGTGTGTGAGCGGAGCGAAAACGCTCCGCGACAACCTTGCACCGTCGGCCACGACTTGCGAAGTCGAACAGCCAATATCCCACGAACTCACCCGAATGGAGCAGCGGGTTACGGCGGGCGGTGACGGGCACCGCCTCCGCCGGGGGAACAACTAGGATGAGGGGGACCGTTATCGGCAATGACTTCGGAATTCATGGTCTGGACGGGCGAGCGGGCGGAGGCTGCGATGGCGACGGTGATCGAGGGCGGAACGCCGCCCGGAATCGACGAGGGCCACGAACCGCGGCCGGTGCCGACACAGTCGACGCCGGTGTCGGGCACCGTGCTGTCCGACGCGGGCGACCTGCTGCGCGCGCTCGCCGCGCCGGTCCGGATCGCGATCGTGCTGCAGCTGCGGGCGGCCGACCGCTGCGTGCACGAGCTGGTGGACGTGCTCGACATCGCCCAGCCGCTGGTCTCCCAGCACCTGCGCGTGCTGAAGACCGCGGGCGTGGTGCAAGGTGAGCGGCGCGGCCGCGAGGTCGTCTACCGGCTCGCCGACGACCACCTGGCGCACATCGTCGTCGACGCGGTGGCGCACGTGCAGGAAGGAAAGTGATGAACTCCGCCGCTCCCCGCTCCACGGCGCCGGTCCCCGGCCGCCGGTCGACCCGGCAGCGGTCCGCGGTCGTCGAGCTGCTGAGCACGATCGACGACTTCCGGTCCGCCCAGGAGTTGCACGACGAGCTGCGCCGCCGTGGCGACGGAATCGGCCTGACCACGGTCTACCGGACGCTGCAGTCGCTGTCGGAGGCGGGCGAGATCGACGTCCTCCGCACCGAAAGTGGCGAGGCGATCTACCGGCGCTGCTCCACACACCACCACCATCACCTGGTCTGCCGGGTGTGCGGGCGCACGGTGGAGGTCGAGGGCCCGGCGGTCGAGCGGTGGGCGGAGAAGATCGCGGCGGAGCACGGTTTTTCGGAGATCTCCCACACGGTCGAGATCAGCGGCACCTGCTCGGCCCACTGACTCGCCGCCTGGACTGAAGGACGCGCTCTGACCCTCACTGTCCACTGTGGTCGGGTCTCGTGAGTGGTAAGTAGGGTTATTTTTTGAGCGGTAAGGCAAACGTGGCGTGGTGAAGCGAGGGGGACCTGCCGACGGGCTCGTGAGTGTTGCGGCCGGTTAGAACCGGCCGCGCCACTCACGAGTCCTTGGCGCGCAAAGAGTGAGGCCGTGCTCGTGAGCGTTGCGGGCGGTTCTAACCGCCCGCAACGCTCACGAGTCCTCAATGCCGCAGCACGACACATTTGCCTTACCCCTCAAAAAAATAGAACCCGACTTACCACTCACGAGACCCGACCCCCACCCGCTGAAGCCTTCAGTATTCGTAGGGGTCCTTCGGGGCCGCCACCGTCGACACCGAGGCCAGCGTGAAGTCGGGCGTGTAGCTGTTCGTGCGGGTCGCGGTGCCGGGGACCACCCGGCCCGTCACCTGGATCCACGTGTCCGCCGCCAGGTGATCGACCGAGCCGCTCGCCAGCCGGACCGTCACCGGGTACGCGTCCGCCGCGCAGCAGCTGATCACCAGCCGCGCCAGCAGCGTGCTCCCGTTCTCGTGCACCACGAATCCGGTCAGGGAGACGTTCCGGCCGTTCAAGGTGCCGGTGTGGTCCCACCCCGCCCGCGTGACGAACTCGCTCAACGACAGCGGCACCACCTCCCCCGCGGGCAACGCCGGGAACGCCGCCGTGTCGGCCGTCGACGCGCTTTGCGGGATGCGGGCTTCGGTCCGGGTCACCGAGTCCGCGCCGAGCGCCGGGGGCGCGACCAGGAACACCGCCAGCACCGGGACCAGCAACAGCCACGCGGGACGCGCCGAATGCGCGTGCCCCGCATGGGAATCGACCGAAGGCGCGGCACGCCCGGCCAGCAGGTCGCGCACGATCGCCACCGCGCCGAGCAACACCATGACCGCCCCGCCCGCGATGATCCACGGCTGCTGCGCGGGCTTGACATACCGCAGGTAGTCGCCGTTCAGCGCGATCTTGACCAGCGCCCCGCCGAGCAGGATCAGCAGGATGTTCTGGGTCTCCCGTTTCACGCGCCACCTCCGAGGAACAGGACGCCGGCCACGACACCGCAGGCGGTCGCCACCGCGAACGTCGCCGGCGCGAACCGCACCGCGAACGACCGCCCGAACGTGCCCGCCTGCAACGCGAACAGCTTCACGTCCACCGCGGGCCCGACCACCAGAAACACCAGTTTCGCCAGCATCGGCATCGCGCTCAGCGACGCCGCCACGAACGCGTCCGCCTCGCTGCACAGCGCCAGCACCACCGCGAGCACGGCCATCACCAGCACCCCGAGCACGACCTGCTCCCCCAGCACGCCGAACACCTTCGCCGGGACCAGCACGTTCAGCGCCGACGAGATCAGCGCGCCCAGCACGAGGAATCCGCCCGCCTCGGTCAGGTCGGTCCTCGCCGTTTCCACGAACACCTTCCACCGGTCGCCGCCGGCAACGTCCGGCAGCCGCCGCAGCGCGCGCTCGGTGATCCACTCGAGCTTGCCCCAGCGGGCCCACAGCCAGCCCATGATCATCGCCGTGGCCAGTGACCCCACGAACCGCGCCAGCACCATCTCGGGACGGCCGGGGAACGCCACCGCCGTCGCGACCAGCACGACGGGGTTCACCGCGGGCGCCGCGAGCAGGAACGTCAGCGCCGCCGCGGGCGCCACGCCCTGGCCCATCAGCCGTCGCGCCACCGGCACCGAAGCGCACTCACACCCCGGCAGCGCCACACCCGCCAGCCCCGCGACACCCACAGCCGCACCGGCACGACGAGGCAGCACCTTCTCCAGCACCCGCGCGGGGACGAACGCGGCGATCGCGCCGCTGATCAGCACCCCGAGCACCAGGAACGGCAGCGCCTGGACGCAGACGGCGACGAACACCGTCGAGCCGGTGCGCAGCGCGGGCACGTCGAAGGCCTGCTGCAGCCAGCCCTGCGCGAGGATCGCGATCAGCAGGATCGCGCACAGCACCTCGACGGAGCTGACCTTGAACCGGCGCTTCGGCGGACTATCGGAAACGGTTTCCACCACGCAGATGGTGCCAGACGACCCCGGCAAGATCACCCCCGCACAGCCCGAGACAGGCCGCTGACCGGGCGATTTCGGCCGTTATCCGCCGTTCGCGCCGGTTTCGCCGGGCAGTTCGGCCCGCAGCTGCGACGCCGTGGACACCACGAGCATCAGCAACGTGCCGAGCGCGGCGACGTCGAGCCCGGCCGCCGGGAACGCGTACCGCAGGGTCACGTCCAGGCCGCCCTCGGAGTGCCCGACGCCCAGCGTGCCGAACAGGCCCTGCCCGGCGCGCTCGGCGACCGCCACCGACAACGACGGGTCGTCCGGCAGGTCCCAGGCGACCACACAGGTCAGCGAGAGCACCGTGAGGCCTTCGCCGAGCCGGGTCGCCTGGATGACGCACGGGACTTCGCCGTGGCGGAACGTCAACGCGCCGTCGTCGTCGACGTGCACTTCGAGATAGCGCTCGAGGGCGTCCTTCGCCTGCGTGAGCAGCTCCGCGGTCTCGGCCGCTTCGGCGGTACTCACGAAGACGCCTGGTCGACAGCGCCGCCGAAGCGTCGATCCCGCTTCGCGAACTCCAGGCACGCACGCCACAGGTGGGTGCGGTCGAAGTCGGGGAAGAGCGTGTCCTGGTAGACCATCTCGGCGTAGGCGGACTGCCAGAGCAGGAAGTTCGACGTCCGCTGCTCGCCCGAGGGCCGCAGGAACAGGTCCACGTCCGGCATCTCGGGCTGGTAGAGGTACTTGGCGATGGTCTTCTCGGTGACCTTGTCCGGGTTGAGTTTCCCGGCCGCGACGTCCTGCGCGATCCGCTGCATGGCGTCCCCCAGCTCGGCGCGGCCGCCGTAGTTGACGCACATCGTCATGTTGAGCTTGGTGTTGTGCTTGGTCTTCTCCTCGGCGACCTGCAGCTCCTTGATCACCGACGCCCACAGCTTCGGCCGACGGCCTGCCCACCGGATGCGCACGCCGATCGAGCCGAGGTAGTCGACCTGGCGGCGGATGGTGTCGCGGTTGAAGCCCATCAGGAAGCGCACTTCCTCGGGGCTGCGCTTCCAGTTCTCCGTCGAGAACGCGTACACCGACAGCCACTTCACGCCGAGCTCGACCGCGCCGCTGGCGACGTCGATCATCACGGCCTCACCGCGCTTGTGGCCCTCGATCCGCGGCAGCCCGCGCTGGTTGGCCCAGCGGCCGTTGCCGTCCATGACCAGCGCGACGTGCTTCGGGACGAGGTCCTTCGGGATCTCCGGCGGCCGGGCGCCCGAGGGGTGCGGCTCCGGAGCCCGCAGCTCCTGGCGTGACGCCTTGGTTTCGCGTCCCCTGCGCAGCACTTCGAGCCTCCTGAATGGGTGAAACCGATCAGGCCCGACCCTACCCATGGCCGGGGGTGCCGGGGGGCGGAGCCCCCTGGGCGGGGTGTGGGGGTCGCACCCCCACAACTGGCACAGCTACGACGGTCTCCCGGGCACGCCGCTCGACCAGGGGAAGGGAGCGGAGCTGCCGCTCCAGATGCCACTGCAGGTGCGCCGCGACCAGCCCGCTCGCGTCCCGGCGGGTGATGCCCACCGAGGCTTCGGCGGCGGGCCACTCGCCGTGCAACAGGGCCGTCATCAGGTCCAGCACTTCGGGCGCGGGATGGACACAGCCGGCGATGCGGCAGTCCGGGCACATCAACCCGCCCGCGGCGACGCTGAAGGCACTGTGCGGGCCGGGGAGGCCACAGCGGGCACATTCGGTGAGGGCGGGCGCCCAGCCCGCGTACGCCATGGCCCGGAGGAAGAAGGCGTCGAGCACCAGGGAAGCGTCCCGCTCCCCCGCGGCCAGCGACCGCAAGGCGCCGACGACGAGCAGGTAGAGCTTGAGCACCGGCTCGCCTTCTTCGGCGGACAGCCTGTCCGCGGTTTCGGCGATCGCGCTCGCGGCGGTGTAGCGCTGGTAGTCGGCGACCAGGGGCAGCGCGAAGGCGTCCACGGTCTCGACCTGGGTGATCACGTCGAGCGTGCGCCCGGTGTAGAACTGCACGTCCACGTGGCCGAAGGGCTCCAGCCGCGCACCGAAGCGCGAGGAGGTCCGGCGCACGCCCTTCGCGACCGCACGGACCTTGCCGTGCCGCCGGGTCAGCAGGGTGACGATCCGGTCGGCCTCACCCAGCTTGTGCGTCCGCAGCACCACCCCGGTGTCGCGATAGAGGTTCACCACCCCGACATCGTCCCACCTGGGGACGACGCCGGGGTGGACCGACCTGGTTTCAGCAGTAGTAGCCGGAGCAGTACGTGCTGACGGCGGTGGCCGCGACGATGATCCAGATGATCGCGAACACGCAGCCGAGGCCGCCGATGATGGAGGCGATCAGGCAGAGCGTCTTGGTCGTCTTCGACGCCTGCTCCGCCATCATGTAGTTGCCCTGCATCTTGTACGTGTTGACCTCGTTGGACTTCATGATCGCGAAGATCGCGAGGATCCAGCAGAGGAAGATGCAGCCGATCGCCCAGCCCTTGTAGTCCTTGATCTGGTTGATGTCGCCGCCACCGGGGGCACCGTAGCCGGGGGCACCGAACCCGCCGCCGCCCATGGGCGGCTGACCGTACGGCGCGGGCTGGCCGTAAGGCGCGGGCATGCCGCCCGACGGCGGGCCGTAACCGGGCTGCTGGAACCCACCGGACTGCGGCTGCTGAGGCTGTTGCGGCTGCTGACCGTAGGGCTGCTGCTGGCCGTAGGGATTGGTCATGAACGTGTACCCCAACTACTCGTGAACTTCCGGCGGGCGATCCCTACCGGCGTGCGGAAAGGTCTTACTGCTGCGGCGGCTGCTGCTGCTGGCCGAACTGGTTCGGCTGGATCTTCTGCGTCTCGTCGGACTGGCCCTGCGCTTCGGGACGCAGCATCTGCGTGCGCTCGGATCCCTCGTCGAAGCCGGGGGTGCCCTCCGGGCGGAGCATCTGGGTGCGCTCGGCGCCTTCGTCGAACGCGCTCGGCGGCGGGGTCTGCGGGCCGGTGCCCTGCGGCGGCTGGCCCGGCTGGCCGAAGCCACCGGACTGCGGCGGCTGACCGAAGCCACCGGACTGGGGCTGCTGCGGGAAACCACCGGAGGACGGCGGCTGCTGCGGGAAACCGCCGGAAGACGGCGGCTGGCCGTAGCCACCGGGCTGACCGTACCCGCCCGGCTGGCCCTGCGGCGGCGGGTAGCCCCCGCCGTAGGGCTGCTGTCCCGGCTGCCCGCCGAAGCCGGGCTGGCCGAACGCCGGGGCCGAGCCGTCGGCGTTGACCACGACGGTGCTGAGGATCTTGTCGGCGAAGGTCTGGCTCTTGTCGTCCCACAGCGGCCACAGGTAACCGATGTAGCAGGGCAGGCCGTCGACGACGTGCGCGAGGTCGCGCAGGAACGCGTTGAGCGCACCGATCGGCTGGCCGGTCTGCTCGTTGATCAGCTTGATCTTCATCACCCGCTTGCCGAGCGACTGCCCGGTGTTCCCGCCCTGGATCCAGCGGTTGTAGATCCCCCAGCCGATCGCGGCCAGCGCGCCCAGCAGATAGAGGATGGTGCCGAAGGCCCGGGAGACGGCGAAGGTGACGATCAGCGCGAGCAGGTAGATCACCAGCACCGGTGCCTGATCGATGATCAGGGCGCCCGCGCGCTGTCCCCAGTTCGCGTAGTTCTGGGGTGCGCCGAAGGGCGTCCCAGGCTGGGGCTGGCCGAACGGAGCCGGCTGACCGTAGGGCGCGGGCTGTCCGTAGGGCTGGCCCGGCGGTACCTGACCAGGAGGCATCTGGCCGGGCATGGGCTGGCCTCCGAACGGTTGCTGGCCACCGGGCTGCTGCCCGAACGGCTGCTGACCGTAAGGATCGGTCATTGGGTTCTCCCCCTCAGCTGGTCACTGTCCTCGCGCCGGCACCGGCCCCAGGCCCGGCGTCCGTCGTGGACGGAGCGGTCCGCGGGAGCGTACTCGGTACCGGCACGCTCTCGCCTGCCAGGCGTCCGCTATCCGGGTGAGCAGTCACGTCGCTTCGACGCCCTGACCGGCCTTTCGGTTCCGGGTGCGGGTTTTTCACACGTAAAGGCTGGTGAACGGGGCGAACGGCAGGTTGCGGACGGCGAACCAGCCGATGAACACGATCGCCAGCGTCAGCGGGGTCCACCGCCAGTGCAGCCAGCTGTTCACCCAGCGCCCGCGCAGCCGCCCGACCGCCCACGCGATCGTGCTCCACACGCACAGCAGCACGACCACGAGCGAAACCGCGTTGTAGTGCAACGCCGCCGGGATGTCGCCGTGCATCAGGCTGTAAGCCATCCGCATGCCGCCACAGCCCGGGCAGTCGATGCCCAGCAACGCCTTCGTCGGGCAGATCGGCAGCGGCCCGCCGGGCGTGGTCGGGTCGCCCAGCCACACCGCGACGCACGCGCAGGCGGCGCCGGCGGCGACCGCGAGCGGCGGGGCGAGCGCCCGCAGCTTCGCGCGGGCCCCGCGGGCCGGGATTCCGGTGTAGACGGTCGTGGTCGTCATGGCGTCGGGATCCAGCTCGCCGACGTACCCACGATCACGAACATCACGACGATGAAGATGATGTACAGCAGCAGGAGGATCCCGGAGGTGATCGCCGACCACATCGCCCACTTCTTGGCGTCGTCGGCGGCCTTGCGGGCCTGGTCGGGAAAACCCTGGAACCACAACGAGTTCACCTGGCTCGACTTGACGATCGCGACGATGCCGAGCGGGAGACAGCACAGCACGGTCGCGAGGATCGCCCACACCAGGTTGTTCTCCGGAGGCGGCGCGTAAGGCTGCTGCCCCGGATAGCCGTACTGCCCGCTGGGCGGGTAGGGCGGCGGGTACTGGTCGGTCACCGGGGATCCTCCTGCTACTGGTTCGTCACTACGGGGTGGTAGTGGTGTTCACGGTGCCGAGCGTCATCACACCGGCGATCAGGAGGACCACGTACAGCACGATCAGGACGAGCCCGACGACGGCGGAGATGATCGCCCACTTCTTCGCGGAGTCGGCGGCTTCCTGCGCGGCCGCGGTCTGGCCCTGCGCCCAGAGGCTGTTCACCTTCGCGGCCTGGACGATCGACACGATGCCGAAGGGCAGACAGCAGAAGATGGTCGTGAGGATCGCCCACACGAGGTTGTTGCTGGGCGGCGGTCCCTGGGGGGCCTGCGGACCGCCGGGGTACGGGGGCGCGCTCTCGGTCATGGTCGGATGGTTCCTTCCCTCTTGGGTGGTGGCCACCGATCCGGTGTTGCCCGATCAACCCCCGGGTGGCCGAGCTGGACTGTAAAGCGACGGCCCCCGTCCCGCCCGCGAATTCGTGGCGCCGCGACCGAATCGAGATAAATCACCCCGGAGTTACGCACTTTCGGGCGACCCCGCCGAGCTCAGAACCCGAGCCGGCGCAGCTGGCGCGGGTCGCGCTGCCAGTCCTTGGCGACCTTGATGTGCAGGTCCAAGTACACTTTGGACCCGAGCAGGGCCTCGATGTGCTTGCGGGCGGTGGCACCGACCTCGCGCAGCCGCTCGCCCTTGTGGCCGAGAATGATGCCCTTTTGGCTCGGCCGTTCCACGTAGAGGAAAGCGTGGATGTCGATGAGGTCGTCCCGGCCTTCGTGGGGCAGCATCTCCTCGACGACGACGGCGATCGAGTGCGGCAGCTCGTCGCGCACGCCCTCCAGCGCCGCCTCCCGGATCAGCTCGCCGACCAGGGTCTGCTCGGGCTCGTCGGTCAGTTCGCCGCCCGGGTAGAGCTGCGGGCCCTCCGGGAGCTTGCCGACCAGCAGCGTGGCCAGCTCGCCGACCTGGAAACCGTCCACTGCGGACACCGGGATCAGCTCGGCGAAGTCCATCACCTGCTGCAGCGCCAGCAGTTGCTCGGCGACCTCCTGGGGCTTCACCAGGTCGGTCTTGGTGACGATGCCGACCACCGGGGTGCGCTTGCCGATCTTCTCCAGCTCGGCGGCGATGAACTTGTCGCCCGGCCCGATCTTTTCGTTGGCGGGCACGCAGAACCCGACGACGTCCACTTCGGACCAGGTGCTGTGCACGATGTCGTTGAGCCGCTGGCCGAGCAGCGTGCGCGGCCGGTGCAGCCCGGGTGTGTCGATGAGGACGAGCTGACCGTCCTCACGGGACACGATGCCGCGGATGGCGTGCCGGGTGGTCTGCGGCTTGCTGGAGGTGATCGCGACCTTGGTGCCGACCAGGGCGTTGGTCAGGGTCGACTTGCCGGCGTTGGGACGGCCGACGAAGCAGGCGAAGCCGGAACGGTGCTCGGTCATCGCGCGAGCACCTGCAGAACTTCGCCCGCCGGGTCGGCGAGGATGATCGGGGCGTGCTTCGCGATGTCGCGCACCGCGTGCACGGATGCCTCCTTGATCAGCACGTCGCTGGTGACGACCGCGGCGGCCTCGATGCCTTCGGCACCGCTCGACACCGCGGCGGCGACGGCGGCCTGCAGCGCGGTGAGCTTGAAGGAAGGCTGGTCGACGGTGCTCGCGGCATACGTCCGGCCGTCGGTGTCACGCACCGCGGCGCCTTCGGCGGCCTGGGTGCGGGCCCGCGAGGACCGGGCCAGCGTCACCAGCTTCTGGTCCTCGGCCTGCAGGTCAGGCATGTTCGACGCTCCTGTCGCGTTCGTCGGGGTGGGGCAGCCGGGTGCGGCGCCGGGTCTTGTCGGGCTCGGTGACCGCGTCCGCGTCGGCCGGGTGGATCACCACGGAGGTGATCCGCATCCGGCCACGCCGGTCCTTCCCGCCCTCGGCGAACAGCCGCAGTCCCGCGACCTCCGCTTCGGCCCCCGGTAGCGGGACCCTACCCAGTCGCTCGGCGAGCAGCCCGCCCACCGTCTCGACGTCGTGGTCGGAGAGGTCGATACCGAACAGTTCGCCCAGGTCATCGACGCTCAGCCGCGACGACACGCGAACCGCGCCGCCTTCGAGCTCCTCGACATCGGGGCGCTCGTCGGCGTCGGACTCGTCGGTGATCTCCCCGACGATCTCCT
This sequence comes from uncultured Actinomycetota bacterium, assembly GCA_963762765.1. Taxonomy (GTDB): domain Bacteria; phylum Actinomycetota; class Actinomycetes; order Mycobacteriales; family Pseudonocardiaceae; genus Amycolatopsis. The sequence goes on from CAVXMR010000035.1 coordinate 120,384, forward strand.
CGAGGATGTCCTCGATGGTCAGCAGCCCGGCGGTGCCGCCGTACTCGTCGACGGCGATCGCCATGTGGTTGTGCGTGCGCTGCATTTCCTTGAGCAGGTCGTCGAGGCGCTTCGAGTCGGGGACGAAGCCGGCCGGGTTCATCACGGTCTCGACGACGGTGCTCGGGCCGTCCGGGTCCATGTAGGCCGACATCAGGTCCTTGATGTTGGCGACGCCGACGATGTCGTCCACCGATTCGTCGATCACCGGGAGCCGGGTGAAGCCGGTGCGCAGCGCGAGGGCCAGGGCCTGGCGGACGGTCTTGTCGCGTTCGATCCAGACGATCTCGGTGCGCGGCACCATCACCTCGCGCGCGATGGTGTCGCCGAGCTCGAACACCGAGTGGATCATCTCGCGCTCGGAGTCCTCGACGACGCCGCGTTCCTGGGCGAGGTCGACGAGCTCGCGCAGCTCGACTTCGGAGGTGAACGGGCCCTCGCGGAAGCCGCGGCCGGGGGTGATGGCGTTACCGATGATGATCAGCAGCCGCGACAGCGGGCCGAGCAGCAGCCCGAGCACCCGGACCGGCCCGGCGATGTAGCTGCCGATCCGGTAGGGGTGCTGGCGGCCCAGGGTGCGCGGGCCGACGCCGATGAGGACGTAGCTGACCACGATCATGCTGATGGCGGCGACCGCGAGCGCGAGCCCGATCGGCCGGATCCAGCCCGCGAACGCGACCGAGACCAGCACGGTCGCGGTGAGCTCGCAGCTCAGCCGGAGCAGGAGCAGCAGGTTGATGTGGCGCCGTCGTTCGACGATGACCGCGGCGAGCTGGCGCGCGCCGGGCCGGCCCAGCCGGACCAGGCCTTCGGCGCGCGCCTGCGAGACGGTGCTGATCGCGGCGTCGGCCGCGGCGAACACGCCGGCGAGCAGCACCAGCGCGATCGCGATGATCAGCTGAGCCATCGGTGCCTAGGGGGTTTCCTCGGCCGGCGGCGCGGCACCGGGGTCGAGCCCGGCGATGCCGAGGACGCGGTCGTCGGTGTCGCGGACGGCGTCCCGCTTGTCCAGCGCGGCCACGGCGGACTGGTACTCGCCGAGAATGCGCTTCTGCAGGGCGAACATCTCGCGTTCCTCGGCAGGCTCGGCGTGGTCGTAGCCGAGCAGGTGGAGCACGCCGTGCACGGTGAGCAGGTGCAGCTCGTCGATCAGGCCGTGGCCCGCGGTCTTGGCCTGGTCCTTGGCGAAGGCCGGGCAGAGCACGATGTCACCGAGCAGCGCCGGCGACGCGTCGGGCGCGTCCGGGCGGCGCGAGGAGTCCAGCTCGTCCATCGGGAAGGCCATCACGTCGGTGGGACCGGGCAGGTCCATCCACCGTTCGTGCAGGTCCTCCATCACGTCGAGGGTGACGAGGAGGATGGACAGCTCGGCGAGCGGGCTGACCTCCATCTTGTCCAGCGCGTACCGGGCGGCCGAGACGATGGACGTCTCGTCGACGTTCACACCGCTTTCGTTGGCGATCTCGATGCTCACTGGTCTTCCCCCGTTTGCGCGCATCCGCCGTGTGCGCGCTCTGTGGTCACCTCGTGCGAGGGGCCGAGGCTCATCGGCGATTGCCCTTCCAGCCGTTGCCACCCTGGTCCTGGGCGTCCTGCACGGCCTGCCACTTCTCGTAGGCGTCGACGATGTCGCCGACCAGCTTGTGCCGTACGACGTCCTGGCTGGTCAGCTCGGCGAAGTGCAGGTCCTCGACGCCGGTGAGGATGTCGCGCACGACCCGCAGGCCGCTGCGCTGGCCGCTCGGGAGGTCGACCTGCGTGATGTCACCGGTGACGACGATCTTGGAGCCCATGCCGAGCCGGGTGAGGAACATCTTCATCTGCTCGGGCGTGGTGTTCTGAGCCTCGTCGAGAATGATGAAGGCATCGTTGAGCGTGTTGTGCGTCAGCAGGTAGTCCTCGGTGACATACAGCGAGTCCGCCGCCGCCACCTGGATGCACACCGCTTCCGCGCGACCGGCCGGTTCGATGCTCTCGATGAACCGCATCGGACGACCCCCGCCACCGGCCTCCTGGTAGCGCTGCCACTTGCGAGTCAGCCGGAACGGCCGGATACCAGCGGGTAGCCGGATCTCGACGACGTGGGCGTCGTGCCGATAGTCGACGTCTCGGCCATTGGCCCGCCCCGGCTTGCGTCCCAGCGCGGCGCGGCGCCGGGTGTAGGCGACCCCGCCGAGCGACTGGACCAGGCCGATGACGTCGTCCTTCAGCCGCGGCGAAGTCGTCGTGTACTGGACGCGGCAGGTGCGGCCACGCTGGGCTACCGGTCCGCCGTCGGAGTCCAGCAGACCCTGCAGGACGGCGAGCCGGACCTCCGCCGCGTTCTGGAGGTAGACGTCGGGGATGAACTTGGAGTGCGACCGGGTCCCGATCAGTTCCAGAGCCCGCAGGGCGCCGGTGACCGGGTTCTCCAAGGTGATCACGTCACCGGGTTGCCCCACCCGGTTCAGGGTGTAGTCGACGCCGCCCTTGTGGCGGACACGCACTCCGGGAAGCGCCGCCTCGAGGGCGGACGCGAGCTCGGCATCCGCAGTCGCGAAACCCGGGGTCGTCGAACCGGTCAGGCAGCCGTCGCCCAGCAGCAGACCCAGCGCGTACGGATCCATCGGCACGGCACGCTCGGGGTGGCAGACGGGCGCGGTCAGCATCGGCAGCTCGTACCGGCGGGCGTGCGCGGCCCGGAGCTTGCCGATCATCTCCTTCGTCTCGAGGACCCGCCAAGGCTTGCGGCGGCGTTTGTCGGCCGCCGTCCGCACGGTCCAGAGGTGGTCACCGCAGCAGAGCGTGGATGCCCCGTCTCCGGCGGTGACCCGGTAGATGTCCTTCTCGCCCTGCGGGTAGACGCCGAGCACGACGGTCGGCTCGCCGCTCGATCCGACCACCAGGTCGCCGACCTGCAGTTCGCCGATCGGCCGGAAGCCGTCCGGGGTCAGCACCGGAGTGGCGACCGGCTGAGCCCGGCCGCGCATGTAGGCCAGCGGCGCGATCTCGATGGTGCCGGCCTGCATCAGGCGCGGGATCGACTCGGGCTCGACCATGTCGTGCAGTGCGTCGTAGAGCGGGCGCAGGTAAGGGTCGATCTTCTCGTTGAGCGTGCCGGGCAGGTAGCCGAGCCGCTCGCCGGCCTCGACGGCCGGGCGGGTCAGCACGATGCGGGTGACCTGCTTGGCCTGCAGCGCCTGGACCGCCTTCGCCATGGCGAGGTAGGTCTTGCCGGTACCGGCGGGGCCGATGCCGAAGACGACGGTGTGCTTGTCGATCGCGTCGACGTAGCGCTTCTGGTTGAGCGTCTTGGGCCGGATCGTCTTGCCGCGGCGGGAGACGATGTTGAGGCTCAGCACCTCGGCCGGGCTCGCGTCTCCGGTGGAGAGCATGCCGATGGTGCGGCGGACCGTGTCCGGCCCGACCTGCTGGCCGCCGGTCGCGAGCTGCACGAGTTCGGTGAACACGCGCTCGGCGAAGGCGACGTCGGCGGGGGTGCCGGTCAGGGTGACCTCGTTGCCGCGGACGTGGACGTCGGCGGTGAGGAGTTCTTCGGCGACGCGCAGGTTCTCGTCGCGGGAGCCGAGCAGGCTGAGAGCGGCGGCGTCGGGGATGGGGAAGCGGGACTGGGCCGCCTGGTCGGCGGTGGCGTCCTCGGCCTTCGGGACGTCACGGGGGACGTCGGGTCGGGCGGCTCCACCCGGTGCGGTTCCGGCCACGTGGCCTCGGCCCTGCTTTCTGCGTGAGATTCTCTGGACGTCACCGATGCTACTGGCACCGCGTACCCCGACGCAGGCCGGTTTCGCCTACTCAGCCCTTGACACCACCGAAGTGCCCCAGCTGTTCCCCGCCGAGCACATGGGCGTGGACGTGAAAAACGGTCTGCCCGGCGTCCTGGTCGGTGTTGAACACAACCCGGTACCCGCTCTCGAGCACTCCTTCGATCTCCGCGACCTTCTTCGCCGTCGCGATCACATCCGCGAGCAACTGCGGATCGGCCGCCCCAAGCTCCCCGACGTTCCGGTACCGCTTCTTCGGCACGACAAGCACATGCACCTTGGCCTGCGGATTGATGTCCCGGAACGCAAAGGTCCGATCATCCTGATACACGACATCCGAAGGAATCTCCCCCGCAACGATCCGCTCGAACAAGCTCTCCGCATCACTCATAACCCCACCCTATCCACCCAAGAGTGCGGCATTCGGCGTACCCGGACAGCGATCTCGCGTACCCAGACGGACGACTCGCGTACCTGAAGAGTCGGTTCGCGTACCCAGAGGGTCGGTTCGCACCAAGCGAAGGCCACAGATGATCAGAAACCCGCCACACCAACAAAAGCAGGCACCTGGGCCAGGCGGGGGGCTCCGGGGGCATGCCCCCGGCTGGGGGTCTGGGGGCTCGGCCCCCAGAAGACACGCGGAACCGCGACCGGCGAAGGGGGTTGCGAAGGGAGCGAAGCGACCGAAGCAACCCCCGAAGTAGATCGCCGCAGCGCGGTGGAGCCTGGGGGTCGCTCCACCGCCGCTGCGGCTCCGCCGGACCGAGGGGGGAGGTGCCCGGCGGGGTTCCAGATTCCCAGTGGCGCGCCTATGCCGGTCGAAACCGTGTGTGGCGCGTTAGTAAACGAGAGTAACGGGTCGGAGTGTGATCGCGCCATAACTGGGCGCAAATTTTGGCCTTTTTTTGGGGTGTGATCTTTTCAGTGCCAGCGGGTGGTGAGGGCGCCCAGTGCGCCCAGTGCGACGGCGGCGGCGGTGGAGGTCCGCAGGACTGTCGTGCCCAGGCGGACGGTCTTCGCGCCGCCCTCGACCAGGGTTTCGAGTTCCTCGTCGGTGATGCCGCCCTCGGGCCCGACGATGAGCAGCAGGTCGCCGGTCTCCGGCAGCACAAGATCTGTGAGGCGGTCGGGCGTGTCGGACTCGAGGACGATCGCCAGCGACATCGTGGCGGCGAGACCGGCGAGTTCTCGGGTGCCGACGGGTTCGGTGACGTCGGGGACGTGGGCGCGGCGGGCTTGTTTGGCGGCGGCGCGGGCGGTGGTGCGCCAGCGGGTGAGGGCCTTGTCGCCGCGGCCGCCGTCGTCCCATTTGGCGACGCTGCGGGCGGCGCGCCAGGGCACGATCGCGTCCGCGCCCGCCTCGGTGGCGAGTTCGACGGCGAGTTCCCCGCGGTCCCCCTTGGCCAGCGCCTGCGCCACCAGCACACGCAACGCCGGTGGCTCCTCGGTCCACCGCGACTCGACCGACAGCGTCAGCGAAGCATCACGTCCTGCTTGGACTGCTTCGACGACACAGCGCGCCATGCCGCCGGCACCGTCGGACAGCACCAGCCGCTCCCCCACGCGCAGGCGGCGGACGGTGGCCGCGTGCCGGGCTTCCTCGCCGTCGAGCACCGTGCGCCCGCTGGCGGGCACGACGTCGGCGAGGAAGACCGGCAGGGTGGTGTCGGGCACGGGTCAGCGGTGATTCTTCGCGCGCAGCTTGGAGAACAGCCCGCCGTGCTTGGCGCCGTTGGACGCCAGCGTCGGCACTTCTTCGCCGCGCTGCTGGGCCAGATCGATGAGCAGCTCGCGCTGAGCGTCGTCCAGCTTGGTCGGTACGACGACGTCGATGTGCACGTGGAGGTCGCCGCGGCCGTCGACGCGACCCGAAGAACGCAGCCGCGGCATGCCCTTGCCGGTGAGCACGAGTTCCGCGGCGGGCTGGGTGCCTGCCTCGATGTCGAGCTCGTAGTCGCCGTCGATCAATGTCGAGATCGGGACGGTCGCGCCGAGCGCGGCGGTGGTCATCGGGATCCGGAAGTTGCAGTGCAGGTCGTGGCCCTGCCGGACGAAGACCTCGTGCGGGGCCTCGTCGATCTCGACGTACAGGTCGCCCGCCGCGCCGCCGCCGGGGCCGACCTCGCCCTGGCCGGACAGGCGGATGCGCATGCCGTCGCCGACGCCCGGCGGGATCTTCGCGGTGACGTTGCGGCGGGCGCGGATCCGGCCGTCGCCGCCGCACTGACGGCAGGGGTCGGGGATGACCTCGCCGAAGCCGCGGCACACCGGGCACGGCCGCGCGGTGACGACCTGGCCGAGGAACGACCGCTGCACGGACTGGACCTCGCCGGCGCCGCCGCAGGTGTCACACGTCTTGGTGGTGGTGCCCTCGGCGCAGCCGTTGCCGCGGCAGAGGTCGCAGACGATCGCGGTGTCGACCGCGATCTCCTTGTCGATCCCGGTGGCGCACTCCTCCAGGGTGAGCGCGAGCCGGATCAGCGCGTCGGAGCCGGGCTGGGTCCGGCTGCGCGGCCCACGGCCCCGCCCGCCACCGCCGCCCGCGGCGCCGAAGAAGGCGTCCATGATGTCGCCGAGGCCGCCGAAACCGGCGAACGGGTCACCGCCGCCACCGCCCCGCGCGCCGCCGTCCATCGGGTCGCCGCCGAGGTCGACGATCTTGCGCTTCTGCGGGTCGGACAGCACCTCGTAGGCGGTCGTGACCTCGCCGAAGCGGTGCTGTGCGTCCTCCGACGGGTTGACGTCGGGGTGCAGCTCCCTGGCCAGCTTCCGGTACGCGCGCTTGATGTCCTGATCGCTCGCGTTCTTCGCCACCCCGAGGATGCCGTAGTAGTCCCTCGCCACCGTCTCTGCTTCTCCTTCTGCTCTGCCCGGCCTCAGCGGCCGGCCAGGATCTGCCCCACGTAGTTGGCGACCGCGCGCACCGCGGCGATCGTGCCCGGGTAGTCCATCCTGGTCGGACCGACCACCCCCATGCCGCCGAGCACCATGTCGTCGCGGCCGTAGCCGATCGAGACGACCGAGGTGCTGCGCATCTGCTCGTCCTCATTTTCCTCGCCGATGCGGACGGTGACGGCACCGGGGTTGCGTGCCGCCGCCAGCAGCTTCAGCACGACCACCTGTTCCTCGAGGGCTTCGAGGACCTGGCGGAGCGAGCCGGGGAAGTCCGCGACGTTGCGGGTGAGGTTCGCGGTGCCGCCGAGCACCAGGCGTTCCTCCGGGTGATCGGCGAGCGATTCCACCAGAACCGTACAGACCCGGATGAGCGTGTCGCGCAGGTCGCCGGGCGACTGGTCGGGCAGCTCGGCCACGCGCGCCGCGGCGTCGTGCACGCGGCGGCCGGACATGGCGGTGTTGAGCACGGTCCGCAGCCGCGCCACGTTCGCCTCGGTGATGACGTCGCCGAGGTCGACGGTGCGCTGGTCGACGCGGCCGGAGTCGGTGATCAGGACCAGCATCAGCCGGGCCGGGGTGAGCGGCACGACCTCGAGGTGGCGCACCGCGGCGTTGGTCAGCATCGGGTACTGCACGACGGCGACCTGGCGGGTGAGCTGGGCCAGCAGCCGGACCGAGCGGCGCAGCACGTCGTCGAGGTCGGTGCCGCTGTCGAGGAACGTGGTGATCGCGCGGCGCTCGGCGCCGGATAGTGGCTTGATGTCGGAAAGCCGGTCGACGAACAAGCGGTAGCCCTTGTCGGTGGGGATCCGCCCGGCGCTGGTGTGCGGCTGGGTGATGTAGCCCTCTTCTTCGAGGGTGGCCATGTCGTTACGGACGGTCGCGCTGGACACACCCAGGTTGTGCCGCTCGACGATGGTCTTGGAGCCCACCGGCTCCTGGTTGGAGACATAGTCGGCGACGATCGCGCGCAGCACGTCGAAGCGTCGCTCGTCCGCGTTGGCCACCGGCACCTCACCTGTCCGTCTCGCTGCTCACCCCGAGTTTACGGAAGCCTGAGCCCGACGTGCTCAACCTGGTCCCACGAGCCAGGTAAAGGAATTCCCAATAACGGTCAATGAACTGTTCCAGGAACGATTTCCCCGGTTGAGCGCGGAACCGAAAAGCGGTTTGCTCCCTCTGATCACCATGTTCCCCCGCCAGGTCTCGAGGTCATCGTGAACGCATTTCCACCCGCTTCGGCCGGTATGCCCGATATCGCCCGTGTGGCCGCCGAGGCCAAAGCCCGGCTGCAGCGCGTCGCCGCGACGGCCACGAGCCCCGACGGCGCGGTCACGGTGACCGTCAACACCAGCGGTGCGCTGCAGGAACTCAGCTTCGGTCCGCGCGCCGACGAGCTGCCGCGCGCCCGGCTCGCCGCGGTCGTCGTCGCCACCGCCAAGCGCGCCCAGGTCGAGGCCGCGCAGCAGCTGAAGGGCATCATGGCGCCGCTCATCGGTGACGACAGCGACGCGATGAAATTCCTCGAAGAACAGATTCCGGAACCGGAAATCCCCGAGGAACCTGCCCCTGAAGCGCCGCGCTGGGAATTCAACGACGAGCGCGCCGCGACTCCCCGCCGCCGCCCCCGCGGCCCCGGCCGACGCGTCCGGCGCCGCCGGACGACGACGACTTCGACGGCGGCCCGATCCTGCGGAGGGACTTCTGATGGCCGACGGGATGAAGCTCGACTCCGACGCGCTGGCCGGCCACGAGGACGAGATCCGCGAGATCGCCGACAAGGTGCAGCAGGCCGTCGACGCCTCCGGCAGCGCGCAGGCCCTCGACTTCGATGCGTTCGGGCTGGTCGGGCAGGTGTTCGCGATCCCGATCCAGGCCTGGGTGAGCGAGGCGGACCTGTTCCTGGCCGCGGCGGTCGAGGCGGGCCACGAGGTCGCCGACCGGATCAAGACCACGCATCAGGCGTTCACCGAGCACGAGAACAGCACGAAGTGCACCATCGAAGCCATCGGCAAGGGGCTGGCGGAATGACCGAGACCCAGGAGAACCCGCTGGTCGCGACCAGCGAGTCCGGTGGCGGCGTGATGACGGGGATGGGGGACTCGAGCAAGGGCGAGCTCGACAACCTCAATGCCCAGACCAGCGGCTCCGGCCTGTTCAACGACGCCGCGGCCACCCTCACCGACTTCCGCAACGGCGACTGGGGCAACGCCGCGCTCGACATCGGCACGGACGCGCTCGATCTGCTCGGCGCGGCGATGGATCCACTCGGCACGCTGGCCAGCGCGGGCGTCGGCTGGCTGATCGAGCACATCAGCTTCCTCAAGGACGGGCTCGACAAGCTGGCGGGCAAGCCCGAGGCCGTCACCGCGAAGGCCGTGACCTGGGCGAATATCTCGAAGCAGCTGACGGAGACCGCCGAGCACTACGAGGGCTCGGCGAAGAAGCTGGGCGATTCCTTCTCCGGCTGCGGCTCGGCCGACGCCTACCAGAAGACCGCCGAGAACTACGTGAACGTGCTGCGTGGAGCGGCTTCGCACGCACAGGGCGCGTCCACCGCGATGAACATCGGCGCCGCGCTGGTCGGCACCGAGCGCGGGCTGATCCGCGACATGATCTCCTCCTTCGTCGGCGAGCTGATCATCAAGGCGCTGGCCGCGCTGGCGGCGTCGTGGTGCACCTTCGGCGGCACGATCGCGGCGTTCATCGCCGACACCGTGGTCGAGGGCGGGATCCTCGCGGAGAAGATCAGCACCAAGATCACCAAGGTCGTGGAGAAACTGGAGTCGCTGGCCAAGGGCGCGGGCAAGTCCAAGGCGGCGCTGGAGGGCGCGGCGAACGCGCTGAAGAAGGTCGGCAAGGGTGTCGACAAGATCGTGGACAAGAGCGTCGACGTCGCCGCGAAGCTGGAGAAGACGTCCCAGGAGATGAAGAACTCGGCCAAGGCGGCCGAGACCGCCGCCGAGAAAGCCAAGCGCTGGCACGAAACGGCCGCGGAAAAGGTGCCCGGCCACGACCGGCTCGAAGGCCCGGGCTCGAAGTACTCCGAAGACGGCCGCAGCACGCTGAACCCCAAGGAGTGGCAGAAGGGCGACGGCGCGCCGGGCTGGAACACCGCGGACACCATCGGTGCCGGCACCGAAGCCCGACGCCAGGAGAACGAGCAGATCGACCGGTACCACGAAGGCACAGAAGCCTACGAAAAGGAACACCCCGAGGAGGGCGAGGGCGAGTGAGCGCCGTCGACCAGGCGGAGGTGGAGCAGGCCAACCGCGACGGCAGGCTCCACCCGTCGCAGCGGGGCAAGATCCTCGACTTCAACTTCTGGGCGGCGGCCGTGCTGGTGGTGGCCGGAATCGGGGTGCTGGTGATCGCGCCGCGGGATCTCGGGATCGGCTCGTACCTGGTGTTCATGAGCCCCGTGCTCGCACTGGTCGCGTGGTTCGCGTTCGTCAGCGTGCGGCGGCTCGGCGAGGTCCGGGACGGCAGGCTGGTGGCCATCACCGGCTGGACCCACGACTACGGCGAGGAGCGCGCGGCCGGGCAGTTCCCGATCGAGCTGCGCGAAACCCACAACCGGGGCGTGGTCTGGCACTACCTGCACGCGGGCGGCCGGACGTACCGCGTGGACGATCGCTCGCTGTGGGCGCGGATCCAGCCTGAGCGGAACAACACGGTGCTGGTGACGCCGCGCTCGAAGCTGCTGATCAACGTCATCCCGGCTTGAGGACTCGTGAGCGTTCCGGGCGGTTAGAACCGCCCGGAACGCTCACGAGTCCTTCAGCTGTTCCTCGGGAACCCGAGGTTCACTCCGGCGTGGGAGCGATCCGGCCACCGCGAGGTGATCACCTTCGTCCGGGTGAAGAAGTGGAACCCCTCCGGCCCATAAGCGTGACTGTCGCCGAACAGCGAGTCCTTCCAGCCGCCGAAGGAGTAATACCCCACCGGCACCGGGATCGGCACGTTCACCCCGACCATCCCGACCTCGACCTCGTTCTGGAACCGCCGCGCCGCCGCGCCGTCCCCGGTGAAGATCGCCGTGCCGTTGCCATAGGGGTTGGCGTTGATCAGCGACACCGCTTCGTCGTACGACGAAGCCCGCGCCACCGCCAGCACCGGGCCGAAGATTTCGTCGGTGTAGACCGACATTTCCGGACGCACGTGGTCGAAAAGCGTCGGGCCGAGCCAGAATCCGCCGTCCGCGCCATCCACCTCGACCCCGCGCCCGTCCACAACCAGCGACGCGCCCTCGGAAACCCCGGCGTCCACATAGGACTCGACCTTGGCATGGTGGGCCGAGGTGACCAACGGCCCCATCTCCGACTCGGGACGCCGGCCGTCGCCCACCTTCAACCGCGAAATCCGCGAGGCGATCTTCTGCACCAGCTCGTCCCCGACCGGGTCGACCGCGACCACCACCGACACCGCCATGCAACGCTCGCCCGCCGAGCCGAACCCGGCTGACACCGCGGCGTCAGCGGCCAGGTCGAGGTCGGCGTCCGGGAGCACGACCATGTGGTTCTTCGCCCCGCCCAACGCCTGCACGCGCTTGCCGTGCCGGGTCCCGGTTTCGTAGACATAGCGCGCGATCGGCGTCGATCCGACGAACGAGATCGCCTTGACGTCGGCGTGCGAGAGCAGACCGTCGACCGCCACCTTGTCGCCGTGCAGCACGTTCAGCGCACCCGCGGGCAGCCCGGCCTCGGCGAAGAGCTCGGCGATGAACACCGCGGCGGACGGGTCCTTCTCGCTCGGCTTCAGCACCACCGTGTTGCCGCACGCCAGCGCGTTCGGCACGAACCACAGCGGCACCATCGCCGGGAAGTTGAACGGCGAGATCACGCCGACAACCCCCAGCGGCTGCAGCGTCGAGTAGACATCGACGCCGGTGGACGCGTTCTCGCTGAAGCCGCCCTTGAGCAGCTGCGCGGCACCGCAGGCGAACTCGACGTTCTCGATCGCGCGCGCGATCTCGCCCGCCGCGTCCGACTCGACCTTGCCGTGCTCGCTCGTGATGATCTTCGCCAGCTCGTGCTTGCGCGCGGCCAGCAGCTCGCGGAAGGCGAAGAGCACTCGCGTACGTCCGGCCAGCGACGTCCCGCGCCAGCCGGGCAGCGCAGCCGCCGCGGCCGCGACGGCTTCGTCCACCTCGCTCTGGCTCGCGAAGTCGACCTTCGCGCGGACCTCGCCGGTGGCCGGGTCGAACACGTCGCCGGCACGGTCGGCGGTCCCGGCGTACGGCTTGCCGTCGATCCAGTGGCTGATGCGGTCGGTCACAGGACGCACTCCTTCGCTCGCGATACCGCAAGTCTCCGGGCGCGCGCCACGCGGACGCCATCGGCAACGTGTACGCACTCGCGGGCCCGGCCGTACAGTCTGTCCCTGATCAAGATGAATACAGCGGCGCGGAGCGCCTCCGTTGAGAGCGGTGGCGGGGGCATGGATGGAGGAGGCCCATGTACCCGACCGTCGCCGAGGTGCTCGCCCTGCCGGTGCTGCGCCAAGGCCGCCCGCACGTCGTCGCGGGCTCGGCCGGGCTGGACGCGCCGGTGCGCTGGGCGCACGTCGCCGAAGTCGCCGACATCGCCCACCTCCTGCGCGGCGGCGAACTGGTACTCACGACCGGCGTCGCGCTGCCCGGCGATGCCGCGGCGCTCACCCGCTACGTCGCCGACCTGGCCGAGGTCGGCGCCTCCGGGCTGGTGATCGAGCTGGTCCAGCGCTGGAGCGACAAGCTGCCCACCGCCCTGGTCGACGCGGCCGAGAAACACGGCCTTCCGCTGGTCACGCTCTCGCGCGAGACCCGGTACGTCGCCGTCACCGAGGCGGTCAACGGCCAGATCGTGGACGCCCAGGTCGCCGAGCTGCGCGCGGCCGAGCGGGTGCACGAGACGTTCACCGCGCTGACCGTCGCGGGCGCGGAACCCGGGGTCGTGCTGGGCGAGGTCGCCCGGATCACCGAACAGCCGGTGGTGCTGGAGACGCTCTCGCACGAGGTGCTGGCCTACGACGCGGCCGGCGTCGACCCCGCCGAGCTGCTCACCGGCTGGCCCGCGCGTTCCCGGGTGATCCAGGTCGGCGAGCGCACCGGCTACCACGCCGGCGCGGGCTGGCTGATCACGATCGTCGGCGCGCGCGGGCACGACTGGGGACGGCTGATCGTCGTCTGCGCCGAGCCGCCGCCGCACCGGCACCGGGTGGTCGCCGAGCGCGCGGCCTCCGCGCTGGCCGTGTATCGCCTGGTGGCCAAGGACACCGACAGCCTGGAACGCCAGGCCCACCGCGCGGTCCTCGCCGAACTGCTCGCCACCCCGGTGCCCTCGGCGGCGCTGCTGGCCCGGGCGTCCGCACTCGCCGTCCCGTTGCCCGGGCGGCAACTGACCGGACTCGCCGCGCGCCCGCGTCTGACCTCGGCCGCCCGCCCCGCGCTGTCGACGCCGCCGGTACTTCGCGAACTCGCCGAGGCAACGGCGCTGGCGGCCCGGCGAGCGAAGGTGTCCGCACTGGTCGCCACCGACGACATCGGCGTACGAGCGCTGATCGTCCTGTCCCCCGAGGCCCACGCCGACACGGTGCTGCGGCGCCTGGCGACCGACATCCACGAAGCCCGCGGCAGCGCGCCGGGCGTGATCGCGGTCGGCACGACGGTCACTTCCCCGGCCGAAGCGGGCCGGACTCTGCTGGAGGCCGGGCAGGTCGCGGCCGCGGCGCTACGGGCCGGCCACGACCGGGTGCTGCACCGGCTGCAGGACGTCCGGCTGCGCGGCCTGCTGCACCTGCTCGAAGGGGACGAGCGGGTGGGCGCGTTCGCCACGCGCGAGCTCGGGCCGCTGCTCCAGCGCGACGCGACCACCGGCAGCAGGCTGGTCCAGGCCCTGCGGCACTACTGCGAACAGGGCGGGAACAAGTCGGCGGCGGCCGCGGCGGCGCACACCTCGCGGACCGCGTACTACCAGCAGCTGGCCCGGATCGAGCAGGTGCTGGGCGTCCGGCTGGAGGATCCCGAGTCGATGCTTTCGCTTTACGTGGCCTTGCTCGCCCACGACCTCACCCGGTCGAGCGAAGAAGAGTCACCCGGACGAGGAGCACAGTGATCGACATCGACCTGCCGATGAAACCGATATGGCCTTTCCCTCCCTTGCCGCGGCCCTGCTCGGCCTGAGCACCCTCACGCCGGCGGTCCCCGCGTCCACCCTCCAGCTCACCAGCCACGACACCGCCAACCGGATCGTCTCGGTCGTGCTGACCTGCGAACCCACCGGCGGCACGCACCCCAAGCGCGACAAGGCGTGCGACGTGCTCACCCGGGTCGGCGGTGACTTCAGCCGGATCAACTCCCGGCACCAGGCCTGCACCCTGATCTACGCGCCGGTCGACGTCACGGTCGCCGGTTCGTGGCGGGGCAAGCCGGTCGCGTTCCGGACGACCTACCCCAACCACTGCATCGCGAACCGCGACTCCGACGACGTGTTCGCTTTCTGAGCCTCGAGCTTGTGCGCGCGGATGCCGCCGGGCTGCCCCCACGACAGTCCGGAGGCATCCGCACGACGTCTAATCACACGCAACGGATCTCTTCGAGGTTCACCGGCAGCTCGACGGTGGCCCAAGCGTTACCTTGCGGCCCTCGGCGCGGCTGAGATTCCAGGCCGGCCAGTCGTCCGGGGTGTCACCCCACTGCACCATTCGCAGCACGCAGGAGCGCATCGGCTCCGGCAGCCGCGCGTCCACCACCGGCACCACATCGGTGGAAAACCTTCCGAGATAACGGAAATCGAGTGATTTCCCGGCCTCGGCCCGGTCGATGTTCGCGTCGGCGATCAGCCGTTCCGGGTTCAGCACGGCCAGCGCGAGCAGCGCCGCGGCCGCCGTGCCGATCGCCGCGCGCGGCAGCCACGACGAGCGCAGCCGCACCAGCGATGCCAGTACCAGCAGGAACACCAGGCCGAACCAGAACTCGCAGACCTCCACCAGCAGCCGCAGCACGGTGAAGCCGTACGCCTGCTGGTACGTCCACATGCGACTCAGCGCGGAGCCGACCAGCACCAGGCTCAACGCGCTGAGGGCGCCGAGCAGGACGCGCTGGCGGGTCCGGTCGGCCCGGGTCGCGTCCGGCGCCCAACGCAGCGCGGCCGCGACCAGCGCCAGCGTCAACACCGTGCAGGAGCACAGCTGCCAGAATCCGCTGCGGGCGTACTCCGCCGACGTCAGGCCGTTGGTACGCAGGACGTACTCGGTGCCGCCGAACAGCACCACCAGCCGGACCGCGACGAACACCGCGAACACCCCGACGAGCGCCGCGAGGGGGACCGTCCACTCCAGACTGTGCCGGGTGCGCAGCGCCCGCTCGCCGGTGGCTCGATGCGGCGGCGCGGCCAGCAGGTAGCACGCCCCGGCGACGACGAGCACGCCGGCGACGAACAGGAAACCCCACCGGAACACCGAATCCAGCCGCAGATCCGGGACCAGCACGGACACCACGTCGGCGAAAGCCTGGTCCGCCGCGCTCAGCAGCGGCACGAACACCGCGAGCACCGCCACCGTGCCCAGGGTCGCCAGCAGGACCCGCCGCCCCTGGCCGTCGCGGCCCGAACCCAGCCTGCCGATGCCCCGGCCGACCCACGGGATAGCGCGCAGCGCTTCCAGCGGGACCGAAATCATGTCGTAGCACATGGTGTTGACGGTCCGAGGGCCGACGACGGCCAGTGAGCCGGTCACCGTCGAGGCCAGCACACACAGCACGAAGAGCCAGTCCGACGCCCGGATCGCCCCCATCGCGAGCACGGCGAGAGTGAGCAGTGCCCAGCCTGCGCTCACGTAGGTGAAGTGGCGCGGGCTGTCCTCCGTCCGGGACCGCCGGTCGACGACCACGATCGCGACCACGAACACCAGCCCGGCCAGCACCCAGCCGATCCCGGGCCGGTCCAGCGGCAGCAGCACCGCCGTCCCGACGCCGGCCAGCGCCGCGGCGGGCAGCACCGCGGGCGGCATCGGCACGACCGCGGACTTCGGCGGCGGCAGCACCCGCATCAGCACCGGCGGCGCGGCCGGGACCGGCGCTTTCTCCGGCGCCGCACCGGCATCCGGCGGCACCGCGTGCGCGGTTCCGGTCTCTTCCATCGTGAACCTTCCAAAGTTTGCGAATGCACATAGCTGTGGGTGTGCGGGGGTCAGCTCTCGTGAGTGGTAAGTGGGGTTCTAGCCCGACTTACCACTCACGAGGGCCGAGCCGCGGCTAGGCGGTGGGGAGGGTGACGCGGATACGGCAGCCCTCGCCGGGCTCCGGCTCGACCACCGCGATCGTGCCGCCGTGCAGGTCGACGACCCAGCGCGCGATCGCCAGGCCGAGCCCGGTCCCGCCGCCGCCGGCGCGCTCCCCGCGGGTGAACCGCTCGAAGACGCGCAACCGCTCGGCGGGCGGGATGCCGGGGCCCTCGTCACACACTTCGAGGATCAGCTCGCCGACACGCACCTGGGCGTCGACGCGGACTTCGCCCCCGGCCGGGCCGTGCCGCGCCGCGTTCTCCAGCAGGTTGACCACGACCTGGTAGAGCCGGCCCCGGTCGGCCATGGCCTTGGCGCCCGCCGGCTCGACCGAGACGGCGAAGTTCACCCCTCGCCCGGTCGAGGCGGCCATCGCCTCGGCTTCGGCCGCGACCTCGTCCAGCAGCTCCTCGAGGTCGAACTCGGTCAGCTCGAGCGACATCGCCCCGGCGTCGAACCTCGAGATGTCCAGCAGCTCGGAGACCAGCTTGGCGAGCCGTTCGGTCTGCAGCAGCGCGGTCTTGAGCGTCCCCGGATCAGGTTCGGCGACGCCGTCGACGAGGTTCTCCAGCACGCCGCTCAACGCCGTGATCGGCGTCCGCAGCTCGTGCGAGACGTTCCCGATCAGCTCCCGCCGTTGCTGGTCGGCGGCGGCGAGATCGCTCGCCATCTGGTTGAACGCGTGCGCGAGCTCGCCGACCTCGTCGCGCGCGGTGGCCCGGATCCGGCGGGTGTAGTCCCCTTTCGCCATCGCCCGCGCGGCCGCGGTCATCTCGCGCAGCGGCCGGGTCATGCCGTGCGCCAGGATCTGCGACGTCACCAGCGCGAGCACGATCGCGGCCATCGTCGTCTTCGGCGGCAGCCAGCCGATCTGCCAGTTGAAGAAGCCGAACGCGATCCCGCCGGAGGCGACCATCAGGATCGCCAGCTTCAGCTTGATCGACCGGATCGGGTCGAGCGGTCTCGGCAGCAGATCGACCACTTTGACCAGCGCTTTCTTCACGACCCGGCCTCCAGCGCGTAGCCGACGCCGTGCACGGTGCGGATCAGGTCCGCACCGAGCTTGCGGCGCAACGCCTTGATGTGACTGTCGACCGCGCGCGTCCCCGCCGACGTGCCGTGGACGTCCCAGTCCCAGACCTCCGAGAGCAGCCGCTCTCGAGGCTGGACCGAGCGCGGCCGCCGCGCGAAGTGCACCAGCAGGTCGAACTCGATCGGCGTCAGCTGCGCGGCCACCCCGGCCCGCGCCACCCGCCGCTGATCGACGTCGATCTCGAGGTCGCCCAGCACGATCCGGGTCCCGCTCGCCTCGGGCCGGGACCGGTCGACCCGGCGCAGCAGCGCGTGCACGCGGGCGGCCAGCACCCGCATGGAGAACGGCTTGGTGAGGTAGTCGTCCGCGCCGACGCCCAGCCCGACGAGCATGTCGGTCTCGTCGGCGCGGGCGGTGAGCATCAGCACCGGCACCGGGCGGCGTGCCTGGATCCGCCGGCACACTTCCAGGCCGTCGAACCCGGGCAGCATCACGTCCAGCACGACCAGGTCCGGCTCGATCTCGGCGTCCGCGGCCACCCCGGCCGGCCCGTCGTGGGCGACCTCCACGCTGAACCCCTCGGCCCGCAGCCGCGCGGCGATCGAGGTGGCGATGGTGTCGTCGTCCTCGACGACCAGGACCCGCCGTGCTCCCAGTTCCATGGCCATGACTGTAGGGAACCGCGATGGAGACCATCCGGGTGAACTGTGAAGATCCTGTGGAGACACCGATGGGTGTTTCGGCGGGTTTGCCGGGAAGCTACGGCCAGGTGTGTGACCCAGGTCATGCACCCGGATGCCCCTTCGCGCAATCGACAGACTGCACTCCTAGCCCCGGAAGAGTGAACAGTCTGCCGTTGCACCCGTACGCGACCGGCGCGCAGGATTCCGCAATGGAGCCGACCACAGGCGCAATTCCCGATGGTGACGGCCGGGTCGGCCTCGACCCGGCGGACGTGAGATCCCTCGAAGGCAGCCGCTTCTTCAACGAGGAGCTCGCCCCGGTCCCGGTCGAGAAACGGACCTGGACCACCTACAACTACTTCGCGCTCTGGATGGGGATGGCCCACAACATCCCCAGCTACGCCTTGGCCGCGTCGCTGATCGCGCTCGGCATGAACTGGGTGCAGGCGCTGATCACCATCACCATCGGCAATATCGTCGTGCTCGCGCCGATGCTGCTGAACAGCCACGCCGGGACGAAGTACGGCATCCCGTTCCCGGTGTTCGCCCGCGCCTTCTACGGCCTGCGCGGCGCCAACCTCGCCGCGTTGCTGCGGGCGTTCATCGCCTGCGGCTGGTTCGGCATCCAGACCTGGGTCGGCGGCGAGGCGATCTACGTCATCCTCGGCCGCCTGCTCGGCTCGTGGTGGCGCGACTCCGGCGTGGTCGCCGGCCAGCACTGGACGTTGTGGCTGTCCTTCGTGGTGTTCTGGATCGGCCAGATGCTCATCATCTGGCGCGGCATGGACGCCATCCGCCGGTTCGAGAACTGGACCGCACCGCTGGTGTCGGTCGGCTTCCTGATCATGCTCGGCTACGTCCTGGTCAAGGCAGGCGGGCTCGGCCCGATCCTGGCCGAGCCGGGCAAGCTCGGCTGGGGGCCCGACTTCTGGAAGGTGTTCGCGCCCGCGCTGATGGCGATGATCGCGTTCTGGTCGACGCTGTCGCTCAACATGCCGGACTTCACCCGCTTCGGCGGCAGCCAGCGCAAGCAGGTTCGCGGCCAGATCCTCGGCCTGCCCACCACGATGACGTTCATCGCGATCGTGGCGATCCTGACCACCTCGGGCGGCAAGCTGCTCTACGGCCAGGAGATCTGGGACCCGGCGCAGCTGGCGGACAAGTTCTCCAGCCCGCTCGTGGTGGTCGTCGCGCTGGTCGCGCTGGTGCTGGCGACGATCTCGGCGAACCTCGCGGCCAACGTCGTGAGCCCGTCCTACGACTTCTCCAACGCCTTCCCGAAGCGGATCACCTTCGCCATCGGCGGCGGGATCACCGGCGTCATCGGCATCCTGATCCAGCCGTGGCGGCTCTACTCCGACCCGAACATCTACATCTTCGCCTGGCTCGGCTTCTACGGCGGCCTGCTCGGCGCGGTGGCCGGGGTGCTCGTCGCCGGGTACTGGGTGGTCAGCCGGACGAAGCTCAAGCTGAAGGACCTGTACACCCCCGACGGGGCGTACTGGTTCACCGGCGGCTGGAACTGGCGCGCACTGGTCGCGACGCTCGTGGGTGCCGTTCTGTCGGTCGGCGGCGCGTATGGCGGGCCGTTCCCCGACGACGGCCTCATCCCGTTCCTCAAGCCGCTTTACGACTACAACTGGGTGGTGGGCCTGGTGGCCGCCTTCGCCACCTACGTACTTCTTGCCCTGCCCTCAACGAACAAGGAGGAAGCCAGTGAGCGTGGTTCGAGCCGGATTGATCCAGCAGCGGTGGACGGGTGACAAGGAGTCCATGATCAAGGCGGCGGTCGACCACATCGCCACCGCCGCCTCGCAGGGTGCCCAGGTCGTCTGCCTGCAGGAACTGTTCTACGGCCCGTACTTCTGCCAGGTACAGGACACCGAGTTCTACTCCTACACCGAAGCCATCCCGGACGGGCCGACGACCCAGCTCATGCAGGAGGTCGCCCAGCGCCACGGCGTGGTGCTCATCGTGCCGATGTACGAGGTGGAGCAGCCCGGCGTCTACTACAACACCGCCGCGGTGATCGACGCCGACGGCACGTACCTCGGGAAGTACCGCAAGAACCACATCCCGCAGGTCCAGGGCTTCTGGGAGAAGTTCTACTTCCGTCCCGGCAACCTCGGCTACCCGGTGTTCGACACCGCCGTGGGCCGCATCGGCGTCTACATCTGCTACGAGCGCCACTTCCCGGAGGGCTGGCGCGCGCTGGGGCTGGCCGGGGCGAAGATCGTCTTCAACCCCTCGGCGACCAGCCGCAGCCTGTCGCAGTACCTGTGGCGGCTGGAACAGCCGGCGGCCGCGGTGGCGAACGAGTACTTCGTCGGCGCGATCAACCGGGTCGGGGTGGAACCGCTGGGCGACAACGACTTCTACGGCCAGACGTACTTCGTCGACCCCAAGGGCCAGCTGGTCGGCGACGCCGCGTCCGACACCGACGACGAGGTCGTCGTGCGCGACCTCGACATGGCGCAGCTCGACGAGGTCCGCAACCAGTGGGCGTTCTACCGCGACCGCCGCCCCGACACCTACGGCCCCCTCGCGGAGGCCTGATGACCACGCTCATCCAGGGCGGTCAGGTCCTCTCCCCGTCCGGAGCGGTGACCGCGGACGTCCTCGTCGACGGCGAAACGATCGCCGCGGTCGGCACGCCGGGGTCGCTGCGGGGTGACGAGACCATCGACGCGACCGGGAAGTACGTGCTGCCCGGTGGCATCGACGCCCACACGCACATGGAGATGCCCTTCGGCGGCACGCACTCGGTGGACTCCTTCGCCACCGGGACGACCGCCGCCGCCTGGGGCGGCACGACGACGATCATCGACTTCGCCGTGCAGGCAAAGGGCACCTCGCTGCTGTCCACTTTGGACAAGTGGCACAGCAAGGCGGACGGCAACTGCGCCATCGACTACGGCTTCCACATGATCGTCTCCGACGTCAACGACCAGTCGCTGAAGGAGATGGAAGCCTGCGTCGACGGCGGCGTCGGCAGCTTCAAGATGTTCATGGCCTACCCCGGGGTGTTCTACTCCACCGACGGGGAGATCCTGCTGGCCATGCAGAAGGCGCGCGAGATCGGCGCCACGATCATGATGCACGCGGAGAACGGCATCGCGATCGACCAGCTGGCCGCACAGGCGTTCGCGGCCGGGAAGATCGACCCGGTCCAGCACGGCCTGACCCGTCCGCCGGAGTTGGAAGGCGAGGCGACCTCCCGGGCGATCCAGCTCGCGAAGGTCACCGGCGCGCCGCTCTACATCGTGCACCTGTCGGCGTCGCAGGCGCTGGCGGCGGTCGCGGAAGCGCGTAACGACGGCCAGAACGTCTTCGCCGAGACGTGCCCGCAGTACCTCTATCTGTCCATCGAGGACCTGGCGAAGCCCAACTTCGAGGGCGCCAAGTACGTCGCGTCACCACCGCTGCGGGAGAAGTCGCACCAGGCGGACCTGTGGCGCGGGTTGCGGACGAACGACCTGTCCGTGGTGTCCACCGACCACTGCCCGTTCTGCTTCAAGGACCAGAAAGAGCTGGGGCGCGGCGACTTCCGGGCGATCCCGAACGGGATGCCCGGCGTCGAGCACCGGATGGACCTGCTGCACCAAGGTGTCGTGGCCGGGCAGCTCACGCTCGGCCGCTGGGTCGAGACCTGCTCGACCACCCCGGCGCGGATGTTCGGGCTGTACCCGCGCAAGGGTGTCATCGCCGCGGGTTCGGACGCCGACATCGTGATCTACGACCCGGTCTCGACGCAGATCCTGTCCGCCGAAACGCACCACATGAACGTCGACTACTCGGCGTACGAAGGGCTCGAGATCACCGGCAAGGTCGACACCGTGCTCTCGCGCGGGCGGGTCGTGGTGTCGCCGGACGGGTTCACCGGCAGCACGTCGCACGGGAAGTTCCTGTCGCGGAATCTCAACCAGTACTTGAACTGAGGATGAGCATGGATTTCGGGATCGTGCTGCAGACCGACCCGCCTTCGAGCGAGGTCGTGCGGCTGATGAAGGCGGGCGAGGACGCCGGTTTCCGCTACGGCTGGACGTTCGACTCCGCCGTGCTGTGGCAGGAGCCGTTCGTCATCTACTCGCAGATCCTCGCGGCGACGTCGTCGATGATCGTCGGTCCGATGGTGACCAGCCCGGGCACCCGGGACTGGTCGGTGATGGCCTCGACGTTCGCCACGCTGAACGAGATGTTCGGCAACCGCACGGTCTGCGGGATCGGCCGCGGCGACTCGGCGCACCGGGTGGTCGGCAAGCCGCCGTCGGACCTGGCCACCGTGCGGGACTGCATGCACGTGGTCAAGGAGCTCGCCGAGGGCCGCGAGGTCACCATGAACGACAAGGCGGTCCGGATCCCGTGGATCTCGGGCGGCCGGCTCGAGATGTGGATGGCCGGGTACGGGCCGAAGGCGCTGAAGACGGTCGGCGAGCACGCCGACGGCTTCATCCTGCAGTGCGCCGACCCGGCGATCGCGCGCTGGACGATCGGTTCGGTGCGCGAGGCCGCGCGGGCGGCCGGGCGCGATCCCGGCGGCATCAGCATCTGCGTCGCGGCGCCCGCGTACATCGGCGAAGACCTGCCGCACCAGCGTGAACAGCTGCGCTGGTTCGGCGGGATGGTGGGCAACCACGTCGCGGACCTGGTGCGCCGCTACGGCGAGTCGGGGTCGGTGCCGCGGGAGCTGACCGACTACATCCGCGAGCGTGAGGGCTACGACTACAGCCACCACGGGAAGGCCGGGAACCCGTCGACGGAGTTCGTCCCGGACGAGATCGTCGACCGGTTCTGCCTGCTGGGCCCCGCGTCCGCGCACGTGGAGCGGCTGCAGGAGCTGGCAGAACTCGGTGTCGACCAGTTCTCGCTGTACCTGATGCACGACGAGCGTGAGCAGACGCTGGCGAGCTACGGCACCCAGATCATTCCCAAGCTCACCGCGTGAGGAGTGTCCGGCCGGGTTTCATTTCGGTGAACCCGGCCGGGCACCTCTTTCCGGAAATGATTTGTCTCGTTTTTGTCCTGAATTACCGGCAGCCACCCGATCGGCGCAGCCGGGAAGAAATAGCTACCACCAACGGCCTAATCCGGCTGCGATCCGACGCCGTTGAATCACCCGAATCGGGTATCCTGAAATTGAAACACCCCGCCGGTCAGCCCGAGAAGCCGTTGGCCAATAACCATTGCCACCACGGTGGATGACGCGAATCGCGAGCATTGGCGATCTTCGCGGGAAATGTTATTCAAACGGCGGTATCCGGATGCTACGGTCTGCGCCTCGCGACCGAAGAATCACGGAGACCAGCGTGCCCTCAGGCAATGACGACGCCACGCGGTACTTATGCGCCGCCTCCCATCTCGATCCCGCCTACAACACGCGAGTACTCAAAGAGTTTCTCGTCGAACCCACCCGGCCGATCCCGCCTTCGCCAGGGGTGAACGCCGGCCGCGTGCTGACCGAGGCCGTCCGCGCCCGCGCGCGTCGCAAGAACTACGACGGCATCCTGGCCGGGCTCACCATCCTGATCATCGGCATCGCCTGGGACCAGCCGCTGCTCTACGCGTGGATCGTGCTGTCGCTGGTGTTGTCCATGGGCAACCTGGGCGGCGGGGGCACGCCGTCCCTGCTGCAGCCGGTCACCTTCCGGGCGGTGGCGGCCATCGTCATCGTGATCGGACTCGCCGTCGCCGTGGGCTTTCTCATCAGCAACGTCGGCAGTTTGAGCTCGAGCAGCAGCTACGACTACTACGACAGCGAGTACTCCTCGTCGAGCAGCGGCGACAGCGGCACGGCGCGCCTGGTGATCGCGATCGTGCTCGCGTTCATCGGCCTGATCATCTGCATGGGCGAGCGGTGGACGCTCTGGCAGCTGCTGACCACCCGGTTCCGGCGTGACTCCACCCCGACCGCGGACGGCGGGAGCCTGACCGGCTTCCTCACCGAGGACTTCCAGTCGCAGCTTTCGCGCTACCACAACATCCCGGAGTCGGTGGACGGCGCACCGCTGATCGTCTACCGCGGCTACAACCCCTTCGTCGGCTCAGGTGGGCGGGGCAGCGCGTGGTCCATCGCGATCCCGCTGGAGAAGCTGCCCGAGGATGAACTCGACGAGCTCGAAGACGGCGAAGTGCGCCCCGAGCTGACCACGGAGACGCTGTACGCGCACATCCGCGCCGTGCTCGAAAAGCTGCAGGAGTCCGGCAGGCTCTCCCCCGACCACCGGCTGCGCGAACTGACGGTCACCGAAGGGGTGTTCACGCCCGCGGCCGAGCTCATCGACCACCTCGCGCATCCGGAGGCGGTCAGCTACCTGCCGAACCTCTATGCCCCGCCGAACATCTCGCTGAGCCGGGCCGAGATCGACGAGATCCGGCTGTCACCCCGGGAATGGTCGCGCTACTACCTGTGCACCCGGGTCGAGACCTGGGACCGCGACCTGGTGCTCTCGGAGTACCTGCACGTGGCGGTCGACGACACCACGCTGTACCTGGAGTGGACGCCGTTCGTGCTGGCGCCGATCCGGGCCGAGTACCGCGCGGTCGACAAGATGCGCACCGACTCCTACCGGCCGTTCTGGCTGGGGTTCATGATGTGGCTGCGGCTGCCGTTCGGCATCTTCGGCCGGATCGGAAACCTGGTCTCGTGGATCCGGACGCCGAAGCGCGAGAACGGCGTGATCGACCCCGATCGCTACGGCGTGCAGCACAGCCTGCGCGAGCTCGCCGCCGGCGGGTACACGGACTACTTCCAGCTGGTCGACATCGAACGCTACGAGAAGATCATCGACTCCCGGCTGCTGCCCGCGATCGGCGCCCTGCTCGAGGACGCCGGGTACTCCACGGCGAAGTTCGAGGAGCAGACGTCCACCGTGATCAACAACGAGATCAGCATCGGCGGCAACAACACCGGCACCATCAACCAGATCGGGCAGAAGCGAGGCTTGCGGCGCCTGCGGTCGAGCGTCAACGGCGCGAAAGGAAAGTGATGAGCGAGAACCGGATCACGAACAAGATCGACATCGGCGGGGACAACTCGGGCAAGATCGCTCAGACCGGCATCTCCGGCGGCGTGCACAAGGCCCCCGACGCCGCGACGCTGGCGGCGCTCATCGACCGGCTCCGCTCCGAGGTCCGCGGCAAGGAGCTGGCGAAGCAGGAGGTCATCGAGGACGTCCTCGACGACCTCGCCGACGACGTGCGCGACGACGCGGAGCCGGTGGTGGTGCGCACCCGCTGGGAGAAGGTGAAGAGGCTGCTGACGGGGGCGACACAGTTCACCGAGCTGATCGCCAAGATCTCCGAGCACATCCACAAACTGTTCGGCTAGGCGAGGACTCGTGAGCGTTCCGGGCGGTTAGAACCGCCCGGAACGCTCACGAGTCCTTATGCGGGTAGGGCCTGCCCCAGCGGTAATCCGGGTGCTCGCACCAGCGCGCTTCCGGCGTCCCGGCCAGGATGCTGGCCGGTATGACCAGAACTGTTCGTGCGGCGCTGGTGCTGGGGGCCGCCGCACTCACCATCAGCGCTTTGACACCCATTGCCGAGGCCGCGCCTGCCGGAGTCGCCTGGGAGGACGTGTGCCCGACGGGCTCGCCGCCCGGGTACCAATGCGGCCACCTCGCCGTCCCACTGTCCTATCAGGACCCCAACGGCCCGCGAATCAGCGTCGCCGTCGCGAAACTGCCCGCCACCGAGCCGTGGCACCGGCTCGGCACGATCTTCACCAACCCCGGCGGTCCGGGGAATCCCGGGCGGTTCTCCCCGGTGCTGACTCCGGAGCTGCACAAGCGGTTCGACATCGTCGGCTTCGACCCGCGCGGCATCGGGGCCAGCACGCAGATGCACTGCTTCACCGACCCGTCGCAGCTGGAGCCGCTTTCCCGCGTCCTCGGGCAGTTCCCGATCACCGCCGAGGAAGAGCAACGGCAGTTCCACGACACCAAGACGGTGACGGACCTGTGCGAGCAGAACGCGGGACCGCTGGCGAACCACCTGTCGACCACGACGATCGCCCGTGACCTCGACCGGCTGCGCACCGCGTTCGGCGAGCAGAAACTGCGCTACTACGCGCTTTCCTACGGCACGTACCTCGGTGAGGTCTACGCCAACCTGTTCCCCGGCCGCGTCGGTTCGGTCGCGCTGGACGCCGTCGACGACCCGGTGAACTGGACCGCGGGATACCACCCCGTGGACGCACAGGCACCGATGCCGTTCCGGCTCGGCGCCTTCCGCGACGCCCAGAACGCGCTCAAGGCGTTCTTCTCCGCCTGCTCAGCCGACGTTCGCTGCGCGTTCCGCGAGCCGGGCGTCGACCTGCCGGCAAAGTACAACGGGATCCTGGACCGGCTCGAAGCCGGGCCGCTGACGATCCTCGACCCGGCGGGCGTGCCTACCCGAGTGAGCTACCCTGACGCCATCTCGGAAGTCCACAATGGACTCCTCGATGCGCAGCGCGCTCCCGCACTGGGCGTTTTCCTGGAAGCCTTGACCCATCCGGTGTCCACACCGCCGGCACCGCCGTCGGGTGGCCCGCCGAGCATGGTCCAGATCGACTCGATCCTGGCGGGCGGGGCGACCGTCTGCTCCGACGGCGCGAACCCGCACGTTCCCACGGTGTGGCCCGGCTTCGCGCGTGCCGCGGACGCACAGGGCCGCGGATTCGGCTCGTCCGACACGTACAAGACGCTGCCGTGTGCGACGTGGAAGCTGGCCAACACCGACCGGTACACCGGACCGTGGAACCGCCCGACGGCGCCGATCCTGCTGCTCGCCAACCGCCAGGGCGACCCGGAAACGCCGTACGACGGCGCCCAGCGAACAGAACGCCTGCTGGGCAACGCGCGCCTGCTGTCGCTGGACACCTTCGGCCACGGCTCCCGCGGCCGGAGCGCGTGCATCGACGCGGCCCTGAACCGCTACTTCCTTCAGGGGGCGCTGCCGGGGCGGGGAGCCGTGTGCGCACCTGATGAGGGGCCGTTCGGGTAGGGCGGGGGTAGGGTCTCGTGAGTGGTAAGTAGGGTTATTTTTTGAGGGGTAAGGCAAATGTGTCGTGCTGCGGCATTGAGGACTCGTGAGCGTTGCGGGCGGTTAGAACCGCCCGCAACGCTCACGAGCACGGCCTCACTCTTTGCGCGCCAAGGACTCGTGAGTGGCGCGGCCGGTTCTAACCGGCCGCAACACTCACGAGCCCGTCGGCAGGTCCCCCTCGCTTCACCACGCCACGTTTGCCTTACCCCTCAAAAATAACCCGACTTACCACTCACGACTACTTGGCCGAGCGGGCCTGCGCTTGCTCGATGAAGGCGTACGAAGCGCCCGGGTCGGTGAGCCAGCCGTCGTAGTCGGCAGGGTTCTCGAAGAGGTGCGCGAACCGGTGCGCGACCTCGGGGAGCGCCTGTGCGGCGTCCAAAGTGGCCAGTACGTGGTCGGGCGGCGGGGCGAGCAGATCGTTGTTGAACCGGGTCGCGTGCCGCGCGTGTTTCCAATACCCAGCGAACGCGCCGTGCATGAATTCCTCGTCGAACGGCCGATCCCCGTGCGCCACAATGGCTTCCTGGTACGCCCGGGCGGCGCGCGCGGCCATGTTGGCGCCCTGGCCGCCGATGGGGTCGTTGGTCACCGCGGTGTCGCCCATCGCGAGCACCTTGGCTCCGGACGGCAGCGTGCCGACGGGGTGACGCACCACCGGCGTGACCCCGCCGTGCAGCATCTCCTTCGGCCCCACCGGCCGGGCGCCGTCGAGCAGATCCGCCTGCCAGGCAAAGACCGACCGCAGCAGTTTCCGGCCGAGCTCGTAGTGCTGCTCGACATCGGCGACGTCGTGCCAGACGTCCATCGGGCCGCCCGGCACGCCGAAGAACCCGATGCCGTGCACGGGACCGTGCACCGACCACACCGGCAGCAGAAAGAACTCACCCTCGGGCGCGAGCCCGAACGTCAGCC
Organism: uncultured Actinomycetota bacterium; assembly: GCA_963762765.1. Lineage (GTDB taxonomy): Bacteria > Actinomycetota > Actinomycetes > Mycobacteriales > Pseudonocardiaceae > Amycolatopsis. The sequence goes on from CAVXMR010000035.1 coordinate 147,998, forward strand.
CAGGCACCGCAGGCAACGGCTCCGCACCGACGGGCTCGACGTACATCACGCCGATGGCCCGCTGCGGCTCGCTGTAAGGCGAAAGCTCGGTGTTACGCGGGAAAAGCGCGTCGAACTGCGGCCCCCGCCCGGCCGCGACGAGCACCAGCTCGAACTCGGCCGCGAAACCGTCGAGGTCGTCCGGACCCACCCGCTGGTATCGGATCTCCCCGCCGAGCCGCGCGAACTCCGCCATCCAGTCCGACACCTTGACCCGCTGGTCGACCGACTGCGCGGGCCGATCGAGCCCGACCTTCCAGGCGATCCCCGGCTCGACCTGCCCCGGCTCGCCCGCCGCCGCGAAGGACACTTCACGCACCGGCGGTGCCACGTCGTCCCAGAAGTTGATGCCCAGCTCGCGCTCGCGGACCAGCGCCGGGGAGAAGAGGCACTGGTTGGAGATCAGCCCGCCGGACCGCACTTCCTCGGCCGTCCGCTCCGCCACCACGGTGACGTCGTATCCCTGCTGCCGCAACCCGATCGCGAGCACCAAGCCCGCCTGACCCGCCCCGATGACCCCGATCCGCCGCATACCCTCCAACGTACCTGGGCGGCGAGGGGCCGAAGGGCCGGAATTCGGTGCCCCAAAGGGAAAGGGCTCGTGAGTGTTGCGGCCGGTTAGAACCGGCCGCAACACTCACGAGTCCCTACTCCACGAGCGCCTGATACACGAGCTCACGCAGCTGCTGCCGAATCCGGTACGTGCTCGAAGGCAGCAGCTGCGTGTAGAACTCCACCGTCAGATCCTCATCCGGATCCACCCAGAACGCCGTGCTCGCGGCGCCACCCCACGCGAACTCACCCGGACTCGACAACGTCCGCGCCTTCACCGAGTCCTGCAGCACCGAGAAGCCGAGGCCGAAACCGTAGCCGTCGAACGGCATTTCGGCGAACAGCGGCCGGCCGAACTCCTCCAAGTCGACTCGGCCCGGGAGGTGGTTGCTCGCCATCAGCCCGACCGTGCGCGGCGAGAGCAGGCGGACGCCGTCGAGTTCGCCACCGCGCAGCAACATCTGGGTGAAGCGGTGATAGTCGGCCGCGGTCGAGACGAGACCGGCGCCGCCCATGAGACACGTCGGACGCGCAGTGCCGAGGGCGCCGAACGCGTCGTTGCGCATCGTGCCGCCGGTTTTGGGGTTCGGCAGGTAGAGCGCGGCCAGGCGGTCGAGGTGCTCGGTCCAGAAGCCGGTGTCGGACATGCCGAGCGGGCCGAAGATCCGGTCCGCGAAGAACTCGTCCAGCGACTGCCCGGACACGACCTCGACGACGCGCCCGAGCACGTCGGTGGCCACGGAGTAGTTCCATTCGGCGCCCGGCTGGAAGACCAGCGGCAGCCTCGCCCACTGGCGGACGCACTCAGCGAGGTCCGCGCCTGGCGGCGTGCTCCACTCGAACCCCGCCGCGCGGTAGATCGCGTCGACGGGGTGCGCGTGGTGGAAGCCGTAGGTCAGCCCGGCGGTGTGCGTGAGCAGGTGCCACACGCGGATCGGCTCGGTCGCGGGCTCGGTGACCGGCTTCAGCGCCGAGCCCTTGACGAAGATCCGCGGTTCGGCGAACTCCGGCAGCCAGGTCGCGATCGGGTCGTCGAGCTCCAGCAGGCCTTCCTCGGCCAGCATCATCGCGGCGACCGACGTGACCGGCTTGGTCATCGAGTAGATCCGCCACAGCGTGTCGGTCTCGACCGGCAGCCCGGCCTCGATGTCGCGCTGCCCGCCGCTGCCGACGTGCGCGATCCGCCCGTGCCTGCTCACCACGGCGAGCCATCCGGGCAACCGTCCATCGTCGACATAGCGCGCGAAATGCGCGTCGATGCGCTTCAGCCGTGCCGCGTCGAAGCCGACTTCCGCCGGGTCGACATCCACCTTCACCTCGGTCGCCATGCGGCGAGGTTAGCCGTTGTTTTCCCGCGCGCGCTCGGCCGCTTTCTCCTCACGCCAGGCCTCGTCGGTCTTACCGAGGCGCCAGTAGCCGGAGATCGACAACAGGTCACGCCGCAGGCCGCGCTCGTCGAGCAGGTAACGCCGCAGGTCGCGGACGAACCCCGCCTCACCGTGCACGAAAGCCTGGACGACGCCCTCACGCCACGGCAGCGCCTTGACCGCCTCGGCGACATCGCCCCCGGAAGCCCGGTGCAGCCAGGTGATCTGCACGTCCGCCTTGGTGAGCAGCGGCTGCTCCTCGGCGGCGTCTTCGACCAGGACGACCGCGTGCGCATGCACCCCGGCGGGAAGCGCCTCCAGCGACGCGGCGATGGCGGGCAACGCGCTTTCGTCGCCGGCCAGCAGGTGCCAGTCGGCCTCGGTGCCCGGCGCGTACGCCCCACCCGGACCGGAAAGCAGCAGTTCGTCGCCCGGCTTCGCGGCCGCGGCCCAGGGTCCGGCGAGCCCCTCGTCCCCGTGGTGCACGAAGTCGAGGACGAGCTCGCCGGCCTGGGCGTCGAAGGCCCGCACGGTGTAGGAGCGCATGCGCGGCCAGTGCTCCCGCGGCAGCGCCGTCCGGCACTCCTGCAGGTCCAGCGGTTCCGGATAGGTGACGCCGGGCACCTTGAAGAGCACCTTTACGTAGGCGTCGGTGAACGCGTTCGGCTTGAAGTCCGCGATCCCCTCGCCGCCGGCGACGATCCGGATCATGTGCGGGGTCAGCCGTTCGGTGCGCAGCACGCGCAGCGCCACCGCCGGTCGCCCGGGCCGCGCCGGTGCCTCCGCCATCTGTTTCTCCTCACCCGGATGTCCGAACACTAAGGCTTACCTAAGTCACCGTACGCGCCTCTCCGGGCCGAGGGCTACTCAAGGTCCTTCAACAACTGGACAAACCCCTTGTGGACCTGGCCCCGGAAGCCGATGAAGAAGCGGTTCGCGAGCGGCACCCCCCAGGCGCCCCGCTCGGCCGCGTTGAGCACCCGGTGCGTGATCCGGCTCCCGGCCGGATGCTCGCTGACGAAGTATTCGCCGCGGTACCACCAGCCCCCTTGCACCGCGACCATGCCGCGTTCGACGTCCAGCTCGAACCGCATCGGATACGCGCCACCGGAGAGACGCTCGCGCAGGATTTCCAGGACCTCGGCCGGCGGCCGCGAGACGACGCCGGTGGCCTCCGCAAGCGTTTTCACGCCGCGGCCGGATCGGAGACGCGGGTGTTGTGGAAGGACGCGATCCGCCAGCCGTCCCCGTCTTCGACCAGCACGAAGGTGACGGTCGATTCGCGGCCCGGGTCGGTCGTGTCGCCTTCGAGCGAGGACCCGCCACCGACGATGGCGATGGCAACGTCCGGCCGAATGAACCGGATCTTCGCCGAGCCCTCGGCGCCGGTCAGTTTCGAGCCACGCAGCGGGCCTTCGAAGAGCGCGCGATGGGAACTCTCGATCGTCGCGCGGCCGGGGAAGTTCATCCCGAAGAAGGTCACGTAGTCCGCGTCCTCGGTGAACAGGTCGGCGTAGGCGGTCGCGTCGCCGGCGTTCCAGGCTTCGGTGAGGCGGCGCAGCACGTCGTTGATGGCTTCGGTCATGGTCGGATCTCCTTCGCGAACGCTGTTCGAGTCACGAACACCGTTCTACAGACGAACGCCGTACGCGTCAAGTACAGTGTTCGTGACCCACCTCGGAGGTGCACCGGTGACCGTTCCCCCGCCGCCCTGGCGCAGCGCCCCGCGCCGCCGCGCCGCGAAACCCGCGTTGTCCCAGGCACTCGTCGTGAAGACGGCGCTGAAGGTCCTGGCCGCGGAGGGCCTCGCCGCGGTGTCCATGCGGCGGGTGGCGCAGGAGCTGGAGACCGGCCCCGCGTCGCTCTACGCGCACGTCGCCAACAAGGAAGAGCTCGACGAGCTGATGCTCGACACGGTCATCAGCGAGGTGCCGCTGCCCGAGCCGGATCCGGCGCGCTGGGCCGAGCAGGTCCGGGAGCTGGTGGGGAGCCAGGTCAAGGCGATGACGGCCTACCCCGGCATCGCGCGGGTTGCGTGGGACACCCCGGTGCCGGTCAGTCCCAACTCATTGCTTCAGGGCGAAGCGATGCTCGCACTGCTTCGCGCCGGAGGCCTCACGCTGAAGCAGGCGGTCTACGCGGGCGACGCGCTTTCGCTGTACGCCAAGGCGTACGCGTATGAAGCGAGCAGCTGGACGTACGGCGAGTACGACAGCGAAGAAGTCTCCGAGCGGGGACAGCAGATGCAGGCGTACATGCGGGCGCTGCCCGCGGACATGTTCCCGAACATGCTGCGGATCGGCGAGTTCTTCAGCGAAGCGACCGCAGGCGAGCGCTTCGACTTCGCACTCGACATGTTCCTCGCGGGGCTCGAGGTGATCGCGAGCCGGAACGCCTAACCGGCCAGCCGGCGGACCACGCCGTCGGCGAGCAGACGGCCCCGGTCGGTCAGCACGGCGCGGCCGCGCGAGGCCAGCGCCGACGTGTCGAGCAGACCCTCCTCCGCCGCCGCGCGTGCCTCGGCGAGGCCGGGCTCGTCCAGGGCGTCCAGCGGGAGGCCGTCGGCGACCCGGAGCTCGAGCATGATCCGCTCGAGGTGCTGGTCGTCCTCGGTGAGGATTTCGCGCCCGCCCGCGGGCGAGTGCCCGGCGGCCAGCAGCGACGTGTACCGGGCCGGGTGCTTCACGTTCCACCAGCGCACGCCGCCGACGTGACTGTGCGCGCCCGGGCCGGCGCCCCACCAGTCGCCGCCCCGCCAGTAGGCGAGGTTGTGCCGGCAGCGCGCCTCCTCGGACGACGCCCAGTTCGACACCTCGTACCAGTGCAGCCCGGCCGAGGCCAGCGTCGCGTCGATCAGCTCGTAGTCCGCGGCCAGCGTGTCGTCATCGGGTGCGGGCAGGTCGCCGCGGCGCACCCTGCGGGCCAGCGCGGTGCCCTCCTCGACGATCAGCGCGTACGCCGAGACGTGGTCGACACCGGCCGAGAGCACCGCGTCGAGGGTGGCGCGCAGGTCCTCGCCGCGTTCCCCCGGCGTGCCGTAGATGACGTCGAGGTTCACGTGCTCGAAGCCCGCCGCCCGCGCCTCCGCGGCGGCCCGGATCGGGCGACCGGGAGTGTGCGTGCGGTCGAGGACCTTCAGCACGTGCGGCGCCGCGGACTGCATGCCGAGCGACACCCGGGTGTAACCGGCCTCACGAATTCCCGCGAAAAACTCCGGCGAAGTCGATTCGGGATTCGATTCCGTAGTCACTTCGGCACCGGGAGCGAGACCGAATACGTCGCGAATTGCGTCGAGTACCGAACGGAGTCCGTCGGCGCCGAGCAGTGACGGAGTTCCCCCGCCGACGAACACGGTTTCCGCCGCCGGCGGCACGACCAGGACCCGCGCCGCCAGCTCCAGCTCGCGCCGGAGGCCCTCCAGCCAGGACTCCGGCGACGAGCCCGAGTCGAGCTCACCGGCGGTATAGGTGTTGAAATCGCAATAGCCGCATCGGGTCGCGCAGAACGGGACGTGCACGTAGACCCCGAACGAATGCGCGCCGAGCCGCTTCAGCGCGCTGTCGGGCAGCGCCGGATCGATCGGCGTGGAGGAGGCGGGCAGCAGAACGGGCACAGCGCAATTGTCCACCCTGTGTCCCTCGGCGTGACGCCGAGGGGCCCGTTAGTAAACATGCTTTACCGGTCCAGTCCGTTCGCGACCAGCCACGCGGGGTCCGGCGCGATCGGTTCGATGATGTCGAGCAGGACGCCGTTAATGTCCTGTACATAGAAATGACGTTGCCCGTACACCTCGTCCACCAGCGGGGCGACGATCTCGGCGCCCGCCTCGCGCAGCCGCGCCTCTTCCACCTTGGCGTCCTCGACCATGAGCCCGAGGGCCAGCCCGGCCGCTTCCTGCGTGCGGAATCCCTCGGGCACGGACTCGTGCCCGCGCCGCACGAAACTGATCTCGTAGCCGGGCGCGCCGACGTTGACGCTGGCGAACCAGTCGATCTCGATGGTGACCGGCAACCCGATCACATCCCGGTAGAACCGGGTGGTCGCCGCGACGTCGTCGACCAGATACCCCGCGCCGAACCCCTTGACCTGCATGCTCTTCTCCTAACCACTCCGTCCGTAGTACTCTATCCGTAGTGGTTTGATGGACGCAAGGAGATGCGCGATGCGGCAGAACACCCAGCGGCGGACCGCGCTGACGGACGCGGCGATCACGCTGCTCGCCCGCGACGGCGCCCGCGGCCTCACCTACCGCGCGGTGGACGCGGAGGCGGCCGTCCCGCCCGGCACGACGTCCAACTACTTCCGCGGCCGCGACCAGCTCCTCGCCGAAGCCGGCGAGCGCGTGCACGTCCGCCTGTCGGCGCCGGACGAGGTGATGGCGGACCCGCGCTCGGAACCGCCGTCCGCCGGCCGCGTCGCCACCCTGCTCGGCGAGCTGATGACCCGCCTGACGACCCGGCGCGACGCTTATCTCGCGCTGCTCGAACTCCGCCTCGAGGCCAACCGCCGACCGGAGCTCGCGGCGGCGCTGACCGAGACGGTCCGGGAGAGCTTCCGGACGAGCGTCGAGTTCCACGAAGCGGCCGGGCTGCCCGGCGGGCGGGACGAGGTGCTCCTCATGTACCTGGCGCTGACCGGGCTGACAGTGGAGCGTCTGACCCTGCTGGAAGCCTTCGCGGAGGTGTCCGACGAGGAGGTCATCCGGCTTCTGCTTGAGCGCATCCTGCCTGCGAAAAGCAAGCCCCAGTGACCCTGGTCCCAGCATCCGGGCACGCCTAGACCACATGGTGGGCACGTGAGACTCTGGCGACGTGACTCGCGCCGGAATCCGTCTCGTGGCCCGCCGCCACGTCGATCTCCGGCGCGTGGCGAGCGCACTCTGTGTCGTTTCCCGCTGACTCCCTGCCACCACCGCACCACGAAGACGGACCAGGCAGCGGGCGCGCGCCGAGGTAACCCGCGCGCGGCCACGCCTCGAGAACCCGGAGGACTCCCCCATGGCCACGCCCACGCGTGATACCCCCGCCCGCCCGGCGCGCGCCAAGCAGAAACGTGGGGAAGGGCAGTGGGCGCTCGGGTACCGGGAGCCGCTGAACCCCAACGAGCGGTCCAAGAAGGACGACCACCCGCTCAACGTCCGCGCGCGGATCGAGAACATCTACGCCCACCGCGGCTTCGACTCCATCGACCCCGGTGACCTGCGCGGACGCTTCCGCTGGTTCGGGCTCTACACCCAGCGCAAGCCCGGGATCGACGGCGGCCGCACCGCGACGCTGGAGCCCGAGGAGCTCGACGACCGCTACTTCATGCTGCGGGTCCGCATCGACGGCGGCGCGCTCACCACCGAGCAGCTGACCGTCCTCGGCGAGATCTCGCAGGCGCACGCGCGCGGCACCGCCGACATCACCGACCGGCAGAACATCCAGTACCACTGGATCCAGGTCGAGGACGTCCCGGCGATCTGGAAGAAGCTCGAAGACGCCGGCATGACCACGATGGAGGCCTGCGGCGACAGCCCGCGCGTCATCCTCGGCTCGCCGGTCGCGGGCATCTCCGCGGACGAGGTCATCGACGGCACCCCCGCGCTGGACGAGATCAAGCGCCGCTACATCGGCGACCCGAAATTCGCCAACCTGCCGCGCAAGTTCAAGACCGCGATCTCGGGCCAGCAGGACGTCGCCCACGAGATCCACGACGTCGCCTTCGTCGGTGTGAACCACCCGGAGCACGGCCCCGGCTTCGACGTGTGGGTCGGCGGCGGGCTGTCCACCAACCCGATGCTCGGCCAGCGGCTGGGCACCTGGGTGCCGCGCGACGAGGTGCCGGACGTCTGGGAAGGCGTCATCTCCATCTTCCGCGACTACGGCTACCGGCGGCTGCGCTCGCGCGCCCGGATCAAGTTCCTGGTCAAGGACTGGGGCGCGGCGAAGTTCCGCCAGGTGCTGGAGGACGAGTACCTCAAGCGGCCGCTACTGGACGGCCCCGCGCCCGAGGCGCCCGCCGTGCCGATCGACCACGTCGGGGTGCACCCGCAGGTCGACGGGAAGTTCTACGTCGGTGCCGCGCCGATCGCGGGCCGGGTCGACGGTGACACGCTGATCGCCGTCGCCAAGGCCGCCGAGCGCGCGGGCTCCCGGCGCGTCCGGCTGACGCCGCACCAGAAGCTCGTCGTGCTCGACGTGCCCGAAGACGAGTTGCCCACGCTGGAGGCCGAACTCACCGAGCTGGGCCTGCAGACCAAGCCGTCGCCGTGGCGGCGCAGCGTGATGGCCTGCACCGGGCTGGAGTTCTGCAAGCTCGCCATCGTCGAGACGAAGGCCCGCGCGCAGCAGCTGGTCGCGGATCTGGAGAAGTCGCTCGCGGACATCCAGTCCGATTTGGACACTCCGGTCAGCGTGCACCTCAACGGCTGCCCCAACTCCTGCGCGCGGATCCAGACCGCCGACATCGGGCTCAAGGGCCAGATCGTCACCGACGCCAACGGCAACCAGGTCGAGGGCTTCCAGGTACACCTCGGCGGCGGGCTCGGCCTGGACGCCGGGTTCGGCCGGAAACTGCGTGGCCACAAGGTGACCGCGGACGAACTGACCGCGTACGTCGAGCGTGTCGTGCGTGCCTACGTCGACGGCCGCGAGCCGGGCGAACGGTTCCCGCAGTGGGTCGCGCGAGCCGACGAGAGCGTCCTGCAGTGACCTCGACCGAACGCGCGACTCCTTACTACTGCCCGTATTGCGGTGACGAGGATCTCCGCCCGGAAGAGAACGGCGGCTGGCTTTGTTCAGGTTGTCGCCGGGTCTTCTCGGTGAAGTTCCTCGGATTGTCCCTTCCGGAGGTGTCTCGATGACCGCCACGGCCGACTACAAGACGCTCGCCGAGCGTGCCGCGAAAGAACTCGCCGAAGCGACGGCGGACGAAGCGTTGCGTTGGACCGCCGACACTTTCGGCGACGACTTCATCGTCGCGTCCAACATGCAGGACGCCGTGCTGATCGACCTCGCCACCAAGGTGAAGTCCGATGTGGACGTCCTGTTCCTCGAGACCGGCTACCACTTCCCGGAGACGATCGGCACGCGCGACGCCGTCCAGACGGTGTACTCGGACATCCGCATCGTGAACGCGCAGGCCGAGCAGAGCGTCGCCGAGCAGGACGCCGAGTACGGCGAGAAGCTGCACGACCGGAACCCGACGCTGTGCTGCAACCTGCGGAAAGTGCTGCCGCTGAAGAAAACCCTCTCGAACTACTCCGCGTGGGTCACCGGCGTGCGCCGGGTGGACGCGCCGACGCGGGCGAACACCCCGATCGTCACCTGGGACGACCGCAACGGCCTGGTGAAGGTCAACCCGATCGCGGCGTGGACCGACGACGAGTTCAACGGCTACATCCGCGAGCACGGGATCCTGGAAAACCCCTTGGTGTCGATCGGTTTCCTGTCGATCGGCTGCGCGCCCTGCACCGCGCGGGTCGAGCCGGGGCAGGACCCGCGCAGCGGCCGGTGGGCGGGGCAGAGCAAGACCGAGTGCGGACTGCACGGCTGAGAGGGAACACGTGACGACTCTGGAGCCCGCTGTGATTTCTGGGGCCAAGCCCCAGACCCCAGCCGGGGGGCAAGCCCCCCTGGACCCCCCAACGGCACTCGATGCGGCGCAAGACAACCTTGCGGCGCTCGAATCCGAGGCCATCCACATCTTCCGCGAGGTCGCGGGAGAGTTCGACCGACCCGTCATCCTGTTCTCCGGCGGCAAGGACTCCACCCTGCTGCTGCACCTGGCGATCAAGGCGTTCTGGCCGGCGCCGGTGCCGTTCCCGCTGCTGCACGTGGACACCGGGCACAACTTCGACGAGGTCATCGAGTTCCGCGACCGCGTGGTCGAGCGGCACGGGCTGCGGCTGGTCGTGGCCAAGGTGCAGGACTGGATCGACGACGGCCGCCTGGAAGAGCGCGCCGACGGCCTGCGCAACCCATTGCAGACCACGCCGTTGCTGGACACCATCGCGGAGAACAAGTTCGACGCCGTGTTCGGCGGCGGCCGCCGCGACGAGGAGCGGGCCCGGGCGAAGGAGCGCATTTTCAGCCTGCGCAACGCTTTCGGCCAGTGGGAGCCACGCCGCCAGCGTCCCGAGCTGTGGAACCTCTACAACGGACGGCACCGCCCTGGCGAGCAGGTCCGCGTCTTCCCGCTGTCCAACTGGACCGAGGCCGACGTCTGGAACTACATCGCCCGCGAGAAGGTCGAGCTGCCCTCGATCTACTACGCCCACCAGCGCGAGGTCTACCAGCGCGACGGGATGTGGCTGGCCGAGGGACCGTGGGGCGGGCCTCGCCCGGACGAGCAGGTGCGCGAGCTGACCGTGCGCTACCGGACCGTCGGCGACGGCTCCTGCACCGGCGCGATCGAGTCCACCGCGTCCACCGTGGAGGAAGTGATCGCGGAGGTGTCCGCCTCGCGGCTCACCGAGCGCGGCGCGACCCGCGCGGACGACCGGATGTCGGAAGCAGCCATGGAAGACCGCAAGCGAGAGGGTTACTTCTGATGTCGAGCTTGCTGAGGCTGGCCACCGCCGGCAGCGTGGACGACGGAAAGTCCACGTTGGTCGGGCGGTTGCTGTACGACACGAAGTCGGTGCTGGCCGACCAGCTCGACGCGGTGACCCGCGCGAGTGTCGACAAGGGACTGTCCACACCGGACCTTTCCTTGCTGGTGGACGGGTTGCGCTCGGAGCGCGAGCAGGGCATCACCATCGACGTCGCTTACCGCTACTTCGCCACGCCCAAGCGGTCGTTCGTGCTGGCCGACACGCCGGGGCACGTGCAGTACACCCGCAACACGGTCACCGGCGCGTCCACCGCGCAGCTGGCCGTGCTGCTGGTGGACGCGCGCAAGGGCGTCATCGAGCAGACCCGCCGCCACGCCGCGGTGCTGGCCCTGCTGGGCGTGCCGCAGCTGGTGCTCGCGGTGAACAAGATCGACCTGGTCGGCTACGACGAGGCCATCTTCACGGTGATCGCCGAGGAGTTCGCCGAGCACGCGGAATCGCTGGGCTACCAACGGGGTTCGGTGCTCGCTATCCCGGTTTCCGCGCTGGAGGGCGACAACGTCGCCACCCGGTCCGCGCGTACGCCGTGGTACACCGGCCCGAGCCTGCTGCAGCACCTCGAGGAGGTGCCGGTCGCGCCCGACCCGCACGACTCGCCGTTCCGCTTCCCGGTGCAGTACGTGATCCGGCCGCGCACGCCCGAGTACCTCGACTACCGGGGCTACGCGGGGCAGATCGCGGCCGGCACGGTCCGGCCCGGTGACGAGATCGTCGTGCTGCCACAAGGGATCCGCAGCCGCGTCGAGCGGATCGACACCGCGGACGGCCCGCTGGAGGAGGCCGGCGCCGGGACGTCGGTGACGTTGCTGCTGACCGACGACATCGACATCTCGCGCGGCGACCTGATCGCGTCCGCGGACAACCCGCCGCACGTCACCGACGAGATCACCGGCACGCTGTGCTGGCTGTCCTCGAAGCCGCTCAAGACCGGCGCCCGGGTGCTGGTCAAGCACGGCGCGCGGACGGTACAGGCGCTCGTCGGCGACCTGCACGCGCGGTTCGACGAGCAGACGCTGTCCAGTGTGGACGCACCGGATTCGCTGGAGCTCAACGACATCGGCAGCGTCACGCTGCGGCTGGCGCAGGAACTGGGCGTCGACGACTACGGCGTCAGCCCGCGCACCGGCGCGTTCCTGGTGATCGACCCGAAGGACGGCGACACCCTGGCAGCCGGTCTGGTGGGTGAGCGCTTCTCGTGAGCCCGCCCCTGGTCGCCGTCGCGCACGGCAGTCGTGATCCCCGTTCGGCGGCGACCGTGCGGGGCCTCGTCGACGTCGTACGCACGCAGGCACCGGGACTGGACGTCCACGAGTCCTTTTTGGACCTCTCGGAGCCCCGGGTCACCGACGTGCTCCGAAAGCTTTACGCCGACGGGCATCGCGCCGCCGTCGTGGTCCCCCTGTTGCTGGGGAGCGCTTTCCACGCCCGCGTCGACCTGCCCGCGCTGATCGACGAGGTCACCGCGGAGTGTCCCGGTCTCACCGTCGAGGTTTCGGACGTCCTCGGCGCCGACCCGGCACTCGAAGCCGTCGCGCTGGACCGGCTGGCCGGAGCGCCGCACAAGCGCGGCACCGGCGTGATCCTGAGCGCGGTCGGCTCGTCCAACGCCGGGGCGAACGCCGTGGTCGCGGAGCTGGCCCAGCAGTGGGAAACCCGGCTCGGCATCCCGGTGACCGAGGCGTTCGCCAGCGCCGCCCAGCCCGACGTCCCCGCCGCGATCGCCCGGCTGCGGGCGCGCGGCGTCCGGCGGATCGTGGTGGCGTCGTGGTTCCTCGCGCCCGGCCTGCTGCCGGATCGCATCGCCGAGCTCGCCCACGAAGCCGCTTTCGTCGCCGGGCCGCTCGGCGCCGACCCGCGGGTCGCGGACGTCGTCATCACCCGCTACGCGACCGCGGTCGCGGCGCTGCTCCGATCTCACCAACTCGTCTAGACCACTCAGCGTAGTGCGCACGGCCGGGCGGCCGGATCGTTTGCGCTTTTAGGTGAGAAGTTTTCACATTCTTTGTCACGGACCGCGCATGGCAACAGTGAATCCTTGACGCGTTAGTTGACTGGGCGGTAACTATCTAAGCGCTGCGCAGCCTTCGCCCTCCCCATCGACACTGTTGTTAGGTGGCCCCAGATGAAGACAGCTCTGCGCCTGACCGGCTCGCTCGCGGTCGCGCTGCTCCCCCTGATCGCGCTCGCCACGCCGGCTTCGGCGGCGACCACCGTCACCTTCGACTGCCAGGCCAACGCACCCGTCGTCGGCCCGCAGAAGGTGACCTTCACCCAGGACGCCGACGTCACCGCGCCGGCGACCAGCGCACCCGGCGGAGCGGTCGACGTCGTCATCGACCCGACGCCGAACACCGTCCCGGCGACCGCGGCCGGCTACACCGTCAAGAACATCAACACCTTCGCCCTGAAGATCCCGATCCCGGCGAACTCGACGTTCGTCAGCGCGGACCTCACCGGCGGCTCCGGGCTCGGCACGACCCCGCCGAAGATCGAGGTCTCCGGCGGCGTCGCGACGCTCAGCTTCCCCGGCCCGATCGCCGGCGGCGCGGCGTTCGAGCTCCCGACGGTCACCGCGCACCTCACCGCGGGCAGCTCGGGCACCATCGAGACCAAGCTGTACGGCACCAGCTACAGCGACCCGGGCCTGACCTTCAACGCCGTGGTCAGCAGCATCATCGGCGACATCACGGCGCCGACGGCGTGCTTCCCGAGCCCCAGCCCGGTCTTCACCACCACGACCATCGGCTGAGCGCACCCCGGCCCTCGTGAGTGGTAAGTAGGGTTCTAACCCTACTTACCACTCACGAGAACCCGACCCCCGCAATCCGTTACGCGACAACGGTTCCCACCCGAGACGAATCCCCGCCGACACAGAGCGTGGCCCGCATCGGCGTCCGAACGAGCAGTCTGACTGCACCATTAAGTGAGGATTATTCACATTTTCGTTACCCACCGCGCATGGGAACGGAAAATCCTTGACGCGCTACTTAACGGGCCAGTAACACTCTAGGCGCCGCGTGGCTTTCCATCCCTCCCCTTCCCCCCAAAGTCGCAGGTAGGTGGATACAGATGAAAGCTCTTCGTCTTTTCCGTCCCCGCACCCTCGTCGTCGCCGCAGCCGCGCTGATCCCGCTGGTCGGGCTCGCCGCACCGGCTTCGGCGGCCACTTTCACGGTGAACTTCGCCTGTCAGGCCAACGCGCCGATCGTCGGCCCGCAGGCGGCGACGTTCACCCAGATCACCGACGTCTCCGCGCCGGCCACGGTCGCACCCGGCGGTGCGCTCGCGGTCGTGATCGACCCGGCGGTGAACAGCGTGCCGAGCTCGGTCAGCGGCTACACCGTCAAGAACATCAACACCTTCGCGCTGAAGATCCCGATCCCGGCGAACTCCACCTACGTCAGCTCGACCTTGACCGGTGGCTCCGGGCTCGGCTCCACCGCGCCGAAGGTCACCGTCGCCGGCGGGGTGGCCACCTTGAGCTTCCCCGGCCCGATCGCGGGCGGGGCGTCGTTCGAGCTGCCCACGGTGACCGTGAACCTCAAAGCGGGCACCTCGGGAACCATCCAGACCAAGCTCGCCGGCACCAGCTACACCAGTCCAGGCCTGACGTTCAACACCGTGGTCAACGCGTTCTTCGACATCACCGCGCCGACCGCGTGCTACCCCAACCCCAGCCCGGTCTTCACCACCACGACCATCGGCTGATTCGTCTGCCCGATGAACCACCTTGCGGGCGGGCTTCCGCCCGTAAGGTGGCTTCATGGGGTACGAACTCGCACAGGTCAACATCGGCCGGATGAAAGCACCACTGGACGATCCGTCCTTCCACGACTTCGTGGCCGGCCTCGAGCCGGTCAACGCACTCGCCGACACGGCACCGGGTTTCGTCTGGCGCCTGCAGACCGAGGACGGCGACGCGACCTCCGTGCGGGCGTTCGAATGGGACGTCCGCGGTACGTCCGGGGTGCTGGTGAACATGTCGGTCTGGGAGTCGCCGGAAGCGCTGGCGGACTTCGTCTTCTCCGGCGAGCACCTGGCGATCATGAAGCGCCGCCGCGAGTGGTTCCACAAGGTCCAGGACGTGATGACGGCGCTCTGGTGGGTCCCCGCCGGGTACCGGCCCACCACGGCCGACGCCGAGGAAAAAATCAAGCACCTGCGCGTCTACGGCCCGACGCCGGAGGCGTTCACCCTCCGGCGGCACTTCCCCGCGTCGGACGCGTTCGCCGCCGAGGCCCTGGACGGCAACCCCGACTGGCTCTGCCCCGCGTGAGGCCGGCGGCCGTGTGCCAGAGTGTCGGGCATGGCTGACGAACTGGTGCACTACGACGTGGCGGACGGCGCCGCCACGATCACGCTGGACTCCGCGCACAACCGCAACGCGCTGTCCGCGCAGCTGCGCCGCGAGCTGTCCTCGGCACTGGATCAGGCGCGCGCGGACGACGCCGTGCGGGTCGTGGTGCTGACCCACACCGGGCCGGTGTTCTGCGCGGGCATGGACCTCAAGGAGGCTCGTGGCGCCGGGGCGGGCGACCAGGGCGTCAACGAGTTCCCGCGGATCCTCGAGCAGCTGTGGACCAGCCCGAAGCCCGTCGTCGCGCGGCTGGCCGGCCCGGCCCGCGCGGGCGGCATCGGCATGGTCGCCGCGTGCGACATCGCGGTCGCCGTGCACGAAGCCACCTTCGCCTTCTCGGAGGTCCGCATCGGCGTCGTGCCCGCGGTCATCTCGCTGACCGTGCTCCCCCGGCTGAACCCGCGCGCGGCGCACGAGCTGTTCCTCACCGGCGACACGTTCGACGCGCGCCGCGCGGTCGAGATCGGCCTGCTCAACTCCTCGGTCTCCGCCGACGAGCTCGACGGCGAGGTCGCCCGGTTCGTGAAGGCGCTGTCGCTCGGCGGCCCGAAGGCGTTGGCGGCGACCAAGTCGTTGCTCAGCCAGCCGCGTCCGGCGACGCCGTCGGACGGCTTCGAGGCGATGAACAAGCTGTCCGCGGGCTTCTTCGCGAGCGAAGAGGGTCAGGAAGGCATCCTCGCCTTCGCCCAGAAGCGCAAGCCGAACTGGGTGCCGCAGGACTAGACCCGAGCCTGCTCGCGCGGGACGAGTGCGAGCAGGCCGGTCACCCCGCCGCACACCGCCGCCACCACGTACACCGAGGCCAGACCGCCTGTCTGGTAAGCGATCCCGAGCACGGCGACGCCGAGCGTCTGGCCGAACTGCCGGGTCGTCGTCAGGATCCCGGCGGCCATCCCCTGGCGGCCCGGCGGCGCGGCCGCGGCGATCGCCGTCCCCATCGCGGGTCCCGCGATCCCGACGCCGATACCCGTCACTGCGAGTCCGATCCAGCTCTGCCCCAGCTGCAGCGCGCAGCCGAGCGCTCCCAGCAGGACGCCGACGCCGAGCCGGACCCTCGGCGTAGAGCGGAACTTCCCGGCGAACATCGAGGTCACGAAGGACGCCACCGCGAGCGGTGCGAGTGCCAGCCCGGCCGCGACGGGCCCCAGCCGCTGGTCGTCTTGCAGCCACAGGGAAACGTAGACGAGCGCGGCGAACGTGAGCGTCGATGCCGCCGCGCAGGCGATCAGCGTGGCGAACCCGCCGTCGCGGAACAGCCGCAGGTCCAGCAACGGATGTTCGCGACGGCGCTCGGTCACCACGAACCCGGCGAACCCGATGACCGAGACCACCAGCCACGTTCCACCGCCGAGGGTCAAGCCGTGCACGAGACTTGCCGCCGCAACGGCAAACCATGCGGTGCCGGCCAGGTCGAACCGGCCACGGCGGGCGGGGATGTCCGCCCGGATCACCCGCAGGGTGAACGCGGCGGTCAGCAGCGCGAGCGGGACGTTGAGGAAGAAGATCGCCGCCCAGCCGAAGTACTCGGTCAGCACGCCGCCCACGACCGGGCCGGCCGCGGCGCCGAGGCCGTTGACCGCGAAGAAGACACTGATCGCGGTGCCCCGCTCACGGCCGTCGTAATGCGCGGCGAGCAGTGCGAACCCGGTCACCGCCAGCGCCGAGCCGCCGACCGCTTGTACCCCGCGGGCGGCGATCAGCGTGCCGATGTCCGGAGCGAGGCCGCACGCCGCGGAGGCCAGGCCGAACACGGCCAGCCCGGCGAGGAACACCCGCCGCAGGCCCCAGCGATCGGCGAGCGAACCCGCCGCGAGCATGAGCACCGCGAGGACCAGCGTGTAGACGTCGGGCACCCACTGCAGCTGCCCGATCGACGCCGACAGCTCGGCGCCGATCCGGGGCAGCGCCACCGTGACGACGGTGGTGTCCAGCAGGAACAGGAACGAGCCCGCGCAGACCACGAACAACGGCCACCACTTGCGCACCGGAAACTCCCTTCGAGGAAACGTGTCCCTCGAAGAGTGCGATCAGGACGCCGATCTCCGCCGAAATCTCGGCGCATCTGCCGGATACCGTCATCAAGCGGCGCCGGCTGCGCGAAAACCGTCAGTCGGGAAGGACCACCGTCAGCTGCCAGGAACCCGCGCTGCGCCCCTCCGGCCCGAGCGCGCGCTGGGCGTCCGAGAGCACGCTGCGGATCGCCAGGTACGTCTTGGGGTCGGCCTTGCGCAGCGCGTCCGAGCCCGGCCAGATCAGCACGTGCTCGCCACGCGGCAGCCACGACAGGTCGGTCAGGCAGTCGTACAGCGCGTCGAGGTTGTGCCCGAAGTAGTCCGGAAAGGACAGTGCCTCGGCGAACGCGGTGAGCGTGCTCGCTTTGTCCACTGTGGCCCGCGAGTTGACGATGTGCGGGTACGCGCCCCTCGTGAAGGCCGTTTCCGCCGCGGCCTTCGCCTGCTCCGACGCGCTCATCGGCTCGGATCCACGACGACGAACGACGCGTAGTGGTTCTCGGTGAAGTAGAGCTCCTGGGCCTGCCCGGTGATCAGCCGCCGGGCGCCGCGGTCAGGGCTGCCCGGCGTCTTCACGGTGAACTCGTGGTAGTAGCCACTTTGCTTGCGGGGCAGCACTTTCTCCCGGTTGTCGAACACCACGCCGTCGTTGCGCGGGTACGGGTAGGGCCCGCCCTTTTCGATCAGCTTCCAGGTGTCCGTGGCCTGGGGCGGCAGCGCGGAAAGAGCCTTCACCGGCAGCCCCGAGTCGCTGCCGGGCAGCTTGGCGTTCGCCGGACGGGCGGTGCTGGACGTGCTCGAGGTGCCGGTCGAGGGTGTCGCGGACGAGCCGCTGAACACGTCCTTGAGCAGCCAGCCGCCCACCACGAGGACGAGCAGGCCGATCAGGGCGGCGGTGATCCGCCTTCGGTTGAACATGGTGGGCCAGCCTAGGAGGACGAGTCGGAACGGTCGTCGCCGCGGGCCAGGGTGAGCCACCGGGCGAACAGGCCGACCAGCTTGTCGAGCACCCACGCCGCGGCCAGGCACAGCGGCACCACGACCAGCATGACGAGGACGAACTGCACCGGGAACCAGGCCTGGGCGAGCCACAGCTCGACCCCGTCCCACCAGTCGGCAAGCCCGTTGAACACGAATGCGAGCCTACGCGCGCTCTGCTGCCACACCGTCAATGGGCCTCTCTTCGAAATCGGCGAAGCCGATTCCGCGGAGGCGGAGCCACCCCGGCGAAGCCGGGTGCCGGACCACGAATCGCGAGGCCCGGCTCACACCTTCGCCGCCACCCGACACAGGGTTGAGGAAAAAGGTAGGTTGCTGAACATGTTCGCTGTGTACGCGAAGGAACCGAACGCCGAAAGCCCGCTGGACTCGCTCGTCGTCGGCGAGCGCCCCGAACCCGAGGTGCCCGACGGCTGGGTCCGCGTGCACGTCAAGGCGGCCAGCCTCAACATGCACGACCTCTGGACGCTGCGCGGCGTCGGGATCAAGCCGGATCAATTCCCGATGATCCTGGGCTGCGACGGCGCGGGCACCCTGGACGACGGCACCGAGGTGGTCCTCCACTCGGTGATCAACGCGCCGGGCTGGCAGGGCGACGACACGCTCGACCCGAAGCGCTCGCTGCTCACCGAGAAGTACCAGGGCACGTTCGCCGACCAGGTCGTGGTGCCCGCGCGCAACGTCGTGCCGAAGCCGGCCGGGCTGAGCTTCCCCGAGGCCGCCACGATGGGCACGGCCTGGCTGACCGCGTACCGGATGCTGTTCGTCAAGTCGGGCCTGCGGCCGGGGCAGACCATGCTCGTGCAGGGTGCTTCCGGCGGCGTGTCGACGGCGCTGGTGCAGCTCGGCCGCGCGGCCGGGTTCCGGGTCTGGGTCACCGGCCGGAGCGAGGAGAAGCGCGCGCTGGCCGTCGAGCTCGGTGCGCACCAGGCCTTCGAGTCGGGCGCGCGGTTGCCCGAGCGCGTCGATGCCGTCTTCGAGACCGTCGGCAAGGCCACCTGGTCACATTCGGTGAAGTCGCTCAAGCCCGGCGGCATCATCGTCGTCTCCGGATCGACCAGCGGGCCGGACGCGAACGCCGAGTTGCAGCGGGTGTTCTTCCTCCAGTTGCGGATCGCCGGTTCGACCATGGGGACGCGTGACGAACTGGCCGATCTCCTGGCATATCTGGAACTGACAGGGGTCCGACCCCAGATCGGCACGGAACTTTCGCTGGCAGATTCGGCCGGGGGATTTAGGTCAATGCTCGACGGAGAGACCGCCGGAAAGATCGTCTTCACCCGCTGAAAACGCTGTGACCTGGGCGGATTCACTCCGGATCCGTCCGGGTCACCTCTTGTACCGGGTACCTGGTCAAGTGTCAACGTACTCGGTTCGAGACCTGGTCGTTAGCACCGGAATTCCACCAGAACCCAACCCTGACCAGGTAATCTGTAGACATGACCGCAACGAAGCGGCCCGCTCCGGCTGTACCGGGCGGCCGGCACAGCAGCGACCCGGCTCCGATCCGGGTCTCCTTCCGGCGTTTCGCCGGCGTCCGTACCCGTGTCCTCGAGGTCGGCACCCCGGCCTCCGAGCCGGAGCAAACCCCCCGACGTGCGCTGCGCCGACGCGCGCCCAGCGCCGTTCCGCCCGTGCGGCCGGCCGGCACCCGCCTGGTGCTGCTGCACGGATACTGCGACAGCGCCGACACGTGGCGCCCAGCACTGGAGCAACTCGCGGCCGCCGGGATTCCGGCGGTCGCGGTCGATCTACCGGGGTTCGGTGACGCTCAGCCATTGCGTCCCGGCCCGATGCTGTCCCAGCTCGACGCGTTCACCGCGGCCGTGGTCAAGGAACAGGCCGTGCTCGGCTCGGTCGTGCTCGCCGGCAACTCGCTGGGCGGCACGATGAGCCTGCGCGCCGCGCAGAACGGCAGGCTGCCGATCTCGGGCGTGGTGTCGATCGCGGCGCCCGGGTTCGTCGACTCGTGGCTGATCCGCACGGTCGCGCGCTTCCCGCTGCCGCTGCAGCTGTACTCGGCACTGCCGGTGCCGGTACCGGGTTTCCTGATCCGGAAGGTCGCCGAGCAGGTCGTCCCGCGGCTGCTCTACGCCGACGCCGGTGCGGCCGACGTGGACCAGGTCCGCCGGTTCACCGCGCTGTTCCCGGACTACCGCGCCACGAAGAACCGCCTCGAGCAGGCCCGCCAGCTCGTCGCGGAGCTCGCCGACGCCTACCGGCTCGACAAGGTGCGGGTGCCGCTGCTGGTCGTCGCGTGTGGCAAGGACAAGCTCGTCACCGCCGCGTCCGGGCGCCAGCTGCACACCCTGGTGCCGCACAGCAGGCTGCTCGTGCGGGAGGACTGGGGGCACTGCCCGCAGCTGGACGACCCCACCGAGGTGGCCGAGCTGCTCACGTACTTCGCCGCGAGTGCGATCCGCACGACGCAGGCGAAGCGGGCCGCCGCGGCGGCGCCGGCCGAGGTGAGCGAGGACACCGCCGCGGGCTGAGGCGCTCGAACTGTGCGTCGGGGCGGTTCCCGCTAGCGTGCCTTCACGGGCCCGCGACCCGGGTCCGTCCTGACGACGTTTCGGGAGGACGAGGATGTCCGCACCAGGGAATCTGGGTCCCAGCACCGGGATCTTCCGGCGCAAGCCGATCGACCAGATCACCCAAGTCGGCGAAGGCGAAGGCCTGAACCGCACCTTGGGCCTGTGGCAGCTGACCGCCATCGGGGTCGGCGGCATCATCGGCGCCGGGATCTTCGCGCTCGCCGGCGCCGTCGCGCACGGCGACCCGGCGCACGGCACCGCCGGAGTCGGCCCGGCGGTGGTCATCTCGTTCCTGATCGCGGGCGTCGCCAGCGCCGCGGCCGCGTTCTCCTACGCCGAGTTCGCCGGGCTGATCCCGAAGGCGGGCTCGGCCTACACCTACGGCTACGCGGTGCTCGGCGAGGTCGTCGGCTGGTTCATCGGCTGGGACCTGCTGCTGGAGTACACCGCCATCGTGTCGGTGGTGGCGATCGGGATCTCCGGCTACTTCAGCTTCCTGCTCGGCCAGCTCGGCCTGGACCTGCCCGCGTGGATGCTGGGCGCGCCCGGGACCGGGCCAGGGCACAAGGTCGACCTCTTCGCCGCGCTGCTGTGCCTGCTCATCGCGTACCTGCTCAACCGCGGCATCCGCAGCGCCGCCCGGTTCGAAACCGCGATGGTCGGGATCAAGGTGTTGATCGTGATCGTCGTGGTGCTGGTCGGCTTCTTCTACGTCAAGACCGGCAACTACACGCCCTTCGCCCCGGCCGGCTTCGGCGGCGCCGTGACCGGCGCGGCGACGGTGTTCTTCGCCGTCTTCGGTTATGACGCCATGTCGACCGCGGCCGAGGAGTCGAAGGACGCGCAACGCCATATGCCCAAGGCGATCCTGTACTCGCTGGCGATCTCCATGGTGCTGTACGTGCTGGCGTGCCTGGTGCTGACCGGGATGCAGAAGTACACCGAGATCGACCCGAAGAGCGGGTTCTCGACGGCGTTCAAGTCGGTCGGGCTGTCCGGGCTGGCGACGGTGATCGCGATCGGCGCGATCGTCGGCATCCTCACCGTGCTGTTCACGTTCCTGATGGGCGCCACCCGCGTCGGCTACTCGATGAGCCGCGACGGCCTGCTGCCGCCGTGGTTCGGCAAGACGCACCCGGTCCGCCAGGTACCGAGCAGGCTGACCTGGATCCTCGGCGGCGCGTCGGCGATCATCGCGGGCGTGCTCCCGATCGGCGAGGCCGCCGAGCTGACGAACATCGGCATCCTGCTGGCGTTCGTGGTGGTCTGCATCGCGGTGATCGTGCTGCGCTACAAGCGTCCTGAGCTCCCCCGCACGTTCAAGACACCGGGCATGCCGGTGGTCCCGGCGATCGGCGTGATCTTCTCGATCTGGCTGATCACGTTCCTGGAGCCGCTGACCTGGCTGCGGTTCGCCATCTGGTTCGTGATCGGGCTGGGGATCTACTTCGCCTACAGCCGCCGTCACTCGGCGTTGAACCGGGGCCCGGAATAGGACTCGTGAGCGTTCCGGGCGGTTCTAACCGGCCGGAACGCTCACGAGTTGGGGTTGGTCTTTGGCGGGGTCGTCCTGAGGTAAGGCCGTGAATGCCACATCGAGGGTCCAAGACGCCGTGAATGTGGCATTCACGGCCAACGTCCCTACCTGCTAACGAAACCGGTCGAGGCGCGCGGCGGCTTCGCGCGCCTCGACCTTCAGGCGCTCCACGATCACCGCCGCCGTGGCGTCGTAGCCCAGCAGGTAGGTCTGCCCGGCCCACAGCGACATCGCCTCGGGGTCGTCGGCCTGCGCGGCGGCCTTGCGGATCGGTCCGCTCATGCGGTTCAGCTGGGGATACGCGGCGGGAGCGTCCTCCAGGTCGACCATGAACCGGTTGCGCAGCCCGCGTGCTGGACGTCCGCTGAACGCGCGCGTGAACGCCGTCTCGCGGTCGGCGACAGCCAGCGCCTTGCGGTGCGGATCCGCCGTGCCCGCTTCGTCCGCGCGCAGGAAGACCGTGCCGAGCTGGGCGGCCGCCGCGCCCGCGGCGAGCACGGCGGCGACGTCGGCGCCGTCGACCAGGCCGCCCGCGGCGATCAGCGGCAGGTCCACCCGGGCCGCGACCAGCCGCAGCAGCGCGAGCACGCCGTACTCCGGGCCGCCGCCGGACGCCGCGGCGTCGTCGGCGAACAGCGATCGGTGCCCGCCCGCCTCGAAACCCTGCACCACCAGGGCGTCCGCGCCCGCTGTCGCGGCCAGTTCGGCGTCATGCGGGTTCGTCACGGTGATGACGGCCTTGCCGCCCGCCTCGTGGACCCGGGCGACGTCGTTGCCGGGCGGCAGGCCGAAGGTGAACGACACCACCGGGATCCGGCGCTCGAGCACGACCTCGAGCTTCGCGGGGTAATCGTCGTCGTCCCACTGCGCTTCACCGGGCTCGACGCCGTAGCGCTCGGCCTCGGCCCGCAAGCGCTTTCGGTGCGCGGAGAGGTCCGCGTCGGACTCCGGCTGCGGCAGGAAGAGGTTGACGCCGAAGGGCTTGTCGGTGAGCGCGGCGGTCTGGTCGATCTTCGCCGCCAGCACGTCCGGCTTGAGCATGCCCGCGGCGAGGAAGCCGAACCCGCCCGCCTCGGTCACCGCCGCGACCAGCTCCGGCGTGGTCGGGCCGCCTGCCATGGGCGCCACGATGATCGGAAACCCGAGCTCGGAGAACATGCCCCGAGCCTAACCCCTGGCGACCGGCGGCAAACACTACCCGAAGTGGTCTAGACCTATGCGGTCCGGAAATGCGACCATCCGGACAGGCGCGACGACGACGTCGTGCCCGACCTGCTGGAGGAACGGTGAAGACAACCAGAACGCGACGGCTGGGCCGCGCGCTCGGGGTGCTGGTGCTGCTCGGCGCCACCGCGACGGCCGCGCAGCTCGGCCCGGCCCCCGCGTCGGCGGCGACCGCCCCGCTCTCCTCGATCGTGCCCGTGCCGGTTTCGGTGACGGCCGCCACCGGCGTCACCTTCCCCCTCGTCTCGACGACCAAGATCTACACCGAGGCCTCGATCAGGGCGGTCGGCGACTACCTCGCGGGCGTCCTGCGCAAGTCGACGGGCTTCGCGCTCCCGGTCGCGGACGCGCCGGCCACCATCCCCGCCGACAGCATCGCGCTGCTGCTGAGCGGCGCGCCCGGCACGGTCGGAGCGCAGGGCTACCAACTGGTCTCGACGGCGTCCTCGGTGACCCTGCGGGCGCAAACCGCCGACGGCCTGTTCGCCGGCGTCCAGACGCTGCGCCAGCTGCTGCCGGGCAAGATCGAGAGCCCGACCGTGCAGACCGGTCCCTGGACGATCCCGGGTGCGACGATCCTCGACTATCCACGCTTCGGCTACCGCGGCGCGATGCTGGATGTCGCCCGGCATTTCCACCCTGTGGCCACGGTGAAGCGGTACCTCGACCAGCTCGCGCAGTACAAGATCAACTATCTCCACCTGCATCTGGCGGACGACCAGGGCTGGCGGATCCAGATCGACAGCTGGCCGCGCCTGACCACCTACGGCGGCAGCACACAGGTCGGCGGCGGTGCGGGCGGCTACTACACCAAGGCGCAGTACACCGACCTGGTGAACTACGCGGCCTCCCGGCACATCACGATCATTCCCGAAATCGACATGCCGGGACACGTGAACGCCGCGCTGGCCTCCTACGCGGAGCTGAACTGCAACGGCGTCGCGCCCGCGCTACGCACCGACACCGCGGTCGGCTACAGCTCGCTGTGCATCAGCAAGGACATCACCTACACCTTCGTCGCGGACGTCCTGCGTGAGCTCAGCGCGCTGACGCCGGGGCCGTACCTGCACATCGGCGGCGACGAGGCGGCGGCGACCAGCCAGGCCGACTACCTGACCTTCATGAACAAGGTGCTGCCGCTGGTGGCGGCGAACGGCAAGTCGGCGATCGGGTGGCACGACATCGCCAAGGCGACGCTGCCCGCGTCGGCGAGCCCGCAGTTCTGGGGCACCGGGACCTCCGACAGCGGCGTCTCGGCCGCCGTCTCGCGTGGCAGCAAGGTGATCATGTCCCCGGCGAACAAGGCCTACCTGGACATGAAGTACAACTCGTCGTCCCCGATCGGGCTGTCGTGGGCGGGGTACATCGAGGTCCAGGACGCCTACAACTGGAACCCCGGCGCGTACCTCTCCGGCGTCGGCGAGACGGCCGTGCGCGGCGTCGAGTCGCCACTGTGGACCGAAACCGTGTCCACCCCGGCGAACATCGACTACCTCGCGTTCCCGCGGCTCGCGGCGCATGCCGAGCTCGGCTGGTCGCCGTGGTCGACGCACGACTGGAACACCTTCCGCGTCCGGCTCGGCGCTCAGGCACCCCGCTGGGACGCGCAGTCGATCGCGTTCTACCGGTCCACCCAGGTCACCTGGGACACCGGCGGCGGCACCACCAACCCGGGTACCTGCGGTGACCCGGAGTGGAGCGCGTCGCAGGTGTACGTGAAGGACAACGTGGTCTCGCACAACGGTCACAAGTGGACCGCGAAGTGGTGGACGCAGAACGAGGAGCCCGGCACCACGGGCCAGTGGGGTGTCTGGGCCGACAACGGCGCTTGCTGAATGTCCGTGAAGGCCCCCTTACCAGCTGTGAGAGCCGGTAAGGGGGGCCTTCGCGGCTCATGGACGAAGGTACTAGGACCTTCGCGGCTTCCGGGCTCAAAGGCGCGCGCGGCAGGGTTCGCGTCATGTTCCGCGTTCGCCTGTCCCGCCGCACCCGGCGCTGGACGATCTCACTGTCCGTCCTGCTCGTCCTCGTCGTCGGTGGCGCGGTGGCGTTGTTCCAGATCGCCGACTCCCGGACCTTCCAGTTCTTCGGCGGCCTGACCGCCCGTGTCGACACGTCGGAGCGGGTCGTCGCGCTCACCTTCGATGACGGGCCCGATCCCGCCGGGGTCCGGCCGGTGCTGGACGCCCTGGCCGCGCGCGGAGTCAAGGCGACCTTCTTCCTCATCGGCCGGGACCTCGAAGCTCATCCGGACCTCGGCCGGGACATCACCGCGGCCGGGCACCAAATCGGCAACCACACCTACTCGCACGAGCGGATGCTGCTGGTCGGCACGGACTACGTCGCCGGCGAGATCGAGCGCACCGACACCCTCATCCGCGCGACCGGCTACACCGGCGACATCCCGGTGCGCCCGCCGAACGGCAAGAAGCTTTTTTCGCTGCCCTGCTACCTCAGCGAACACCACCGCGAAACGATCATGTGGGACGTCGAGCCGAACTCGTATCCGGAGATCGACAGCAGTGCCACGGCGACGGCCGATTACACCGTCGAGCACGTGCGTCCCGGCTCGATCGTGCTGCTGCACCCGATGTACGCCGGGCGCGCGGCGACGCGCGACGCGATCGGCCCGATCATCGACCGGCTGCGGACGGGTGGCTACCGGTTCGTCACGGTGAGCGAGCTGCTTGCCTTGCGGGGCAAGGGATGACGGCGACGACCGTCCACTCACGACCGGCGGCGCCGGCGGTCAGCGAGCCCCCTTGTTCGGCGAGTTCGCCGCGCAGACTCGCCAATCCATAGCCCGTGCCGCCACTTGTCGTCCCTCGCCTGTCATTTCGGACCGTGAGGGCCACGAATTCCCCTGCCGCCTCGACCTCGACGTGAAGCCGCACGTCGGGTCCGTTGTGCCGCAACGCGTTCGTGGCCGCCTCCGCGACCACGCGCTCGGCGAGCGCGCGCACCGCGTCGGGTAGCTCAGGCCATTCGGGGGCTCGCTCGAGCACAAGACCAGCGGCGACTAGCTGAGCGAGCACGTCGTCCAGGCCCGGCCCGAGCTCCGGCTCGTCGCCGTGCAGCTCGCGCAGCGTCTCCCGGACCTGGCCGAGCGCGTCCCGCCCGGCCGCGAGCATCTGGTCGACGCGCTCGCGATCGGGCTCGGTCAGCCTGCCGACCGACCGCAGCGTCTCGGCCTGCACGAGCATCACCGTCGTGGTCCTGGCCAGGGTGTCGTGCAGCCGCCGCGCCGTCCGCTCCCGGCGTTGCGCCGCGACCCGCTCCATCCGGTGGCGCGTACGCAGCGCGGCGAACTCCGCGCGTTCGGCGACGTGGCGCTGCCGTTCCATACCCAGCGCCCACGCCACCCCGCAGATGGCGGCGGCGAGCAGAGTGCCCTGGACGGGACCTTTCGCCGGAGCCATCGCGAGCGCGACCGCGATCGTCGCCAGCCCGCTCCCACCCCAGCGGACCACCACGCTGCTCGACCCCGGCGCCGCGTAGAGCGCGAGGAGCACCGGGAGGTAGTCGAGGTTGCGCGGCACGCTCGTGAGCAGGTGGGCCACGGTGGCCGCGGTGACGATCCCGAGCACCCAGCCGGGGAACCGCCGCCGCAGCGGAAGCGGCGCCAGCCCGGCCACGACGAGGACCAGGCCGAGGGCGCCGTCGGCGGGTGACCAGGTGCCGCTGACCGCGAGCAGCAGCGCGATCACCCCGGTCATGCCCAGGTCGAGCAGCAGTTTCCGATCACGGAGCCGGCGCATTTCGCGAGGGTAGACTGCGCCGGGTGATCAGGGTCCGCGTCGTCGACGACCACGCGCTCGTCCGCGAAGGTCTCGGCCTGATCCTGGGCTCGCATCCCGGCATCGAGGTCGTCGGCACCCACGCCGACGGCGCCGAACTGCTGGCCGTGCCGGGCGACCTCGGTGATGTCGTGCTTCTCGACCTCTACCTGCCCGAGCTCGACGGGATCGACGTGCTGCGCCAAATACGGCAGCGTTCCGGCGGCCCGAAGGTGCTCATGCTGACGACGATCGGCCGTCCCGCGGAAATCCAGCGGGCGCTCGCGGCGGGCGCGCACGGGTTCGTGCTCAAGGACTCTACTGGGACCGAGCTCGCGGCGGCCGTCCGCGCGGCGCACGACGGCGTGCTGGCGATGAGCCCGGCGGCGGCCGCGGCGCTGAGCGCCCCTGCGGTCGACGGGCTCACCCCTCGCGAGCAGGACGTCCTCGGCCTCCTCGGGCGTGGCCTGGCGAATCGCGAAATCGCCGCGGAGCTCGGCCTGGCGGAGCGGACGGTCAAGGTGCACGTGGGAAATCTGCTCGCGAAGTTGCATGTGGAGAGCCGTACCCAGGCGGCGCTGCTCGCCGAGGACGTGCTCGGCCGGGGTGACGGGGAACACCCCGGGCGGCTCGCGGGTTGGGTTGGAGCATGACCGCTGATCTCGAGCAGGTGCGGACCCTGTCCCTGCAGGAAAACGGCCTCGCCACCGTCGCCACCACGCGCGCCGACGGCACCGTGCACGCCTCCGTCGTCAACGCCGGGGTGTTCGACGACCCGGTGACCGGCGCTCCCGGCATCGCCCTCGTGGCGATGGGCGGGGCGCACAAGCTGGCCCTGCTGCGCCGCGCCGGCCACGCGACCCTCACCTTCCGCCGCGGCTGGAACTGGGTTTCGGTCACCGGCGCGACGCACCTCATCGGACCCGACGACCCTGATCCGAAGTTCGACCCCGCCGGGCTGCCCAAACTGCTCCGCGACGTGTTCATCGCGGCGACCGGCACCCACGACGACTGGGCCGAATACGACCGTGTGATGGCCGAAGAGCGACGGGTTGCGGTGTTCATTTCGGCAGACCGGATAATCGGCAACCGCTGAGCCCTCCGTCCGCAGGAGAACCACCGGTGCCCGAGTCCCCATCCCGCCTCACCATGGGCGCCAAAGTGCTGCTCGGACTGCTCGCGCTCGCCGCCGTGGGGCTCGCCGGAGCCCAGGCGGCGGGCGTGCCGCCCCGGCTGCCGATCTGGGCACTGGCCGCGACCTGCGCCGGGTTCGCCCTGGCCGGGCTCCTGGTCTACCGGTGGTCGCGGGCGCGGCTGCTCAAGCGCGGGCTCGACGGTCTGCGTGACCTCACCCTGAGCGACGAGGGCATCCGGCTGCCCGCGGGCACGCTCAGCACCCGTGTCGTGCCGTGGCCGCAGATCGCCGACATCGTCGCCATGCCCTCGGCCCGCTTCGGGGACGGTTTCGTGCGTGAAGCGATCTGGCTCGAACTGGTCACCGGGGTGCACGTCGAGAGCTCGATCCAGTGCTTCGTGCCGCGGAGCCGCCTCGAACCTCAGCCGAACCGAAGACGGCAGTTCGAGCAGACCGCGGTTCTCGACCCTGCGCTGTTCGACGCCGTCATCCGGCGGCTCCGGCACGAACTCGATACCCGGCGCCTGCGTGCCAACACTCGCCGGCCGCCGCGCCTACGCCGCCACTGACGCCCTCAAGCCAGCCTCCCCAGCAGCTCCCGCGGCACGATCCGTACGGGGAACGGCCGCTCCGCCTCGAACGACTCGTCCCCCGCGGCCTTCGCCACCTGTTGGTAGCGCCCCTCCACGTCCACCTCGAACACGGTCAGCGCGGGTTCTTCCGGGTCGATCACCCAGTAGCTCGGCACGCCGAGGCGTTCGTAGACCGCCTTCTTGGTGTTCAGATCGTGGATCGCGGTGCTCGGCGACAGCACCTCGACCACGAGGACCGGCGCGACCGGGAGATCCCGATCCGTGAAGTCCTCGTCTCGCCCCACGAGGACATCCGGCTGCAGTTCGACCCGGTCACCGGCATGCACCGCGAACGGCGCGACCAGTACGTCGTACTCGGGTGGGCACCGGGCATCGAGGAGAGCCGACAATCTCACGACGATCTTCTGGTGCCGTCTTCCCGGCGCGGGGCTCACGATGAGCACCCCGTCGATGAGCTCGTAACGTCGGCCATCCTTCGGCATCCCCTCCAGGTCGTGCACCGTCATGGGACCCGACCAGGCGGGGTGCTCGATGTCTGTCATGGCTGTCATGGTGCTCTCCTTTCTTCGGTCGCACCACAGCTCAGCAGACGGCACCGACAGAAAGATGGTCGATCACGAGTTCGCCACGCCTGTTCACTCGGACGTGTGATCACGATGGGCTTCCGGAACACCTGCCGAACGCCGGAAACGACAAAGCGGGCCCGGAAGACCCGGGCCCGCTTCGCGGAAAGCTACTTCTTGTTCTTGCCGGAGTCCTCTGTGGACAGTGCGGCGACGAAGGCCTCCTGCGGGACCTCGACCCGGCCGACGGTCTTCATCCGCTTCTTGCCTTCCTTCTGCTTTTCCAGCAGTTTGCGCTTACGCGAGATGTCACCGCCGTAGCACTTGGCGAGCACGTCCTTGCGGATCGCGCGAATGGTTTCGCGGGCGATGATCCGGGCGCCGATGGCTGCCTGGATCGGCACCTCGAAGTTCTGGCGCGGGATCAGTTCGCGCAGCCGGTTCACCATCCGGTTGCCGTAGGTGTAGGCGTCGTCCTTGTGGACGATCGCGGAGAACGCGTCCACCCCTTCGCCCTGCAGCAGGATGTCCACCTTGACCAGATCGGCGGCCTGCGTGCCGGCCTCTTCGTAGTCGAGGGACGCGTACCCGCGCGTGCGCGACTTCAGCGTGTCGAAGAAGTCGAAGATGATCTCGCCGAGCGGCATGTTGTAGCGCAGCTCGACGCGATCCTCGGACAGGTAGTCCATCCCGAGCAGCTGGCCGCGCTTGTTCTGGCACAGCTCCATGATCGTGCCGATGAACTCCGACGGCGCGAGGACGCTGACCTTGCTGAGCGGCTCCAGCACCTTGTCGATCTTGCTCCCGGTCGGCCAGTCCGAGGGGTTGGTGACGTGGATTTCCTTGCCGTCGTCCAGAACGACGTCGTAGACCACGTTCGGCGCGGTCGAGATCAGGTCGAGACCGAACTCGCGCTCGAGCCGGTCACGGGTGATCTCCAGGTGCAGCAGGCCGAGGAAGCCGCAGCGGAAGCCGAAGCCCAGCGCCACCGACGTCTCCGGCTCGTAGTCGAGCGCGGCGTCGTTGAGCTGGAGCTTGTCCAGTGCCTCACGCAGCTCCGGGTAGTCCGAGCCGTCCACCGGATACAGTCCGGAGTAGACCATCGGCTTCGGCTCGCGGTAGCCCGCCAGGGCCTCTTTCGCGCCCTGCCGCTCGGAGGTCACGGTGTCGCCGACCTTCGACTGGCGGACGTCCTTCACGCCGGTGATCAGGTAGCCGACCTCGCCGACCCCGAGTCCCTTGCTGGGCTTGGGTTCCGGCGAGATGATGCCGACTTCCAGGAGCTCGTGGGTGGCGCCGGTGGACATCATCTTGATGCGCTCGCGCGGGGTGATCTTGCCGTCGACCACGCGGATGTAGGTGACGACGCCGCGGTAGGTGTCGTAGACCGAGTCGAAGATCATCGCGCGGGCGGGCGCGTCGGCGTCGCCCTGCGGCGCCGGGACCTGCTTCACGACCGCGTCGAGGAGCTCGCCGACGCCCATGCCGGTCTTGGCCGAGACCCGCAGGACGTCGTCGGGCTCGCAGCCGATGATGTGGGCGAGCTCACCGGCGTACTTGTCCGGGTCGGCCGAGGGCAGGTCGATCTTGTTGAGCACCGGGATGATCGTGAGGTTGTTCTCCAGCGCGAGGTACAGGTTGGCCAGGGTCTGCGCCTCGATCCCCTGCGCGGCGTCGACCAGCAGGACTGCGCCTTCACACGCTTCCAGCGCCCGGGAGACCTCGTAGGTGAAGTCGACGTGGCCGGGCGTGTCGATCATGTGCAGGACGTGGTCCTGGCCCTCGACCTGCCACGGGAGCCGCACGTTCTGGGCCTTGATCGTGATGCCGCGCTCGCGCTCGATGTCCATCCGGTCGAGGTACTGAGCGCGCATGGCCCGCTCTTCGACGACGCCGGTGAGCTGCAGCATGCGGTCGGCCAGGGTGGACTTGCCGTGGTCGATGTGCGCGATGATGCAGAAGTTCCGGATGAGCTCCGGCGGCGTGAAGGTCGTGTCGGCGAACGTCGTCACTCGTGTGATCCTCAAGAGGGTCGGGGATGGCCACCTCTATGGTCCCATGCCCCTCCGGGTGCGGGTGGGGGTCATCCCCGATGCGAACCGCGCGGACACGTGGTGCCCTCGAAGTATGAGCACTTCGCACCGACCGGCACCTCCTCCCCAGCCGGGTCCACACGGCATCGAACGCGTCTTCGACCGGGCCTTCGGCCACCCTGCCGGCGCGCTCGGGCGCCTCGGCGGCTGGCTGATGTCCCGAGGCAACGCGCCCACCGAACACCGCATCGTCGACCTGGCCAAGATCGAGCCCGACGAGACCGTGCTGGTGATCGGCCCCGGCCCCGGGGTCGGCCTGCACGCGGCCGCCCGCCTGGCCGGGCGCGCGATCGGCGTCGACCCCTCGCCCGACATGCTGGCGCTGAGTCATCAGCGCTGCGGCAAGCTCGCCGAGCTGCGCCGCGGCTCGGCCGCCTCGACCGGCGAGGACGACGAGGCCGTCGACGTCGTGCTGAGCGTGAACAACGTCATGCTGTGGGACGACCGCGCGGCCGGGTTCGCCGAGCTGTTCCGCGTGCTGCGTCCCGGCGGCAGGCTGCTGCTGTCCGCGCACGAGAAGTGGCTGCCGGTCAGCAGGCACGTACTGGCCGACGAAGCCGCCGCCGCGGGCTTCGCCGACCTGCAGACCTGGACCTGGGACCCGCCCGGGTTCGCCGCGCTCGCCGCGCAGCTGCGCGCGGTCAAGCCCGCCTAGCGGGTGTCCGTCCGGATCGGGTGCCCCTCGGGGACCTCGACCAGCACGATCCGGGTGCCGTCCGGGTCGGCGATCCAGGCCTCGTCGAGGCCCCATGGCTCGCGCTGGGCGTCGCGCACCGGTTCGACGCCCCGGGCCTTGAGCTCGGCGAGCGTGCCGGCCAGGTCGCGGACCTGCAGCCAGAGCACCAGGTCGGGCGACGCGCCCGTCTCACCCTTCCCGGAGATCTCGAGGGCGCCGTGGCCGAGGAAGAAGACGGTCCCGCCGGGGAACTCCCGCTCGACGGCCAGGCCGAGGGTGTCCCGGTAGAACGCCGTCGACGCCGCGGCGTCGGCCGGGCGGATCAGGATCCGGCTCTTCAGCACTTCCATGCGGACGCCTCCTCGCTCACGCCGCCGCGATGGCGGCGATGCCCGCCACCACGATGACGGATCCGGCGAGCCGGCGCATCGCGTCCTGCTCCCCGAGCACCAGCCAGGCGGCGAGGCCGCCGAGCACGATGGACAGCTCGCGGGCGGGCGCGACCAGGCTGACCGGCGCCATGGTCAGCGCGAACAGCACCAGGATGTAGGCCACCGGCGAGGCGAGGCCGACGATCAGCACCTCGCGGCGCTGTTCGCGCCAGAGCCGGGCGACCTGGGCCCGGCCGGTGACCGCGGCGGGGGCGAGCATGACGCTCTGGACGATCGAACCGAGCCCGAAGTAGGCGATCGGCGGGACGTGCAGGCCGGTCACCGAATGCGCGTCCCACAGCGTGTACCCGGCGATGACCGCGCCGGTCAGCAGGCCGTAGCCGACGCCGGCGCGGCGTCCCCCGCCGGTTTTGCGACCGGTGCTGATCACCAGCACGCCGATGATCACGAGGAACGCGCCGAGCAGGCCGATCCAGCCGGGGCGTTCGCCGAGCACCGTGACCGCGGCCACGACGGACAGCAGCGGCCCGGTGCCGCGCGCGACCGGATAGACCACCGATAGGTCGCCGACGACGTAGCCGCGCTGCAGCACGATGCCGTAGGCGACGTGGAACACGGAGGTGACCACGGCGGCGAACAGCCATGTCCACTGTGGATTACCGGCGAGCAGCTGGAAGAGCGTGACCGGCAGCAGCGCGACCGCGGAAACCGTGTAGTAGAGCCAGACGAACTGGGTGCCGCCCGACGAGATCCGCTTCGCGGCGAGGTTCCAGCCCGCGTGGATGACGGCGGCGGCGAGGACGAAGGACAGAGCGGTGGCGTTCATCGGACCCCTTCGGGTTTCGCGCGCGCGAAACCGGGTCCTCCAGGCTTTTGTCCCGTCAGATGAACGACCGGCCGTCCAGGCGCGGGCGATGGTGCCGCTCGGACCAGTCCCCCCGGTCCTGGTTGTGGGGTGCTCGGACGGACCGGCGGCGGAACCCTAGGCACTGCCGTCCGCCACCGTACTCCCTCCCGGCGGGGCTCTGAGCGGGGCTGTTAGGCTTACCGATCGTTGCCGTGCGGCATTCCGTCATGGAGGAAACTCGCACTCGCGGGGCCTGTGAAGCGCGGCAGCGAACCTCACCGAGTGAAAGCAGGAGCGCCTTATGGCCAACATCAAGTCGCAGATCAAGCGCATCACCACGAACGAGAAGGCGCGTCAGCGCAACCAGGCGATCCGGTCCTCGGTGAAGACCGCGGTCCGCAAGGTTCGCGAAGCCGTCGACGCCGGCGACAAGGCGAAGGCCGTCGAGCTGCAGCGCGACGCCGCCCAGAAGCTGGACAAGGCCGTGACCAAGGGCGTCATCCACGCCAACCAGGCCGCGAACAAGAAGTCCGCGCTGGCGAAGAGCGTCAACGCGCTCTGATCCGATTCGTGCGAAAGGCCCCGGCGCATTTGCCGGGGCCTTTTCGCGTTCCGGGGCATCGGAAGGCGTTCTGAGGAGCCCCCGTTTTCCACGCTACCGGTGGGCACCGACAGTTTCGGTACTCGCTGTGAGCGGCCGGGAACAGCCGGTGCTCGTCGCCAGGCTGGAAATCGGGGGCTGCTCAGCACGGGTCAGCCTTTGGCGGCCGCGACCTCGAGGACGGCGCGTTCCAGGGCGTAGTTCGGGTCCGCCGCCACGCCTTTGACCTCGGCGTTCAGCCGGGCGACCACGCGCATCGCGGTGGCGAGGCCGTCCTGGCCCCAGCCGCGTGCCTGGCCCTGCGCCTTGCGGATCTTCCACGGCGGCATGCCCAGTTCACCGGCCATCTGGTTCGGGTTGCCGCGCCCGGCGGCCGAGACCCGGGCGATGGTGCGGACCGCGTCCGCCAGGGCGTCGGCGACCAGGACGTGCGGGACACCCAGCTGCATCGCCCAGCGCAGTGACTCGAGCGCCGCCGACCGGTCCCCGCTGACCGCCTTCTCGGCGACCGCGAAGCCCGTCACGTCCGCGCGGCCCCGGTGGTAGCGGCGGACGGCCTCGGCGTCGACCGTGCCGCCCGCGTCCGCCACCAGCTGGGTCGCCGCCGAGGACAGCTCGCGCAGGTCGGAGCCGACGGCGTCGATCAGCGCGGTGACGCCGGCCGGGTCGATCTTGCCCCCGGCCCGGCGGACCTCATGGCGCACGAACGACTCCCGCTCGGCGGGCTTGGTCAGCTTCGGGCACTCGGTGATCTCGGCGCCCGCCTTCTTCATCACTGCGGGAAGCGTCTTGCCCGCCTTGCTGCGCCCGCCGCCGGTGTGCACGACGACGAGCACGACTCCCTCGGCCGGGTCCTTGAGGTAGCTCGTCACGGCGTCGGCGAGCTCCTGCGAGATGTCCTGCGCCGACTCCAGGACGATCACGCGGCCCTCGCTGAACAGCGACGGGCTGACCAGTTCGGCCAGCTCAGGGGCTGTGAGATCGGACACGCGGACCCGGGTCAGGTCGGCGGTCGCGTCGATCGCGCGGGCCGCGGCGAGCGTTTCGCGGACAGCTCGTTCGATGAGCAGTTCTTCCTCGCCCAGTACCAGGTGCAGCGGCGCCGGGGCGGTGGCTTGCGCGGTCACGGGAGGAATCCTCTCACTTCTTCCAGGGTGCCCGCCGCTCCGGTGATGTCCGCGGGCGGCATGGCACGACTCGATCGCCATGTCGTACGGTGTAGGCGAGGCAGCGCACGATGGCGCGCCGACAATCGAATACCGCTCATCCAGAGGGGCAGAGGGAACGGCCCGACGAAGCCCCGGCAACCGGCGTACAGCCCGTCATCCCGCGTTCGCGGGGTAGCTGACGATCACGGTGCCAATTCCGGCCCGCTTCGGCGGGGCAGATGAGGAAGGAACCTCGCGATGACCGCAACCCTCGGCACGTCCTCCACCACGAAGACCCCGGATCTCGGACCCGCTGTCGAACTGGTGTCGAAGGAAGAGGGTCACCGTCAGCCGCTCGCTCCCGAGTTCGTCTCCGCGGAAGACTTTTCGCCGCTCGAAGTCGCTTACGACTTCGGCCGCGTCCGCCGCGAGGACATCGAAGCGGGACCGAAGAACATCTGGCGCTACAAGAAACTCCTCCCGGTACCGTCGAACGTCGAGCAGATCCCGAACACCGAGCCCGGCGCGACCCGGCTGATCCAGGCCGATCGCCTCGCCAAGGAGCTGGGCCTGCGCAAGGTCTGGGTCAAGGACGACACCGGCAACCCGACGCACTCGTTCAAGGACCGCGTGGTCGCCGTCGCACTGGCCGCCGCCCGCGAGTTCGGGTTCGAGGTGCTGGCCTGTCCCTCCACCGGCAACCTGGCCAACGCGGTCGCGGCCGCCGCCGCGCGCGCCGGCTGGAAGTCGGTCGTGCTCATCCCCAAGACCCTCGAGCGCGCCAAGATCCTCACCACCGCGGTGTACGACGGCGACCTGATCGCCGTCGACGGCAACTACGACGACGTCAACCGGCTCGCCACCCAGCTCGCCGCGGACCACGCCACCTGGGCGTTCGTGAACGTGAACGTCCGCCCGTACTACTCGGAGGGCTCGAAGACGCTGGCCTTCGAGGTCGCCGAGCAGCTCGGCTGGCGGATCCCGCCGCAGATCGTCGTGCCGATCGCCTCCGGTTCGCAGTTGACCAAGGTGGACAAGGGTTTCCGTGAGCTGGGCCAGCTCGGCCTGGTGGACGCCAGCCCGTACAAGGTGTTCGGCGCGCAGGCGACCGGGTGCTCGCCGGTCTCGGCCGCCTTCCGCGCCGGCCACGACGTCGTCCAGCCGGTGAAGCCGGACACCATCGCCCGCTCGCTGGCGATCGGCAACCCGGCCGACGGCCCCTACGTGCTCGACATCGTCAACCGCACCGGCGGCGCGATCGAGGACGTCAGCGACGAGGAGGTCGTCGAGGGCATCCGGCTGCTCGCCCGCACCGAGGGCATCTTCACCGAGACCGCCGGTGGCGTCACCGTCGCCACGGCGAAGAAGCTCGTCGAGACCGGCAAGCTGGACCCGGACGCCGAGACCGTGCTGCTGATCACCGGCGACGGCCTCAAGACCCTCGACGCGGTCGAGAACCACCTGGGCCCCAAGGCGATCGTGCCGGCGTCGGCCGAGGCCGTGAACGCCGCGCTCGGATACTGAGCCTCACCGCCGGGGCGGGCCGCGAGGCTCGCCCCGGCGGACTATCGCGGGCCCGGCCGGGTCCGGTACGACCGCCGTGTCCCCGTCGATGTCGGTCCGGGTCACCAATGCTCCCAAGGCAATCAGGGTGTCCATTGTGGACTTACTCGGGTGGCCGTAGGTGTTTCCCGCGCCCACGCTCACCAACGCCGCCCGTGGCGCCACCGCCGCGAGGAACGCGGGCAACGAATAGCGACTGCCGTGGTGCGGGACTTTCAGTACCTCCGCTCTCAAGTCGCCGACGTCGGCCATGAGGTCCGCCTGCGCGGCCAGTTCCACGTCCCCGGTCAGCAGCACCCGCCCGGCCGCGGTCCCGGCCCGCAGGACCACCGAGCTGTTGTTGATCACCGTGCCGTCCTGCTCTCCCGCCGACCGCTCGGGCACATAGCGCGGCCCCAGCACGTCCAGCGACAGGCCGGGCCAGTCCAGCCGCTCCCCCGGACTCAGCTCCAGCAGCGGAACACCTTCGCGAGCGGCCACCTCGGACACCTGCCGCCACGCCCAGCCGGGCGCCCGGCCGGGGCCGACCGCGACCGCGCCGACGGTCCGGCCGTCGAAGACCGACGCCAGGCCGCCGATGTGATCGGCGTGCAGATGGCTCAGCACCAGCAACGGGATCCGGTCGACGTCCAGGCGGTGCAGGCACTCGTCGACGGGACCGGGCTCCGGGCCGGTGTCCACCACGACGGCCCGGCCCGGCTCCGCGGTCGCCAGCACCACCGCGTCCCCCTGCCCGACGTCACACTCGACCATCGACCAGGCCGGCGGCGGCCAGGCCGGAGCCAGCACACGGACCGGGACGAACACCAGCAGCGCCCCCGCGACGAGCACCAGGGCGAGCAGCCGGAGCCGCCGATGGCGCACCACCAGCACCAGCACCGCAAGGGCGACGACCGCAAGGAGCCCGCCCCACCAGCCACCCGGCCAGGTCAGCACCGCGCCGGGAGCGCGAGCGCCGTGCCGCGCGACCGCGATCAGCCAACGGGCTTCGGGATCGGCGAGGCGCACCAGCACCTGTCCCGCGCCCGGCCACCACGGGCCGACCACCGTGGCCAGCACGCCGAGCACGGTCACCGGCGCCACCACCGGCGCGGCGAGGACGTTGGTCAGCACCGACACCAGGCTCACCGACCCCGCCATGCCCGCGAGCACCGGCGCGGTGACCACGAACGCCGCCAGCGGCACCGCCACGCCTTCGGCGAACCCGGGCGGCACGCCCCGGCGGACCAGCGCGTCGGCCCATCGAGGCGCCAGCAGCACCAGCCCGGCCGTCGCGCACACCGACAGCGCGAACCCGAGGTCCGTGGCCATCGCCGGATCCACCACCACCAGCAGGCAGACCGCGAAAGCCAACGCGGGCAACGCGGATCCACGCCGTCCCAGCGCCAGCGCGAGGAGTCCGACCGCGCCCATCAGCCCCGCGCGCAGCACGCTCGGCGCCGGGCCCACGAGCACCAGGAACCCGGCGAGGACCACCCCGGCCGCCACCGCGGAGGTCCGCGGCCCGAGCCGTGCGCAGCGCAGCAGGAGCAGCACCGCGCCGCACACCACCGCGACGTTTCCGCCGCTGACCGCGGTCAGGTGCGACATGCCCGCGGTGACGAACTCCTGCTCGACCCGGGGCGACAACGCGCCCGTGTCGCCCAGCACGAGCCCGGGCAGCAGTCCCGCGGGTTCCTCCGGCAGGACTTGGCACAGTCCATGCAGGCCCGACCGCAGTGCGTCCGCCGCGCGCTGCCACCAGGGAACCGGACCCGGCTCGCCCGGAGGTCCGCGCACGGACAGCACCGCGACCGTCAGATCCCGGCCGCGCGGTGGCACCAGCTGTCCGGAGGCGGTCACCTCCTGGCCGGGCAGCAGGGTCGCCCAGGCCGTCACCGGGGCGAGCAGCAGGACCCGCCCGGTCGACGCCGACGGCTCGCCGTCGACCATCGCGCTGGTCACGTCGGTCACGACCACCACCGACCGGGCACCCGCCTGCCGGTCGGCGTACCCGGCCGTGCGGACCGGGCGTGGCCGCTCGGCGACCATCACCCGCAGCACCGCGGAACCGCCGTGAGCGGCGGCCGCGCGCAGCTCGTCGTGCTCGGCTGCCCGGACGCGCAGCGCGGTCGGGCCCGCGACGACCAGCCCGAGCACCAGCGCCACGCCCGCCGCGCGGAACCAGCGCGGCCGGTCCCGGCTCCGGATGAGAACGATGGCTGCGAGCACCGCGGCCGCTCCGCCCGCCGCGGCCGCCGTCCACCAGCCCAGCAACAGCCCGGAGAGAGTGGCGAGCCAGCACACCAGTGCGGCGGGGACCAGCCGGAGATCCTGGCGGGTTTCCGGTTCCTCGGTCATCCGGCCGTCACCTGCTCACGCAGCTTGGAGAACTTGCTCTCGCCGATGCCTTCGACGTCGCGAAGCTGCTCGACCTTGGTGAAGCTGCCGTGCGCGGTACGCCACTCGACGATCCGGCGCGCCATCACCGCGCCCACGCCCGGCAGGGTGTCGAGCTGCTCGACGGTGGCCGTGTTGAGGTCGATCTTCGTGCCGGGCCCGGGCGCGCCGACGGGCTGCGGCGGCGCGGGAACACCCACCGCGAGTTGCTCGCCGTCGGTGACCCGGCGCGCGAGGTTCAGTGCTGTGAGGTCCGCGCCCGGCTCGGCACCACCCGCGGCGCGAAGCACGTCCGCGACCCGCGCGCCCGAGGGCACGGTGATCAGGCCGGGCGAGCGGACCCGGCCGACCACGCTCACCACGAGGTCCGCCTTGGCCGGCGCCGGCGCCTCGACGGACTTCGCGGCCGGCAACGGGGGCGGCGCCTCGGGCGTCGGCTTGCCGCCGAGCAGCGAGACCACCGCGACGATCAGCCCCACCACGACGACGACCACCGCGACGAGCGCGAGCCGGCGGCGCCCCGGGCCGTCCGGGCCGGCGGGCAGCCAGCGGCGGACGAGCCGGCCGCCGAACCCGCCCGGCAGCGCGGCGGGCGCGAGCTGACCGGCCAGCCAGGTGAGCCGGTCGTGGACGGGTGGGCCCGGATCCCGGGCGGAGTGCTCGAACACACGAGCGACGCTAGGCCCGGCGGGACCCGGCCGGGAAGGGGTCGCGGCGCGACCTGTGGACAACTGGGGGGATGGGGATGGATCGCCCCGGATCCGCCCCGCGGCGAGGGTTTCTGTCGGACCCGGATGTCATGCTGGCCGGTTCGGCTCCGGGCCGCGGCCATAAGCCGTGAAGGCCCCCTTACCGGCTCTCACAGCTGGTAAGGGGGTCTTCACGGACCTGGTGCGAACTACTTGGACTTCCAGGTGACCGCCCGGGTGGCGGCGGTTTCGTAGGGCTTCTGCGTGTAGGCCAGCGAAGCGATCGGGTCGGAGGCGGTGCCGAAGTACAGCGAGCACGAGTCGAACTTCGCGCCCTTAGCCGAGAAGTCGCTCGGCGCCGACGAGCTCTTGTCGCAGCCGGTGACGCTGATGTCCGCGCCGAGGCCCAGCAGCGTGCCGGGCCAGCCGCCGCTGCGCGTCGAGGCGGTCAACGTCGGCGCGTAGACGCCCTCGAAGTTGGCCCCGTCGATGTCGACCATGCTGGTGCGGACGAAGAAGAAGTTCTTGCCGCGCAGCTTGGCCTTGTCCTCGTCCTTCAGCGGCAGGCCGTCGATGTCCGCGTCCGGCGCCTTGACGCTCTCGACGCTCACCGTGAGCCCGATCAGCCCCTTGGCGTAGGCGCTGTAGAACGGCACGATCGCCTGCTCGCCGAACTTCAGCTTGGTGCCGGGCTTGACCGTCTGGTCGTTGAGCTCCAGCGTCGGCGTGGTGGTCGCGTACGGGCGCGGCGTGGTGCTCGGCGCGCTCGGCGTCGGCTCGGCGGAGCCGGTCAGGATACTCCCCGCGCCTGATGCCTGGCCCTCGACGGACGTGGAACAGCCGGCGGCGGCCAGGGCCACCATGGCGAAGACGGCAAGACGAACTCTCGGGCGTGCAGACACGACCGTTCCCCCTCGAAATGTGAACATCAACAGAGCGTGTTCACTCTAAGGGACTAGTCCACCGAGGTGCTGGTCAGGGCCTCGGCACGCGCTGCACGACCACGCCGAGCACCCCCGGACCGGTGTGCGCGCCGACCACCGCGCCCAGCTCGGAGACCACGCAGCCGGCCGAGCGCGGCACCGCTTCCTCCAGCCGGTTGGCCAGTTCGACCGCCCGCTCCGGCGAGGCCAGGTGGTGCACCGCGAGCTCGACGTCGTCCTCGCCCGCCGCCCGCGCGGCCAGCTCCACCAGCCGCGCGACGGCCCGGTTCATCGTGCGGACCTTCTCCAGCGGCAGGATCCGGCCGTCGGTCATGTGCAGCACGGGTTTCACCGCCAGCGCCGTGCCCAGCAGCGCCGCCGCGGGCCCGATCCGGCCGCCCCGGCGCAGGTATTCCAGCGTCTCGACCACGAACAACGTCTCCGAGGACGCGGCCGCCGCCACCGCCGCGGCTTCGACGTCCGCGGGTTCGGCTCCCGCCGCCGCGGCGTCGGCCGCACGCAATGCGGCGAATCCCAGCCCCATCGCGGTCGTGCGCGAGTCGACCACCCGCACCCGGTCCGGGCCGACCTCCTGCGCGGCGAGCACCGCGGCCTCCCAGGTGCCGGACAGCTCGCGGGAAAGGTGCACCGAGACCACCGCTTCGGCGCCGTCGGCCAGCGCCGCGCGGAACTCCTTGACGAACTCGCCTGGAGTCGGCCTCGACGTCGTGACGATCTTGCGCTGGCGCATGGCCTCCGCGACCGCCGCCGGCCCCGTTTCGACGCCGTCGAGCGAGACCACTCCGTCGACCAGGACGTGCAGCGGGACCACCCGGACCGTATGCCGCTCGGCGAAGCCCTCCGGCAGATGGGCGGTGGAATCCGTGACTACGGCGACCGACACGCGCCTCAGCCTACGTGGCCGGGTGCCAACGACGGCGCCATCAACACGGACATCGCGTCGCCGACGGCGGCGTGCCCGGCCCAGCCCCAGTGCATCCCGTCGGGATTGCCCTGTCCGCTCAGTACGTGCTCCCCCACCACGGCTTCCAGGTCCAGCAGCGGCACGTTCACGCGCGCGCCCCATGCCGCGATCGCCGCCGCCGCGGCCGGGCGCGCAGTGTGCACACCGCCGTACGCCGCAGCGCGATGGACCGAAGGCAACATGCTGAAAATCGGCAATTCCGGTCGCAGGATCCGGAGCGCGCCAACGGCGGTGTCGAGGTAGTGGACGGTGAGTTTGGCGGGCAGCACCGCCGGACGTCCGCGGAACGCCACCGCCAGCCGGGGCTGCGCGGCGAGATAAGCCTTGCGCGCCAGCCGCCGCAGCGGGTCCGGGCGCAGGTAGCGCAGCCCGTTGCGCAGGTAGGTGGGCAACGGCGAGGGCAGCGTGTCCATGCTCCCGACGGCCAGCACGACCGCGTCGACGTGGTGCAGATCCGCCCACACCCGCGGGTCGCCGATCAGCGACCACCAGGCGTCCCGCGCGGTCCAGCCGAAGCCGGCGACCAGGTCGGCGTGCCCGCCGAGCGCGGCCGCGGCGATGTTGGGCCACAGCCGTGGTTCGTCTGCGGCACAGGGACCGGACGGTCCGTGGAAGCTCAGCGAGTCGCCGAACACCAGCAGGCGCGGCCCCATCGGTTAGCCGGTGATCCCCGCGTTGTAGGCGTAGAGCCGCCAGTCGCCGTCGCGCCGCCGCAGCTCGACCCAGTGGCAGTTCGCGATCCCACCCAGCGACGGCCAGATCTCGACAGGCAGGCGAAGCAGCTTCGCGGTGAGCGCGAGGATCAGCCCGCCGTGCGCGGCGAGCAGGACGGTGTCGCCGGCGTCGGCGTTGTCCTGCAGCAGGTCCGCGACGACTTCGCTGGCACGCTCGGCGACCTCGACGCGCGACTCGCCGCCGGGAGGTGCCCAGGTCGCGTCCCTGCGCCAGCGGTCACGCTCGCCAGGGTAGGCGGCGTCGACCTCCTCGCCGGTGCGCCCCTGCCAGTCGCCTAAATGCGTCTCACGCAGGCGCTTGTCGATGCGCAGCGGGACGCCGATCGCGTCGGTCAGCACGGTGGCGGTGTCGGTGGCGCGGCGCAGGTCGGACGCGATCACCAGGTCCGGCTCGAACCGGGCCAGCGCGGGGACCGCGAAGCGAGCCTGGTTCCAGCCGACCGGGGTCAGCGCCGAGTCGAGGTGACCCTGCATCCGCCCGGCGGCGTTGTAGTCCGTTTCGCCGTGCCGCCACAGCACCAGCCGCCGCGGGGTCACGGCTCGTCCGTCGCCTCGTCGGCGGGCGGGCTCCTCGAGACCGGCGACCTCGATCCGCGGGCAGTCCTTCCACAGCCGCTCCAGGCCGTAGAAGGTGCGCTCTTCGACGTGCTGGACGTGCACGACGACGTCGACGTAGTCCAGCAGGACCCAGCGGCCCTCGCGCGCGCCTTCGCGGCGGACGGGCTTGTGGCCACCGAGGCGGAGCTTCTCCTCGACGTTGTCGACGATCGCGCCGACCTGCCGCTCGTTGGGCGCCGACGCGATGACGAACGCGTCGGTGATGACGAGCTGCTCGGACACGTCCAGCACGACGACGTCGCTGGCCTTCTTGTCCGCCGCCGCGTGGGCGGCCGCTACGGCCAGCTCTCGTGCCTCGGACGTGGCTGTCACAGTGCTCCTTATGTTCTTCGGGTTGGCCCGAGAAGGGTACCCGGCGGGACTGACAGTCCCTCAGCCGCGCTTGCGGTACAGATCTTTCTTGGCGATGTAGCGGACGACGCCGTCCGGCACGAGGTACCAGACCGGCTCCCCGCTCTCGACCCGGTCACGGCAGCCGGTCGACGAGATGGACATCGCGGTGACCTCGACCAGGCTCACCTTCCCGCTCGGCAGGTGGGTCGAGTTGAGCCGGTAGCCAGGACGCGTGACGCCGACGAAGTGCGCGAGGTCGAACAGCTCGCCGGCCTTGTGCCAGGTCAGGATCTGCTCGAGGGCGTCGGCGCCGGTGATGAAGAACAGCTCGTCGCCCGGGTACTCGGCCTGCAGGTCACGCAGCGTGTCGACGGTGTAGGTCTGGCCGCCGCGGTCGATGTCCACGCGGCTGACCGAGAAGGCCGGGTTGGACGCGGTGGCGATCACCGTCATCAGGTAGCGGTCCTCGGCCTTGGTGACCTGGCGCTCCGACTTCTGCCAGGGCTGCCCGGTCGGCACGAAGATCACCTCGTCGAGCCCGAACTGCGACTGGACCTCGCTGGCCGCGACGAGGTGACCGTGGTGCACGGGGTCGAACGTGCCGCCCATGACCCCGATCCGGCGTGACGACATGAGCGTTGAGCCTATACATCACCGCAGCCGGCTGTCCTCATCTCGGATCAGGGCCGCCCGAGAGGGTCATCACTGTGATTCAGGTCACAATACGACCCGTATTCGACCCGAACGGTCCGTTCGCGTCACGGCCGATTCGGGATCTGTCGGTCCGATGGGGTAGACGTGGGGTCGTGGACACTTCACCGCTCCGGGACCGCGCCGAAACGCTGCTGCGAGCATTGGCAGGCGACTCGGCGAAGCTGCGCGAAGACCAGTGGACCGCCATCGAGGCACTGGTCGCGCACCGCCGTCGCGCGCTGGTCGTGCAACGCACCGGCTGGGGCAAGTCGGCGGTGTACTTCCTGGCCACGGCGTTGCTGCGCGAGCAGGGCAGCGGTCCGACGGTGATCGTCTCGCCGCTGCTCGCGCTGATGCGCAACCAGATCTCGGCCGCGGCGCGCGCCGGGATCCACGCGGCGACGATGAACTCGGCGAACCCGCAGGAGTGGGACCAGGTGCAGGCGGCGGTGGCCGCGGGCGAGATCGACGTGCTGCTGGTCAGCCCCGAACGGCTGAACAACCCGGATTTCCGGGACAACGTGCTGCCGAAGCTGACCGCGAGCACCGGGCTGCTCGTGGTCGACGAGGCGCACTGCATCTCGGACTGGGGCCACGACTTCCGGCCGGACTACCGGCGGCTGCGCACGCTGCTGGGCGACCTGCCCGAGGGCGTGCCGGTGCTGGCCACCACCGCGACGGCGAACGACCGGGTCGCCACCGACGTCGCCGACCAGCTCGGCATCGGCACCGGCGGGGACACGCTGGTCCTGCGCGGCTCGCTCGACCGCGAAAGCCTGCGGCTCGCGGTCGCCCAGCTGCCGACGTCGCAGGCGCGGCTGGCCTGGCTCGCCGAGCACCTGGCCGACCTGCCGGGCTCGGGCATCATCTACACGCTCACGGTGGCGGCGGCACACGACGTCGCT
This sequence comes from uncultured Actinomycetota bacterium, assembly GCA_963762765.1. Lineage (GTDB taxonomy): Bacteria > Actinomycetota > Actinomycetes > Mycobacteriales > Pseudonocardiaceae > Amycolatopsis. The sequence continues at coordinate 192,861 of CAVXMR010000035.1, forward strand.
TCGCTGCTCAAGGACCGCGGCTACCCCGTTGCCGCGTACACCGGCAAGACCGACCCGGCCGACAGGCAGGCGGCGGAGGACGACCTGCTGGAGAACCGGGTCAAGGCGCTGGTCGCGACGTCGGCGCTGGGCATGGGTTTCGACAAGCCGGACCTCGGGTTCGTGGTGCACCTCGGCGCGCCGTCCTCCCCCATCGCGTATTACCAGCAGGTCGGGCGCGCCGGGCGTGGCGTCGAGCGCGCCGAGGTCGTGCTGCTGCCCGGTGAGGAGGATCGCGCGATCTGGGCGTACTTCGGCTCCCTCGCCTTCCCGGACGAGCTGCGGGTGACGCAGGTGCTCAACTCGCTGGCCTATGCCGACCGTCCACTTTCGACGGCCGCGCTGGAGCCGTCGGTCGAGCTTTCCCGCTCCCGGCTGGAAATGGTGCTGAAGGTGCTCGACGTCGACGGCGCCGTCCGGCGGGTGCGCGGCGGCTGGGAGAGCACGGGCGAGGAGTGGCAGTACGACCGTGAGCGGTACAAGCGGGTCGCCGAAGCGCGCACCCGCGAGCAGGACGCGATGCTGGGCTACCTGGCAACCACGGGCTGCCGGATGGAGTACCTCCGCCACCAGCTCGACGACCCCGAAGCGACGCCGTGCGGCCGGTGCGACAACTGCACCGGGCAGCACTGGGACACGGCTGTCACCGAAGAAGTGGTCGACGCGACGCGCGAGCGGCTGCAGCGTCCCGGTGTGGAAGTGGCGCCCCGCAAGCAATGGCCGACCGGAATGTCCTCTTTGGACGTCCCGCTGTCCGGAAAGATCTCGGCCGACGACCAGGCCGAGCCGGGCCAGGTGCTCGGCAGGCTCACCGACGTCGGCTGGGGCAACCGGCTGCGCGAGCTGGTGGGCGCCGGGGCGGCCGACGCCGAGGTGCCGGACTCGGTGTTCAAGGCCTGCGTCCAGGTGCTGGCGGGCTGGCAATGGGCACAACGGCCGGTCGCGGTGGTCGCGGTCCCGTCGTCGACGCGGCCACAGCTGGTCTACAGCCTGGCGACGCGGCTGGCGGAGGTCGGGCGGCTGGACTTCCTGGGCGCACTCGACGCGGAGGGCCCGCCGCCGCGGCAGGCGAACAGCGCGCAGCGCCTCGCCGACCTGTGGCGACGGCTCAGCCTCCCCGCGGATCTCGGCGCGGTCCTGCCGGGCGGGCCGATCCTGCTGGTCGACGACGTGATCGACACCGGCTGGACGATGACCCTCGCCACCCGGCTGCTCCGGCAGGCCGGGGCTCCAGCGGTGCTGCCGTTCGCGTTGGCCAGCACCGCGTGAGCCGAAGGACGCCTTCAGTCCGCTCAACTCTGAACCGGAGAACGGCCTTGGACCTGCCTGGTGGCCTGCTCGCCCTGCTCCGCGAGCCGAGCCTGTGCTTTCTCGCCACGACGATGCCCGACGGTTCGCCCCAGCTCACCCAGACCTGGGTGGACACCGACGGGACGCACATCCTCGTGAACAGCGTGCGAGGCCACCAGAAGGTGCGGAACATCGAGCGCGACCCGCGCGTCGCGCTCAACATCGCCGACCCGCGCACGCCTTCGCGGTACTTCGCGGTCCGCGGGCAGGTCCTGGACGTCACCACCGACGGCGCCGAGGAGCACATCGAGAAGCTCGCCCAGCGCTATCTCGGTGGGCCCTACCCGTGGTACGGCGGCCGCGACCAGGTCCGCCTGCTGCTCACCATCAGGGCGGACCGGATCACCTAGTCGTTGCCCTGGTCGCGGAACATCCGGCGCTTCAGCGGCGGCACCGCGCCGACGAACGCGAACATCCCGCGTGCCATCGAGCGGCCGAAGCGGTTCTCCGAGACGAACTGCTCGGCGCTGCGCTTCGACGCGCGGACGGCCGCGAAGCCGTAGCCGCGCATCTTCTTCTCGTAGTCCGCCACCGCCGGGCCGAAGTCGTCGGGTGACGCGATCAGGGTGCGGCACAACAACTGCGCGTCCCGCAACGCCGTGTTCGCGCCGATTCCACGGAACGGCGTCATGCTGTGGACGGCGTCGCCGAGCAGCGTCACCGGTCCGGTTTCCCACGGCTTCACCGGGAGGGACGTGAAGATCGGCAGCAGGCTGACCGTGCCGTCCGGGGTGAGCTCGACCATCCGCGCCAGCCCCGGATGCCAGTCACGGATCTGGCCCAGGACCGTTCGCCGCAGCGCGCTTCCGTCCATTTCGGACAGTCCAGCCGGGAATCGGTGCCGGCTGGCGCCGTACGCCCACATCACGTAGCTGCCGGTGTTCTCGAACAGGACCGGATCGATCGAGGCGGTCTCGTCGTTCGTGGCCTCGCCGCCGAACTCGTGCGGCGCGGTGAACATCCCGCGGCCCGCGGACGGCATGATGTAGTTCGGCCCGGCGGTCAGCCGCGCCGGGACCAGCGCGCGGGTCTCGTCGGTGAGCGGAAGCTTCCCGGCCACCGCGAGGATTCCGGTGTCGACGCGCTGGGCGTCGGGCAAGAATTGCTTGCGCACCCTCGAATTCGCACCGTCGGCGCCGACCACCAGGTCCGCCTCGGCGGTCGTGCCATCGGCGAAGTGGCAGAGGACGCCCTTGTCGTGCTCCTCGTACCGGACGAATTCCTTGTCGTAGTTGAGGATTCCGTCCAGCCCGGACGACAGCACCTGATGCAGCGAGATGCGGCTGACCGAGTGATGCGCCCTGGTCGGGTCACTCCCGTCGGGTTCGTCGAGCACCACCAGCTCTCGCAGCTTTTCGGTGACGAAGGCGAAGCTGCCCCCGCTGCGCCCGGTGGTCGCCAGGAACCGTTCCCATTGTTCGGGCGGCAGGCACTCGTGCAGCGCCGACGAACCGTGGGGGTTGATGTGCACGCGATAGCCCTGAAGGCGCTCGGTGCGGGTGCGGCTGCGCTCGTACACGGCGACGTCGAACCCCGCCCGCCGCAGGCCGTGCGCCAGGCACAGGCCGCCGGTGCCGCCGCCGATGATCGCGATCTTCCTCGTGTCTCTCATGGTTCCATAATTATCCAGACGGATGATTAAGTCAACCTTATAGATGATTGAGTCATCGACTAGGCTGGCGACGTGCCCGAGACGAGCCCCCGCCGCGCCCCCCGGCCGGATCAGCGCCAGCGCGATCCGGAGCGGACGAAGGCGCGCATCATCGAGGCCGCGAAGGCCGAGTTCGGCGAGAAAGGGTTCGCAGCGGCGCGGGTCAGCGGGATCGCGGACCGCGCGGGCGTGAACAAGCAGCTGATCTCGTACTACTTCGGCGGCAAGGAGGGGCTCTACAACGAGCTGACCTCCGCGATGCAGCAGTCGTACCGGACGGTCACGGACCCCGGGCGGCAGCTGTCCGACGTCGCGGCGGACTTCGCCCAGCCGGGTCAGCACGACCATCATCTGGCGCGGCTTTTCCTGTGGGAGAACCTCACCGACGGCGCTCCGGACGCGGTCGGCGTCGAGGCACAGCGCGAGTTCCTGCAGCACCAGGTCGACTACATGCGCGCCCGGCAGGAGGCCGGCGACTACCCGGCCGACCTCGACCCGGCGATCCTGATGCTCATCCTGATGGCGGCGGGCAGCGCGTCGTTCGCGTTCCCGCGCCTGGTGCGGGCACTGACCGGGCTCGACCCGGCGTCACCGGAATTCGGCGAAATCTACGCCGAGCAGCTCGTCCGCCTGGTCGAGCACCTCAGGCCTTAGCGAGGACCGCCACCAGTTCCTCGGCCAGGCCGGGGCTCGGCGGTTCAAGGGTGGCGAGCAGGCGGTACCAAAGCACGCCGAAGACGATGTCGATGACCGTGCTCGTGGTGACACCCTCCGGCAGCTCGCCGCGTTCGCCCGCCCGCTCGACGATCTCGCCGAGCGCGTCGCGGCGGCGGAACAGGAACTCGGTCCGGAAGCGCGCGCCGAACTCGGGATCGATCTGCGCCTGGGCCATCAAGGCACGGAGGCCGTCGGCGACCTGCTTCTTGGCGCCGAGCTCGAAAGTGCGTTTGAGGAAGAGGTCCAGGTCCGCGGCGAAGGTGCCCTCGTCCGGGATCGGCACGCGCAGATCGGCCTTCGTGGCGAGCGCGTCGAGCAGGACGTCGGCCTTCGACGGCCACCAGCGGTAGATCGTCTGTTTGCCGGCGCCGGATCGAGCGGCGATGCCCTCGATAGTGAGCCCGGCGTAGCCGACCTCGGCGGCAAGCTCCAGCGTCGCGGCGAGGATCGCGGTCCGGCTCTCTTCGCTGCGCTTCCGGCCGGGACGAGGGTGGTCGGTCATGGAAAGTGATGGTAGCGTTTAAATACGAGACGGTTCGGTTCGAATTAGGAGAGACATGAGCAAGCGCACCGCCCTCGTCGCCGGGGGCACTTCGGGCATCGGGCTGGCCTCCGCGCGCAAGCTGCACGGACGCGGCTACGACGTCCACCTCACCGGGCGCGGCAAGCAGCGGCTCGACGCCCTGCTGAAGACCGACCCGGAGCTGACCGGGCACCAGGCGGACGGCACCGACGGCGCCGCGATGGCGGCCGTCGCCGAGGCGATCGGGAGCGTCGACGCGCTGGTCGTGAGCATCGGCGTCGGCGAGGGCATGAGCCCGTTCGCCCAGCTCGACCTCGACTCGCTGCGCAGAGCGTTCGACGCGAAGTTCTGGGCACACCTGACGACCATCCAGGCCGTACTGCCGCGGCTGGCGGCGGACGGCTCGATCACGCTGGTCAGCGCGGTGAGCGCGCGGGCGTCGATGCCGGGCACCGCCGGTCTGGCCGCGATCAACGGCGCGCTCGAAGCGATGATCAAGCCGCTGGCGGTGGAGCTGTCGCCGCGGCGCGTCAACGCCGTCTCCCCCGGCCTGGTCGACACGCCGTGGTGGAGCGGGATGCCGGAGGCGGAGCGACAGGGGCTGTTCACGCAGATCACGGGGTTGCTGCCGAGCAAGCACCTCGCGACGGCCGAGGACATCGCCGAGGCCGTGGTGCTGCTGGCGGACAACCGGAACATGTCCGGGACAGTGATCGAGGCCGACGGGGGTGGGCGGCTGGTGTCGTTCGGGTAGAAGGACTCGTGAGTGTTGCGGCCGGTTCTAACCGGCCGCAACACTCACGAGCATTAAACAGAGGCGGCGTTCCGCCAAAGGTAGTCGAACTGCTTTCGCGCGTTATCGCGGCGGAGCGGGTCATGGATCGCACTCGCATTGGAGTAGAGCGACGGCGGAATCGCATTGCTCCCCCATCCGTCGTCGTCCAGAAAGCTGCGGACGACTTCGAACAACGCCGGCATCTCACGCTGCAGCGAAACCACGTCGGCGCGATACACACACACGCCATCGAAGATTGGCGCATTGGTCACCCGGAATTTACAGTGGATGTTCACGGCCTCCACTGAGCATTGAGCATGCAACAACTTGCGCATCCGGGCCACGATGTCCTTCCAGTCCGCGTCGATCCGTCCAGCCAGCAAGAACTTGTACGAGTTTCCGGCGCGAATGTTCTGCGCCACCACCGGAAGGAAGCGGCCCGGCGCGTCTTCGCCGCCGTCGGGCGAAAGCAGGATGTCGTTGCTCAGATCCATCGTCACGATATTGTTCTCCGGGCAGTGGGACTCCAGGATCAGCAGATCTTCGTCGGACAACATGTACGGCACGCCGGCCATGTTCGCATCGACGGCTTCACGGACCGCCTCGTCGATCTTGGCCGAAAGAATGTTCCCGATTCGGGCCACCAGCGCCGAATGTCGCTGGGTGTGTTGCTGGACCTGGCTCAGCGCGACGTCGACGTAGCGCGCCAGCGGACCGTGGTCGGGCATCGGCGCGGCCCTGATCTGGTCGCCGAAAACGAGGTAGTCGATGCTCACGTCGAAGAAGTCGGCGAGCGCGATCAAGGTCGGAAAAGCCGGACGGCTCTGACCACCCAGATACTGTGACAGTGCGGACGACGTGATGTTCGCGGCCGCCAAGATTTCCGATCTATTTCCCCTGTAGCCGCCGCCGTTGATCAGATCCGCCAGTATCGAGCTGAACTTGACTTCACGACCGTTCATCAACCACACCTTCATCCCCGGGCGATCCTCACCGAGGTCGCCCCCTCAAAATTTAGCGTGACTGTAGAACAGTCAAGCGTACCTGTTCGTGACCTTTGACACCACAAGAAGCGTCCGGGTACAACCAGATCTCTGCAGTTCGATCGAGGGAGCGTGGGGTCATGTGGGTGGACTACTCCGAAACGACGCGATCGTTCACGAGCTATCTCGTCGTCGCCGGATTCGTCGTGATCGCGGGCCGGATGTTCTGGCGGGAAATCCTGCGCGCTGCCTTGTACCTATTTGCCACGGTGTTCCTGATCGGAATCCTGGCGATCGTCGGCGCACTTTCCTGAGCCATCATCGGGGGCGAATCCCCAGGGCGAGGCATGACCGGATGAGTCTCTATCGCCTCAGGGGCACGAGGTCGTCGGCGTGGACGACCTCGCGGCGCTGCTCCTCCGGGAGCTCGTGGCTCGAGCGGCCGATGACCTCGGGCAGCTCGGCGGCGTCGAACGAGACCACGCCGCGGGCGATCGGACGCTCGCGCGCGTCGACCAGGTCGACCACGTCTCCGGCTTGGAATTCGCCCTCCACGCCGGTGATTCCGGCCGCCAGCAGCGAACGCCGGCGGCGCACCACGGCCGTCACCGCGCCGTCGTCGAGACGCAGGATGCCGGTCGTGCCGGCCGCGTAGCCGAGCCAGAAGCGGCGGGCCGAAAGGCGGGTGTCCGCGGGCGCGAACGCCGTTCCCGGCGAGGCCGCGTCGAGTGCCGCGGCGGCTTCGGTGGCGGAGGCGAGCAACACCGGGATGCCCGCGCCGGCCGCTGTGCGGGCCGCGGCCAGTTTGGACACCATGCCACCGGTTCCGAGGCCGGAGCTGGAAATCCCGACCGAGATACCCTCCACATCGGACTCCGAGAGTACCTCGGTGATCTTGCGGGTGCCGCCGGCGCGCGGGTCTCCGTCGTACAGACCGTCCACATCGGACAGCAGGATCAGTGCCTCGGCGCCGATCAGGTGGGCCACCAGCGCGGCCAGCCGGTCGTTGTCGCCGAAGCGGATTTCTTCGGTGGCGACGGTGTCGTTCTCGTTCACCACCGGCACCGCGCCGAGCGCGAGCAGCCGCGAGAACGTGCGCTGCGCGTTGCGGTAATGCGAGCGGCGCACGACGTCGTCCGAAGTCAGCAGCACCTGGCCGACGGTCAGCGAGTAGCGCCCGAAGGACTCGGCGTACGCGTGCGCCAGCGCGAGCTGGCCGACGCTCGCCGCCGCCTGCTGTGTCGCGAGATCGCGAGGGCGTTTACCCAGCGAAAGCGGCGCCAGCCCGGCGCCGATCGCGCCCGAAGACACGAGCACGATCTGGGTGTCCCGCGCGACCCGGGCGGCGATCGCGTCGACCAGCGCGTCCAGCCTCGCCACGTCCAGCCCGCTGCCCGCGGTGGTCAGCGCGGACGAGCCGACCTTGACCACCAGCCGCCGCGCCGCCGCGATCGACTCGCGGGTTCCGCTCATTCGTCGTAGTCCTCGTCCTCGAACTCGCTGACGCCGTCCGGCCCGTCGCGCCGGATCCGCCGGGCTTCCTTGCGCTCGGTCGCGCCGAGCCGGTCGACGCGCTCGAGCCGGACGTCGGTGCCGCGCCCGGACAGGTGCATCGCGACGCTGGGCGTCGACGGCTCCCACTCGAACTGGACGTCGCCGACCGTGACCGGGCTGCCCGGCCGCGCGCCGAGCTTCGCCAGCTTCTCCTCGACGCCGAGACGGTTGAGGCGGTCGGCGAGGTAGCCGACGGCCTCGTCGTTGCCGAAGTTCGTCTGCCGGATCCACCGCTCGGGACGGGTGCCGCGCACGATGAACGCGCCCTCCTCCTCGGGGTCGACCTCGACGGTGAAGCCCTCGTCGTCCACGGCCAGCGGGCGGAGCACGATCTTCTCCGGTTCCAGCACTGGCTGGGCCTCGCGGTGCTCGTCGACGACCTTGGCCAGCGCGAAGGTCAGCTCACGCAGCCCCTGCCGCGAAGCCGTCGACACCTCGAAGACCTGCAGCCCGCGGGCTTCCAGCTCCGGGCGCACGAACTCGGCGAGCTCGGCGGCCTCGGGGACGTCGATCTTGTTCAGCACGACCACCCGCGGCCGCTCCTCGAGCTTCCCGCCCAGGCCCGGCGTGTACTTCGCGAGCTCCTCTTCCAGCGCGTCGATGTCGGACAGCGGGTCGCGACCCGGGTCGAGCGTCGCGCAGTCGACGACGTGCACCAGCACCGCGCAGCGCTCGATGTGGCGCAGGAAGTCCAGGCCGAGGCCCTTGCCCTCGGACGCGCCCGGGATCAGGCCGGGCACGTCGGCCATCGTGAAGACGTTATCGCCGGCGGTGATCACGCCGAGGTTCGGCACCAGAGTGGTGAACGGGTAGTCGGCGATCTTCGGCTTGGCCGCGGACAGCACCGAGATCAGCGACGACTTGCCCGCCGAGGGGAAGCCGAGCAGGCCGACGTCGGCGACCGAGCGCAGCTCCAGCACGAGGTTGCGAGACTCCCCCGGCTCGCCGAGCAGCGCGAACCCGGGCGCCTTGCGGGCCTTGGACGACAGCGCGGCATTGCCGAGGCCGCCGCGGCCGCCCTGCGCGGCGACGAACGTGGTGCCGGGGCCGACCAGGTCGGCCACCAGCTCACCGTCCTCGGTGAACACGACCGTGCCCGAGGGCACCCGCATCTCGAGGGTGTCGCCGGCCGCGCCCGCGCGGTTGCCACCCTGGCCCATCTTGCCGCTGCCCGCCTTGGCGTGCGGGCGGAAGTGGAAGTCGAGCAGGGTGTGCACGTTGGGGTCGACGATCAACAGGACGTCGCCGCCGTTGCCGCCGTTGCCGCCGTCCGGCCCGCCGAGCGGCTTGAACTTTTCGCGGTGCACCGAGGCGCAGCCGTTCCCACCGTCGCCGGCGGTCAGATGGATCACCGCGCGGTCCACGAACCGGGACGCCATGACTTGCCTCTATTCACTCGCACTGTGTCTATCAAAAAAAGGGGACTGCATAAAACAAACGAGGGGTGGCACCGGATATTCCGGCCCCACCCCTCGTCAGAGGTCTAACTCGAAGCCGAGGACTCAGGCTTCGGACGGCACGATGTTGACCGTCTTGCGGCCACGCTTCTCGCCGAACTGGACCGCACCGGTCGCCAGCGCGAACAGCGTGTCGTCGCCGCCACGGCCGACGTTGACGCCGGGGTGGAACTTGGTGCCTCGCTGGCGGATCAGGATCTCGCCCGCGTTGACCTGCTGGCCGCCGAAACGCTTGACGCCGAGGCGCTGGGCGTTCGAATCACGACCGTTGCGGGAGCTTGACGCACCCTTCTTGTGAGCCATGGCTCAATCCTCTTTCTGCGAAGATCCGGACGAACTACAGGGAGATAGCGGTGACCTCGACGCGGGTCAGCTTCTGCCGGTGACCCTGACGCTTGTGGTAGCCCGTCTTGTTCTTGAACTTGTGGATCCGGATCTTCGGACCCTTGGTCTGCTCGACGACCTTGCCGGTGACCGAGACCTTCGCCAACGCGTCGGCGTCCGTGGTGACCTCGCCACCGTCCACGAACAGCACGGCGGGGAAGGTGTGCTCGGTGCCCGGCTCGCCCTCGAGCTTCTCGACCTCGACGACGTCGCCGACGGCCACCTTGTACTGCTTGCCGCCGGTCTTGACGATCGCGTACGCCGACACGGAAGTCTCCTGCATTACTCGACAATGGGTGGGGGCTTGCGCAATCGGCCCGCCCAGAAGGCGGTCCAGGTACTCGCGCAGCGGCCTACGCTGGTGGTAGGCCGTACTACAGGTTACGTGGGGTGCCCCGGTGCGTTACCACCGGGGTCCCCTAGTTGTTCACTAACTCTGTTCCGAGGCGTGCACCGGCGGACCCGCGGGCCGTGACGCCGCCCGGCGCGGACGGCGCCGGGTGGCCCGCACGGCCGGTTCGGGCACGCTGACCTCGGGTTCGGCGGCCGCCTGGGCGGGCGCCGAAGACTCGGTGACGGGCTCCTCGGCCGGCTCGGGCGCCGGAGACGCCTCCTCGGCCACGGGTGCCTCGTCCTGGGGAACCGGAACTTCGTCCACCGGAGTCGTGACGGGCTCGCCCGCCAGCTCGGTGGCCGGTTCCGGCACGGTCTCGGCGACTTCGGCGGCCTCGGCCGACTCCGTCACGTGCCCGTTGCCGTTGAGGGCGACCGGCTCGTCGTGCGGGTGTTCCTTGACGACCTTGGACGCGTTGGCCATCGCGGCCACCGCGGACGCGATCGTCTCGCGCTGCTCCGGGCTCGGCACGGCGTGGACCTCGGCCTTGACCGGGGTCTCGGCCTGCTGCGCGCCGTCGTCGCCCTTGCCACGGCCCCGCGAACGCCGGGAGCTCTTCTCCCCGCCGCCGCCGTTGCCGCTGCCACTGCCGCTGGGGGCGTTCCCGCCGCCGTTGTTGCTCGCCGTGCGCTGCGGCTCCGTCGAGACGACGACACCGCGGCCCTTGCAGTGCTCACACGGCGTGGAGAACGCCTCGAGCAGCCCGGTGCCGATCTTCTTGCGCGTCATCTGGACCAGGCCCAGCGACGTCACCTCGGCGACCTGGTGGCGGGTGCGGTCGCGGCCGAGGCATTCGGTCAGGCGCCGAAGCACCAGCTCCCGGTTGGACTCGAGCACCATGTCGATGAAGTCGATCACGATGATGCCGCCGATGTCCCGCAGCCGGAGCTGGCGGACGATCTCTTCCGCCGACTCCAGGTTGTTGCGGGTCACCGTCTCCTCGAGGTTTCCACCCGATCCGGTGAACTTGCCGGTGTTGACGTCGATGACCGTCATCGCCTCGGTGCGGTCGATGACCAGGTAACCACCCGAAGGCAGCCAGACCTTGCGGTCCAGGGCCTTGGTGATCTGCTCGTCGATGCGGTGGTCGGCGAACGCGTCCCCGGTGCCGGTGTAGCGCCTGAGCCGCTCGGTCAACTCCGGCGCGACGTTGCGGACGTAGTCGTGGATGGTGTCCCAGGACCGGTTGCCCTGGATCTCCAGCTTGGTGAAGTCCTCGGTGAACAGGTCACGCACGACCTTGACCAGCAGGTCCGGCTCTTCGTAGAGCATGGTCGGGGCGCCGCCCTTGCGCCCGGAGCCCGCTTCGGCCTTCTCCTTGATGACGTCCCACTGGGCCTTCAGCCGGTCGACGTCGCGGCCGAGCTCCTCCTCGCCGATCCCCTCGGAGGCGGTGCGGATGATCACACCCGCGTCCTCCGGGACGATCCGCTTGAGGATGTCCTTCAGGCGGCGGCGCTCGTTCTCCGGCAGCTTGCGGGAGATACCGGTGGCGCCGCCCGCGGGGACGTACACGAGGAAGCGGCCGGGCAGCGAGATCTGCGTGGTCAGCCGGGCGCCCTTGTGCCCGACCGGGTCCTTGGTGACCTGGACCAGCACCGAGTCGCCGGTGGACAGCGCCTGCTCGATCTTGCGGGCCTTGCCCTCCAGGCCGGCGGCGTCCCAGTCGACCTCACCGGCGTAGAGCACGGCGTTGCGGCCGCGGCCGATGTCGATGAACGCGGCCTCCATGGAGGGCAGCACGTTCTGGACGCGGCCGAGGTAGACGTTGCCGACGATCGAGCCGGAGCCCGACTGCGTCACGAAGTGCTCGACCAGCACGCCGTCCTCGAGGACCGCGATCTGGGTGGATTCGCCGTGCTCGGCGACGACCATGGTGCGCTCGACCGACTCGCGGCGGGCGAGGAACTCGGCCTCGGACAGGATCGGCGCGCGGCGGCGACCCGCCTCGCGGCCGTCACGGCGGCGCTGGCGCTTGGCTTCCAGCCGGGTCGAGCCGCGCACGCTGCGCACCTCGTCGCGGGCCGGGCGCTCGCGCTCGGCGCGCGGCTCGGCTTCGCTCTTGGCCTGACGGACGTGGGTGACCGTGTTGGGCGGGTCGTCGGTGCCGGTGGCCTCGGCGTCCTCGCCCTCCCCGCCCTTGCGGCGGCGGCGACGGCGGCGACGCCGGGTGCCGCCCTCGCCGTCGGCACCTTCGTCGGCGTCCTCGGCCTCGGTGGCTTCCTCGGTCGCGGTGTCGGTCTCCCCGGTGGCCGTTTCGTCCTTCGCGGGCTTTTCGTCCCGGTTCCGGCGGCGCGGCTGCGGCTGCTCCTCGGCGTCCTCGCCCTCGGCTTCGTCGGCACCGTCGGCGCCCTTGCCCCGGCCACGGCCGCGGCGGCCACGACGGCGGCGGCGGCGCGAGTTGGCGTCGTCACCGTCTTCGTCGGTGCCTTCGGCATCGGCTTCGGCGGCCGTGGTCTCCTCGGCCTCGTCCTCGACGGGCTCCGCGGCCGTGGGGTCGGCGAAGAGCGCCTCCGGGCGGCGCGCGGGCTTGGCGGGCTTCTCGGCCGGCTCCGGCGGCAGGAAGATCGGCGACGGCGCGGCGAAGACCGGCACGTGGACGCGGGCCTTCTGACGCGGGCGCGGCTTCTCGGCCTCGGCGGCGACCGGGACCTCGGGCACCGGCGGGAGCGCTTCCGGCTCCTTGGCCGCCGCGGCTTCCTCGGTCACCTCGGCTACCTCGGCGTTCCCGGCTTCTCCGGCGCCGAAGGCTTCGGCCAGCTTGATCGCGATGTCGCGCGTGACGCTGGACTGCGCACTGCGGACGGTTTCGCCCAGCTCGCCCAGCTTGGCGAGCACCTCACGGCTGTTCAGGTCGAGCAGCTTGGCCAGCGCGTGCACGCGGATGCGGGCAGGCAGGTCGGCCAGTGGGCCGCTCGTGGGTGCGACGGGATTCCCGCCGCTGTTCTCGGCGGGTGTTTCCGCGTTCGACATATGTCTCCTCCGCCCCCGGGCGCGTCCGCCGGTTCGCACCGGCGAAGACGCGGCCGCGCAGGGGCCCCTTTCTGTTCGTTCCGCCGTGGTGGTCACCAGCGGCGGGAATCCTTGCCCGACGGTCGTGCTCCACGCCGCCGGTCCGGCTGCGCACACACGACCTAAGGTCTGCTCGGCGACGCGCCGGCCAGGCTCGCGACCCCGGGCCGCCTGCCACGTCGTCCAGCCGCCCGTGGATTCGGGCGGCGACGCGCGTGGTGCTGGTTCAGCACATCACCGGGCCGCAACGCCGCAGGCAGCACCTCTCACGTGAGCCCGGCGGCCAGGCGGCCGTCCTCAGTATCCCACACCGGGTGACCGAGCCGGTGTACTCGGTGCCTAGAGCCAGGCCACCCGGGCGCGGCGGGCCCGGAAGAGCCACCGGCCGGGGGAACTTTCGGGCAACGCTTGTCCGGCGCACCCGAGGTGGCTAGCGTGCGGCTCGGGGTGCCAGGGTCGCACGCGCGCCGGCACCCACGGTTCCTGCATCCGGTGGGAGGTACCGGTGTCCCTGCTGGCGCGGCTGCTGCGGGCGGCCGTGTGCACCGTCATGGTGCTCTCGGCGTGCGTCGCGGGCGGTTACGCGGCGGCGGCCGAACCGGGCTGTGCCACCGGCCGGGTCCTGCGGTACGTCGTCGCGTTCGACCGCGGAACGGCTGCCGAGCAGGCCACTCGCGAGATCACCGCTGCCTGCGGCGCGACCACGGTGTACTACCCCCAGATCGCGGTCGCGGTGGCCACCTCGGGCGACCCGGCCTTCGGCGAGCGGATGGGCGCCGATCGGGCGTTCAGCGCGCAGGCCGAGCGGCTGGCCGCGCAGCGCGCGAGTGGCTCGGAGACGCTCAAGCAGCCTGCCCGGCCGACGCTGACGGCCACCGACCCGGCAAAGGTGCCGTCGGCGGACCTCACCGAGCGGCAGTGGGACATGCGGGCGATCAACGCGGGCTGGGCCCATTCGGTGTCCGGTGGCAGCCGCGGCGTCGTGGTCGGCGTGCTCGACTCGGGCGTCGACCCCGCCCATCCCGACCTGGCCCGCGCCTTGGATCGCGCGGACTCGGCAGGCTGCCTGACCGGCGCGCCCGATTCGTCGGTCGCGGCCTGGGCGCCGACGACGTCCGTGCACGGGACGCATGTGGCGGGGATCATCGCGGCGGCCGAGGACGGGCGCGGCATCACCGGCGTGGCACCGGGCGTGCGGGTGGCGTCGGTGAAGGTGATCGACGACCGCGGCTACGCCGACCCCGAGGCCGCGGTGTGCGGGCTGATGTGGGCGGCCGCGCGGCACATGCAGGTGACCAACAGCAGCTACTTCGTCAACCCGTGGACGTTGTCGTGCATCCGCGGCAACGACCGCGGGGTGGTCCACGAGGTGCTGGCCCGGGCTGTCGAGTACGCGACGTCGGCGGGCACGTTGAACGTGGCGGCGGCTACGAACGAGGCTGTCGACCTCACGCCGTCCGCCCGGTCCGGCTCGCGCATCCCGGCCAGCGGCTGCGAGGCACTGCCCGCCGGGTTGCGGGACGTGGTGGCGGTGTCGTCGGTTTCGGCGGAGCGGGTGAAGGCGGGCTACAGCTCGTACGGCCTGGGCGTGATCGATGTCACTGCGCCGGGCGGCGAGACGGGCCAGTGCGTGATGTCGACGGTGCCGGGCGGGTACGCGCCGCTGTGCGGCACGTCGATGGCGGCGCCGCACGTGGCGGGGGTGCTCGCGCTGATCGCGTCGGCGCACCCGGGGGCGCGGCCGCGCCAGCTGCGCCGGACGATGGAGGACCGGGCGATGGCGATGCCGTGCCCGGCGAACTACGACCTCACCGGGGACGGGACCCAGGACGCGTACTGCGCGGGGTACGAGCGGTACAACGGGTTCTACGGACATGGCATGCCGGACGCCCTGGCCGCGGTGTCCCCGGCGGCAAGTCCCCTGGACCCGGCCCGCTGACCCGACCCTCCGGGTACGCGACCCGACCCGCTAGGTACGCGAACCGACCGTCTGGGTACGCGAACCGACTCTGGGTACGCGACCCGACTGGCTGGGTACGCGCTTCGGCGAGGGTTTCGGCTGGCGCGGTGGCCCGGTCTCGTGAGTGGTAAGTCGGGTTAGAACCCTACTTACCACTCACGACAACCCGATCCCGGACCGCCAGACGGCCCACTGACGAAACCTCACGTGATTGGGCGCGTAACTCGCGTACCTGGAGGGTCGGCTCACGTACCTGGAGGGTCGCTCACGTACCTGGAGGGTCGGCTCACGTACCTGGAGGGTCGGGTCAGGTTAGGAGGAGTTTGGCGATGCGTTTCGTGGAGCCGTAGATACCCAGCGCGGCCAGGGCCAGGAGGTAGGCCAGGTTGAGAAGCATCGACGGGGACAGGATGCCGGTCGCCAGGCCGCGCATCAGCTCGATGCCGTGGTACAGCGGGAAAGCCTGGACGAGCCACTGGAGCGGCACCGGGTAGACCGACAGCGGGAAGAACGTGGTCGAGAACAGGAACATCGGCATCAGGACGAGCTGGATGTAGTCGAACTGGGCCGTCGAGCGCAGGAACGTCACCAGCGCGATGCCGATCGCCGAGAACGCCAGCGCCACCAGCAGCGCGACCGGGAGCATCAGCACGGCCCACCACGACGTGAGCAGGCCCATCGATACCGCGACGCCCAGGAACGCGACCGAATAGATGCCGCCGCGCAGCACCGCCCAGCCGATCTCGCCCATGGCCACGTCGAGCGGGCCGATCGGGGTGGCCAGCATCGCGTCGTACACCTTGGCGTAGCGCAGCTTGAAGAACAGGTTGTACGTCGACTCGAACACCGCGCCGTTCATCGCCGAGGACGCCAGCAGCGCGGGGGCGACGAAGGCGACGTAGCTCATCGGGTGCCCGCCGGGACCGATGACCTGGGTGACGAGCCTGCCGAACCCGAGCTGGAACGCCAGCAGGTACAGCAGCGGCTCGACCGCACCGGAGACCAGGATGACGAAGCTGTTGCGGTACACCAGGGTCGCGCGCTCGATCAGCGTGTGCCAGCGCCCGCTGTAGAGCGCGGGCGGCAGGATCCGCAGCAGCACCCCGGCGCGCGGCGGTGCCTGGACGTCCAGCATCAGACCACCAGCCTTCGGTAGAACGCGCGGTGCGCCAGCGCCCAGCCCGCGAGGAAAAGTGCGGTCAGGTAGGCGAAATGCCCCAGCATCGCCCAGCCGCCGACCCCGCCGACGCTCACCCCGCGGGCGAGTTCGGTGCC
Source organism: uncultured Actinomycetota bacterium (assembly GCA_963762765.1). Taxonomy (GTDB): domain Bacteria; phylum Actinomycetota; class Actinomycetes; order Mycobacteriales; family Pseudonocardiaceae; genus Amycolatopsis. Next base: position 208,935 of record CAVXMR010000035.1, read on the forward strand.
GTGCCACAGCGGGGAGATCCAGGCCAGCCAGCGGATCACCAGCGGCAGCCCCGAAACCGGGAAGAACGTGCCGGAGAACAACGTCATCGGGATGACCACGAACCGGAAGATCAGGCCGAACCGCTGGCCCTCGTCGAAGGTCCGCGCCGCCAGCGCGGCCATCGGCGTGGTGCAGGCCAGGCCGGTGACGGTGCCCATGACGATCACCGCGAACACCCCCGGCCCGGTCCACGCCCCGAACAGCAGCGCGACGAACGCGTAGATCACGCCCGCCAGGCTGAGCCGCAGCGCCGACCAGATCAGGTGCCCGCCGAGCACCTGCCCCGGCGACACCGGCGTGGCCGTGACGGCCAGATAGTCCTTCTGCCACTTGAACCCGGACAGCACCGGGTAGCTCGATTCCCCGACCGCCTGCTGCGCGCTTCCCGCCACCAGCAGCGCGGGCGCGACGTAGTGGAGGTACGTCTGCCCGCCAGTGGCCGCGCCCGCCTGCACCTGCGAACCGAACCCCAGCCCCATCGCCGCGAGGAACAGCACCGGCTGCAGCCCGGTCGAATACAGCGTGGACACCCAGTGCCGCCGGTACCAGGTCCAGTGCGCCTCGACGCGCAGCCAGGACCCGTGCCACCAGCCGACGACGCGCCCCGTGGAAGCCACCATCAGTCCACCAGCGTCCGGCCGGTGAGGCGGAGGAAGACGTCCTCCAGGGAACTTCGGCGGACCAGGCTCGACAACGGACGCAGCCCGCGCGCGTGCGCCTGCTCCAGCGCGGCTTCGCCGTCCATGGCGTAGAGCAGGATCCGGTCCGGCAGCACCTCGACGCGCTCGGCCAGCCCCTCCACGCGTGGCGCGGCCGCCTCCTGCTCCCCCGACGCGAACCGCAGCTCGACGACCTCGCGCGTCGAGTGCCGCTCGATCAGCTCGGCGGGCGAGCCCTCCGCGGCGATCCGGCCGTTGTCCATCACGACCAGCCTGTCGCAGAGCTGTTCGGCTTCATCCATGTAGTGGGTGGTGATGATCAGCGTGGTGCCGGCGGCCTTGAGCCGGAACAGCCGGTCCCACAGCAGATGCCGGGCCTGCGGGTCGAGGCCCGTGGTCGGCTCGTCGAGCAGCAACAGCTCGGGGTCGTTGACCAGCGAGCGGGCGATCGTCAGCCGCCGCTTCATGCCACCGGACAGAGCTTCGACCTCGGCGTCGGCCCGGTCGCTGAGCTGCGCGAACTCCATCAGTTCGACGGCCTTGCGCCGGGCGTCCGCCCGCGAGAGCCCGAAGTACCGGGCGTAGATCTGGAGGTTCTGCCGGATGGTCAGCTCGACGTCGAGGTTGTCCTGCTGCGGCACGACGCCCAGGCGCGCGCGGATCCGCGGGCCTGCCACGTCCGGGTCCAGGCCGAGCACCTTCAGCTCCCCCTCGCTGCGCGGGGACACACACGAGATCATCCGCATGGTCGACGACTTCCCGGCGCCGTTCGGCCCGAGGAAGCCGAACGCCTCGCCGCGTCTGACCTCGACGTCGATCCCGCGGACGGCCTCGAACTCGTCGAACCGCTTGACCAGAGCTTTCGCCTGGACCATCGTCCCCGCATCGCCTATGTCACCCACAGTTGGCACCCTAGAACCCACCACCGACAAAAACGAACGCTTATCGGCCGATGGGGACCTGCAGCGTCCGGGTGACGCCGTTGACCGTCACCGAAAGGCGCGTGACGCCGGGGCGTAGCGCGGTGAGGACGCCGGTCGCCGGGTTGTACGAAGCCACGTCCCACGGCGCCGGCGGCCAGGCCCCGGCGATGTGCGTGCCCCAGCCGCCCGCCCAGTCCGCGCTGACCGGGTACGACACCGGCACCACTCGCGTGCCCTGCGTCAGCGCCGCCCGGACGTCGGCTTTCGCGCCCGGGGCAAGCGAAGCCGGGCCGGTGAGCGTCAGCGAGTCGACGTTCGGGTGGGTTTCGAAGCGCACCGAAGGACCGGCCTGGACCATCGTCCAGCCGACGAACCCGCCGTCGCCCGGCGCCGCCGCCGGCGACTTGCCCGAGTTGCCGTTGACCAGGTACGGCACACCGTCCACATGGGACAGTGCGAACACCCCGGCGTGCGAGGCGATCGACGCCGCGGGCTTGCCCGAGCGCTGCTCGAACCCGGTCAGCCAGCTGGTCAGCAGGTCGGCTTCCTTGCGGTCGCCCAGTTGCGAATTCCCGGTCGGGCTCGGGTCCTTCACCGGGTGGTGCATGGCGACGACCACACCGCGCACCGCCGGATCCACCGCGGCCGAGTCCAGCGCGTCCCGCAGCATCCGGACCTGGTCGAACCCGCCCGCCCGCAGCGAACCACGCGAAGAATCCATCAGCACCAACCGAATCCCGCGCACGTCCACCACCTGGTGCGTGACGCCGAAGGCCGCCTGGAACTCGGTGAGCCCGTGCCCGCCGTCGGCCTCGTGGTTGCCCGGCACGTAGTACCAGGGCACCTTGCCGTCGAGCTCGTCGGTGACGACCGAGCGGGCCAGCACGAAGTCCGCCGTCGTGCCGCGGTCGACGAAGTCGCCGTTGATCAGCACCAGATCCGGCTTCGCCGCGACAGCCTCGCGCAGCGCCCGCCGGGCCTGCGCGACCAGCGGGCCGTTCGGGTCGTCCGAGGTGAACTGCGCGTCGCTGACGACCGCGATCCGCAGCCCGCCGGTCAGGGTGCCATCGGTGACCAGCGCCGGGTCGTGCGGCGCCGGGTCGGCCGGGACGGTCGCCGCCGGGGCGACCTCGAAGGTGAGGTCGTCGAACACCAGGCGTCCCTCGTACTGCTGGTCCGGGACGTTCTCGACGGCGTAGAACCGGACCAGCCGCTGCCCGTCCGGGAGCCCGGCCGGGACCGCCGCGGTGACGTACCGCCAACCGGTCCAGTCCACACTGAGCGAAAAGTCCACAATGGACGCGACATTCGCGGCGTCACGGAGTTCCGCCCGCAGCCAAGCACCCTTGCCATCGCCGTTGACCCACAACCCGATCTTCTGCACCCCGACCGGAACCGCCGGCGGCGTGACCGCGGTGACGTATGCGGCGCGCGTCGCATTCGTTCCCGTCAACCGGTAATCCAGCGCCAGTCCCTGACCACCATCACGGCCTGGCGCGGCGGACAGCGCCGCACCGACGACCGCCGGGTACACCGTCGCGGTCCAGCCGCCCGGACCGTCCAAAGGGGACGCAGTCCGCGGCACGGTTCCCACCGACGCGGCGAGATGCGTGCTGAACCCGGCCGCGGTCGCGGTGATCGCGGTGGCCCCGGAGCCGGTCAGCGCGGTCACCGAATAGCCGTCGCCCGCAGGCTCGATCCGGACCACCGAGTGGTCGTAGTCGAGCTTCACATCCGAAGGCTCGAGCCAGGTGCCGTACCCATCGGCGTCGTAGCCGAACACCTTGAACGTGCTCCGCGCGCCCGCACCGGAAAGCGCTACCTGCTCGGTGCTCGTGCCCAGCCGAACCGGCGCGCCGAGCACCTGCAGCGCCGTCTTTCCCGACACCCGCCCGGATCGCGCGGTGACCTCGAGCTCGCCGGGGTGGTGCCCGGTGACCACACCTCGCGTCACCGTGCCGCGGAAGGGGTTCGACGTCGTCCAGCGCGGATCCGCAGCAACCGCCGCACCCGTTTCGTCGTGGCCGTCGGCGACCAGACGCCGGGACAGTCCCGACAGCACCCGGCTCGCATTCGCGGCTTCCACCGCAGGCGTCGGCGAGAACGCGGTGAGCTTGCCGCTGCCCGGCACGGTCGCGACGCCGATTCCGTTGGGCACCAGGCGTTCCCCGCCATCGGAGGGCGAGTTGCGCACGCTCGGCGCGGCCTCGCCCTCGTCGCGCGCGAGCAGCGTCGACGAACCACCGCCGTCGAGGTTGATGGCGTCGTCCGCGCCGAGGCTTTTCATATGCCGGGCCAGCTCCAGCTCCGTCATCCCCCGGCTGTCGGCCTGTCGCCCGTCCACAGTGGCCAGCCACATCCGATTGCCGTCAGCCGAAAACCCGACCGCGGTCCGCGGGTGCATGGCGACAGTGTCGACCGGCTGGACGACGCCGTCGCGCACGAGGACCTCGTTGCCGCCCACCGCGACCGCGATCTTCCCGGCATCCGTGCGCGCCTCGTAGCTCACGCCCACGGCGTCGCCGATCTTCAACGCCGCCAGGGTGTCCGCACCGGCCTCGCGCGCCAGCAAAACCGTGCTGCCGGCGGGAATCGGACCATCTGACGGCGCCGATCGCACCTGCGCGACCAGGCCGTCGCGGATCTCGACCTCCGCGACGCGCGCGGCTCCGGCCACGGACGTCCGGCGGGTCGTGGCGCCCCACAACGGGGTGTAGACGCCGATCGCGTCGCGGTCCAGAACGGGGCTGTTGAAGTTCGACGCCGGTACCGTCCGGTTCGGCAGCGTCACCGTGGCCTGAAGGAAGATCTCCGCCAGCCGCGCCTTGCCCTCGTCCGTGATCGCCGCGGTGAGGTTGTGCCCGGACGCAGGCGCGGTCTGCAGCCGCCCGCCGTCGATGCCAACGCCGATCGGGGCGCCGGTGGCGTTGATGTCGAAGAAGTCGCCGTTGACCCCGGCGACCGCGCCCGCCCGCGTGACCTGCTGCGAGAGCGGGGTTCGCGCGGAAACCGTGCCGGGGCTGAGATACGTCGGCTTGAGCACCTCGCTGGTGAGGTCGACGGCGAGGGTGTCGCCGCGGATCCAGCCCGCTGGGTCGAACCGGTCGAACTGGGTCAGGTTCAGCCCGGGCGCGACCGCGGTGACCGCACTGCTGGTGACCAGGCCGTCGTCGGGGACGGCGGCGGCGAACGCCGAGGCGCCTTCCCGTGCCGACGACGCGGCGGGCGCGCCCTCGACCGGCGGCGGGCCGAGCGGCGCGGCCGGCGGGTCCGCGTGGACGGGGGTGGTGAGGAAGATCGAGACGAGCGGGACGAGCGCGAGGAACAGCCGTGGCTTCTTCACGAGGTACCCCAGTATCGAGTGAGTGAGTCGACTCAGCACAACTCACCGGCGCGACGGGCGGAAGGCCCCGGGGTGAACGCCGCCTGAACGGCCTAGGGCGTCATCGGCGCGGCAAGGAAGCGCTTCGCGACCTCGACGTCCCCGGTGATGCGCGGGGCGACGTCGGAGCGTTTCCACAGCAGCTGCAACAGATCCCGCGCGGAAGCCTCGACGGTCGCGACGGCTTCGACGTCTTCGCCGAGCGCCGGCGGCTCACCGGGGTGAATGGTCCAGACGTCGCCGGTATCGGTGGCGCGCAGCGAAAGCGGCGCCGGAAGCGGCGGGGTGGCGTGCCACCGGGTCACCCTCGGCAGCATCGCGCTGAAGACCTCGTCGACGCCGTCGGCGTCCACGGGCGGCTCGGCCGGGCGTTCGGTGCCGGCCGCGTTGTGCGCGTCGATCAGGTGCACCGCGGTCTCGTGGACCTGGCGCCGGTACCAGAACGCCTTGGTCTTGCCGGTGCCACCGAAGTGCCAGCACGAGTCGTCCGGGGACGCCGAGCTCAGCGCGTCGAGCAGCAGCCCGGCGCTCACGCTGTACCAGCCCGCGAGGTCGTTGCCCGGCTCGACGGAGAAGGTCTGGGGCTGCGCCTCGCCGGTGGCGACGACCTTGGACGCCCAGCGGTGGACGTTGCCCAGGTGCGTGCCGAGATCCGTGAGGGTCCAGCCGTCGCAGTACGGCACCGGGGCTTCCGGATCGCCTTTCTCCAGCACCTCGGCGAAGCCGGCGGTGAGCTCCCGCAGCACGGGGAGGTACTCGGTGGCGGCGAACGGCATGCTGGTCATCGGCGCTCCGGGGCGGAGGGGACCACGCGCGCTCATGGCGCGTGGTCCCGGGCGTGGGCTACAGGTCGGGGAACCAGAGCTTCAGCTCGCGCTCGGCCGACTCGGGCGAGTCCGAACCGTGCACGAGGTTGTACTGGGTCTCCAGCGCGAAGTCGCCGCGCAGGGTACCCGGGGTGGCCTTCTCGACCGGGTCGGTGCCCCCGGCCAGCTGGCGGAACGCGGGGATGGCGCGCGGGCCCTCGACGGCCAGTGCGACCAGCGGGCCCGAGGTGATGAACTCCAGCAGCTCGCCGAAGAACGAACGCTCCTTGTGCTCGGCGTAGTGCTCCTCGGCCAGCGCCTGCGGAACGGTGCGCAGTTCGAGCGCGACGAGCTTCAGGCCCTTGCGTTCGATCCGCGAGATGACCTCGCCGACGAGGCCGCGCGCGACGCCATCGGGCTTGACCAGGACCAGCGTGCGTTCAGTCACGACGGTACTTCTCCTTGTTGCCGTTGTGTTTCGGTGCGGGGAGCCTAGCCGACCCTCCGCGCGCGCTCGTGAGAACGGTCCTTTCCCCCTGAAGACGCGGGGAAAGGACCGATCATTACAGCTTCGCTGCGGTATTTCAGCGGCCTTGCGGATGCAGCGTCTTGCTCCAGAGGGACGCACCGGTCGCGTCACGCAGGTCGACGGTCAGATCGCCGCTGCCGCCGTCGATGTCGAGCTCCCCGAAGTGCTGGAAACCGTCGATCGGCGCGGTGTTGGCGGCCGGCGGAGCGTGCACGAACACCGCCTCCGGCCCGAAAGTCGGGTCGAGGGTGTTGGGGCCGAACGCGCCGGCGTTGAGCGGGCCGGAGACGAACTCCCAGAACGGGTCGAAGTCGGTGAACGCGGCGCGGTCCGGCGAATAGTGGTGTGCCGCGGTGTAGTGGACGTCCGCGGTCAGCCACACGACGTTGCGAACACGGCGCCGCGAAATCTCGCGCAGCACCCAGGCCAGTTCGGTCTCGCGGCCGCCGGGCGCACCGGGCAGGTTGTTCGCCACCGCCTCGATGTTCGTGCCGTCCGGCACGACCAGGCCGAGCGGCATGTCCGCCTGCACGATCTTCCACGTCGCGGTGCTGCGGCCGAGCGCGTCGGCGAGCCACTTCGCCTGCTTGTCACCGAGGATGTAGCCGGGCTGGGTCTGGTCGGCGGTGTTGGCGTTGCGGTAAGTGCGCATGTCCAGCACGAAGATCTCGGCGCGGCTCCCGTAGCGGAAGCTGCGGTAGACGCGGCCGTCCACGGCCTTGCGCGAGTCGATCGGGTGCCATTCGTGGAACGCCTGGAAAGCTCGCGGCGCGAGGACGTCGACCCGCTTCTCGGTGTAGGCCGGGTTGTCGAGGATCTTGCCGGGGTACCAGTTGTTCAGCACCTCGTGGTCGTCCCACTGGACGTAGACCGGCACCTGCGCGGCGAAGCGCCGGAAGTTCTCGTCGAGCCGGTTGTAGGCGTGCTGGCCCCGGAACTCCTCGAGGGTTTCGGCCACTTTGGACTTCTCGGCCGTGACGACGTTGTGCCACGTCCGTCCGCCGGGCAGGGTGACGGACTCGGTCAGCGGCCCGTCGGAGTAGACCGTGTCCCCACTGTGGAGGAACAGGTCCGGGCGCCGCGCGGCCATCGCGGAGAAGATCGTCATGCCGCCGAGGGCGGTGTTGATCCCCCAGTTCTGCCCGACGACGTCGCCGCTCCACAGGATCCGCGTGTCGGCGCGCCCGATCGGCGCGGTGGCGAACCGGCCCGTGACCGCCTCGCTGCACGAACGCCCGTCGAGCGCCTCGGCGGTGACGCGGTAGTGGACGTCGGTGCCGGCGGGCAGCCCGGTCACGCGGACCTTGCCGGTGCCGCCGGTGTCCGGGGTGACGACCGGCCCGCGCACGCGGCGCGCGTGCCGGAAGGAGGGATCCCGCGCGACCTCGACGACCAGCCGCGAGGGTTGATCCGCCCGCGTCCAGACGATGGCGGAGTCGGTGGTCACGTCGCCGGAGGAGACGCCGTGGGTGAGCACCGGCCGGTCGCGCCGCACGAGCGGGGCGGCGGCGAAGGCGGTGGAGGGCACGAGCAGGCCGGTGGCGAGTGCTCCGGCGCCGGTGAGACCGGCTTTGAGCAGGGAACGGCGGGTCGGTTCGGTCATGCGCGGTTTCTATCCCGCCCGAGCCAACATCGGTTTGCGTCCCGGTGAACGACCCGCGCGCTCATCAAGCCTGAGGCTGCTGGCTGGCCAACGTCCCGGCGGCCAGCCGGCGCGCGACGTCGCGGCGCAGCCAGAGCAGCCACAGCCAGACCGCGAGGAAGATCACGCCGAGCACGGCGACCGCGGGCAGCCAGAACACCATCACGATCAACGCCACTTGCAGCGCCAGGATCACCGGCACCGCCCACGGCCGCTTGACCACGCCACACAGGAGCATCAGCACGAGCGCGATGCCGAGCACGGTCCAGCCGGTGCCGGTGCTGATCCCGCCGCCGAGCCGGTTCACCACCGGCAGCGCGAGCGCGACCGTGATGGCCTCCATGATCAGCGTGCCCGACATGACGCCGCGGAAGCCCTTCATCGGGTCCTTCGGCTTGGTCATGAGGGCTCCTTCCCGAACAGCGTCCTCGCCTCGCCCGCGGTGAACACCGAGCCGGTGACCAGCACGCCGCCACCGGCGAGGGGTTCCTCGGGGTCGTCGCTCTGCTCGACCAGGCCGATCGCGGTCTCGACCGCGGTCTCCAGATCGGTCTCGGCGAGCACGCGGTCCTCGCCGAAGATCGAGATCGCGATCGCGTTGAGCTCCTCCAGCGGCATCGCGCGCGGGGACGCGGTGCGCGTCACCACGACGTCGGAAACCACCGGCTCCAGCGCCTCCAGGATGCCGCGGGCGTCCTTGTCGGCCATCACGCCGACCACCGCGGCGAGCCGCCGGAACGCGAACTCCTCGGCCACCGTGGCGGCCAGCGCGCGGGCGCCGTGCGGGTTGTGGGCCGCGTCGAGCAGCACCGTCGGAGCCGCGCGGACGCGCTCGAGGCGTCCCGGCATCTCGACCTCGGCGAACGCTTCGCGGACGGCCTCGGTGACGAGCTGCCGATCCTTGCCCGCGCCGAAGAACGCCTCGACCGCGGCTAGCGCCAGGGCGGCGTTCGCGGCCTGGTGGGCGCCGTGCAGCGGCAGGAAGATCTGGTCGTACACCCCGCCGAGGCCCTGCAGCTTCAGCAGCTGCCCGCCGACGGCGATCTCGCGCTCCAGCACACCGAACTCACTGCCCGCGCGCGCCACCGAGGCGTCGACCTCGACCGCGCGCTCCAGCAGGATCTTCTGCACTTCGGGGTCCTGCTCGGCGATCACCGCGACCGAGCCGGGCTTGATGATCCCGGCCTTCTCGCGGGCCGCGCCGGTGATCTCCGGGCCGAGGAACTCGACGTGGTCGAGGCCGATCGGGGTGATCACGGCGACGTCGGCGTCCGCGACGTTCGTGGCGTCCCACGAGCCACCCATGCCGGCCTCCAGGACCGCGGCTTCGACCGGCGCGTCGGCGAAAGCGGCGAACGCCATGCCGGTCAGCACCTCGAACTTGCTCATCGGCACGCCGTCGGGGTCGGCACCGTCCACCATGGCCACGTACGGCGCGATGTCGTTCCACAGCTCGGCGTAGCGGGCGGCCGAGATCGGCACGCCGTCGAGCGCGATCCGCTCGGTGACCAGCTGCAGGTGCGGGCTGGTGTACCGGCCGACGCGCAGGCCCATCCGGGTCAGCAGCGCGTCGATCATCCGGGCCGTCGAACCCTTGCCGTTGGTACCGGCCACGTGCAGCACCGGGTACCCGCGGTGCGGCTCGCCGAGCAGCGTGACCAGCGCCTGGATGCGGGTCAGGGACGGCTCGATCTTCGTCTCCGGCCAGCGCTGGTTGAGCTCGGCCTCGACGGCCATCAGCTCACGGCGCGCCTGCTGGCCGTTCGGGTCGCCGTACGCCGGCGCCTCACCCTGGTCGTCGAGCTCGTGCAGCTCCACGTCCTCGGGGACGGTCAGGTCCGGCACCGGACCGGTCGCGAGGTTGTCACCGAGCTGGCCGACGCCGCCGATCCCGCCGCGCGCGCCACCGCCGGCCTCGAACGCGCTGTCCTGGACGTCCAGCTGGGGGTCGTGGTCGTCGGAGTCCTCGTAGGCCGTCTCGCCCAGTTCGTCGACACCCGCGAAGCTGTCCAGATCCGACAGGTCTGGCTTCGCCTTTTCGGCGTCATCCTGCGGCACTGACTCTCCCTACACCCCGGTTCACCTGACCAGACGAGTCTACGACCGCCTTCGGTGGCACTCTCGACGCATGCCGTTCAACCACAACGACCACTACCACCCGCTGCTGCTGGACCGGCTGCCCCCTGGCCCCGGCATCGCGCTGGACGTGGGCTGCGGCTCCGGCCGGTTCGCGCGGCGGCTGGCCGCGACCGGGATGGCGGTGGAGGCGCTCGACGTCTCGGCCCCGATGATCGAGGCGGCCACCGGCCTCGGCTCCCCCGGGCCCGGCAAGATCGTCTACCGGCAGGCGGACATCACCACCGACGACCTGCCGGCCGGGCACTACGACTTCATCTCGTGCATCGCGTCGCTGCACCACATGCCCTTCGACACGGTGACCAAGCTGCGCCGCGCGCTGGTGCCCGGCGGAGTGCTGGTGGTGCTGGGGCTGGCGCGGCCGAGCAGCCCGCGCGACTGGGCGCTGGCGATCACGGCGGTCCCGGTCAACCGCCTCGGGCGGCTGGTCGTGTGGGCGGGCGACCGGCTCAACGGCGGCGCCGATCCGCTGCCGCCGGTGCCCATCCGGGACGACTACCCGTCGATGGCGGAGATCCGCCGGGAGACGGCCCGGCTGCTGCCCGGCGGCACGGTCCGGCCGTTGCTGCTGTGGCGGTATCTGATCACTTACCGTGAACAGGGCGACGGTCACCCGTCGGAGGGGTGAAGAACCGGCGCGGACCGGTCCGGAGTGGCTAGACGTGGGAACCATGCGCGCCCTTCGACTCGTCACCGCCGTCGCCACCGCGTCCCTCCTGCTCGCCGGGACGGCCACCGCCACCGAGGCCGCCTCCGGCTACGTCGCCCTCGGCGACTCCTACACTTCCGGGCCGTTCATCCCGGTCCAGACGCTCGACCCGCTCGGCTGCGGCCGCTCGACCGCGAACTACCCGTCGGTGCTGGCGCGGAAGCTGCAGACGTCGCTCACCGACATCAGCTGCGCCGGCGCGGACACCTCGAACATGACGCAGCAGCAGAGCGTGCCGTTCGGCGGCACCAACCCGCCGCAGTTCACCGCGCTGAAGGTGACCACCGGGCTGGTGACGGTCGGCATCGGCGGCAACGACTTCGGCGTGTTCGGCAGCCTCATCGACACCTGCCCGGCGCTGCGCGCGAGCAACCCGACCGGCAGTCCCTGCCAGGAGCACTTCACTTCCGGCGGCGTCGACACGGTGAAGGCGGCGATCGCGAACATCACCCCGCGCGTCGCGGCGGTGCTGGCGGGGATCCACCAGCGTGCGCCGCGCGCCGCGGTCTACCTCATCGGCTACCCGCGAATCGCGCCGGAACGGGGCTACTGCCCGAACATCCTGCCGTTCGCGGACGGCGATTACGCGTGGCTGAGCGGTGTGGAGCAGGCGCTAAACTCGGCACTGGAATCCGCTGCGGATGGCGACGGCTCAGCGTCCTTTGTGGACACTTTCGGCCCCTCGCGCGGGCACGACGCCTGCGCGGCCGGCGGGGCGGCGTGGATCAACGGCAAGGACACCAAGCTCTTCGCCGCCGCGGCCTACCACCCGCTGAAGGCCGGGATGGCCGGGGTGGCGGATGTGATCGCTCAGCACCTGCGCTGAGAACTCGTGAGTGGCGCGGCCGGTTCTAACGGGGGGTAAGTCAAAGGTGTCGTGGAGTGAAGGCGTCCTTCGCTCCGCTGGTACCCAGTTTGCCCTGTGGCGGATGGGGCGAGTGTGACTGGCGAGACTTATGTGCCAACCCCTCGCTGGGCACGGGTGGCACGAGGGGGACTTTCCTCGCGTCAGACGCGGGGAAAGTCCCCCTCGCAACACCGCTTTTCCCAAAGGACGCCTTCAATGCATCCAGCCGAACAGACCACCCGGAGACGCCGCCTTTGCCTTACCCCTCAATAACCGGCTTTGCCACTCACGAGTCTGGCAGGATCGCCGCATGGAACGTGTGCTCGGAATCGGTGGATACTTCATCCGTGCTTCGGACCCGGCGGCCCTCGGTGCGTGGTACCGGGACTGTCTCGGCCTCGACGCCGACGAGCACGGCCTGTGGCAGCAGGAGACAGGCCCCACCGTCTTCGCGCCATTCGAGGCAGGGACCGACTACTTCGGCTCCCCCACCCAGCAGACCATGCTGAATTTCCGGGTCCGCGACCTGGACGCCATGCTCGCCCAGCTCCGCGACAAGGGCGCCGACGTGTCCGAGGACGTCCAGGAGATGGCGGGCGTCGGGCGCTTCGGCTGGGTCACCGACCCCGAGGGCAACCGCGTCGAGCTCTGGCAGGCCACGGACTCGTGAGTGTTGCGGCCGGTTAGAGCCAAGGGTCTCTTGCTGACATCGTGAGCGATACGTGTAACGGTCGTGAGTGGTTAGAAGGGTTCTAACCCCACTTACCACTCACGAGACCCGACCACGCGCCCGCCACACCCAACGTGCCACGTTTGCCCTACCCCTCAATAGACCGGCCTCACCACTCACCACCGACCCGCGCAAACGCCTCAACAGTCACACCAGCACCAGGCGTCACAGGTCCCGCCTTCGAGCAGGTCATTACGGCTGATCAGAACCGGCCGCAACACCCACGAGATGGGAGTGACGCTGGCGCGCCGATACCGGTTGGTGTGAATAGGGGGGTTGGGCCGGGATGCGCCGAGCACCAGGTGCAACGGCAGTCACAGGAGCCTCACCTGCCCCTATTCACGTATCGGTCCTTAGGCGGTGGGCAGGGTCGCCAGGCGGGCGGTGATGCGGTCGATGTCGGCCACCGCGGTGTCGCGGCGGGTCTTGATCTTGTCGACCACCTGCTCCGGGGCCTTCGCGATGAAGGCCTCGTTGCCGAGCTTGCCCTCGGTCTGCGAGAGCTCCTTCTGTGCCGCGGCAAGGTCCTTCTGCAGCCGCTTGCGCTCGGCCTCGACGTCGACGGTGCCGGAGAGGTCCAGCTCCACCGTCACCACGCCCGAAGCCAGCGCCACCTCGAGCGACGCGCTGGCCGCGAAGCCCTCCTCGGCCGCGGTCAGCCGGACCAGCGAGCGGATCGCGTCCTCGTGCCCGTCGGTGTACCCGGCCAGCCGCGCCGAGACCTTCTGGCCGGGCTTGAGGCCCTGGTCGGCGCGGAACCGGCGGATCTCGGTGACCAGCTTCTGCACGTCCGCGATCCGCGCGTCGGCGACCTCGTCCGCATAGGACGTACCCAGGACCGGCCACGCCGCGATCACCAGCGACTCGCCGCCGGTCAGCGCCGTCCACAGCTTCTCGGTGATGAACGGGATGAACGGGTGCAGCAGCCGCAGCACGGTGTCCAGCACGTGCCCGAGCACCGACCGCGTCGCCTCGACGCGCGCGTCATCGCCTTGGTACAGCTGGACCTTCGCCAGTTCCAGGTACCAGTCGCACAGCTCGTTCCAAGTGAACTGGTAGAGCGCGCCGGCGACCTTGGCGAACTGGAAGTCCTCGAACAGACCGTCCACTTCGGACACCAGCGCGCCGAGGCGGCCGAGGATCCAGCGGTCCGCCTCGGTCAGCTCCGCAGCCTCGGGCAGCGA